>JAGBPB010000065.1 GCA_017633615.1 Bacteroidaceae bacterium | reverse complement strand
CCACTTGGCGTTCTCAAAGCAGATAGGCTGAGTCTCCTCACAAGCCTTGTAAGGATCGATGCCATAGCTGTCACAAATCTGGTTAGCCTCTTCAATTGAGGAGATTCCATGCTCCTTAAGAGCAGCGAGGATCTGCTTCATGCGGCGATCCTGTGATTCGAATTTCACTTCTCTAATCATAGTAGTATCTCCTTATTCTTTACGGGGGTCAATAATCTTAACTGCACCGGCCTCCTTGCTGAAGCGTCCGTAGGTTGAAGTAACCTTCTTGAGAGCCTCATTGGCATCAGTGCCCTTCTTGATCTCATCCATGAGCTTACCAAAGTTGATGAACTCATAACCGCAAACCTGATCGTCCTTATCGAGAGCGATGCGGTTTACATAACCCTCAGCCATCTCAAGGTAGCGAACACCCTTGGCTTTGGTGCCGTACATGGTACCAACCTGGCTGCGCAGACCCTTACCGAGGTCCTCCAGACCGGCGCCGATAATCAGACCACCCTCTGAGAAAGCGCTCTGTGAACGGCCATAGACAATCTGCAGGAACAGCTCACGCATAGCGGTGTTGATAGCATCGCAAACGAGGTCAGTGTTCAGAGCCTCCAGCAGAGTCTTGCCCTGAAGGATCTCAGCAGCCATAGCGGCTGAGTGAGTCATACCTGAACAACCGATAGTCTCAACGAGAGCCTCCTCGATGATACCGTTCTTGATGTTGAGTGACAGTTTGCATGCACCCTGCTGAGGAGCGCACCAACCAATACCGTGGGTATAGCCTGAGATATCCTTTATCTCCTTGGCCTTGATCCACTTACCCTCTTCCGGAATGGGAGCGGGACCGTGCTTGGGACCTTTCTGGACCACGCACATGTTTTCAACTTCTTTTGAGTAAATCATAGGTGAATTATGGTTTTATAAAAACTGATTCCGTAATCAGCCGCGAATTTACTCTTTTTTTCAATTTCTAAAGATAGAACTTGTGTTATCTTTCATAAATTTGCACGTGAAATCATTCATTTTTTTGAACAGTTATGAAAAGAAATATAATGCGCACTTTGTTTGCCGCATGTGTTGCATCGGTCATGTTCCTGGCTTGCGATCCGCTTGAGCCCTCCACTTATACTGAAACCTTCTACAGGGTAGGCACAATCAAGCTCAACAACAACGGCAGAGTGACACTTGTCACAGATATTCTGAATGAATCTCTTATTTTCAAGAATCTGGTTGATTCAGCAGATCTTGCAGCAAATGATTTGAAGTCAGGCCAGCGCGTCATTGCAACCATGACCCTTGAGGCTATCGGCTCAATGGACAACAACACCATCACTCTGAATGAGGTACGCATCATCCCTAAAAGCAAGGTTGAAGATTCACATCCCTCAGACACCATGAACTACTACTACAAATTTGCGGTGATGCAGCTTAACGAGGCAACATATCCTTCCATCTGGGCTACAGGTCATTTGATAAACATTTCACCCGTTTACTTTATTCCCAGATCTAACTGCAAAGCAGAATTTCATCTGTATCCCATTACATTCAGGAACGATACACTGTTCATGAGGCTTTATTCCGATATCCCCGACTGCGATATGAGCCTGAATCCCGATTATACCCAGTCTTTCCTGAACTATGACCTCTCCACACTAAGGGATGCAGCCGCCAACCCCGCTGAGCAGGAGCGCCGCGACACCATACTTGCACGCCTTGACAGGCTGCGTTCAGAGGAATTTACAGTCCATATAATGACTCCCGATACCCTTCGCGCCAAGGACACCAAGAACCCCAAAGGACCTTATCTGCAGACGGTTCCCGGACTGTCCGTATCAACAAAAGTCAAGCTTGATTTCTGATACACCCCGATGGCCAAGCGTACCGCTTCCAAGAGCGTAAACATCAAGAACAAACGTGCCACCTTTGATTATGAACTGATTGACACGTACACAGCCGGCATTGTGCTTACCGGAACGGAGATCAAATCCATCCGTGACTCTAAAGCCAGTCTGGCCGATACGTACTGTACATTCATAAACGGTGAGCTGTGGGTAAAAGGCATGCATGTAGCGCAGTACTTCTACGGCTCATACAACAACCATGAGGCCAAGCGTGACCGCAAGCTGCTGCTCACTAAAAAGGAACTGAAAAAACTGGCTTCTGACAGCAAGAACCCCGGATTCACCATCGTCCCCACCCGCCTTTTCATCGGTGATAAAGGCCTGGCAAAACTGGTCATCGCACTTGCACGCGGCAAGCACGAGTATGACAAGCGCCAGTCAATCAAGGAAAATGAGGACAAGCTGGAAATGGCCCGCGCCTTCCAACGTTAGTGTTTGGCACTGAGCATTACGGTGTGGACGGCCTGCAGCCAACCCTGACGGTTGCGGATACGCTCCTCAGGCTTCATCTCCGGCAGGCAAATCTCACTGATCTTACGGACTTCCTTGATCTGCTCAATCGAGGTAAAGATTCCGCATGCGCAGCAGTTCAATATTGCAGAACCCAGTCCTGAAGCCTCTTCCAATCCCAGTCTCTTTACCGGGAATCCCAGGATATCGGCCTGGAACTGCATCAGGAAGTCATTCTTGGCAGACTCACCGTCTATGCAGAGTTCACGCAAAGGTGTTGTGAGATCACGTGTAGCCAGTTCCACCACATCGGCCACCTGATATGCTATTGATTCAAGCGCAGCCCTTACCACATGGGCACGCGTGGCCTGCATGGTAAGACCGCATATCATAGCCTTGGCATCAGGTACCCACCAGGGTGAACCCAATCCGTTGAATGCGGGTACAAAATAGACACCGCCATTATTAGGAACGCTAAGTGCAAGAGTCTGTGTATCATCATTTGAATCCACCAGACGCAGATTATCGGTAATCCAGTCCAGAACGGCACCCGATGAATGCACATGACCTTCAAGCACATAATAGGTATGGTCAAATAAAGAGAATCCCACTGAGCAGACCATTCCGTTTGGAGCAGCGACAGGAGCCTCACCTATGTTGAACATGACTGATGAACCAGTGCCATAGGTAGTCTTACCCTCACCCGGTTCAAAGCAGAGCTGCCCAATCAGTGCGCCGTGTGAGTTGCCAAGCACTCCTGCAATCTCCACAGGATGAGGCAGTAAGCCTTCTAAATCGGTCTCACCGAATATGCTGTCCGAAGGTTTTGTCTCAGGCATCATGCTTGCAGGAATGGTAAAAACCCTCAGGATATCGGGATCCCACTCCAGAGTATTGATATTGAACAGCAGCGTACGTGATGCATTTGAATAATCAGTAGCATGGACCTTACCGCGTGTAAGTTTCCAAATGAGCCATGTATCAATGGTTCCCAGAATAACATCGCCTCTCTCGGCACGTTCCCTTACACTCTGGATATTGTCCAGGATCCATTTCACTCCGCTGCCTGAGAAGTATGTATCAGGAATAAGTCCTGTACGCTCTTTGATAGTAGCTTCATAACCCTTTTCTATCAGCTCCTGACAGAAAGCGGCTCCGCGACGGCACTGCCACATAACAGCCGGATAGACCGGTTTGCCGGTCTTCTTATCCCACACCACCACCGTCTCACGCTGGTTAACCAATGATATTGAAAATATAGCATCGCTCTCCTGCGGCAAGGCAAGCTGCTTGACGGCTGCAACAGTATTGGCGTAAATCTCCTCGGCATCGGCCTCCACCCAATCCGCTTTGGGATGGTTAACGCGATGCGGGATTATCTTGTAGTCTATCAGATTCAGTTTTTCATCAAACAGCAGAGCTTTGGATGAAGAGGTCCGCTGGTCAATTGTTATAATGTATCTCATTCCTTATTGTTTTCAGCTAATTTTTCAAAGGCCATGAACATAAGCTCCAGCCTGTTATACTCACTGTATATTCTTTTTACACGTCTTACATACTGCAGGGTTTCCGTAGCATCAAAAGAGCCCGACAGGCACACGCTGTCAGTATAGACCTCAGGATCATTCAATGATTCCAATATTGGAGTTATGCTGTTCCAACTGTATCGGTTTATGCCCCTCTTGCGCGCTATCCTCATTGCGTCAAAAATATGGCTCTGCCCTCCGTTATAACTACCCAGAATGTAGTTGATCCTCTCTTTCTCATTAATGAAGCCGAACATGTCACTCAGTTCATCAAGATAACGTACCGCCACCATCACATCCAGTTCCACATTCTGCGCCATAGTATCAGGCACCCCCATCTTGGCCAGTGTATGCCTGTAGGTGACCGGCATTATCTGCATCAGCCCCTGCGCTCCCCTGTATGACTTGGCTGCAGTATCAAATTTAGACTCCACATAGGCAATGGCAGCCAGCATCTTCCAGTCACATACGCTGTCTGCGTACAGACGGAACAGGGAATCATAGGGTGATATATAAAGGAATTCCTGGGGAGCCTGGACGGTTTCCTCCTCACTCTCCTCCGCCGGTGCCTGACACCTGGTTCTGGTGAGAAAAAGGACAAGAATCAGAACTGCGGTAAAAAGCAGGACAAGCAGCTTTCTGATGTTCATTTCAGGTCCGTTGTATTTGATCTCTTCCATCATTACGGAACACAAACAAGATTACAAGAATCTGTTTAAAATTCTGTTTTTCGCCGCAAAAATACACCTTTTTTATAAGCTGACCAAATCAAGCCTCCTGACAGGGCTCTCGCTGAGTGTATAAAAAACGCCGTTTGGCTTGCATAATACAAAAAAGGAGCGTACCTTTGCGCTTGAAATGAAAAGTTATACAGTATCATATCACCACCATCATACCTGCAGATCCTGATCGGTAGGCTATGATTGATGTATAATTATACAAGAGGCTTGCCGATTTACGGTGAGCCTCTTTTAATTACAAGATTTAAAACAATTTACAATATGTTGAGAATAGCTGTACAGTCTAAAGGTCGTTTATACGACGAGACAATGGAGTTGCTTCAGGAATCAGGCATCAGCCTGGGAGTATCAAAACGCACCCTTCTGGTGCAGGCCGGAAACTTCCCGGTAGAGGTCCTGTTCCTTCGTGATGATGACATACCGCAGTCTGTTGCCGGCGGTGTGGCCGATGTTGGTATAGTAGGTGAGAACGAGTTTGTGGAGCGTGCCGAGAAGGCCGATATCATCAAGCGTCTTGGATTCAGCCGTTGCCGCCTCTCTCTGGCCATCCCGAAAGCAGTTGAGTATCCCGGCGTTGAATGGTTCAACGGCAAGAAGATTGCCACCTCCTACCCCGGCATCCTGAACAATTTCCTCAAGGAAAAGGGTATCAAGGCTGAGACTCACGTCATCACAGGCTCCGTTGAGATTGCTCCGGGCATAGGTCTGGCCGATGCAATATTTGACATAGTAAGTTCAGGCTCAACTCTGGTAAGCAACAACCTGCGTGAGGTTGAGGTAGTAATGCAGTCCGAAGCTCTCCTGATTGGCAACCCCAACATGGACGCTGAGAAGAAAGCCATCCTTGATGAGCTGCTGTTCCGTTTTGATGCAGTCAAGGCCGCCCAGGGCAAGAAATACATCATGATGAACGTCCCTGATGACCGTATGAGCGAGGTCCTGGCTGAACTTCCGGGCATAAAGAGCCCCACAGTTATGCCTCTTGCCACAAAGGGCTGGAGTTCCGTTCACACCGTGCTGGATGAGAAACGTTTTTGGGAGATAATAGGCAAGCTTAAAGCCGCCGGTGCCGAGGGCATCCTTGTTCTCCCCATTGAAAAGATGATCCTCTAGTTGTAAAACGTTGGCATTGGCATTGGCGTTGGCTTTTAGCGGACCTTTGGTCCGAAAGTCACGCACCGTATGGTAGCCAAAGCCAACGCCAACGCCAAAGTAATAAGATGAAAATAGCAAAGAACCCAAATAAGTTTGATTGGAAGGACCTCCTATCCCGACCCGCGCTGAGCGTGGAGGGGCTGTACGAGCGCGTCCAGTCTGTACTTGACACTGTACGCAAAGGTGGTGACAAGGCTCTCAAGGAGTATGAGCTCCAGTTTGACAAGGTTGCCCTTGATTCACTTGCCGTAAGCCAGGTTGAGCTTGATGAGGCTGCTGCACTGGTTCCTGCTGAACTGCGCAACGCAATAGACCGCGCCGCACAGAACATCCGCAAGTTCCATGAATCCCAACTGCCTTCACTCTCCAAAGTTGAAACCACTCCCGGCGTAACCTGCTGGCAGAAAGCAGTGCCCATCACCAAGGTAGGCCTCTACATCCCCGGCGGCACAGCACCACTCTTCTCAACCGTACTGATGCTGGCCATTCCCGCCCGCACCGCAGGCTGCCAGGAGATTGTTCTCTGCACTCCTCCGGGACGTGACGGCCGCGTAAACCCCGCCATACTCTATGCAGCACAGGTGGCAGGCGTAAACCGTTTCTTCAAACTGGGAGGCTCACAGGCTATCGCCGCCATGGCATACGGAACAGAGAGCGTACCCAAGGTATCCAAGATATTCGGCCCCGGCAACCCCTACGTAACCGCCGCCAAGCAGATAGTATCACTCAAGGACGTGGCCATCGATATGCCCGCGGGGCCATCGGAAGTTGAGGTAATAGCCGATGCCCAGGCCAATCCCGCATTCGTGGCAGCAGACCTACTTTCACAGGCCGAGCACGGACGTGACAGCCAGGTTATCCTGCTCACCACATCGGCAGAATTCATTGACAAGGTTCAGGCTGAGGTTGACCGTCAGGTAGCATTGCTGCCCCGCAATGAGATTGCTGAGGCATCACTGCAGAACAGCCGCATGATTCTGCTCCGTAACGATGATGAGATCATTGAGATGACCAATGAGTATGCTCCCGAGCACCTGATCATCCAGACGGCAAATGCTAACGAACTTGCAGAGCGCGTAGTCAACGCAGGTTCAGTGTTCATCGGCCCATGGTCACCCGAGAGTGCGGGCGATTATGCATCGGGCACCAACCATACCCTGCCCACCAGCGGCTATGCCAAGGCATATTCAGGCGTGAACATTGACAGCTTTATGCGCAAGATAACCTTCCAGGAACTGACCCGTGAAGGATTGGCCTCACTCGGCCCCGTTATTGAAACAATGGCAGCGGGTGAAAGCCTTGATGCCCACAAAAATGCAGTAACCCTGCGACTTAAAGAACTATGAAACCGTTACAAGAACTTGTAAGACCCAATATCTGGAGCCTGAGCCCTTACACATCGGCACGTGACGAGTACCAGGGCAAGGACGCAAAGGTGTTCCTCGATGCAAATGAGAACCCCTACAACGCCCCCTTCAACCGTTACCCCGACCCGCTGCAGCGCGACCTCAAAACACGCATCGCAGCAATCAAGGGTGTACCGGCTGAAAGCATCTTCCTAGGCAACGGCAGCGATGAGGCCATTGACCTTATGTACCGCATATTCTGCCGTCCGGGCATAGACAACGCCGTGGCCATTGAGCCCACTTACGGAATGTATGGAGTCTGCGCCGATATCAATGACGTAGAGTACCGCCGCGTGCTCATGGATGACAACTTCCAGCCCTGCGCCGATAAACTCCTGACTGCCATTGACGCAAATACCAAGCTGGTATTCTTCTGCTCACCCAATAACCCATCGGCCAATAACATTGACCGCAAGGTTATTGACAAGGTGCTCGACAGCTTTGACGGCATTGTTATTGTAGATGAGGCTTACATTGACTTTGCAGGCGTGCCCTCATACCTTAAGCAGTTGAAGTCCCGCCCCAACCTGATTGTACTCCAGACATTCTCCAAGGCATGGGGCATGGCCGGAATACGCTTGGGTATGGCATTCGCCCAGCCTGAGATAATCCAGATCATGAACAAGGTAAAATACCCATATAACATCAACCAGCTTACGCAGCAGCGCGCCATGGAGGAGGTTATGCAGTATGACCGCGTCAAAAACTGGGTTAATTCCATACTGAAAGAGCGTTCCCGCCTGATGGATGAGTTCGCAAAACTGGATTGCACCATAAAGGTCTATCCGTCAGACGCCAATTTCTTCCTGGCCCGCGTAAAGGATGCCAAGGCAACCTATGACTATCTGGTTGACTGCGGAATCATTGTACGCAACCGCAGCAAAATAGCCCTTTGCGGGAACAGCCTTCGTGTTACAGTAGGCACCGTTCCTGAAAATAACGCCCTGCTTGATGCACTCAATAATTATTAATAACTTTGGTAGCCAAAGCCAACGCTAACGTAAAATGAAAAAGAGAGTCCTATTCATAGACCGCGACGGAACAATCATTGTTGAGCCGTCCGACGAGCAGCTTGACAGCTTTGAAAAGTTGGAGTTTGTACCGGGAGTATTCAAAAGCCTGTCTTTCCTGCGTGAGCACACAGACTTTGAGTTCGTTATGGCCAGCAACCAGGACGGACTGGGCACCCCGTCATACCCTGAAAAGGACTTCTACCCCACCCACAACTTCATACTGAATACTCTGAAAGGTGAAGGCGTGGAGTTCGATGACATACTCATAGACCCACATTTCCCTGAGGACAACGCCCCCACACGCAAGCCTGGCACCGGCATGTTCGGCAAATACATGACCGATGATTATGACCTGGCTGCAAGCTATGTGATAGGTGACCGCGCCACAGACGTGGAACTTGCCCGCAACCTGGGCTGCCGTGCCGTCCTGCTGCAGGACAGCGCTGATTCATTGCCATCAGATTTGCAATCCGTCTGCGCCTTTGCAAGCCGCGACTGGTGGAAAGTGGCTGAGTTTATATTTGCAGGTGAGCGCCGTGCATCGGCCCACCGCGCAACCAAGGAGACTGACATCCTGGTTGAGCTCAACATAGACGGCTCTGGCAAGTGCGACATCAGCACCGGCCTGGGATTCTTTGACCACATGCTGGAGCAGATAGGCCGTCACGGTGGCATGGACCTGACCATCAAGGTCAAGGGAGATCTGAATGTTGATGAGCACCACACGATCGAGGATACCGGAATCGTGCTGGGCGAGTGCATCCGCAAGGCATTAGGTGATAAACGTGGCATAGAGCGCTACGGCTACGCACTGCCCATGGATGACTGCATGGCTCAGGTAGTGCTGGACTTTGGAGGCCGCAGCTGGCTTGTCTGGGATGCGGAATTTCACCGTGAAAAGGTTGGCGATATGCCCACCGAGATGTTCCTGCACTTTTTCAAGTCGCTATCTGACGCCGCCGCAATGAACCTCAACGTCCAGGCTAAGGGTGACAACGAGCACCACAAGATTGAGGCCATCTTCAAAGCCTTTGCCCGCGCCCTCAAGCAGGCCGTAAGAAGAGACATCTGGAACTACATTCTTCCTTCTTCGAAGGGAATACTGTAATTCCCGCCAAAGTGTCCCACATCAACCCCGCTCACAGCCCGTGTAGCGGGGTTCGTTGTGTTACACCCCCTCATCTTGAGGGTGTGTCCCACGCTCACCAGCGTCAGAACGTATTCTCGCGGGGGTCAGCGTGGGACACTTTGGCAAACTAAATCATTAGTTACCTACCTCCTTTACGACGGTTGCATTCACGACACAACATCTTGCAGTTATCAGCTGTAGTTTTGCCACCTTCGTGCCAAGGAGTTATGTGGTCAGCTTCCATTTGTGACAAATCAAAATGGTTTCCACAATCAGGACAGATACCCATCTGATACTCATATGCGGAGAGTTTCTGCGCATCAGTAAAGGCACGTATTGACAGATACTTTTCCTTACCGGTAAGGATGTATGGATAGATACCAGATTTCTTGGTTACATCATCATCAAGAATAAGTCTCTTTACCACTGAATCTATTTCCTTAGCATCAAATACCTCATCCTTGTACTGCTTATAAAGGGGTCCCCAGTCAACACCTTTCATTATCTTTTTACGTTCCTTGGAAGGATGAAAAGATGTCTCAATCCAGGTAATAACGGATTGGAAAAACTGCCAAAGAGGAGCGGCACTTGCATCATGTTGATGGTTGGCCATATAAGGTTCTATATTTCCGTCCGATATCCAAGAAATCGCTGTTTCAAGATATTCTTGCCTGATGGCAGATCCATTCAGATAATCAGCACCGATCCTTGCAGCTGGAGCACCGGTCTTACTAAAATAACGTTTGGCATCACTCACCCAAGAACCAGCATATACAGCATTACGGAGTTCCTGGTCAGTTAGCTCCTCACCTGCGATATTGATAGTCTTGAACCATTTGAGTTTTTCACTGTCAGTTCCGCTACAGATATATACTTGTAATTCATAATTCAGTATCTGGTCTTGCTCATCGGGTTGCAGATTATGGAAATAACGGAAATCAAACGCAAAATCACCATTTACGTACTGGCAAATACTGATAGTTCGTTGCTGACCGTCAATTATCTCAAAGGTTCCATCCTCACGCGTTGCCCAATACATCACATTTAGAGGGAATCCCTGAGTAAGTGTATCTATAACAGCATCACGTTGCTTATCCTTATAAACAAACTCACGTTGATATGGCGGACGCACATCCAACTTGCCTCCATAAGCACGTACTCCGTTCTCGTTGTTGTCCTCGAACCCAGCTGTCAGCTCACGGACTGTTATCTTGTGTAGTTCTATCTTCATATTCAAGTAATTAGGTTAGTCTATTATTCTTTTCCGAAATCAATCTCTCCTTCAGCTACCATTCTCTGATTGTTATTATCTAAATGGTACTCACACCTATCTAGTTTTTTTCGGCGAATCAAAATACGTTCATAAATTCTACGGCCATTAATATACGGAGCACCTTTTGACATATCTATTGTGCTAGTACCTATAATATCGAATTGATCCGGATTATATTTTTCAAGGAAAGATATCGGAACGCCCATTATACCATCATAATCCATTGGTATCTCTGAAGTCTTGTTTACATTTATTGCATCATAATTGTCATAATAAGGATAATCATTTATAGAATAATCTTTATATAGAATTAGGTCCTCATGACGTTTTTGAATATCAAGATTTGTAAACCAACAAATGTTACCAAATTGCTGATATCTAATACCATCAATTGTTTTTACAGACTTTCCTATTACATTCTCAGGTATTCTAAATAGCTTCGGAGATGTATAGCCAAGCCATAATTTGTTATCTTTAATTGATGGAAATATCTCTTTATAGTGCAATGCATTCTGATTTCCTAAAACCAAAAACTTCTTATCATATTTTATTAACTGGCCGATATATTCACGAAACAAAGAAAAAGGAGGATTTGTTACAACAATATCTGCCTGCTTCAGTAATTCTATACATTCTTCTGAACGAAAATCTCCGTCACCAATGAAATAGTGAATACCTATTTCATCGGGATCCGGCACACGATTACCATTCTTATCCCCATAGTATTCCAGCCAGATAGCACGTTCACTATCATTCTGACTGAACAGATCACGATTCTGATTCTTATAACAAGTTGTAATCAGTTTCTTAAGTCCGAGTCGTTCAAAGTTATAGCTGAAATAATGAAAAAAATTACTGACACGTGGATCGTCACAGTTACATAGAATGGTTTTGTCTCTAAAATGATTCTTGTAGTGTTTTAGTTCAACCTCGATATCCTCTAAACGGGTATAAAACTCGTTATTCTTAGCCTTAATAGCTGCATTTAGACTAGAGTTTCCTGCCATTGTGATTGATAGTTGCGCACGAACTATCAATCACTTAACCGGACAAAAAGAAAGGTGTGGACCTTTCTATCGCATTCACGAGGAGCCTCGCATGAACCCCGTAACCACCTATAGTCCAGCCCACACCAAACGGTGCGAGCATTAACTCTATCAGGTGGCAACGGAAGCTACTGCTCCCAGTAAATGCTCTTATTCGATTTTGTTCAAATCAAGAGTTTGCGAGGCTTTTGTTTTGAATGCGAATAATAGCTAATGCTTGATTATTAATATGTCTTTATATACTCTCTTTCCTGTTTCTTATCAAATACAATTGTTATTGAATATGGATTAATCCATATGTTATTATTCATCTGACTCAAAATTACGTATTTATTTAATAGTACCGACTATACATGATGATAAAATGCCCACATCGGCCCTCATTTTAGCCAAAGTGTCCCACAATAACCCGCGTTAGACCGTATTCTCGTTAGGGTGTGTGTGGGACACTGGCTCATAATGAGAGGGTGTCCCACAACGAGCAGGCTCAGGAACGATGTGAGCGGGGTTGTTGTGGGACACTTTGGCGGGGAAAGCGCGTAGGGCCGATGAGCAAGCTGCGGGACCGATGAGTGCACCCACTAGCGCACGTACTTGCGTATCTCAGTTTCTGGGAGTCGACACAAAGTAGCCAGTTGGCGGAATGAGAGATAGTATTGCCCGCGTAATTCCTTGGCTAGCAACAATCGTTGATTTGTGTCCAGCCATCGGGCATCATGCTTATGAAAAAGTGAATAGCACGCTGCCGCGCATATCTTTCGTGCTTCCAGGTCCTCTATCATCAAGCCCCTCACCTTTGACATTTTGGAGACGACCGCATCATCTTTCTTTTTGCTGTTGGCCAGGAAGACCCTGTAACAATTATGAGTCTGATAAATGGATTCAAATAAATCCACATCTACATAATTCTCAGGCAGCAGAAAACCGTTACATATCAGCCAATCATCGGGAACTTTCTTGCGCGTATGTAACATGGCCTCTTTCTCTCTGGCTGACAAACTGCTTATCGGCCTAGGATCATTTGTATTTCCATTATTATCCACGTACCAAATGGGAACGGCATTATTGGACCTGAAGTAAAGCGATCCACTACCCCACACATAATCATATGGCATCACTTTCTTTCCGTCCTTAGTAGCCTGAAAGATGGTATAAACCGCCACATTCTTTAGATAATCATCTGATTTTACGGGATATAGTTCATAATGAAGAAATACATCATACAAGCTGCCACGATTAGCTGCGATGTACCTTAAAGTGGATGTCAGATAAGCATTCTTGAACTTGACGCAATCCTGCTCCGTTCCATACAGAAGCACGTGAGGGTGCGTATCCTCAATAGAGAAAGAAACAACCCGGGCCGATGAATTGGCAGCGCACACACCGATACGGTTGAATGCAGCGTAGAAATCCTTCAAAGATGTAATGAAATTACGGGAATCGTCACCATTAGCGAACATGTGGTAAAAGAACCTGTTTTCATTTTCCATAGATAATTGTTTGTAATTAGGTTTTTGGTATTCAATTTCTGGTTCCGGACATCGGCAAACTCTATTTCGATGTCAGAATCAATTGCAAATATGTCAGATAGAATGGTTATTTGCAAGTTTTGTGCTCACTTTTTTTGCCGATGCCCACCCACCCCGCCAAAGTGTCCCACAGCAACCCCGCTCACAAGGTCTGTGGGACACCTCAGTGTGGGACACACCTGCGAAATGAGCATGTGTCCCACACTCACCCTTGTGAGAATACGTTATAACGCGGGTTGGTGTGGGACACTTTGGCGGGAAAGCGCGCGGGGCCGATGAGCGGAACGAGCCAGCCGATGAGCAAGGACTAGTTACGGATAAGGCCGGTGCGGTAGGCTTGGAGCAGGGCACGCAGGTCCTCAACACGAGCCATGAGGCGCTTGCCTTTGTCTGTATCACGCACAAGAATCTGGTTCTCTGTGTATTCCACCACCTGAGTGGCGGCAATTACGTCCATGCCCTGTGCTACTGATTCATGAATTGATTCAAATGGGCGATGTCGTACCAGACGCATACCGTGAGAATTGTAAATCAGGGTGTAGCCTGCTATACCGGTCTGCTGATGATAGACCTTGGAGAATCCGCCGTCAATTACGAGCAAACGCCCTTCTGCCTTGATGGGACTCTCGCCGCTGGCAGCCTTGACGGGAATATGTCCGTTGATTATGTGGGCGTGCTCCATTTCGGTTATGCCGAACTCTTGAAGAATCATCTCACAAATGTCCCGGCGGTTCTTTAGGCGGTAATAGTTGCCTTTTTCCTCAACGTGAGTGCTGGCATCTTCAATGAAATAGCGTTCAAATGTGGCCATGCTCTTCTTGTCGAAGGGAGGCGATACGGGACCGCACCACAGATACCAGAACAGGTCTTTGCCGTATTCCTTGAGGGCGTCATCGGATGTAGAGAAATATGCCGTACGGACCAGTTTCTCAATTGTATCAAACAGCTCGCGGCCCTTGTACTCAACACCTTGTATCTCCATCGATGCAAACGTGCCGTCATCATTCAGAGGTACACTGCCGTGGTAAAGCAGATTGTTGTTATGCACCAGATAGAGCGATCCGTGGGCGAACAGGCACTCCATGTGACGTGCCAGGGCCTTGCTGTTGGTGAAACTGTGTACCAGACGGTCTATCACGTTCTGTTCAGCAGGTGTAAGCTTATACGGATCGTTAGGGTCAACAGTAGGGAGATTGGTGTCACGCAATTTGTACTCACGGCCATTACAGATAACAGTGCCCTTCTTGAAATCAATCTTGTCAAGCAACAGGCGGTGATCCATATGGAATTCCGGATGACGTGCAATCACAGCTGCTTCAATCTTGAACTGGATTATGGCTATTGCCTTGTGCATCTGTGAGAGGAGGCGGGTCTGTGGCATGTCTTCAGCCGGTGTCTGGTCTGATTTGATGGGCTTGAACAGTGCGCAGTCATCATTTGCGTATGTCTCCATTGCAAAGGTGGCAAGCGGCAGCAGGTTGATGCCGTAGCCATCCTCGAGTGTGCTCATATCGGCATACTTGAGGCTGTTGCGTATTACGTTGGCCACACAGGCGGCGCTTCCGCTGGCAGCCCCCATCCAGACTACATCGTGGTTGCCCCACTGGATGTCAAAATCGCGATAATTGCAGAGCATGTCCATTATCCTGTGTGCGCCGGGACCACGGTCATATATATCGCCTATGATATGGAGCTGGTCTATCACCAGGTCACGCGTAACATCGGCTATGGCGGTTATGAAATGGCTTGCACGGCCGGTTGAGACAATGGTATCAACAATCGCCTTCACGTAGTTGTGCTTGGACAGGAACGTGCCGCGTGTCTCATGCATAAGCTCCTCAATTATGTACGCGTAGTCCTTGGGCAGGGCCTTGCGAACCTTGGATCGGGTGTAGCGCGATGATACTCGGGTCAGCACGGCAATCATCTGCATGAGCGTAACTTTGTACCACTCATCCAGGTTCTCATTCTCCGCCTTGAGCACACGCAGTTTTGCCTCGGGGTAGCTTATCAAAGCACTCAGGCTGCGCTTGTCCTCCACGCTCAGCTCATCGCCGAAAACCGCTTCAATCTTCTGCTGTATCACGCCCGATGCCGACCGCAACACGTAGTCAAACGCATCGTACTCACCGTGTATATCGGTCACAAAATGCTCCGTTCCCTTAGGCAGATTAAGAATAGCCTCAAGGTTTATGATTTCAGTTGATGCCGCCGCTATTGACGGGAAACTCTTGGCCAGCAATTGCAGATATTCTATGCTACGCTCCATAGTCCGTTTTTGTTAATATGCAAAAGTAACCAAAATAGTACAATTGGGGACAGACCCCTTTTGTACTTTTTTGAAAAGTGCCTACATTTGGGGACTAACTCATACAATTATGCATTTGAGGAATTGCTTGCTTTTGACATTAGCCTTGTCTTTTGTACGGCCACTTGCCGTCAATGCACAGGAAAAGAAGGGAGACATTGATTTTAATATCGGAATATCCACGCCAGGCTTATACTCCCTGGCAGACTTGGAATATGGCAGATACTCCTTTTTTTACTACGATTATTCAAACCTGAGTGATTTGAGTAAGGAGTCATACAATTCGACTTTGTATCCCAGCATTTCAGCAGAACTGTCTTACAAACTGGCAGACGCAGGTTTCTTAAAACGCCTGTCTCTTGTGGGATATATGGGACTGCATTGGGCAGACTATCAGAATATAAGTGTGGCTTCTGATTCCAAGGACGATGTTGAGACGGCTGTAAAACTGGATCTGATGCTGGGAATAAGATATCATATTTTAAACAGTAAGTATTTCAGCATGTATTCTCAAGCTTTTCTGGGAGGTGAAATCAAAAACGACTGTGAATATTGGGATAAAACCGGTGAAGTAGTAAATCTTGGAGTATTAGGCGATAATGATATCCGTTGGCACGTAACATTTCTGGGTTTGAGGGTCAAACTTGGAAAAACAAATGTAGGATTGTTGACAGAACTGGGTTATGGCTCCGAGTATTGTACCAGTTCTTTATTTATTATTCCTGGTTTAAGGGCAGGTGTAAGTTATAGATTCTGATGATATGAAAAAGATTGCATTATATTTTGTATTCATGTTATTTGCGTTTGTGGCTTTTGTAGGTTGTGAAGGACGCGAATGGGATACTCATGATGAGTTGGAAGCCCTTACCGGTAATTGGGCGTCACAATATGTATCAGAAGTATTGAACCATGTTTTTGAAAACAAGGACACTACATATAGTAAAAATGGAAGATATACGGTCATAGCATCTATGAAAGATACTATGAATCTTTCTTTCAGTTGGGAATCCGATCAAGTGGTGGGCGACTCTATTAATGTTGTTTCCACATTGGTTCAGATCGGCGATTCATCGACGGTAATAGTAAACGGATACAGGTATTCCGATGAGTTTTGGGCACATTTGTTCACAATAGATCCCGGCATTATCAATTATGAAGGCAAGTTCCATGTTGATTTCTACGAGGTTGGCAAAACAACCCCATGGGCTTGGGCCGAAATCGCATATCAGAGGGATCGTGATGAATACAGGTACTCTCCTTACAAACGTTGCGAGACACAAGTAGGTCGCTACTGATTATTATGCTTTTTGCCAACTTTTCTCGAATCGACCCCGCTAACAACCAGTGTAGCGGGGTTCATTAATCAGAAGTGTCTGACAAAGTCCATGCTTTCGTGAAGGATTCGTATTATCAGTACGTTTCCTTCATATTGGGGATGGAAGAATACCATATGTTTTTCTACATGTAAAGCCCGTAATCCCGGTAGGACATGGTCGTATGGTTTTCCTTTAGTCAAAGGATTGGATGCAATCTCATCAAAAGCAGCCTTTAATTTGGTATAATACTTGTCGGCTTGTGTTTCTGACCAGGTATTGACTGTGTATTTCCAAATGTTATATAGATCTTTGGTTGCTTGAACGGTTAGTTTATAGTTTTCCATTCTTTCTATTCTTCATCGTATTTAGAAATGTGTCTGGGTTGAAATCTTCTGCAATTCCGCTGTCTATTCCTTCTTGAATTGCAGACCGGAGAGCCGCAAGCTTTTGCTCCTCAATTTCAAGAAGTCTTAGACCGGAACGCACTACCTCACTGGCATTGTTGTATCTGCCACTAAGGATACTGGCCTGGATAAAATCCTCAAAATGAGGCCCTAATGCTACCGATGTTGTTTTCATAGTGTTATTGTTTGCTGTAAAGTTACCAATATTTCATAATTATTGGTACTTTTTGGCGCATTTTTTTGATTCTTGCCAAAGTGTAACACAACAGCCCGCGATAGAGCGTATTGTGGGGCCGATGAGCGTGGGACACACCCTCGAGATGAGGGGGTGTAACACAACGAACCCCGCTGCACGGGTTGTGAGCGGGGTTGATGTGGGACACTTTGGCGGGAAAGATCAGCGGATCTCGCGCAAAATAGCGAGCAAATGATCAAACACCATCGGGACGGTGGCAAGCTCCAGACGCTCGGACGGTGAGTGGACGCCGCGCAGAGTCGGGCCTATGGAGATCATGTCCAGGTCCGGGTATGAAGTCAGGAACAGACCGCACTCCAGACCTGCGTGAATGGCCTTGACCTTGGGATCCTTGCCGAACAGTTCCTTATAAGTACGCACTGAGATATCCAGCAGTTCTGAGTTGGGATTGGGAGCCCAGCCTGGATAACCGTCATTACGCTCCACCTTTGCTCCGGCCAGACGAAAGCAGGCCGCCAACGTTTCCTGTACCGCATATTTGCCTGATTCCAGTGAGCTGCGCTGGCTGGCCAGCATAGTGACCTTACCCTGCTCCGTACGTATGCGCGCCAGATTTGATGATGTTTCAACAAGTCCCGGTACATCCATGCTCATGGCATAGACACCGTTGAATACGGCAAATACGGAACGTATTATATTGCGTGCCACAGCAGGATCAATACAGGTTGCAACGGCATCGGTGCTCTCCATAAAGAACTTGGCCTCCTTCTCAGTAACGTGATACTCATCCTGCACCTCTGCTGCAAACACGTTGAAATCAACCCTGATCTTCTCGCGGTCTGCAAAAGGAACGGCAATCACGGCCGTAGCATCACGCGGAATGGCATTATGCAGATTACCGCCGCTCAAAGAAATCAATCTAAGGTCATACTTTTCAAGAGCAGTATTAAGAAAACGGGCCAGAATCTTGTTGGCATTTGCAAAGCCCTTCTGAATATCATCACCCGAGTGACCGCCGTGGAATTTGTCCACGCCCACGCGCAGGAAGAAATACCCCGCAGGAACAGCCTCAGGCTTGAAATCGAACTCAACGTTTGTGTTTATTCCGCCGGCGCAGCCTATAAAGATCTCACCCTCATCCTCTGAATCCAGGTTTATGAGCATCTTGCCGTTCATCATTCCGGGTTTAAGATTCTCCGCACCCGTAAGGCCTGTCTCTTCTGATACCGTAAACAGGCACTCCACAGGGCCGTGCTCTATCTCCTTGCTGTCCAGCACAGCCAGAGCCATGGCTATACCCATGCCGTCATCGGCCCCAAGGGTGGTGCCGCGTGCCTTGAGCCATCCGTCCTCAACATATGTCTCTATAGGCTGTGTCATGAAATCATGGTCCAGGGTGGCATCCTTCTCACACACCATATCCTGATGTGCCTGCAGAATCACTGTCTGACGACCCTCATAACCGGAAGTAGCAGGCTTTGATATAAGTACGTTGCCCACATCATCCTTCTTTGCAGCAAGTCCACGGGCTGCAGCGAATGACATCAGATACTCTCCCATCTTCTCCTCATGACCTGACGGACGCGGTATCTTGCATATTTCCAAGAAAATGTCCATCACCCTCTTTGACCAGTCTATATTATTCATACCGTTATATTTTTTGAATTCTTAACAACTCCAAAAATACAGTATTATTAGCATTATTTCAACTAAAAACAATAACTTTGCGACTCGTATGTGGAAAACGTTTCTAATAGTGTTACTTTTCCTAATTGCAGCAGTCGTATTGCTGTCTGTCAGCATCCTGCTCAAGAAGAACGGAAAGTTCCCCAACATACATGTAGGGAGCAACCCGGCTATGAGGAAGCACGGAGTGGGATGCGTTGAATCACAAGACAAACAGGCGCAGAAGAACAATCCTTTGGCCGTAAGTGAAAAGAGTAATAATTAAACGAATAAAAACGATATGAATTTCAAGTCCGTTTCTACAATTGTTCTATCAGCATCCATGATTATGGGATTCTGCCAGTGTTCACAGTCAACTGACAACGCCACTCCGCAGGAGCAGTCACCGGTAGCAGTATCAGGCCTCAAGATTGCCTATATTGATGTTGATTCACTGCTGGCCAACTACGCCTTCTATCAGGATCTTTCTGAAGAGATGATGCGCAAGGAGGAGAACTACCGCCTTGTTCTGAAAGAAGAGGCCAATAAGCTTGACAAAGACGTTCAGGATTTCCAAAAAAAGGTTCAGAACAATGTATATTCATCAAGAGAGCGTGCTGAATCAGAGCAGAACCGCCTGCTCAAGAGACAGCAGAGCCTCCAGGAAAAGAGCGACAAGTACAGCCAGGAACTCCTCAACGAGAGCAACGCCAACGCACAGAAGGTTAGTGAGGCCGTTGATAACTACGTAAAGGAGTACAACAAGACCAAGGGCTACAATCTCATCATTTCAAAGGCCAGCCTGATGTTTGCCGATGAGAGTCTGAACATCACCTCCGAGGTTCTTGACGGACTGAACGCCCAGTACAAATCAACAGCCGAATAAACGGATACAGAAATACCTTGAAGCAGCCATCCACAAAAAGGGTGGCTGTTTCTGTTTTTATACTATCTTTGCCATAACCAAGAATTATCCAAACAATATGAAAGCTTCAAGAATCATTGTTGCAGCACTTGTTGCCTGCATCCCGTTTACAGTCAATGCACAGTTCATGATGTTTGGCGGCGGTAACCGCGCCAGCCAGGACAGTCTGCGCAAGATAGCAGCCGCCGATTATGCCGATATGCTGGCAAAGGTAGGTGTTGACCAGCCCCGTGAAGGCCGTCAGCCCAACAGCCAGGATGAGAGCAAGCACCCCAACTATGATGAACTGATAGCCAACCCCTACCCCTTCTACCCCGATCCTCTGGTAACAGAGAACGGCAAGAAAGTCAAGAACGCCAAGATGTGGAACAAGGTTCGCCGTCCTGAGATAGTAAAAATGTTTGAGGATGAGGTCTATGGCCGCATCCCAGATAACGTACCCGGCGTAACGTGGGAGGTTACAAATGAGGAGAAAAAGGATTTTGCCGGCACGCCCGTAGTAGTACGTTATTTAAAAGGTGTAGTAGACAACTCCAGCTATCCCGCAATAACCGTTGAGATCCAGGCCAATGTGGTTTATCCTGAGGGCAAGCAGAATCTGCCCGTAATCATAGAGTTCGGATTCGGAGGCGGTGATCCCACCCGCACCCGTGCCGGCAGTACCTCATGGCAGCAGATGGTAATAGAGCGCGGATGGGCAGCAGCCACCATCAACCCCTCATCCATCCAGGCCGATGCAGGCTCAGGCCTTACCAACGGCATTATCGGACTCTGCAACAAGGGCCAGTTCCGCCAGCCCACCGACTGGGGCTCACTCCGCGCATGGGGCTGGGGCCTGTCACGTCTCATAGACTACTTTGAGACCGATAAGACATTTGATGCCACAAAATGCGCCATTGAGGGCGTATCACGCTACGGCAAGGCTTCACTCGTGGCTATGGCTTTTGAGGAGCGCATCGCAGCCGGATTCATCGCCTCATCAGGCAAGGCCGGCGCAGCAGGATGGCGCCGCGACTGCGGTGAGAGCATCGGCAACATAGTATCCAATGAGGAGTACCACTGGGTATGTGGCAACTGCATCAAGTACGGTGCTGACCCTCTTACTGAGAACGACATGCCCGTTGACCAGCATGAACTGATAGCACTCTGTGCCCCGCGCGCCTGCTTTATCTCTACCGGCAGCTGGAACGGTGACAAGTGGCAGGATGTGGTAGGCTCATTCATATCGGCCTCAAAGGCATCGGCCGTATATGAGCTGCTGGGATACAAGGGCTTGGGCACAGACCTGTTCCCGGGCATGGACAACGGCCTTATGGATGGCCGCCTGACCTACCGTCAGCACCACGGCGGACACGAGGCCGGCCCCAACTGGCCATACTTCCTGGACTTCTTTGATAGAGAGGTGGTTCATAATTGAGAATTAACAATTCTCCAGGCTCTGCGTCTATTAGATAGAAAACCACTTAAAGACTACAGCTATGAAACGGAGAATGATGATGATTGGCATTGCAGTTGCAGCGCTTCTGCTTTGCACAGAGAATATTCAGGCTCAGTCCAGAGAAGTAAGGAGAGCACGTACAGAAAACAGGGCCGATGACCGCCTTATCCGTCAGGATGATCCGCGCCGTCCAGGCCACGTACAGGACAACAAACCCGTGCGCCGCAAGAAGAAAGTGGTTGACAATGACGTGATCCGCGCCTTTGCCCGTGAATCTTTTGATTCCAACCGTCTCAGCATGGCCGATATGATATTCAGCACAGGCGGCCTGATGAACGTAGAACAGATAATAAGGGTATCACGCATTATCAGCTATGACACCAACCGCGTCAAGTTCCTCAAGAAGGCATATTTCAATTGCGTTGACCGTCACAACTTTTATAAGGTGTTGGCTACTCTTGACTACAGCTCAAGCCGTGACAATGTAATCAGATTCGTTCAGGAGAACAGATATGACGGCCCCAGAGATGAGCCCTACTACAAAGTAAACAACTCTGAGATGGGCAGCATAATCAAGGCACTCAAGAATGAGGATTTTGATTCTACGCGTGAGAGAATGGCCAAGATGATTGTCAGCGGAAGCTTGCTCACATCACGTCAGATAGCCGATATGGCCAAGACATTCAACTATGACAGCAACCGCAAGGGATTCCTGCTCTTTGCTTATGAAAACTGCATAGATCCGCAAAACTACTATATAGCAGTAAACACGTTGGAATTCAGTTCGAACCGCAACGATGTCATGCGCAAGATCACAAGACCATAAGTAAATGTAAAAAAAAAGACGGTCCGTCGGGCCGTCTTTTTTTTGCTCTTTAAAAATCAATTACTTGAAGAAGTCCTCAAGAGCGTCCTCCAGCTCCTTATCCCTGAGGTTGCGGCCTATGATAGTGCCGTCAGCATCAATCAGGAATGTGCTCGGGATAGCAGTAACGGAGTACTGCATGGCAGGAGAGTTTGCCAGATCCTCATCAGAACCGTTCCAGAGCTGAACCCAGTTCATGCCATTGTCCTTAACAGCCTGAATCCAATCCTCAGTGTTGTCATCAACTGAAACGCTTACAATCTCAAAGCCTTTTGACTTGAACCTCTTGTAAGCAGCCTTAAGGTTTGGAAGCTCATTCATGCAGGGAGTACACCAGCTTGCCCAGAAATCAAGTAGAACAATCTTGTTATTCTGAACGTATGATGAAAGGGATGCCTTACTGTCAAACTTGTACTTGTTATTCAGAATAGGAGCCTCAAAGTCAATGTACGGATGTCCCAGACTGGTGCTAAGCTCAGCGTTTATCATATATGAAAGCTGTATCAGTGACATATCATCACCAAATTTGTCAGACAGCTTCTCAATCAGCTCTGCAGCCTCTTCCGGCTCAAACATGGTGTAGTTCTGCAGGAACTGCTGATAACCGTAAAGCTTGTCTGCATTATCAGCTATAGAATTGGCCAGCAAAGCCTTGAAACGCTCCTGAAGGTCATTCATCTGCAAGTACAAATCAGAGCAGTCACCCTGTGAAGCCAGTGTAACACGGATCTTGTCCTCCAGCTCCTCAGCCTCATCATTCAGGTCATCAGTATCATCAAAGAACTTCTGGTAAGCTTCATTGTTAGGCGTACCGGCCAGATGCTGTTCACCCCTAACGGCATCTATCTCCATCTCAATGACACCGCTCTCCAGGAAGAACTGGCAACCGCTCATACCATCCTCATACTCAAATGTCACAACGGCCACATCAACGGTATCGGTCTCACCCTTGATTATGAACTTGCCGTTCTTGACTACAGCCGAATCCAGATCAACCATGCCGTCATATGACAACACGCTCAATGTCATTACTGTGCCGTCAGCAACACCCTCAACGGAGCCCTTTATCTTATAACTGTCAGAACCACCACAGGCAACCAGTAGAACTGATGCCACGATGAAAATAAATTTCCTCATAAGCTGTTATTTGATTAAGTATTGTGAACTGATAGATTCATTCGATATCACGCGGCGTATGGTCTCTGCAAACATCTGAGCAATAGACAACTGCTTGAGTTTCTTGCAGGGAACCGGGTTGCGGTAAGGAATGCTGTTGGTAAATATAATCTCTTCAAGCTGTGAATTATCCACACGCACGGGAGCATCGCCTGACATGACGCAGTGTGAAGCAAGCGCACGGACTGACTTGGCTCCCGCCTCCATCATTACATCACCGGCCTTGCAGATTGTACCTGCGGTATCAACAATATCATCAACAATTACCACATTCTTGCCCTGTACATCACCTATGATGCGGATATCATCCACCACATTGGCTCTGGTACGTGTTTTCTGGCATAGGACCAGAGGCACATCCAGGAACTTGGCGTATGCGCTGGCACGCTTACTGCCGCCTACATCAGGAGCGGCCATAACCAACTCATCAAGCTTAAGGCTCTGGATATAAGGCAGGAAAGTCATAGATGCATACAGGTGATCAACCGGAACGTCAAAGAAGCCCTGAATCTGATCAGCATGCAGGTCCATTGTAATCAGCCTGTCTATGCCGGCGGTACTCAGCATATCGGCCACCAGCTTGGCACCTATTGAAACACGCGGTTTATCCTTACGGTCCTGACGAGCCCATCCAAAGTAAGGAACTACGGCATTCACTGACTTGGCCGATGCACGCTTGGCCGCGTCAATCATAAGCAGAAGCTCCATGAGATTATCCGATGAGGGGAATGTGGACTGTACCAGGAAGACATCCTTACCGCGGATTGACTCCTCATACGATACTGCAAACTCACCGTCTGCAAAATGAGACACATTCATGTTGCCCAGTGGGCAGTTAAGGTAATCGCATATCTCTTTGGCCAGGTACATGGTGTTAGTACCACAAAAGACCAGGAAAGAATTGCTTGAATCCATAAGGAAAAACTCTATTTAAGTGTGATTTTTGCTCTGCAAAGTTACAAATAAAAAAAACTCGCCACCGGCCCCTCCCTCCTATTTTAAAAAAATTTTTCATCCAACAGCCCGCAACCGGTTTTCAACAGCATTCGTTTTTTCATCCGCATATGCCGTTTTTAATTATTTTTATGTATAATTGCAAAACACGACAGTGCAAGAAAAGGACTACATATAATAAGCACATGATATTTATCGGACTATAATTCTTAACATTAACGCTTATGAAGAAAACTTTACTCATTTCAATCGCATTGCTAACGGTCTCCACCGTATTTGCTACTGCCGCAGGTGATGCAATTAAAGGCATCAAAGTAAATGATGGTTCAAAAAAGCAGTTTGAATCAGTCAAACACGATACAGAACGGCATATCGGACTATCACATGATAATTCAGGTGTTTCTGATACCAGGAGCCTGTTAATTAAAGATGCTTCAAAAACAAGGATCAAACCGGATACCAAAGAGTTAAGGAGACAGTCAATCCTCATAAAGCACCAGGATGAGATTGACAAGCAGAAGTCACACGCTACAATCCGACAGTCAAAGACAGCCCTTGAGAAAGATCTGCAGTCCAAGGCATTCAAACGTGCTGAAATGAGAGATGCACAGGCCCGCCCCGACCAATTCAGCCAGCCATTCAATGCCAATGGCAATTTTGAACTCACCAGCGTCAAATACCAATATGACTTCAATTCCGGAGAATTCAGTGATTATGCTGAGAGAAATTACACATATGACGCATCCGGAAATGTTACCGGATATATCACCACTTACATAAACAAGGATAACATCCTTAACAAAAGCGAATTTGCACCTGTAACCATTCCGTTTGATGCAAAAGTAATAGTTGATAATAATATTGCAGGCGGTACTGAAGAGGTGTATTATATTGATCCTGCCACCCAAAAAAGATACGATATCTATCTTTATGAGAATGTTTATAAAACTATCGGAAGTAACAGGATTCTTATAAGCAGAAGCACCAAATCAAGAGACAAGGATGGCAATCTTAGAGAGAGAGTTGAGACTGAATCAAAAGTTGACGACCAAGGCCGCCCGATAGAAACTGTTAATTACGAAGCAAATAAGTCAGGTATTTATGAGCCTTATTCAAAATATGAATTTCAGTATCCTGACGGTAATCTAATTCGCAGAACCACTTCATACTGGGAAAAAGACGAAAACGGCAAAGGTTATTGGAGTATTAGTTACATTTATGTTTACGGTACAGACTCTGAAGGATATACACACTATGAGTATGACGTATATGATTCTGAAAACTCAGTCTGGTACGGATATTCCAAATACAAATATATAGATAGCGCTACAGAATATACCAGAATCCGATGGGCATGGAATTACGACAAGAAAGAATGGGTTCTTAACAGCAAGGAAATCAAAAAGTACAATTCCAAAGATTATCGGATAAGCGAAGAATACCTGTTATACGATGAAACATTAGAGTCTTTCTACTTGAACAGAAAGTATGGCTATGAGTATCTTGGTGACACATTGCAAATTGCAGACTGGTACATTTATTACAACAAGCCAAAAACAAAAGAAGAGCTTGCCAATCAGGAATCATTAATATCACGTGGTGAAATGAATGATTACATGCCATACACTGAAAAAGAGCTGAATATCAAGTTGGCAGACTACCCCGATCTTGACTTACCTGATAAATATATCATCTGTTCAACTTTAGAGAAAGACCCGAACAACGACGGAAAATTCATATGGGTCAAATACTCAAAATCAGAATTCAAGTATGCTCTGGCGCCCGAAGATTACACGACCACGGACCTGGAGTTCAAGATTACAGATCAGAAGGATTTCGACTGGGATTCAGATATAAAAAACTGGATTCTGACATACGAATACAAGAAAGAATATGATGACTACGGAGAACAAACTTTGTATGAGGAATATTACAATAATCAGATTTATTCTCATGAGAAATATCAGTACAAGTATATTGTTTCAAACAGATATGGAGAACCGGAACTGATTCAACTTACTGTTCTTGAAGAATACTGTAAAGATTGGGACATTACCCTTGATACCTGGACTGATGGTACCAAAGAGACCTATGAGTATAACGATGCTGGCCGACAAATTGCCTATTACTATTATTTCTGGAACCAATCAAAAAAGACTTGGGATGGATATTATTACTACTTAACAGGATATAATAAGTATGGCACTGCCGTCAAGTGGGAGATGTTCATCGGTAATGGACTCGATGCAGAAGGAATAGCCACATGGATACCCTATGACTTTGAAGAAAGAACAATAAATGACAATGGGCAAAAATCTCTCTCTATTTATTATTCAGATTGGGATGTTCAGGCAAACGCATGGACAAGCGGAACAAAGACTGAATGGACCTATAACACAAAAGGATACATTCTTACCAAATTGGTATACAATTATTCAGAAGGCCAATGGGTTGACAGCGTAAAGACTGAATACGGATATAACGGACGTGGCTATCCCGTCTCAATCATCTGCTCCGTTTATAACCCCGAGAACAAGAGTTGGGCTAAGGAGTGGAGAGAGCAATATGAATATAATGCTGCTGGCGATCCAATAAATTGGTATTATTATAATTATGACGCTCAAGGAAAAGAAATCCTGACTGAGAAAGAAATAATTTTGTATGACGGTAATAATGCAACATACACCTACTATATTTTAAATGACAAAGGTGAATGGGAATATTACACAAAATATGAAATCGTATGGGACTTTGCAACCTATACATATACCGAAACCGGTTACAAATGGAATTCAGAAAAGAATGACTGGATTTATACGAACAAGGAAATTTGGGGATATGATGCAGATAACAATTTAATATTGGATGAATATTATTCTTGGGATACAGTTAAAGAAGCATGGGTTGGAGAGGAAGATGGAAAGGAAGAATATGCCTATGATGCTGATGGCAATGAAATTATGCACGCGTACTATGACTGGGACTATGATCTGAACGAGTGGGTAGGCACAGAAAAAGAAGAAGAGGCCTATGACGCAAATGACAATCTGTTATTGTATGCTGAATATGAATGGGATTACAACAAGAAAGACTGGTACGGCATTGATTATAAGGAAGTGTATGAATATGACGACAAAGGAAATTGCATCCTATATGCCGAGTACGAATGGGATGATGAGACCTGGTCATGGTACGGCTCATGGAAATCAGAGCATGAATATGATGCTGACGGTATTCTTGTAATGTCAACCTACTATTACGAAACTGATTCCCAAGGTAATTGGATAGGTGATGAAAAGTATTCAAATTACACCAAGAATGGTGTCAAACATTATGAGTGCTGTTACTGGAACTATGAAAAGAATGATTGGGAAGGAGACACCAAGTACAATTATTATTCCGATAACAAGGGCTATTGGGAAGAATATTATGAATGGGATTACAAGGAATGGTGCTGGATTGGAAGAAATAAGTATGAGTATGTTTTCACCGAGAACGGAGGCACATATACATATTACGAATGGGATAAGGAAAAGAAAAACTGGGTAGAAGATTCTAAGGAAGATTATGTATCAACAACAACTGACAATTCCATAAAAACCATTAACACCAACTATGAATGGAAAAATTCCCAATGGGTGTTGGAATGCCGTTCTACCTCCTTATCTGTTTACTACAGTGACGACAACTTAGAGTATTATCTCTGGTCACATGAACTGTATGATGCTACAGAAAAGAAATGGACACCTGATTATAGCGTTAAGTATATATATCAGTATGCCCAGAGAACAATTGTTGAGAGTATTGCAGCCCGCGCAACCATCAACGTATTTGAAGGTGTAATCACCGTCAATGCCGCTGAGAGCAGTTCTGTCATAATAGTTTCTGTTGCCGGTGGAGAGGTTGCCAAGGGTAACGGTTCATTATCAGTTGCAGTTGCCCCGGGCATCTACCTGATTACCGTTGACGGTACAACTACAAAGGTCAGCGTGCGCTGAAGACAATGTAGGTAATAATGAAAGGGGCGCAGTTTT
>JAGBPB010000064.1 GCA_017633615.1 Bacteroidaceae bacterium | reverse complement strand
CTACCAGGATGGCAGCATAACCCAGACCGTTACCTATACCGTCCAGGAATGATGCCCAGGGACCGTTCTGCATGGCAAATGCCTCCAGACGACCCATAAGGATACAGTTGGTAATGATAAGACCCACATAAACTGAGAGCTGAACGCTTACATCATATGCAAAGGCCTTGAGGATCTCACTTACTATAGTAACCAGAGCAGCAACCACCACCAGCTGGATGATGATACGGATACGGTTAGGAATAGTATTGCGGAGAAGTGAAATGATCACGTTTGACATAGCCACGATGACGGTTACTGAAAGACCCATCACGATGGCAGGTTTGAGCTGAGCCGTTACGGCCAGAGCCGAGCAGATACCCAGAATCTGAACCAATACAGGGTTGTTGACCCACAACGGCTGTTTGAAAGCCTCACTGTTCTTGTTTGCCATAATCCAAATCAGTCGTTAGATTCAACATTATCCTCGCAGCACTCTTCGCCGTCCTCCTCGCAGCCGCCTTCTTTGCAGCACTGCTTGGTCAGGAAAGGAATGTATGCTGAGAGTACCTTATTAATCATAGTGTTCACACCGGTTGATGTGATGGTAGCACCGGTCACACCGTCAATCTCATACTGAGAGCCCTTATAGGCCTTACCGTACTTGACTACCGTGAGGCCAACCTCCTCACCGTTAACCACCAGCTTGCCGGGGAAACGGTCCTGGAACTTGGTTCCGGCAATCTCACCGCCCAGACCCGGAGTCTCGGATGAGTGTGAGAAGTAAACGCCGTAAACGGTGTTGCGGTCCTCATTGAGGGCAATGTAGCCCCAGATGGTACCCCACAGACCAAGTCCGTTCATGGGAATGACAAACTTGCGCTCGCCGTTAACCTCGGCCACAAAGATGTGGAGGTTACCCTTGTCGAACTCACTCTTATAAGAGGTATTGAAATCACCGTCATACTCAGCCATCTTGCCACCCGGCTGCATCAGTGCATCGGCCTTGATAACCTCATCATATGTGCCGGCTACATCGGGCAGGTCACGCAGATTCAGGGCAGAGAGAATCTGCTGCTTGGTATCGTTGATTACGTTGGCTGTCTGACGCTCCTTGAGAGTCTGTGATACGAACACCAGCAGGAATGCCACGATAACAACCATTACGGCTGCATAAACGATGGTATAAACGTTGCTGTTGGTATTGAGACCCTTCTTGGCAGGAGCAGCACCCTCCTCTACAATCTCTTCAAACTCACTCTGAGGTGCCTGACACATGGGGCACTGCTCAGGAGCCTTATCTCCTTCGTGGACATAGCCACAAACCTTACATTTGAATTTTTTCGTAGCCATAATCCTTATTTGTTTATTCTGTTAAGACGTTTGTTCACGTTACGCTGTACTACGCAGTAGTCAATAAGCGGAGCGAAGCAGTTCATGAGCAGGATGGCCAGCATCATACCTTCGGGATAACCGGGGTTCATGACGCGGATTGTGATAGCCATCATACCGATGAGCAGACCGTAAATCCACTTACCTACTTCTGTACGGGCCGATGTAACCGGATCAGTTGCCATGAATACGGCACCGAAGCAGAAACCGCCCAGGCAGATATGCTCGTACCAAGGCATCTGAGCCATAGCGTTGTCGGGACCCCACTGGTTGTATACCAGAGCCATCAGGATGCCGCCTGCGAATACTGAAAGCATTGTCTTCCAGCTTGCGATTCCGGTATAGAGAAGCAGCAGAGCGCCAAGAGCGATGGCGATAACGCTGGTCTCACCTACTGAACCCGGAATGAAGCCCCATACCATATTCATATCAAATGCAGGAGCCACTGTTGTGGTAGCGGCTGTACCCAGAGCGGTAGCAGCGGTCATACCGTCAATGTCAGCGCCAAGACCGCAGATTGCGTGGTCAACCACCCAAACGGTCTCACCGGTGATTACTGAAGGATATGCAAAGAATATGAATGCGCGGGTGATAAGAGCAACGTTCAGGAAGTTCATACCTGTACCGCCGAAGATTTCCTTGGCAAAGATTACCGAGAAAGCAACGGCAACTGCAAGAATCCACAGCGGTGTGGTTGCGGGGATAATCAGAGGAATGATGAAACCTGATACCAGGTAACCCTCCTGAATCTCCTCGTGCTTCCACTGAGCCACGATGAACTCTATTGTAAGACCTACAACATATGAAACAATCAGTCTGGGCAGAACGGCCAGGAAGCCGAACCAGAACTTGTTCCAGAATGTAGCCTGCTCCAGCAGACCGGCCAGAGCGAAATGCTGATAGCCTACATTGTACATACCGAACAGCAGAGCCGGGCAGAGAGCGATGACAACCATGATCATCATACGCTTGCTGTCAAACGAGTCGTGAATGTTCACGCCGTTCTTGGCGGTGGTATTCGGAACATAAAGGAAGGTCTCAAAACCTTCAAACACCGAACGGAAAGCGTGCAGTTTGCCGCCCTCCTCAAAACTCGGTTTGATCTTGTCTATGTAATTTCTTAAACTCATAACTCGTCAGGTTTTAGGCCATTTCGGCACGAAGGTTGTCAAGGCCCTCACGTACGATACGCTGGAGCTCAAGTTTTGAAGAATCCACAAACTCGCAGAGAGCAAAATCCTCGGGAGCCACCTCGTAAATGCCGTATGCCTCCATCTTATCGATATTGCCGGTAATGATAGCCTTGATAAGGAACTCAGGATAGATATCCATGGGGAACACCTTATCGTACTCATTTGACATGATCATGTGACGCTCACCGCCCTTGATGCGTGCATCAATGCTGTAACGCTTCTTGCAGGTAAGCCAGCTGAAGAATGTGCGGCTTACGCTGTACTGCTTGAAACGGGGAGCAATCCAGCCCATGAACTCGTTTACGTCATCACCCTCGGGGATAACGGTGATCATGTTTGCAAAAGCGCCCAGGAAATCATCCTTTGAAGCCTTTACACCGGTCAGAACGTTACCGTTGATGATACGGATATGCTCGGTCTTGTTCAGGCGACCGTCCAGAAGAGAACCGATCTTTGCGCCCGCGATAACCTTAATGTATGAAGGATTGACTACCTCCTCGCCTGCTACGGCGATGATGCGTGTCATATCAACGACACCCTTGTTGAACAGACGGCCGATGAAGATGACTGCCTCGGGATCGATAGTCCATACAACCTCACCCTTGTTGACGGGCTTGATGTGGTTGATCTGTACACCTACGTTGCCTGCGGGATGAGCACCCTTGAAAGCATAGAGGTCAACATTCTTTGCATCCTTAAGTGTATCACTTGTCTGTGAAGCACTTATGCTAAGGGTTGTGGGAGCAATCTTGGCGATTGCACTCAGACCGGTACGGAAATCCACCTCATTACCCTGAAGTACGAATTCGAAATCCGGAGCCAGAGGCTTGGAATCGAAAGCCGATACGAATATACCTCTCGGTGCATCGGCGGGGTTAGCGATAACGTCGTAGGGACGCTGACGGAAGAATGAAAAAAGGCCCGACTCCAACAGGGCGGCCTTTACCTCCTCACCTGAAAGCGACTGTACGCTCTTGGTTCCGAACTCTACATAAGTCTGCTTTGCATCGGGCTTGACCACAATGCTCAAGACCTTGCGGCGTGCGCCACGGTTCACTGCAAGTACCTCACCGCTTACAGGTGAAACGAATTTCACCTCAGGATGATTCTTGTCAATGAACAGAGCTTCACCGGCCTTGACGGTCTGCTGTTCCTTGACGACCGGCTTTGGAGTGACTCCGGTGAAATCGGCAGGACAGAGAGCGTACTCACTTGCCATACCAACCTCAGTCAACTCCTTTGCGGGAGCGCCCAGCAACTTGATGTCCAGACCTTTTCGTAAACGAATGATTTCTGCCATTTTGTTGTTAGTTGAATATATAGTTTAATAT
>JAGBPB010000063.1 GCA_017633615.1 Bacteroidaceae bacterium | reverse complement strand
TGCCAGGGCTGCATAAAGCTCCGGGACCATAATGTAACGATAATCGCCAGCATACTTTCCAACATTGATAAGCTGCTCTTTTGCTCTAACTTTAATTGCCATAATACTTGTGTTTTTTTAGTAGTTAATAAATAGTGTTTTCTGGTCTCTCCAACTGGGCAGTAAAATTTTCCTAACTGGCGCGCAAGTTTTTCCCGCGGTCTATGGCTAGGTTGGTTTGGTAAAATAGTACAAATGGGGTCTGTCCTGGCGTGTTTGGATAACGAAAAAACGACGCAAAGTTAAACGACCCCTTTGCGTCGTTTTCGTTTAATTAGGAGCAGGCAGGTCACCAGGATTACGGGAAATATTGAAGCTGCCAGCAGACCGCTCTGGATATCGTCACCACCGGATTTGGAGCAGATTCCTACAAGTGAAGGGCCGAAAGTGCCGCCTACATCGCCAGCCAGTGCAAGCAGTGCAAACAGTGCCGTACCGCCGCCGGGCATATTGGCCGACGTAAGGCTGATGGAGCCGGGCCACATGATGGCAACAGCCAGACCGCTTATCATACAGCCTGCCAGGCTTACGATGGGATTGCTTGAAAGTGATGCCACCAGATATGCTGCAAAGCAGAGAACTCCGGCCCATGTCATATAGGCCCTCAGGTCCATATTCTGCCCTTTCTTGCCGTACCAGAGCCTTCCTATACCCATAAATAACGCAAATCCGCACGGACCGGCCAGATCTCCTACGGCTTTGTCAACGCCCAGCGATGCCTCGGCAAAGGCCGATGTCCACTGAGCCATGGAACTCTCGGAGGCTCCCACAGCCACCATCAGTATCAGGAACAGCCAGAATCCCTTGTTCCTGAGCAGTTGTGACATGCTCATGCCATCGGACCCCTGAACTATGGGTTCAATGGGACATGTGGCAAAGTTGATTATGTTATAGAGCGGAATGAGTGCCCACAGGCATGCCAGAATACGCCAGTTCTCCAGCCCGAAAAGCGCAAAGAACAGGGTAGATCCCAAGATTACACCCATCGTTCCCCAGCAATAGAAAGAGTGGAGCAGACTCATCATACCCTCCTTGTTGGGGAACGGGCAGGCCTCGATGATAGGACTGCACAGCACCTCAATGAGTCCGCTTCCCACCGCATAGACGCATACACTGATGAGAATACCCACCATGGGGCTTGAAAACAACCCAGGCAGGAATGCCAGGCCAACCAGTCCCAGGGCCGATGTCACCTCCGAAACAATGATGCTCCTGCGGTAGTCAATTTTCCTGAATTTGGCGCACAGGAAATCGGTAACCAGCTGTACGGCATAGAAAACCGTAGGAATGAGCGCCATGGTTGCGATAGGGATGTCATACTCCCTATGGAACACCAGGAACAGCAGCGGAGTGAAGTTGGCTACTATGGCCTGGGTTACAAATCCTAAATAACAGGCCAGTTTGGTCTTGCTGTAATCCTTTTGAGTCATTTTCTGAAAATATATGCTACGATTGCGCCGCTTATGTTATGCCAGACACTGAAAATAGCGCCGGGGATTGTGGCCAGGGGATAGGCGGCAAAATGCAGGGTGGCAAGTGATGACGCAAGACCTGAGTTCTGCATTCCCACCTCGATCGATATGGCGCGTTTCTTGGGTTCGGACAGCTTGAGCAGACGTCCTATAAAGTAGCCCAGTCCCAGTCCGCATATGTTGTGGAGCATCACCACAAGCACTATTATCATACCTCCAGCCAACAGTTTATCGGCATTGGCCGCAATTATTATGGCAACGATAAATGCAATGGCTACCGATGAGAAGGCAGGCAGATAATCTACGGCCTTATCGGTAAACTTAGGCCAAAGGCTCTTTATGATGAGGCCGATGACAATAGGCAGAATTACCACCCAGAGTATGCTCAGCAGCATGCCAAGCACATTTACATGGACGCTATGACCTGCAAGCGCCCATGTAAGCACCGGGGTCAGCAGCGGGGCCAGTATGGTGGATACGCCGGTCATGCCTACCGACAGGGCCAGATCGCCTTTGGCCAGATAGGTGATTACGTTCGATGCCGTACCGCCCGGGCAGCATCCCACCAGCACCACGCCCAATGCCAGTGCATCATCGAGCCTGAATACGCGTGCCAGCACCCATGCCAGCAGTGGCATGATGGTAAACTGTGCAAGACAGCCTATGATGATATCCTTGGGACGGCTGAACACCACTCTGAAATCCTTCAGGTTGAGTGTAAGACCCATGCCGAACATCACTACGCCCAGCAGATAGTTGATAACCGTTGGGCGTATCTTGGAAAGCGCATCGGGAAATATGAACGCCAGCACTGCCCCTGCAAATACCAGCACGCCCATGTACTTGGATATAAACTGACAGATTCTTTTCATATACAGATACCGACGTGCAAAGGTATAAAAAACGACGCAAAGGGGTCGCTTCGTTTTGCGTCGTTTGACGCATTGTTAAACGACCCCTTTGCGTCGAAAAATAAGTAAACTTCTTTTTTCTCCTCTCGGCTTGTACTATATTTGCAACCGATCATTGCTTAAAGACATTGCCACATGAGACCGTTTGTGATAATCCGGCATTGCGGAATATCCCTTCTCATTATATCCGCACTGATACTGTTGTCAGCTCTGATTGCTTTGTTTGAGCCTGCCGACAATAGCTTCTGGCCGCTTACATTCTCATTTCTGGCCACTTTTGGATGTGGTTTTGCGGCTGTCAGATACACCCGCCCCATAGATTACATTTATGTCAGGGAAGGATATGTGATAGTGCTTGCATCGTGGATCACGGCCTGGCTGTTCGGCGCGTTGCCGTATCTTATATATGGTGGAGAGTTTACATTTGTGAATTCGCTGTTTGAGAGCATGTCGGGGTTCACCACCACAGGCGCGTCCATACTCAATGACATTGAGGCATTGCCGGCAGGACTGCAGTTCTGGCGGATTGCATCGGCCTGGATAGGGGGTATAGGAGTGGTTCTGCTCATAACCCTGGCTATTCCCGATGACCGCAACGGTCAGGTGATTCTGGTCAGCACCGAGACATCGGGTCTGGCCAGAGAGTATTTCAAGGGCGGCAAACGCGGGTTTGTAAGGATGATGCTCATGACCTACACATCCATCACACTAATCTCTTTCATCAGCCTTAAGCTGGCCGGGATGGGGTGGTTCGATGCCCTGATCCATGCCATGTCGGCCTGCAGCACATGCGGATTCAGCAACAAGAACAGCAGTATTGCATTCTATGACAATCCTCTGATTGAGACTATCCTGATTATTTCCATGCTGTCGGGTGCGGTTAATTTTACTCTGCTCTATCTGACAATTATCCCAGGCCGACGCAAACGGTATTATATCCTTAAATCCGAGGTGTTCAGGGTGTTCATAGTCCTTCTTGCAATAGCAACGCTGTCCATAACCGTGAATCTGCGGAACAGAATGATGTCCGATACCGTAGGCGGTGCGTTCCGGCAGGCGGTGTTCCAGACCGTTTCCATAGCAACAACCACAGGATTCGCTACGGCCGATACCAATGTCTGGCCTGATTTCAGCATCTGTATACTGATTGTGTGCTCATTGATCTGCGGATGCGCCGGATCCACATCGGGCGGAATCAAGATTGACCGTCTGGTACTGGTGGGCAAACAAATAGATTATCAGTTCCATCAGTTCAGGGATCCCTACGTGGTAAGGCGCAATAGGGTTGACGGACGGCTCCGGAATCCTGTGGAGATCAATCAGGCGGGGCTGTTCATACTTATGTATTTTACGCTGATATTCGTTGGCGTTGAGTTCAATACCATTGCCGGAATGGACTTTCGGTCGGGCATATCGGCCGCAATCGCCTGTATGGGTAATGTGGGGCCGGGATTCGGTGATGTGGGCTCTTTCGGCAACTACTCATCCATGCCTGTTGCAGCTAAACTCTTCAGCATCGTACTTATGCTTGCCGGCCGTCTGGAAATCTACCCGCTGATTCTTTCATTCAGAAAGTGACGCAAAGGGGGCGTTTAGAGAGATTTTAACCACTTCTCGACTTTGGCTTTGCCGGAGCGGACCTCGTGGCCGTAGATGCTGAATCCCTGGGTTACTTTGGCCTTGGGGAAATTTTTCTTTACATCACTTGCGCATGATGCCAGGCCGCTGCCCTCGTGGGTGGTGAACGGGATTATGGTTTTACCGTCCAGATTGATGTCCTTGAACAGTGTGAACATAACCTGAGGGTAGGTGCCCCACCATACGGGACCGCCTATGAATACCGTATCGTATGCAGTCAGGT
>JAGBPB010000062.1 GCA_017633615.1 Bacteroidaceae bacterium | reverse complement strand
GTCATTAAACAACTCGACGGTAAGAACATCACCCAGATTGAGTGAACCGTCAAAATCCTTGAACTCGGCCAAGTGTCTCTTGGGAGTTACACCAGCTTTCTTGAAGTGTCCCATGAGGGCGTTTGTGGTGTTCTTCTCCTTGGCATCCTCGAAGCCAAGCTGAACTGCCTCATAGCCATCCTTCTCAACACTCTTGATCTGGGTAACCACGCAAGGACCAACTTCGATAACGGTGCATGGAACATTCTTTCCATCAGCACCGAAGACCGATGTCATACCGATCTTTTTTCCTAATAATCCTGGCATTTCAAATAAAAATAAAGTTACTGTAAATAATTAGTTTCTCTTAAATGCATCAAACCTTGATCTCTACATCAACACCGCTGGGAAGCTCAAGCTTCATAAGAGCGTCAACAGTCTTGGCAGTTGAACTGTAAATGTCAATCAGTCTCTTGAATGAAGAGAGCTGGAACTGCTCACGTGACTTCTTGTTTACGAAAGTTGAACGGTTAACAGTGAAGATACGCTTGTGTGTGGGAAGTGGAATAGGTCCGCTTACAACAGCACCGGTAGCCTTAACTGTCTTAACGATCTTCTCTGCTGACTTGTCTACGAGATTGTGGTCGTAAGACTTCAGTTTGATTCTGATTTTCTGACTCATTGTTTTTGTTTTAATTGTTATTATTCATTTTTTGCGGCTCCCGATAAGAGTCATTTGCTATCTGAAAGCCGCGTTCTCTCTTATACCTATATATATTATAACAGTGAAACATTTCCGCCCTGCTCCTCAACAACCTGCTTGGCGAGAGCCTTGGACACCTCGGCATGACGCTCATAAGACATTGATGAAGTAGCACGACCAGAAGTGATGGTTCTGAGTGCGGTTACATAACCGAACATCTCAGCCAGAGGAACGTGTGCCTTGACAACCTTGGCACCTGAGTGGTTGGTCTCCATTCCTTCAACCTGACCGCGACGCTTGTTAAGGTCACCGATAACGTTACCCATACTCTCCTCAGGTGTAACAACCTCAAGCGCCATGATAGGCTCGGTCAGACCGGGACCGGCCTTGACGCAAGCGTTACGGAACGCATTGGTTGCGCAAACCTCAAATGAGAGGGCATCTGAATCAACCGGGTGATACTTACCATCCAGAACAGTAACTTTGAGTGAATCCATGGGAGCACCCATCAACACACCGTTCTTCATAGCGTTCGTGAAGCCTTTCTCAATAGCAGGCAGGTAGGTTTTGGGCAGAGCCTCACCCTTGGTGGCATCGATGAACTGGAGACCGCCCTTCCAATCGGAATCAGCGGGACCGATTTCAACGACGATGCAAGCGTAATGACCCTTACCACCGGTCTGCTTCTTGTACTCTTCACGCAGCTGGACAGTCTGTGAGATGGACTCCTTGTAGCTAACCTGAGGACGACCCTGGTTGCACTCTACTCCGAATTCACGCTTCAGACGGTCTATAATAATATCAAGGTGGAGCTCACCCATACCTGAGATCAGTGTCTGACCTGAATCCTCATCAACCTTAACGGTGAATGTGGGATCCTC
>JAGBPB010000061.1 GCA_017633615.1 Bacteroidaceae bacterium | reverse complement strand
GTGGCCTGAAGGATATGAACCGTTGAAACGCAGTTCACGCTCATTGTCAAAACGGCCCCATGTATGCTCGTTGTACTGTGCAAACGGACGTGTACGCATGTATTTGCGCTTGGCGTTGTGGGTACTCTCGTTTTCGGTCCAAAGGACGTTGTAGAGCAACTTGTAGATGGCAGGAGTCTTCTGCTTGCTTATCTCAAAGCCAAGTGTTCCCTGATGTACCCTTATCATACCGTCTATTCCCCATTGGGAGTCGTCATTTGCCTGTTGGCCGCGGTCGGTGGGACGTACGGTCTTGCCCCACTGCCACTGTGCGAAATCATCGGCATACTGGGTGCTGTTCATTTCAGGTGGTGGCGGCAGGTAGATGCCGGCATCGGGCATATCTTTGAGGAAAACATAGACTGTATCATTCTCTGTCTGGGCAAAACTCAAGCCCGCAAATAACGCTACAGTTATAGTAGCGCAGAGTCTTTTGTATAGTATCATGAAAAAAGGGTTTTAGGTTATTGCATATCTCTTAATCTCACATCAATACCCGGTAACAATTCAGGCAGTCCTGAAAGGTCTGTCTGGCTGAAATGATAAGGTATGAGAACCTTGGGATTGATCATCCTTGCGGCCTTGACACACTGCTCGACAGTCATGGTGTAGGGCTGGTTTACAGGAAGGAACGCTACTTTAATGTCCTTGAGGTCTGACATCTCAGGTACATCCTCGGTGTCGCCGGCCACATAGGCGCTGAGATCACCCCACAAACGTACTACGTAACCGTTGCCGTTTCCTTTGGGATGGAACTGCTCTCGTCCTGAAGTGGTATTGTAGGCGGGAACTGCCTCGATGATTATTCCGTAAGGATTCAGGACAACATGTTGTCCGTTTGCCAAAGGTTTACCCATACCGGTCTGCTGGCATGACTTTTCATTCATGAAAACCTGTGTTTTTTCCGATGAAAGCGCAGCAATTGCATTCTTGTCAAGATGGTCACCATGTTCGTGGGTTATGAATATGGCGTCAGCCTTTGGGAACTCCTTTGAGTAATCTGTGGATTTTCCGTAACCGGATACGGGATCAAACTGCATGGAGAAACCCTTGTATGACAGTTCCACCGAGCCGTGTTTGATCAGAGTGATAACCAACGGTTCATTACCGCCTGCGGGAATATACTCCATCTGGTATGTGTTGGATATCTTTCCGGCTTCGGCCCAAGCGGTATAACCGCCGGTCATGTTGAGCACCTTATAGCCTGCGTCCGATAGAGCCTGGGCTGCGGCTGCACTCCTTCTGCCGCTGCGGCAGTAAACTGCCAGTGTTATGGTTTTGTTGAAATTTTTGGTGATTTCATCCATGAATCCCTCCTTTTGCCAGTCGATGTTGATGGCATGGTAGAGATGTCCTGCGGCAAATTCATCGGCAGTACGGACATCAATGGTTACAACGCCTTCTGCAATGTATGCCTTTTCAAATTCGTCGGGAGTAAGGTCTGTCCAGTTGCTGGAGTTGCATGAAGAGAAGCCCAGAAAGGACATCAGACAGGATAAAAAGCAGGCTCTTGTTTTCATTTGAGTTATGGTTAGGTTTCAGTTTACGGCTTCAAAGGTAATAAAACCGCCGTATAGTTATAGGATTAATACACATAATTAAGTATATTTGCATGCTTAAATTACGCGCACAAACTAAAACATTTATAATCAAAAAACTAAACTTTTATGTGGTTAATCGATTCTTCAATCGGACGTAAGGTTGTGATGAGCGTCACCGGTGCCGCTCTGATCCTGTTCCTGACATTCCACATGGCAATGAACTGCGTAGCCCTGATTTCGGGCGATGCTTACAATGTCATCTGCGAATTCCTGGGAGCTAACTGGTATGCACTGGTAGGTACTGCAGGCCTGGCCGTACTTATGGTTCTCCACTTTGTCTTTGCATTCTGGCTGACAATCCAGAACCGCAAGGCACGCGGAAACGTCAGATACGCCGTTTCTGAAAGACCCAAATCAGTTGAGTGGGCTTCACAGAACATGCTGGTGCTGGGTATCATCGTGTTTGTAGGTCTGCTGGTGCATTTTG
>JAGBPB010000060.1 GCA_017633615.1 Bacteroidaceae bacterium | reverse complement strand
TGCCAGGGCTGCATAAAGCTCCGGGACCATAATGTAACGATAATCGCCAGCATACTTTCCAACATTGATAAGCTGCTCTTTTGCTCTAACTTTAATTGCCATAATACTTGTGTTTTTTTAGTAGTTAATAAATAGTGTTTTTCTGTCTCTCCAACTGGGCAGTAAAATTTTCCTAACTGGCGCGCAAGTTTTTCCCTTTCAGATTGACATGACAAAAATACCACCCCGGCATTGCGGTCTACGAATTTTTGACCAACTTTTTTCAAAGTTTTTTTCCTGAAAAAGTTGACACATTTTCACGCCAAAGCGTTTCAGCGTTTCAGCGTTTCAGTTAAAAACAAGAATATCCACCCTACAATAAAATCCAATAGTATGAGAAAGATAACAGAAATCATAATCCACTGCAGTGCCACCCCACAGGGCCGCCACTATACCGTAGAAGACCTGGACCGATGGCACCGCCTGCAGGGCTTCACGCAGATAGGTTACCATTACGTCATTTACCTGGACGGCACAGTCCATGAGGGCCGCCCCATCAGCGAGCCCGGAGCCCACTGCACCGGCCACAACCAGCACTCAATAGGCATCTGCTACATAGGCGGCTATGATGACAGCTTTGAACCATGTGATACCCGCACCCCAGAGCAGCGCCAGGCATTAAGAGAACTGGTAGAAACCCTACAACAGCAATACCCGGAAGCCACCGTTCACGGCCACTCAGAGTTTGCAGACAAATCCTGCCCCTGCTTCAAGGTACCGGATGAATTGTAAATGCGTTATACCTGATTGAAATAATTAAAGAGTCCCCACAAATATGTGAGGACTCTTTATTCATTGTTTAGAAAAGACGATCCTACGGGCACACGGGGCGTACGGATCGACCGGCATCGCGGGAGTGTATGCCCACGCCAAGATAGTCATTTCTGACAGAGCCGTAGTAGATATAATTGAAGTGGAGAAACCTCGCGCGGTACGGGAAGTCAATGAAGAGCGAACTGGACCAGTATTCTCCGCCACCGCCAACACCGGCGTAGTTCGTACCGTTGCGGGAATTGGCAGCCGGAAGAAAAATGGAGCGGTCTGTATAACCTTCCTTTTTACCTGTAACTCTGTATCCGTCCACTCCGTTTAGGGTTGTCCCAGTCCAGGTGCAGTTATTGAGTAATTCTTCCTGTTCTTTTTGAGTGGGCATGCGCCAGCTACCGCCCCACTTTACGTGGGCCACGTCATCTTCAGGAGCAAGAACTGTCAGAGTATCAGTAAAACCTTCATTACCATAATCACTTTTGTTGCAATACTTGGTCAGTGTTCTTGATGAACCTGCACACCACTTGTAACTTGACCAATCGTACCCTGCGGACTTCCCTTCTTTCCAGTGAACTTGCGGGTATTCCTGGGCATAGCCAGCATCGTAATAAGGTTCTATCTCGCCCCAGGCGTAATAGTCACCGTATTCCTCCGGCTTGGTAGCACCAACGTTAAAGGTGGCCCATTTTACACTCAAACCTAAATCAACATATTCATAATTTGCAGCAGGACTTTCCTGACCTGAGAAATAAACACTATCAATATTTGACACTAAATACTGGACTTTCTCTCCGTCCTTCTGAACAACATTCATATAGTACTGTGCGGAAACTGATACGGTTCCTGATATGAGCAGAATGACTGTTATTAAGCATGAAAATGCTGATTTGATAATCCTTTTCATAAGCAACTTGTATTGAAGATGTTGGACAAATATAAGTAAAAAAAGTGCAATTGGGGACTGTCCCCTTTTGCATCTTTTTAAACGCAGGCGCAGGACCGCCTTGATGCTGCAGGGTGGCTTTGGTATTGCCACCCCGCCTGCATCAGGCAGCCCTGCGCCTGAATGCTAACATATTTGGGGGCCAGTGGGGAGGACAAATCCTACGGGCAGACGGGCCGCACGGATTGACCGCCGTAGCGGCTGCCGTAGCTCGTGCCGTGGATTTCACTGCCGAAGCCGATGAAGCACGCGCTGTACGGGCGGTCCGTGTAGAGCGAACTGGACCAGTAGTAGCCGAGGGAACCAACACCGTAGAGGTACGTGTCGTAGCGGTACCCGGCAGCCGGGAGGAAAATGAAGCGGTCGGCGTAACCTTCAATTTTGCTGGTAACCTGGTAACCGGCTACACCGTTAAACTCTGTATTGCCGCTGCTATACCATGTCCAGGTACACTTGCTGCGTAAATCATCTTGTTCAGCCTTGGTAGGCATACGCCAGGTGCCGCCCCACTGAACATGGGCAACGTCATCTTCAAGGTCAAGGGTGGTATTATTATCAATCGGTCCATAACTGCTGCTTGTGTTGTATTTGGAGAACTTTACATTGTCGTATGAGTTACCGCTGGTGCGGAATTTGTAGTTTGTCCAGGTATAACCAAATGTCTTACCATCTTTCCAGTGGGCCTGCGGGGATTCCTGGGCATAGCCGGCTTCATAATAAGGTTCCGTCTCACCCCATGCAAAATAGTCTCCATATTCTTCCGGCTTGGTGGCACCCACATTACAGGTTGCCCACTTTACACTCAGACCAAGATCTACGTACTCATATACCCCGGGAATGGCACCAGAAGAAGAATTACCATAGGAACTGTACAGTGTGTTTATGAATGATTTGGCATTTGACTTAGCGGTAGAAAACTGGCTGCCAAGAGAGCTGGAACAATCAAGAACAAGCATTATCAAGGCGGAACTACTCTCAGTCTGTATATCCGGTTGCTGGTCTGGATCGAACTCCGAGTTTATCTGCCATGTTGATGATGACGTATAATACCATTCTTTAATATTGTTCTTGGAGAGCATTGAGTTGTCGGTGGTTTGGATGCCGTTAAAATTAAATGTAACGAATATGCCATCAGAAACACCTGTGACTATTGAGCCCGAAGTTGAAGTCATACCATGATACTCAACATCCGTAAGGGTACGTGAACGCAAATTGAAGACGCCCTCTATGTACAATTTTGATGATGAAGCTGAACTGACTCTATCAAAGGTAAAACGCACACGGGTTCCATTGGAAAGACCAGGGATCCTGATTGCCACATTCTGTAAATTTATCTGGGTGTTAAGTTGTTCTGCAATCTCCTGAAAACGGGAATTAACATCGGCCATATTGGTTACCTCTGTTGCATTGGCATCAGTGGATGCAAGTTGTTTGAGTGTTGAACTG
>JAGBPB010000059.1 GCA_017633615.1 Bacteroidaceae bacterium | reverse complement strand
GCCCCCATCAGTTTTTGTCCATCCACTGCCCCTGTCTTTAATGACAGTATACCTTCCGGTGCAACACTTTTGTTCCCCAATGGTCTCCGCGCCCACTTCGGTAGCGGTACGGAAGGCGTACTTCTGGAATTGTTAAACAAGAGCCTTTCCACCCATGTTCTGCCTGAATGACACGATGCGGTATTATCTGTGTCCTGGGAGGACTGACATGCGTAAGGGCATCAGCTCACTCTGCGGTGTGGTGCATGAGAAGATGAGGAGTGATGTACGCAATGGCGACGTGTTTATCTTCATCGGATCCAGTCGTAAACTGATGAAACTGCTTCATGCTGAGGATGGTGGTATGGTGATGTATGTGAAACGTCTGGAGGCAGGACGCTTCAAACTGCCTGAGTATGACGAGAACACGCAGAGCTACCAGATGGAGTGGCGGGATCTTGTAGTAATGGTAGAGGGCATACAGGAGTCTCCCGACCAGCGGCTCAGACGCCTTAGGGCACAACGTAGAGAGTATGTTGTCTAGACTGAGTTTTATTATACATATATTACTGATTATTAGTGTTTTATAGCACAAAATATTCTTTATTCTCAGATATTTTTAGTACCTTTGCACTATATTTGAAAGGTACTGGAAATGACTCAGAAAGAGATGCTCTCACAGATGGAAATGATGCTGCAGCCCCTGCAGCAGGTGAATGCATCCCAAGCTGAGACCATCAAGAAACTGACTGAGCAGAACGAATCTCTGCAATCCCGCATCAAGGAACTGACGGCACAGGTCGCATGGCTGAACCGCCAGCTCTTTGGTCGCAAGTCAGAAAAGCTCCCCATCATCGACCCCAACTATCCCGACCTTTTTGCAGGCATGCTGCCTGAGAATGCACAGCAGATAGCAGATGCCCGTGACGAAGCTGTGGAGAAGATTGTCAAGACTAAAGAAGAACGCCGTCAGGAGAAGAAGAACCGTATCATGATAGAGGACCTGCCTGTATTGGAACAGGTAATCCTTACACCGGATAATCTCGACACGAATCTCTATAAGAAGATTGGGCAGGAGGTGACCCGTATCGTGGAGCACAAGCCCGGTCAGTTATATATCAAGGAGATCATCCGCGAGAAATGGGGCCTGAAGGACAATACCACTACTGCGCCAAAAGGAATGAGTGGAGTATTGATAGCTCCCATGCCTATGCTGCCTATCTACAAGGGAATCGCAGGAGCCAGCCTGCTGGCAGAGATCCTGCTCCAGAAATATGAGTATCACATGCCGTACTACCGTCAGATCAAGCAGTACAGCCATCTGGGTATGAAAGGTCTTACCGAGAGCACCGTGGACGGCTGGTTCAAGCAGACTATGGAACTGCTCAGACCACTTTATGAAGTGCTCAAGGCAGAGGTGATGAAATCCGACTATGTACAGGCAGATGAGACGACCACGCCAGTCATCAACAAGGAGACCCACAAGGCTGTGAAGGAATACCTCTGGATGGTGAGGGCTGTAATGGAGCGTCTGGTGCTCTTCTATTACGACCAGGGCTCCAGGGCGGGAGCGGTGATAGAGTCGCTGGCAAACAGATACAACTTTAGGGGATATCTACAATGTGACGGTTTTGCGGGCTATGAGACGGCCTTCAAGACAAATCCCGATGTACTCCTGGTTAATTGCATGGTGCATATACGCCGTCATCTAGAGCAGGCACTGGATGAGAACCGTCCGATGGCAGAGCATGGCTTAAAGGAGATACAGCACCTCTATAAGATAGAGCATATGTGCGACGATGCCCAAATGTCCTTTGACGAGCGCAAGACAAAGAGGCAGGAGCTGTCCAAGCCCATCATGGAGGCCATGAAACTGTGGATGGAGACAGAGGGTGTGAAGTACAGCGAGAGCTCACTGATCGGCAAGGCCATCACCTATGCCTATACAAGATGGGACAACATGATGCGATATCTGGAGGACGGCAGACT
>JAGBPB010000058.1 GCA_017633615.1 Bacteroidaceae bacterium | reverse complement strand
TGGGGACATCGGCCATAATAACACCCTTATCTTTGTCATCTGTTACGCATGTTGATGCGTTGGTTCTCTTGATTAGCATGATATTGTTGCTCCTATGGGCCTATACCGGACAAAAGGAACGTATAGACCGGTTGGAAGGTGTGCTGATGCTTATGCTGTTCGGAGCGTATTACTCATATCTTTTTATAAAACTGTAAATGACAACTCTTTTCCTCATCCTTATAGGCGTCATCATAATGATGTGCATCTGGCTGAACAATGTTTCATCCCGAATTGGTATCCCTACCCTGCTGGCATTCATAGTGCTTGGTATCCTGTTTGGCAACAACGGTCTTGTACCTCTGCATTTTGAGGACTATGATTTTGCCAGGGAGACCTGTACCGTGGCTCTGATATTCATTATGTTCTACGGTGGTTTCGGTACCAGATGGGACGCGGCCAGACCTATTGTGCGGGAGGCTACGCTGCTGGCATCGGTTGGCGTTATCATCACGGCTGGACTGACCGGACTGTTCTGTCATTTTGCACTACGCTGGGGATGGGCTGAGAGTTTTCTGCTGGGGGCGGTAGTGAGTTCTACCGATGCCGCATCTGTATTCTCCATACTCCGCTCCAAGAAACTTGGCCTTAAGAACAACACCGCCCCTATGCTGGAGATGGAAAGCGGCAGTAACGACCCTTTTGCCTATATGCTTACGGCACTGATGCTCAGCATCATGACCGGTAACGCTACCGGACCAGGCATCTCTTGGATGCTGTTTGCCCAATTGGCGTTTGGAGCCGGATGCGGTGTGGGCATAGCCAAACTGGCATCAATGATACTGGACCGTGTCCGTATCAAGGGCCAAGGCTACAACTCCCTGTTCATACTGTCTGTCGCCATCCTGTCATACGCCATCCCGGACCTTATCGGGGGCAACGGTTATCTGAGTTCCTACATAGTAGGAGTCATATTGGGCAACACGGACTTTCCGGGAAAGAAGGCTTTGGTCAACTTCTTTGACGGAATAACCGGACTGATGCAGGTTCTGATATTCTTCCTGTTAGGTTTACTGGCACGTCCACTGCTGCTTCATCGGGCCATACTCCCGGCATTGGCCATATTTTTATTCATGCTGCTTATAGCCAGGCCGCTGGCCGTGACAGGAATCCTTTCTCCATTCAGGAAATATGCACTCAGACAGCAGATACTGGTATCATTTGTGGGTCTTAGAGGTGCTGCGTCAATCGTATTTGCCATTATGGCCATGACCGACAATCCGCTTGTGGAGAACGATATTTTCAATATAGTATTCTGCATAGTGCTGATTTCCATCTCACTACAGGGTTCACTGATTCCCTGGGTTGCCCGAAGACTTGATATGGTTGATGCCGGGTCTGACGTAATGAAGACTTTCAATGATTATTCCGAAGGCACACAGATGCAGTTCAGCAGCATTGACATCACCCCCGGCAGCAATTGGGACAGTAAGAAGGTTATGGACCTGGAGCTACCCGGGAATGTGCTGCTGGCACTGGTACTACGTGATGGAGAGCGTCTGATTCCACGCGGAGATACGCTGCTTATGGCCGGAGATAAGGTTATAGTTGTAACCAAGACATTTGAGGACACTGAGACATATCTGGTGGAAAAGACGGTCAAGAAAGGCGGTAAACGAGACGGACACACCATTGGCGAGATTTCAGGCAATGGTCTGGTCCTGTTGGTGCGTCGTGGCGAGCAACAGATCATCCCGTCCGGTGACACACGCCTTCGCGCCGGCGACAACCTTGTCATTCTGAATGTGACGCATTAGGAAAAAACGACCCTAATGCGTCACTTTAACTCTCCTCGTTGAAGTAGAGCTTGTAGAACTTGCCGTGCTCGTCCTCGCCCTGCTCTATGAGCTGGCGGCTTCCGTGGACGTAGATGTGGAAATTTTTGTCAAGCTTGATTACGCTCTTGTAGAGGCGGTTCTGTTTCTTGACGGCTCCCTCGCTAACGTCAAACTGGTCCTGGAGCTGAATCTGACGCTCCTGCTCGTAACGGTTGCGATAATCATCGAACATGCCAACCACCTCGGGCTGTGCCATAACCTGCTGCTCAAAAGACGGCATGTCAAACTTGGGATTGCTCTTGAAGAAACCCATGGTTCGGCTCAGCAGGTCGGCCTGATCGGCACGGTTCACGTTGAACTGCTTGGGCAGCTCCTGCGCCACAAAGTTGCGAGTCAGTTCCATCACGTTCTGAGTCTGGAAATATGAGTCCTGACGGCGCATCAGGTGCAGGTAGTCATCAATCCAGTAGCTGGCACCCTGGGTGTTGGTCTTATCGACCACTGCCACCATGTAGCCTTTCTCACGCTCGTAATTCATTATTAGCGCACCCTTGTCAAGACGGCGCAGGTTCACGCCGTCCACGGGCGATATGTCAAAACCCTCCTCATCATGCTCAAAGGTAAGGAAGGTCTCCTTGTTCTCAATCTTGAACAGGCCGATAGCCTCGTCGATGTCACGACCCATGCCCAGGCCGGTAATGTGAGCCACTATGAAGTCACCGCCCTTGATCTTGGGATGCTGGCAGTTCTCATAAAGATGTGTGGCCAGATCGACCGAGAAGTCATAGAGCATGCCCGGATTGTCGAATATGTCACTTACCAGACGGTATACGCGGTTGTTCTCAAGCCCCATGTCATCATGGAAAATAAAACGCTCCTCACTCTTGAAAGCACCCACAAAGTACTCCGTGAGCAGGGTATTCATATCCTCAGACAGTGAGAACACTTTCTTGGAGCATACAAACGGCTCCTCATTAGCCTGGTTACCTACATAGTGCAGCGCCAGGCTCTGTATCTTCATTTCAGACATAATTCAAATCAGTTGTTCTGGGCGCCTCCGGCCAGATCAAGAATCTCATTGGTGATGGCCTGCTGACGCAGTTTGTTGTACTGCAGGGTCAGTTCACCAATCAGTTTGTCGGCGTTCTCGGTTGCAGCCTGCATGGCAATGACGCGTGCAGCCTGCTCGCTGGCATATGAATCCAGCATGGCGCAATAGACCTTGGTGCGGATAACCTTGGGCAGAAGGACCTTCATCAGTTCCTCGGCCGATGGCTCCAGGATGTAGTCACTCTCCTCTTCCGCCTCACCCGCAGGTACGCTTACAGGGAGCAGAACCTCATCGACAATACGCTGTGAGCCCGCACTCTTAAAGTGGGTATATGTAAGTATGATCTTATCCAGATGGCCGTTCAGATACATATCCATAAGGTCATCGGCCAATGATGCCGCCTCCTCGTAACTGCGCTTGGCCATCATATCGGCATAACCGGCATTGATGGTAAGTCCCTCCTTACGGAAAGCATCGGTTATCTTCTGGCCTACGGTATATACAAGAGGTGTCTTGTCAACCTTGTAGAGCTCGTCATAGAGGGCGCGGCTGTGTTTGATGATATTGCCGTTAAAGCCGCCACAAAGGCTGGAGTCGGACGAGAAGCAAACCAAAGCCACCTCCTTCACCTCACGCTCAACAACAAGCGGAGATACCTTCTGTGCGGCAGGCATGCAGGAAAGACGCTTCAGAATATGGTCCAGCTGCTCCACGTACGGCACGGCATACTGAATGCTCTGCTGTGCCTTACGCAACTTGACGCTCGACACCATCTTCATGGCCGATGTGGTCTTGCGTGTGTTGGTTACCGATGCTATGCGGATCTTTATCTCCTTGAGCGACATAACTCCCTATCAGATACCAAGTTCTGTTATAGTTTTTGCGGCAGCTTCCTCAATGAGTCCGCCCACCTCATCATTCATAATACCTTTGGAAACAACATCCAGTATGTTCTCCTTATACTTGCCGCGTACAATCTCCACAAAACGCTCCTGGAACTCAGTTACGCGCTCCAGAGGCACGTTCTTAAGCAATCCGTGAATACCGCAGTAAAGAACGGCTATCTGCTCACCTACAGGCATAGGTGAATACTGCGGCTGAATAAGCAGACGGTTGTTCTTGCGGCCCTTGTCAAGCACCATAGCGGTAACCTGATCCATATCACTGCTGAACTTGCTGAACGCCTCCAGCTCACGGTACTGTGCCTGGTCAATCTTAAGCGTACCGGCCACCTTCTTCATGGACTTGATCTGTGCGTTACCACCCACACGCGATACTGAAATACCTACGTTGATGGCAGGACGGAATCCCTGGTTAAAGAGGCTTGACTCCAGATATATCTGACCGTCGGTAATGGAAATCACGTTTGTAGGGATATAAGCCGATACGTCACCGGCCTGGGTCTCGATGATAGGCAATGCCGTAAGTGATCCACCGCCCTTGACATGTCCCTTGAGCGATGCAGGCAGGTCATTCATCTTCTCGGCAACCTCCTGCTGGCTGATTATCTTGGCAGCACGCTCAAGCAGACGTGAATGCAGGTAGAAAATATCACCGGGATATGCCTCACGGCCCGACGGACGTTTCAGGATAAGTGACACCTCACGGTAAGCGACAGCCTGCTTTGAAAGGTCATCATAGACAACAAGAGCATGACGGCCAGTATCACGGAAGTACTCACCTATGGCTGCACCTGCCAGCGGAGCATAGTACTGCAGGGCGGCAGGATCAGCAGCTGTGGCGGCAACCACGATGGTGTAATCCAAAGCGCCGTGCTGACGCAGGGTATTCACGATGGTTGCTACGGTTGAGCCTTTCTGACCTACAGCAACATATATACAATAGACAGGATCACCTGCCTCATAGTTGGCACGCTGGTTGATGATGGTATCTATGGCAATGGCTGTCTTACCGGTCTGACGGTCACCGATAATAAGCTCACGCTGACCGCGGCCTATGGGAATCATGGCGTCAATGGCACGCAAGCCGGTCTGAAGAGGCTGATGCACAGGCTCGCGGAACACCACACCGGGTGCCTTGCGCTCCAGAGGCATCTCAAAGAACGGGCCCTCTATCTCCTGCAGTCCGTCAAGCGGCTGTCCCAGGGGATTGACCACGCGACCCACCATATTCTCACTTACGTTGATGGATGCGATGCGGCCGGTACGGTGTACAATCATATCCTCCTTTATCTGGTCAGTAGGACCAAGCAGAATGGCACCTACATTATCCTCCTCAAGATTCATCACTATGGCACGTATGCCATTGTCAAACTCTATCAGCTCATCGGCCTCGGCGTTCTTGAGTCCGTAAATACGGACCACACCGTCACTCACCTGGAGCACGGTTCCCACCTCCTGGAAGCGGGCGCTTGTATCTATGCCCTTAAGCTGTTCCAGAAGTACCTCCGATACCTCACTTGCCTTTATTCCGTTTGCCATTATATGATACGGTTATTCTTTTCAATCAGTTCCTTGCGGATACGCTGCAACTGCCAAGCCACGCTTGCGTCCATGCGGTATCCGTCAACCATAAGCACAAAACCGCCCTCAATTGCGGGATCAATGGTGTGTTTCCACTCCACCTTGCCGTGCTCAACATTCTCAACCAACTGTTTGAGCCGCTCCCTGCGTTCATCACCCACAGGAGTGGCTGTAACAAGTTCTACCGGCACAATGCCATTGCGCATGCGATACAAGTCCTGATAGCTTACAGACATAAAGAGCAGGCAGTCACCGCGTCCGGCCCCAACCACAAGCTTGAAGAATGCGGCGGTTGAACCGCTAAGCTTGCTCTTGCCGTCAGTCACCGCAATCTCAAGCAGACTGCACTTGGCGCTGGCAGGAATAGTAGGATCCACGATACGGTCATGTATGGCACGCACAGAACGCAACCGTTCCGCAAGAGTCTGCATCTCTACATACACCTGCCTGTCATCAGCCTGCTCCACCGCATACTGAAGCAGAGCCTTGGCATAACGGACTGAAACGGTTCCTGTGTTCATTGTTTATTTGCCGTTCTTTACATCATCAATCATACGGTCTATCATGGACAGCTGCTCATCGCTGGAGTCAAGCTGCTTACGGACCACTTTCTCAGCTACCTGGACGGAGATTTCAGCCACCTGACGGCGCAGGCTGCGCAGAGCCTCCTCCTTCTCCTGACGTATCTGCTCACGTGCATCGGAGATGATCTTCTCACCGCTCTCCTTGGCACGTGACTCTGCATCTGCAATGATTTCATCACGCCGGTCAGCTGCCTCCTTAAGGATACGCGCCTGTTCGGCACGGGTCTCCTTGAGCAGCTCATCACACTCAGTCTGGATACCGGCAAGACGCTCGTTGGCCTTCTTGGCCGCATCAAGCGACTTGTCAATGAACTCATTGCGCTTGTCAACCATATCAGTTATGATGGGGAATCCCCACTTAACCAATATGAAGAAGACAATTCCGGCTGCAATGAGCATCCAGATGATTGTACCGACTTCAGGAATCAGCAGATCCATTACTTAGCGTAGAGAGCCAGCAGACAGACAATAACGGCCAGCAGGGAGACACCCTCCATGAAGGCACCGATAAGAATCATAGAACTGCGGATATCGCCTGCAGCCTGAGGCTGACGTGCGATTGACTCCATTGCAGACTGACCGATCTTGCCCAGACCCATAGCGGCACCTACCACTGCAATAGCGGCACCAAGTGCAATGACGCCGTTTCCTAATGCTGCACCAGCGGCAGCCTGTAACATTGTTGCTAACATCATAATGTTGTTATTTAAGTTGTTAATGTGTTATTGATAACGTTGGCCTTGGCCTTGGCATTGGCGTTGGCCTTGGCATTGGTGTTGGCGTTGGCCTTCTCCGGTGCATGATGCTCCGGACGGCTAAGACCTATGAATACAGCCGATAGCATTGTAAACACATATGCCTGGATGTATGCCACCAGCAGTTCCAGGAAGTTCATGAATATCATGAAGAACACTGAAAGCACTGTCATGGGAGCGCCTATGGCCGGCCCCATCTTGGCGGTTATGAATATGACACAGGTCAATGACAGAATGATGGCATGACCCGCGGTTATGTTTGCAAACAGACGGACTGTAAGTGCAAACGGCTTGGTGAATATACCTATTATCTCTATGAACGGCAGCAGCGGCACTGGAGCCTTGAGGAACACGGGCACATCGGGCCACAGTATCTCTTTCCAATACTCACGGTTGCCGAATACGTTCACGGTAAAGAACGTTACCAATGCCAGAGTAAGGGTAATCGCTATATTGCCGGTTACGTTGGCACCTGCCGGAAATATCGGAATAAGACCCATTATGTTGCTCAGCAGTATAAAGAAGAATATTGTGAGCAGCAGCGGTGTGTAGCGCTTGTAATCCTTTCCGACCGAGGGTTTGATGACATCATCCACAATCATGGCCACCACATACTCCATCAGGCCTACAAAACCTCCGGGAGCGGGATCAGTGGCCTTGTGACGTTTGTACCAGCGGGCCGTGCACATAACTATCACACAAAGCAGCAGTGCATTGATGATTACTCCCAGAGCCACCTTAGTCAGTGAAAGGTCCAGAGGCTTGAGTTCAGTGCCGTCGGGCAAGACCTCAACCAGTTTGCCCGCATAGGCACCCTCCTCTGCAATACGGAATCCGTCATAGCTGTCAGTCTCCTCAAGTTTGTCTGACATAAAGAAATGCCAGCCTGATACCTTGCTGTATAGCATTACAGGCAGGTGCAGGCTTATCTCTTTTTCACCTAAGGTAATGATATGCCAGTGGTATGAGTCCTTCAGGTGACCGAATATGATTCCCTTGACATCAACTGTCTCATCCTCCTGGGCAGTCTCCTGCGCTACGGCGGGAACCACCATCAGGAACAACAATGACAATATGCCTATTAACCTCTTCAACTCTTTTTCTCCTCTTTAATCAAATAAAACGTCTCCACTGATGTGAGGCACAGATAATATATCATGAATATGACAGCAAAGGCAACCAATCCCGTCTCTTTAATATTCAAAAAGCAGACAATCATAAGGATAAGAAGCGACATCTTGACTATCCTGTAAGACATGATGAAATAGCTGCGGTCACGTCCTTTCCTGTCATTGGCACGGCGCATCAAAAGCATGACGCCAAGCATTACCGTATAGAACGCGGGTATCAAGAAGAGACCGGACGGATAGAACTGAGGCAAGGCCAGACGCAGCACCAAAACAGTAGCAATGGTCAAGACAGAAAGTACCGTCAGATATATGAAAGCAAGTCTTTTCATTCTATACAAACTGTTATGTTGTTTTCCTTAACCTCCACGAATCCGCTTTTGAGTGGATACTCCTGAACGCCGTCAGATGCTTTGACCACAACTTTCCCGCTCTCAAGTGAGGAGATGATGGGCGCATGATTGATGAGCACGCTGAAACTGCCGGCACTGCCCGGCAGAGTAACGCTCTCAACCTCTCCTTCAAAAAGGAGCTCATCCGGTGCTATGATCCTTACTCTCAACATATTTTTTACTTTGGCGTTTGCGTTGGCTTTAGCTAACCATCCGGTGCGTAGCATTCGGCTGAAGGCCACTGAAGGGCCAATGCCAATGCCAATGCCAAAGCCAATGCCAACGTTATTTATTCATCTCTTCCTGAAGCTTCTTGCCTTTCTCAATAGCCTCATCAATGGTTCCTACGTTCAGGAATACCTGCTCGGGCAGGTCATCAACCTCACCGTCCAGGATCATGTTGAATCCGCGTATGGTCTCCTCAATGCTAACCATTGTACCCTTGACTCCGGTAAACTGCTCAGCGACGGTAAACGGCTGTGACAGGAAACGCTGTACACGGCGTGCGCGTGCCACAGTGAGCTTATCCTCATCAGACAGTTCATCCATACCCAGGATTGATATTATATCCTGAAGCTCATTGTAGCGCTGCAGTATCTGCTTTACGCGCTGTGCGGTATCATAATGAGCCTTGCCCACGATATTGGGATCAAGGATACGTGAAGTTGAATCCAGCGGGTCAACGGCCGGATAGATACCAAGCTCGGCAATCTTACGGCTCAGCACGGTGGTTGCATCCAGGTGCGAGAACGTGGTGGCAGGTGCCGGGTCGGTAAGGTCATCGGCCGGCACATATACAGCCTGTACCGATGTGATGGATCCGTGTATGGTCGATGTGATTCGCTCCTGCATCTTACCCATCTCACTGGCCAGCGTAGGCTGATAACCTACGGCGCTCGGCATACGTCCCAGAAGGGCCGATACCTCAGATCCTGCCTGGGTGAAACGGAATATGTTATCGATAAAGAACAGGATATCGCTGTAGGCGCCGTCGCTGCCGGCACCGTCACGGAATGACTCGGCAACGGTAAGACCTGAAAGCGCAACCGATGAACGTGCCCCTGGAGGCTCATTCATCTGACCGTACACAAGCGTGGCCTGTGACTTGGCAACCTCATCATAGTCAACCTTGCTCAGATCCCACTCTCCCTTGGCCATGCTCTCCTTGAATGCATCGCCGTATTTGATTACACCGGACTCAATCATCTCGCGCAGCAGGTCATTACCCTCACGGGTACGCTCTCCCACTCCGGCAAAGACCGAGAATCCGTTGTTCTTCTTTGCAATATTGTTGATAAGCTCCATGATGAGCACGGTCTTGCCCACACCGGCTCCGCCAAAGAGGCCGATCTTACCGCCCTTGCAGTATGGCTCCAGCAGGTCAATAACCTTGATTCCGGTAAACAGAACCTCCTCAACCGTGGAGAGTTCCTCAAACTTAGGCGGCTGACGGTGTATGGGGAACGCGCCCTCCTTGTCCAGAGGCTTGAGGTCATCGATAGGCTCACCGGTAACGTTCATCATACGGCCCTTGATCTGCTTGCCCACAGGCATCGTGATAGGACTGCCGGTTACACGAACCTCCATACCGCGACGCAGACCGGTGGTAAGGTCCATGGCCACGCAACGGACCATGTTCTCACCTATGTGCTGCTGTACCTCAATAATAAGTTTACGGCCGTCATCACGGGTTATCTCCAGTGCATCATGGATAGCAGGCAGGTTGTCACCAGCCTCAAAGGCTACATCCACCACCGGACCGATTATTTGGGCTATCCGCCCATTGTTAATTGCCATACTTTCAAATTTGATTCGCAAATTTACAAAATAGACATTAAAAACGAATAATGAAAATACCCCCTTTTGTTCCTATTTGAGACAAAGTCAACAGAATTAACGTTAACTTTGCGCTCGATGAATGCAACAGAGATAATAATTATTGCCGCTCAGATTATCGGAGGATTTGTTCTGCTGTTTTTAGGCGGCGACTGGCTGGTTGACGGAGGAGTGGCGTTGGCACGCCGTTTCCGTATTTCACCGCTTGTGATAGGAATGACAATAGTGGCATTCGGAACATCGGCCCCCGAACTGCTGGTAAGCCTTATCTCTGCCATTAAAGGCAGTTCCGGCATTGCAGTAGGCAATGTTGTAGGCTCAAACATAGCCAACATTGGCCTAATCCTGGGACTTACGGCATTGATATACCCCATTGACACTGACAACAGCAAGGTTACCGCAAACGGACTGATAATGATAGTTGCTTCAGTACTGCTGCTGGTATTTTCACTGAGCTCAGGCATAACAAGAACTGAAGGGTTTGTACTGTTTGCCTGCCTGATCCTGTTTACGGTAATCTCAATTAAGAACGGACGCACCAAGCGTCATGATGATGATTCCCTGAATAGCACGGACAACAAGAAGATTATGAAGCCCGTTATAGCCCTGCTGCTTATAATACTCTCTTGCGCAATGCTGTCATTCGGTGCTGACCTGCTTGTGGACGGAGCCTCAGCAATGGCCAAGGCTCTGGGGGTAAGTGACAAGGTGATAGGACTCACTATCGTTGCCCTGGGTACCAGCCTGCCTGAACTGGCCGCGTCAGTGGCTGCCGCCGTAAAGAAGGAGATGGATATCTCCATAGGCAACATCATAGGCTCCAACATTTTCAACATACTGTGCGTGCTTGGCGTATCGGCATCGATAAGGCCTATAATGTTTGACTTTGCACAGTACCGCGCTGATTACATCATCATGCTGCTGTTTGCCGCTGCCTTGTTACTTTTCATAAGCCCATGGAAAAGAAAAGGACGCCTTGGCCGCATGGCTGGCATCCTTCTGTTTACAGCTTACGCTTTTTACGCCTTCTTCCTCTTTAAATAATTATTTTATTTCCTGGAGGTTATACGGAGTCTCCTGGTATACGTAGTAGTTGAGCCAGTTTGAGTAGAACAGGTTGGCATGGGCACGCCACCGGTCCAACGGCCCCTTTGAGGGGTCATCATTCCGATAATAATGCTTGGGCTTGGCAATTGGCAGCCCCTTGTCCAGATCACGTTTATATTCCTTGTCAAGAGTATTGGGAGAATATTCCATATGACCTGTGATGAAAACCTCGCGTCCGCCACGGGCAGAAACCATAAAGACTCCGGCCTCATCGGATTCAGAAAGGATCTTGAGCTCAGGATGAGCCAGTATATCCGCCCTGCGTACCTCAGAGTGGCGGCTATGGGGAGCATAAAACTCATCATCAAAACCGCGGAATAACGGCAGAGGTTCATTTATGGTATTGTGCTTGAAAATGCCGAACATCTTCTCAGGCAGCGGATATTTGGGCACGCCGTAGAAATGGTACATGGCAGCCTGGGCAGCCCAGCAGATATAGAGCGTAGATGTTACATGAGTGCGGGCCCAGTCAAAGATCTCAGTCAGCTCATTCCAATACTCAACATCCTCAAACTCCATCTGTTCCAAAGGGGCACCTGTCACGATAAAACCGTCAAACTTCTCATCACGCATGCTCTCAAAAGTCTCATAGAACACCCTCATATGCTCCACCGGAGTATTCTTTGAGGTATGACTGCGTAGCTTCATCAGCTTGAGCTCTATCTGAAGTGGCGTGTTTGAAAGCAACCTGATAAGGTCTGTCTCAGTGGTAATCTTGATAGGCATCAGGTTCAGAATTACAATCCGCAGCGGACGGATATCCTGGTGCGATGCCCTGGAGGTATCCATCACGAATATATTCTCACCTTTGAGAATCTCAATTGCAGGCAGTTTATCGGGCAGTTTGAGAGGCATCTTATACTGTTTATTGTAAAACCAACGATTCACCACCCCTTAAAGAGGCAGTGAATACGTTGGCAAAATTAGTTAAACTTAAAACAACTTGGACACTTTATCATATTTTGGCAAAAGCCTGATCAAGATCAGCAATGATATCATCAACATGTTCAACACCGATTGAAAGACGTACTGTTGTTGGAGTAATGTGCTGCTCGGCCAGCTCCTTTGAGCTCATCTGTGAGTGAGTGGTGGTGTAAGGATGTATTACCAAGCTCTTTACATCGGCCACATTGGCCAGCAGTGAGAATATCTGCAGTGAGTCGATGAACTTCCAGGTATCCTCCTGGGTGCCGTTTACCTCAAAGGTAAAGATTGAACCGCCACCGTTGGGGAAGTATTTCTGATACAGCTTGTGATCTCTGTGATCAGGCAGTGAAGGATGGTTTACCTTAGCTACCTTGGGGTGCTTGGAGAGGTACTCTACGACCTTGAGAGCATTCTCCACGTGACGCTCTATGCGCAGAGGCAGAGACTCGACACCCTGCAGCAGGATCCATGCGTTGAAGGGGCTGATGGCAGCACCGGTATCGCGCAGTATCACCGCACGGATACGGGTTACAAAGGCTGCTACGCCGGCAACATCGGCAAATACTGCACCGTGGTATGAGGGATCTGGCTTGGCAAGTGTAGGATACTTGTCAGGGTTGGCCTTCCAGTTGAAAGTACCGCCGTCAACGATGATACCGCCCAGCGATGAACCGTGACCGCCGATGAACTTGGTAGCAGAGTGCACCACGATGTCAGCGCCGTGCTCCAGCGGACGGATAAGTATGGGAGCGAATGTGTTATCCACGATAAATACGATGCCGTGCTTATGGGCAATGCGTGCCACCTCATCAAGGTTGGTAACGTCACTGTTGGGATTACCGAATGTCTCGGCATAGATAGCCTTGGTATTAGGCTGGATGGCTTTCTCAAGAGCCTCCAGGTCATTTACATCGACAATGGTATTGGTGATGCCCTGTGTTGAGAGCGTGTGTGTGATAAGGTTGAATGAGCCGCCGTACAGGTTGTTTGCGGCTACGATGTGGTCACCGGCCTGGGCGATGTTCTGCAGAGCGTATGTTACGGCTGCTGCGCCTGATGCCACTGCCAGAGCGGCTACGCCACCCTCAAGAGCTGCGATACGCTTCTCAAGAACGTCCTGCGTTGAGTTGGTCAGACGGCCATAGATATTACCTGCATCACGCAGACCAAAGCGGTCAGCTGCATGCTGTGAGTTACGGAATACGTAAGAAGTTGTCTGATAAATAGGCACTGCGCGTGCATCAGAAGCGGGATCGGCCTGTTCCTGGCCTACATGGAGAGCAAGAGTCTCAAGATGAAGTTTGTTGTTTGCCATAATTGTATGTTTTTATTGATTAATCCGTTTTTGTTCTTTTGACGATGCAAAGTTACGGCCGTTAGAAAATTCCACCAAACATATTATGTTATTAAGGAAAAACAAACTACCTTTGCGCAAAATCACAGAATAACAGAATACAAAAACGTATAAAAGCTATGGAAAAGGAGAATATTTCAACTCTGATTGAGCCAAAAGCCGGTGAACTGGATGCCACAGACATCAAAATCCTGACCTGCCTGCAGGAAAATTCACGTCTTACAACCAAGGAACTTGCCGCAAAGGTACATCTGTCCACCACCCCGGTGTTTGAGCGCCAGAAGCGTCTGGAGCGCGAGGGTTATATAAAGAAGTATATAGCAGTACTTGATCCTGAGAAGCTTAATCTGGGATTCGTGGTGTTCTGCTGCGTCAAGCTGCGTGAGATGACCCGCGAGACAGCACACAACTTTGAGGAGGCCGCGCGTAATATGAAAGAGGTGGCTGAGTGCTACAACATATCGGGTGAATTTGATTACCTGCTCAAGGTTTATTGCCCTGATATGCGCAGCTACAAGGAGTTCATCATGAACGTACTGGGCACCACCGATACCGTGGGCTCCATCCAGTCCATGTTCGTGATGAGCCCCATCAAAAAGACTTTCGGTCTCTCAATCTGATTATTCAGAATCCTTTTACTCTGTCTTGCGCTTCATTACGCTCCTTACAAAGTACCAGATAAGCAGAGCGTACATGATGAGTGAAAGCCATTCGGCAAGATGAGAACCGGTCCAGGACTCAGCCATAAAGAGGTCAAGTCCGGCAAATCTCAATGCTGCACTGACTACACCCATCAGTGCGCCACCGGCAATGAAACCGGATGCCAGCAGCGTACCATGCTCCACGCGTGCGGTGTTTACAGCCGGATCAATGGAACGTGTGCTTACGTACCAGTTGATGAATCCGCCCACTACAAGCGGTATATTGAGCTGGAACGGGATGAACATACCCAGCGCAAAGGCCAGAGCCGGAATCTTGCAGAAGTTAAGAATCAGGGCGATGACAGCACCCGTAGCGTAGAGCCACCAGGGTGCGCCTGTGCCAGACATCAGCGGATCGATAACAGCAGCCATAGCATTGGCTTGCGGAGCCACCAACGCATTCTCACCTACAAAACCGTAAGTCTTATTCAGAATTATAAGCACGCCACCCACGGTCAGTGCCGATACCAGAGTACCCAGGAACTTCCAGCCCTGCTGAACGGCCGGAGTAGAACCCAGCCAGTAACCTATCTTGAGGTCGGTAATGAAACCGCCTGCCATAGAGAGTGCAGTGCAGACCACGCCACCCATAATAAGTGCCGATACAATACCGGGAGTGCCCTTGAGACCTACTGCAACCATAATAACAGAAGCAAGTATCAGAGTCATCAGGGTCATACCGGAAACCGGGTTGGTACCTACAATGGCAATGGCGTTGGCGGCAACGGTAGTAAACAGGAACGCTATTATTCCAACTACCAGAATACCTACGACGGCATGCAACAGATTGAAATCCATCACTCCAAAATAGAAGAATGCAAACACTGCTATAAGAGCCACAATGATACCTATGATGACAATCTTCATGGGCAGGTCACGCTGTGTACGCTCCACCTGAACGCCTGCGGTACCCTTACCGCCCTTGAGCTCACGTCCGGCAAGACTTACGGCACCTTTGATAACAGGCCATGATTTCCAGATTCCTATGATTCCGGCCATAGCGATACCACCGATACCGATATGGCGGGCATAGCTGGAGAATATCTGTTCCGGCTCCATCTGTGCTACAGCATCAGTGACTGCAGGATTAAGTGACTGCAGGAACGCATCGCCGAACAAAGGCAGCAGCGGAACAATTACAAACCAAACCAATGCTGAACCCGCAGCAATGATGCAGGCGTATTTAAGACCTACTATATAGCCCAGACCAAGCACGGCAGCACCTGTATTGATGCTGAACACCAGCTTGGCCTTTGTGGCTAGGGCTGAGCCCCATGCACACACCCTGGTGGTGAATGTCTCAGTCCAAAGTCCGAAAGTGGATACTATGAAATCATATATACCACCTATTATACCTGATACCACAAGAGGCTTGGCCTGGCCGGCACCTTTCTCACCTGAAATAAGCACCTGCGTGGTTGCAGTAGCCTCAGGGAAAGGATACTTGCCGTGCATATCCTTGACAAAGTATTTGCGGAAAGGTATAAGGAACAGTATGCCCAGCACGCCTCCCAGCAGGGAGCTGATGAACACCTGCATGAAATTAACCGTCATATCAGGATACTTGGCCTGCAGAATATAGAGTGCGGGGAGCGTAAAGATAGCACCGGCCACGATAACGCCGGAACAGGCTCCGATTGACTGAATGATTACATTCTCACCCAGTGCTCCCTTGCGCTTGGCTACGCTTGATACTCCTACAGCTATGATGGCAATAGGTATGGCAGCCTCAAAGACCTGACCTACCTTAAGGCCAAGATATGCAGCTGCCGCTGAGAACAATACAGCCATAAGCAAACCCCATCCCACTGACCATAGGTTGGCCTCAGGATAAACCCTGTCGGGTTTCATAATGGGCTCATATGATTCACCTTGTTTTAGTTCACGATAAGCGTTTTCCGGCAGTTCGACCGGTTTTTTCTCTTCTTCCATCATATCTGATTTGAATTAGTTCCGTACAAAAACAACACGCGAATATAGATAATAATTAAAAAAATGGCGTTACATTTGATGCAGAAAACCAAACATACAAACTATAATTTTTATGAGAAAAAATCTGTTTTTTGCAGCCATTGCCGTAACAGCCTTAGCTGCAGTGCCTATGCAGGCGCAGAATTCAAGAATCGTTGAGGAAGGCGGTTCAGGTCCCTACAAAGCAATCATGATGGAGGAATCATCACTTGCCACACACACTATTTTCCGTCCGCAGGACATCAGCAAGTTCGGCAAGGGTAACCTTCTGCCGGTGCTGGTTTGGGGTAACGGCGGTTGCGCCAACTCTCCCAGCGGTCACGTTAATTTCCTGAATGATGTTGCATCACAGGGTTTCCTGATTGTTGCAATAGGCCCCAGCAACTACCAGCAGCAGGAGGCTCCGCGTCCCGGTCAGACCGGTGATGTTCCCCGTATGGGCGGCATGGGAGGCGGTATGCCTCAGATGGGCGGCGGATTCCCCGGTGGCGGTATGCCCGGTGGCGGTATGCCTCAGATGGGCGGCGGCCAGCGTCCCCAGGGTGCTCCCCAGGGTGGCCAAGGCGGCGGTATGCCCCGTATGGGCGGAATGCCCGGCGGTATGGGCGGCGGTATGCCACAGATGGGTGGCGGCGGCATGTCCATGGGTGACCCTGAAGGCCTGAAGCAGGCTCTTGAGTGGGCTATCGCACAGAATTCTGATAAGAACAGCCCCTACTACGGCAAGCTTGATATTGACAATATTGCAGCAGCAGGTATGTCATGCGGCGGTCTTCAGGCTCTCCACATGCTGGATGACGCCCGCATCAAGACCATCATGGTCATGAACAGCGGTTTCTTTGGCAGTGATGACAGTGAAGACAAGGCAAGCCTTGCCAAGATGAAGCAGAAATCAGTTATCTGGATCCTGGGCGGTTCTACCGATATAGCATGGGACAACGGCAATGATGACTTCAAGCGTATGTCTGGCACAATGCCCGCATGCCTGGTTAGCCTGGACGGCATAGGTCACGGCGGTACCTACATGCAGCCCTTTGGCGGTGACTATGCAAAGGTTGCCGGAGCATGGCTCAAGTGGTGGCTCAAGGGCGACAAGGAGGCCAGCACGATGTTTACCGGTGCAGAGCCGGGCGTAAGCAAGATGGCCGGCTGGTCAATTGAACGCAAGAACATCAAGTAAGAACTGGTTGACATATAAATACAATGCGCTCCCGACATCGTCAGGAGCGCGTTTTTTAATGGCAGAAGTAATAAAATGGATGATTTGCCAGGAATTCATTACTTTTGCAAGAAAGAAAACGCGACAATGAATATTCTTATAGATAACGGCATAATACTGCCTATGACTGCCTATCAGGGGCAGGAACTCTATTTTAAAGGCTATTTAGGTATAGAAAATGAACGCATCACATTTGTAAGCAAAGACAAAGATGCGGCTCAGGAGTTCTATGAAAGACACGCCCCAGACTGCATGCGGATAGATGCTTCAGGTATGATAGTTATGCCAGGTCTGATCAACACCCATACACACGTTGCTATGGCCCTGCTGCGCGGTATTTCTGATGATGTACCCCTTATGGAGTGGCTGGAGCAGCACATCTGGCCTGTAGAGGGTAAAATGGGATATCAGGAAGTTTATGACGGCGCAAGGCTGGGTATTCTGGAGATGCTGATGGGAGGCACTACCACATTTGTGGATATGTATCCTTATGAAGAGGCGGTTGCCCAGGCTGCTGAAAGCGCCGGAATACGTGCTTTAGTTAGTCCCTGCCCCATGGATTTCAGGATGGAGCATTTTGAAAATGACTGGCGTCAGGTCCGGAAAAGGTTCTCCGCAAGCCCGTTGGTTTCAATGTGGATGGGCCCACACGCAATATATACCTTATCAAAAGATAATCTCAAACGCTCCATTTCACTTGCCGCAGAGCTTAACGTGGGCAGTCACGTACATTTGGCAGAAACTACTGTTGAGGATTCCAATGCACGCGCCCAATACGGCATGAGCCCTACTGAATACTTTGACAAGGAAGGTTTGTTTGACCGCCCCACTCTGGCCGCCCATTGTGTGGTTCTGTCTGACAATGACATTAAGATACTGGCAGACCGCAAAGTATCCGTAGCCCACAACCCACAGAGCAACATGAAACTTGCCTCAGGCATTGCTCCTGTCAAGAAATTGCTTGATGCCGGGATCAACGTATCAATAGGTACGGACGGTGCTTCATCAAACAATGACCTTGATATGTGGGAGGAGATGCGCTCCGCTTCACTGCTTCAGAAAGCAAGCACACTTGACCCCTGCGCCATCCCCGCATACACTGCTCTGCAGATGGCTACCGTGAACGGTGCGAAAGCCATAGGCCGCGAAGGAGAGCTGGGCGTTCTCACCCCGGGCGCATTCGCCGATATCCTGCTTGTTGACATAGAAAAACCGCACCTCTATCCGCATACAAACCTGATATCAGAACTTGTTTACAGCGCTCATGCATCAGATGTGGATACCGTAATTGTAAACGGAAAGATTGTGGTAAAAAACCGCAAGTGCCTATCTATGAACGCCGCAGAGGTTTGCAGCACCGCCCAAAAGCACATTGACGCACTCCTCTCCAAATAAAAAGTTCCGGGAAGGCTAAAAAAAATCGCAATTGTCTTTGCAAGTCTCCCCAAAACCACTACCTTTGCACCGCTTTCACAAGAAGCATTGGTCTTTGACTATTCTGGAAAAATGTTTCTAACCTGCGTGAATTCCTAATAAGGATTCTAAACGCACGGGAGGCAATGGTCGCACAAGCCGAGAGCAAAAGGAAAGTTTACTTTCATTTTGCCGAGGCGCCGGAGACCTTCGCCGCATAATTTTTCCAGAGAAAAAATTTTGCGGCAATAGCTCAGTTGGTAGAGCACGACCTTGCCAAGGTCGGGGTCGCGAGTTCGAGTCTCGTTTGCCGCTCAAAAGTAGATCTTTGATTTATTTTGGAAATGCCCAGGTGGCGGAATTGGTAGACGCGCACGTTTCAGGTGCGTGTGCCGCGAGGTGTGCAGGTTCGAGTCCTGTTCTGGGCACTTCTATGGAGAGATGGCGGAATTGGTAGACGCGCTACTTTGAGGGGGTAGTGACAGTTATGTCGTGTGAGTTCGAGTCTCATTCTCTTCACTTCCTGCGGCAATTGACGCCGAGCCGAGCGTAAAAGGAAAGTTTACTTTCATTTTACCGAGGCGAGAAAGTCAATCGCGCATTTGCAAAGCAAATGCGGCAATAGCTCAGTTGGTAGAGCACGACCTTGCCAAGGTCGGGGTCGCGAGTTCGAGTCTCGTTTGCCGCTCAAAATTATTTGAATTACTAAGCAGCTGTCATTATAAGGCTGCTTTTTTTGTTTATAAACAGATGAAGAAAACAATTACAATCTGCTTTTCAATCCTTTTTGCATTGGGTGCTCACGCCCAGACAAGACACACAGTAAGCGGTTATATTTCAGACCGTTCAAGCCAAGAGACATTAATTGGAGCCACCATACTGGATAACATCAGCGGCCGTGGCGCCATAACGAATGAGTACGGATTCTATTCACTTACACTACCTGACGGTTTAGTGGAACTGAGTACAGGCTACGTAGGTTATAAACCCGTGACACTTTCATTCCGTTTGGACCGCGACACCGTCATTAATATAGGCATCCCGGTGATAGAGGCATTGACAGAGGTAACCATCTACGGCAACCGTGAGGTTCTGGGAGTCAAGGGTTCACAGATGAGTGCAGTTGACATACCCATAGAACAGATCAAGGCTGTTCCCGCAATGTTTGGTGAGACAGACGTTCTCAAGGCTCTCCAACTGCTGCCTGGCGTGATGGCCGGAGCCGAAGCCACAGCCGGACTGTATGTACGCGGAGGAAACCCTGATGAGAACCTGCTTCTTCTGGACGGTGTGCCGGTCTATAACGTGAACCATATGTTCGGCATGTTCTCAGTATTCAACCCGGATGCCATAAAGAACGTCACTCTCTACAAAGGAAGTTTCCCCGCACATTATTATGGCCGCCTATCATCAGTAGTGGATATACGTATGAAGGACGGTGATATGGAAGAGTATCATGGCAACGGTTCCATAGGACTCATATCATCAAAGTTCAATATTGAAGGTCCTATTATAAAAGGAAAGACTTCTTTCAATTTCTCAGCACGCCGCACATACTCCGACTTACTGCTGAATACGGCACTCTGGCTGAACCGGCAATTCAAATACGCCGACACAGAGGATATGTATATGGGATACTACTTCTATGATCTCAACCTGAAAGTAAACCATAAGTTCAATGACAGGGACAGGCTCTATCTGAGCTGGTACAGCGGCGATGATGACATCTTCTTCAAATACAGAGGTTCGGGCGGAACGGTAAAGAACACTACCAAGCTGGATTGGCGTTGGGGAAATACTGTGACAGCTATACGTTGGAACCATGTCATCGGACCTAAACTCTTTATGGACCTGAGTGCCAATTATACCAGATACCGTCATAAAATGGGCATTGACATAAAGGAGAAAGACAAGGAGAACAAATCCGAGAGCAATGTTGGGATAGAAATGAAATCCGGAATACATGATGCTTCATTCCGCTCAGATTTTCACTGGTCACCATCTTTCCGTCAGGACATCAGGTTTGGAGGAAGTTACACCCGTCACCGCTTCAATCCGGATGTTACGGAGCTTGCCATGTCAAGCAGTAACCAGAATGATTCAATACAACCCTCTGAATTAAAACAGAAATACGGTTCAAAGAATATAACCGCTCATGAATTCCAGCTGTATGCTGAGGATGACATAGAGATAACCAATGTCATCAAAGCCAATATCGGAGCCGGCTATGCCGCATTCAGCGTAAACGGGAAGTTCTATAACTCTGTTGAGCCGCGCCTCAGTACACGTTTCCTCGTCACTGACAATCTCTCATTCAAGGCCGGATACGCATATATGACACAGTATGTGCATCTGCTTTCAAACAACATGATCAACCTGCCTACGGATCTCTGGGTTCCTGTAACAGACAAGATAACACCTGAGCACTCACACCAATGGGCCATAGGAGCATCATACAGCCGTGAGGGCATTGCAGACTTTACGCTTGAGGGTTACTACAAACAGATGGACAATCTGCTTGAATACAAGGAGGGTTCCAATTATCTGACCGGCGATACCGACTGGCAGGACAAGGTTGCCATGGGTAAAGGCTGGAGCTATGGCGTTGAATTTATGGCACAACGCTCAATAGGAAAGCTGAACGGATGGATATCATACACCTGGAGCCGTTCACAGCGCAAGTTTGACCGTCCCGGGATGGTTGTAAACGGCGGCCGCACATTCGATGCCAAATATGACCGTCGCCACAAAGTGGACATAACGTGCAACTATAAGTTCAGCGACAAATTCGACATATCGGCCACATGGCTATATGAGACCGGTAACTGCGGAACGGTGTATACACAGTATTATGATTCTGAGAAGCTGTCTGACTATGATGAAGAACACTACACCGGTACGATAGGCTACTATGACAACCGTAACAATTTCAGGCTCAACCCCACTCACCGTCTGGACCTGAGTTTCAACTGGCACCGCAAGCTTAGCAGCAGGCTGGAACGCACTTTCAATCTGAGTGTTTACAATGCCTATAACAACCGTAACCCGTTCCTGGTTTACGTATATACTGAAAGTTATTATCGCGATGGAAAATATGCTGAGGACCGCACACTGAGACAGCTCACCCTGTTCCCTATTCTTCCGTCCTTAAGTTACACATTATCATTCTAAAGGATTATGAAACATACAAACCGCATATCAGCCATACTGTTCTGTACCGCCTTATTGGCATCGGCCTGCATTGAAGATATTGAATATAACGGCTCTGACAGCAAAAGCATGCTGGTAGCCAACTGCATTACCCGGGATTTGGAAATACCTGTCTTCCATATGACCAGGAGTCACTCTTTTCTTGAGTACTACTCAACAAATGAAGACATAAAGTCCGGAATCGATATGACTGTCGATATTAACGGCAAAACTAGAAAAGCTGAATACGATGAACATTTGGGCGGTTATTTTGACGGCAGGATAATAAGACAGGGAGATGTCATTTCTTTCAATGCCTCTCACCCTGAATATGGCAGCATATCAGCGACAGATACCGTTCCTTATGCACAGGAGTGCCATATGAACAGCTACATCAAGAAATATGTACACGTAAAGACCATCAGCGAAGCTTTTGAAGATTATGAACCTGATTTCCAGGATGACAAGGTAGATTCATCATGGGTTGTGGAGTTGGACATACAGGGCCGCCCCGACGCAACAGATTATTATCTCCTAAAGATAGAGCCTGTGGTGGTTTACACCACGAAATGGGCTTTTGACGATAACGAGTTCAAAATGCCGGCGGCACTCCATTTCAAAGTACCTGCAGCAACAAAAGTGCTTCTGGAGCAATCCAACGATGCGACAGCTATCTTGGAAGAAACTGAGGAAGACAGTCAGTTTGAATACGGGTTCACTACTTATATGTTTTCTGACCAACACATCAAAGACGGCAGCAAACTGACTTTTGAGATTCTCATGGAAAAGCCCGATACGGCGCAGTACATCTACTACACAAATGATACGCCTGATGATGACTCTCAATCCACATATCCGCCTTCAGACCTGTACTCATTCAAGACATACGGCAATGAGATAGAATACCAACTGAACATACAACTGTATGTCCTGTCACGTTCATTCTATCTGTATCAGAAATCAGTATCTGATTATGAAGATTCTGATATGACATTCATGTCTGAGCCAGTAACCATTATCCACAATGTTAAAGGTGGCGCCGGAATACTGGCCACATATGCAGTAAAGGATTTCTCATTAGGGTTTAAAAGACCGTTCTGAGAAACCTACTTCAAGACTTTGTAGCGGGCAAACTTGAGAAGCAGGGTCTTCTCACCTACATTCAGGAACTTTATGCGGGCTTTGGCGTTATCGCCGGAGCCTTCAATAGTGAGGACACTGCCTATTCCAAAGCGCTCATGCTCAATCACACTGCCCTCTTTCAGACCGGTAGCTGACTGTGCGGGCGCAGAATCCTTAAGCATAGACTCCGTAACCTTCTGGAACCGGCCGTGCTCCCACGGCTTACTGACAGGCTTACTCTCAAAACCAGAATTCTGCCCAAATCGCGAGCCGGGGACTGTCCCCAATGTTCCCCCCGCCGGCATATTCAAATACCTTGAATCAATATCCTTCAAGAACCTGCTGGGCGAGCAGAAATCCACGTTGCCATACCTGAACCTTGTAGTGGCAAACAGCAGGTGCAGATACTTGCGTGCGCGAGTCATTGCCACATACAGCAAACGGCGCTCCTCCTCAATCTGACGCTCGTCATCACCGCTCATATCACTGGGGAAAAGATGCTCCTCCAGGCCCACGATGAATACCGCATCAAACTCCAGGCCCTTGGCTGCATGGACGGTCATCAGAGTTACTTTCTCTACATCATCCTCAGTCTCATTGTCCTGATCAGTCAAGAGAGAAACCTCACTCAGATAATCTGTCATAAGGCATTTGTCATTGCCCTCCTCCTCACGGTCCTTGCAGAACTGCGCTATGTTGTTCAACAGTTCATCCACGTTCTGCATGCGGCTTTCACCCTCTATGGTGGTATCGGCTTTGAGCTCACGCATTATACCGGCCTCCTCAACCATCCGGGCAGACAGCTGCTGCGCAGTCAATGTTGAAGCATCAGTCATAAAACTCTCCATAAGGGTTCTAAAGGCTGTCAGTTTAGCCAAAGCACCCTGGTTGACCTCAAGATTGTACTCCGTAGGATTGCATAACACGGCCCAGAGACTCACTCCGCTCTCCATTGCGGATGTCTGTATCTTACTGACGGTTGTCTGCCCTATTCCGCGTGCGGGATAGTTTATGATGCGCTTGAACGCCTCCTCATCATTGGGATTCACACTCATGCGCATATAGGCTATCACATCCTTAACCTCCTTGCGCTGGTAGAAAGAGAGACCACCATAAATCTTATATGGAAGACCGCGTTTGCGCAACGCCTCCTCAAGCGGACGTGACTGGGCATTTGTACGGTACAGTATGGCCATCTCGCGCCAGGGCACATCCTTAAAGGTATGCAGGTCAAGCAGGCGGTTAACCACCATCTCACTCTCCTCAAGGTCTGAATGGGCACACAGCACCTTTATCTTGTCACCCTGTTCATTCTCAGAGAACACCTTCTTCCTAATCTGAGCGTGATTCTTGTCTATAAGTGTACCTGCAGCTTCTACTATTGTCTGGGTAGAGCGGTAGTTCTGCTCAAGCTTGAACAACTTTGAATCAGGATACAACTTGGAGAACTTGAGCATATTGTCCAGGTTGGCACCACGGAACGAGTAGATGCTCTGAGCGTCATCACCCACAACACAGACCTTGGCACCATAGCGTGTCAGCTGCCATACTATGCAGTGCTGGGCATAGTTGGTATCCTGATACTCATCAACCAGAATATGTTTGAAACTTGTTCCGTAACGCTCCTGCACATCAGTATGCTCACGGAACAGCAGGAACGTATTGAGCAGCAAGTCATCAAAATCCATTGCGTCTGACTGACGCAGGCGCTGCTCATATCGCTCATATATCTTGCCCACCATAGGTACGCGCTTGAACTGGTCATGCTTGTAGATATCGGCATTCTGAATGTAAGCCGATGCCGTTATCAGCCTGTTCTTGGCATTCGATATGCGGTTCTGCACCACACTGGGCTTGTATGTCTTGTCATCAAGCTGCATCTCACGCACAATGGACTTGATCAGGTTCTGGCTGTCAGTCTGGTCATATATGGTAAAGTTGGAGCTGTATCCTATCTTATCGGCCTCACTCCTGAGTATGCGGCTGAATATACTGTGAAATGTACCCATCCACAGATATCGGGCACGGTTCTCTCCCACTCTGGCGGCTATGCGCTGTTTCATCTCTCCGGCCGCCTTGTTTGTGAACGTGAGTGCCAGTATGGACCATGGATCCACACCCTCCTCAAGCAGATGCGCAATGCGATATGTCAACACACGTGTTTTTCCGGAACCGGCACCGGCTATGACCATGCAATCACCGTCTGTGTAGAGCACGGCATCACACTGGCTGGGGTTAAGTTCCTGCTGGTAGTCTATCATAGAATCATAATCTTTTGCGAATGCGAATTTACAAAATCACATTCTTTTATTTATCTTCGTAGCACAAAAAGACAAAATGGGTTTTCAACAGCTGTTTCCCCTTACTGACACCATCTGGATATGCTTTATTGTCCTGATGCTGGTATTGTTCGTACCTATTGTCTGCAAACGTCTAAGATTTCCTCAGATAGCGGGCCTTATCGTTACAGGTACACTGCTTGGACCAGGCCTGCTGAACATACTGCAGATCACTCCTGAATTAAAGTTCTTCAGCCGTATTGGCCTGTTGTTCATCATGTTCTTTGCCGGCCTGGAGATTGACCTGGAGGAGATGAAACGCAACAAGGTGTGGGGAATCATATTCGGAATACTGACCTTTGCAATTCCATGGGCTCTCTGTTATTTGGCATGCGTATGGCTTCTGCAACTCCCGGCACGTACATCGGCAATACTGGCTTGCATAATGGGATCACACACGCTTATATCCTATCCAATCATAAGCCGATACGGACTTGGACGCCGACAGAGTGTAACCATCTCTGTATCCGGAGCACTGGTGGCCATTCTGCTCGCCCTGATGGTCTACGCGGTGATGATGTCAACCGCCGCCGGAGAAAGTTTCAACCCCCTGTGGTTTACGCTAAAGATTGTCATCTACGTTACCGCGGTCATACTTATATACCCACGCATTGCACGCGGTTTCTTCCATACCGTAACAAACAGTTTCTCACATTTCCTGTTCGTGATGATACTGCTGGCGCTCAGCTGCGGCCTGGCACAGATTATAGGGCTTGATTCAATTGTGGGCGCATTCCTGGCCGGAATAGTACTGAACCGTTACATCCCCAAATCATCACCTCTGATGAACCGTCTTGATTTTGTGGGAGGAACGCTGTTTGTACCGATGTTCCTGATAGGCACCGGACTGATGATAGACCTTACAGGCATGACCGGAAACTGGCTGTTTCTGACCGCATTCGCAGTATTGTTCACCACGGGTACTCTTGGTAAATGGATTGCGGCACTGTTTGTTCAGAAGGCCAATAAATTCCAGCGTGATGACCGCCGCATCATATTCGGTCTGAGTGAATCACACGCCGCAGGCGCACTGGCTATAGCCATGGGCGCTTTTGCCGGAGGAATGATGGATAACACAACCCTTAGCACCACAGTCCTGATAGTGCTGTTCTCTTGCATACTGAGCAATATCATTACAGAGAACGGGGCACTTTCACTGCACCAGAACGAGCAGTCCGATGCCCCCACGCAGGACAACCGCATGCTTGTAATGCTTACCGGGTCCAACACTCTGCAAGCCATTATGGATACAGCCATAACACTCTACAACCGTAAGGACCGCGATATGGTTGGCCTGTATATCACCATAAACGGAGAACACGCTCCCAAATACCTTCAGGACGGTAAGGGGCGTCTGGAAGAGGCACAGCAAATAGCTGCATCGGCCGATATCCCGTTCATTACACACAACCGTCTGGGCAACAACATCATTGACAGCATTATACATGCCTCCAATGAGTTTGAAGCCACCGGAATAATCATGGGACTTCCGTTACGTCACAGCATCAACCTGCCCTATCTTGAGAACATTATCAGTCCGTTGAATGACGGTTTTCACGGCCAGATTGTTTTGCAGCGATTTGTCTCTCCCATTAACACTATCCGCAGGATTGTAGTTTTAGTACCGGGTCCGGTACTTCAGGATGACGCTTTTGAAATATGCATGGAGAGCATCTATCGCATAAGTATGGCTATAGGCTGCGCAATTGAGTTCTACGGCAAGGATCAGCCTATATCAGCTGTGCGCGGTACCGGGCTCAACTTCTCAAGCGGACGCGTATCATACAATGAGGTCAGTGAGACTGCCGATATGCACTGGGTAATGGCTGGACTGCAAACTGATCATCTGCTTATGATTGTGGGACCCCGTGACCCGGAGACACACGCCGGGCGTTCATTCCGCCATCTGTATGAGCGCATTCACCTGCCTGAAACAGATTTCTCCACAATGCTACTGTTCCCTGAGACGCAGACACTTAAGGGCAAGGAAGAGACCTCTGTCCGCACGGAACGCGACTTCCTCAAGATGCTGAGAATGTAATTGTTCACCATTTGGTGAATCTGAGAATTGTTTTAGTACCTGTAAGTACCAATTCTTTGCCGTTCAGTTGAGTTACGCGGAACGATGTTACCTTTGATTCTATACCCATCTGCCTGAGACCATATTCTGTTCCCCATTTCTCATCTTCATACATCGTAAAATCAAAAGTCAGTTGCCCTCCTTGGTCTGTCAAAACACCAATCACACAAAAACCGCTTCTCTTATCTTCAACTCTGACAAGATCTCTTGCAAAACTGAACCAGCCTCCCTCTGGGCATTCTATAGAACATGTTTTGCCATTAAAATCAACACCGTCAGTGTACTCCACACTGTCAAGCCTCCACAAAAAATCCAGTTTGTCATTATGGAAAACATTCTCACAAGAATGCAACAGCACCATGGCGAGCATCATCAGAATTATTATGCCGATTCTTTTCATAGGATTTTCCATAATTTAGAAAGTGTAATCATTATGCCGGTATTATTACCAAGCAAATCTCCGTCATTGAAATCCATGCCCACAGAAAGACCTATTTTCCAACTGTAGGCATCACCCAGACGATACGAGCCCTCAAGCAGGCAAGATGTCACCTTTTGAATCTCATTCAAGGGGTCCTCATACGTTCCCCAATGGGTTGTATGAGTAAACAATGCCCTGTAATACCATTTGTCTCCGAATCCGCCGTCAACACCTAAATGATATGCCAGAACGCGGTTGCTGCGGAAACGCTGGTTGTAATCTTTATTATATACAGGAGAAACAAGTATCGGACTGCCTATGGCGTATCCGGACATGCTGTATGAATCATACAATTCATGATTGTACATACCGTCGCAGCCATCCACTCCTTCGGCAACAGGATAAAAAGGAGCCTTGTAGATGGGGCCGCATTGTCCGCGGGTATTCAGAACCTCAAGCACCACATTCCTGATAGGACTGTTTTCCGGCAAATTGAGTTCAATACCAAAAAGGCCATCAAACCAGTTACGTCTGAAACCGTAAAACACATAATCCTTATTACCCTCAAGATCACTTTTGTATTCTATGCCAAGCAAACTGGAATGATCCTCATAGAAATGTTCATAATATGCTCTTACGCCCCATTTGGCAGCACGATAATCAAGCGAAAGATGCCAACTGCCCAAAATATTGCCGTTCTCTTTACCCTGTTTACCAACCTCATTGAAAGGTAAAAGTGCTGTCAAGTATGCTTTAGGTCCAGAAGGCAGTTTGTACTCATCAAGAATCTCTTCTGTATAAAGTGTTCGGTTGTAAAGAGTACCTCCAAATACAGAATACATCTCAAGACCCAATGTAGCCTCCAACGGAAAACGGTCCATATCACCGAACTTCAGGAAAAAATCCTTGCTGTGAAACAACAGGCCGTCAGCGTAATAATCATACCCGGCAGCTGACTCTGATTGATTCTTTCTCCATTTATCATCGGTTAAACGGCCATAACTGATATGTCCCTTTACAGAGAACCAACTGCCCAAGAGAGTAATGCGGGTATATTCTGGTATACCTATACGTATCTGCGGTATGGGCTGGCTGTTTCCTGACCATGTCAGTCCACCGCTGCTTAAAGCCGGGTTCAGAAGTTCCCCCCATCGTTCTTTCATTCCAACTGACATACCGAGCCAACTGTAATCCAAATCCACGTACAACTGATGTACGAACCAATCATTCTGCAGGTTTGCTCCGACTCCCAAGTCAGCTCCATAGTCCAAACCTAATCCGCCAGGGAAAAGCACACTGCCTAAGGTCGCAAAATGCATATAACCGTTACTATTGTCAGTTGACGGCAGTCCCTGACGGTTGGATGTATGCCAAAAAGGTGCGTAGTCACCCTTTCCCGTCATACCGACTGTCTCAAAACTGCATATCAGTTCACGTTTGACCTGAGACTTTAATGTAGCATCTGCTTTCTGAGCCAGGATATGCAACGGCAGCACAAAAAAGGCAACCGTCATACATACAATTATCTTTAAGAAACCGGTTCGCATGTTATAACCAATAAGGAGGCATAATACAACACTCAAAGGTAAACAATCACCTCAAAACAACAAAGAGAGTTACATATAAAAAGCTGCACGACTATAACCAGACAAAAAAAGAGACCGCTAATTATATAGCGGCCTCCTGATAATATCAATCCAATGTGAATGAATTACATTTATTTGAAGATCAGCTGTGCGAAGTTATACAAGCCGTACTTCCAAACTGTGAAGTTGTGACCCTCATTGGGATAATTGATAAGGGTGCAGGGAATTCCGTTCTCGTCGCAGAAAGCCTTAAGCTGTGTGCTGTTGCCAATCAGACCGTCGGCACCACCGCAAACCATCCAGAGCAGTTTGTTCTCCTGCTTTACCTTCTCAACGTCAGGAATGAGCTGAGCGGCACGCATGGTGTTGGGAGCTGATGAGAAACCGCCTACATAAGCGAACTTGTCCATGTTGGAAAGACCGAAGTTCAGAGACTGGCCGCCACCCATTGACAGACCTGCAATGGCAGTGTGCATCTTGTCAGTGTATGTGCTGAAATGACTGTTGATGTAAGGCATAAGGCTACCGATAAGGTCCTTGTCAAATACACCGAAAGCAGCTGATGAAGCCATACCGCCGGCACGTGAGTCATTCTCAGCAGCACGTCCGTTAGGCATAACAACGATCATGTCAGCTACCTTGCCGTCAGCATAGAGGTTATCCATGATGATATTGGGTACACCACCGTCATTCATCCATTCCCACTCGTCACCACCGATACCGTGAAGCAGGTAGAGAACGCTGTACTTCTTCTTGGGATCATACTTGGGAGGAAGATATACGTTGGCCTTACGTACAGTACCTACTGACTCAGACTTATACTCAATAAGCTGAACGGTACCGCGCTCGATGCCTGGACGCTCCTGGTCATAACCTTCGGGAGCAGCTACATACTCGTCAAACTTTACGTCAACCTGCTGGCCGCCGCCGAAACCGCCGAAACCGCCAAAACCGCCGAAACCGCCGCCCATAGGCATACGGAACTCAGGCTCCTGTGCGCTGACACCTGCTGCTACGAGGGCCAGAGCAACTGTAAATAATACTTTCTTCATCTTGTTATTTAAATTAGTAATAGTAGTAAACCAACACAGATAATAGACAGAAAACGGGCAGAAGTTAAACCTTCTGGTGCTTATCCACGAACATTGTCTTAAAGAAATTGAGCACCTTCTTGCCTATGTAGAACGGCATGAATATAAAAGTGAACATCAATACGGCACGGACTGCCGAGTAACCCAGTATCTGCCTGTATATTGAGACATTGTATTTTACAAGCGGAAGTTTGTCTCTTGAAACAGAACCTTTCCTTATTCTGTATACAGCCAAAGGTTCCTTGACACCATATGCCACCCTGCAACGTCTCAGAAGTTCTATGTTCAGGCCCCAGTCCTGACGTTTTCTGATTGTGGGCAACATGGCATCACCCACTTTCTTGCGGTCAAACATCATGGTGAGGAAACCTATTGAGTTGTCACATACCTCCCTCCAATAACGTGTTCTGGTTTTGCATTTGACCATACCGGTCACATTGTCATAACCATCACAGATTAGATAGCTTGCGTATACCACGCCGCAACCCTTCTCTTTCATCAGGGCAAGCTGTTTCTCCAGCTTATCGGGCATCCAGGTGTCATCGCTGTCCAGGAATGCAATGTATTGTCCCTGCGAATTTGCTATGGAGTGATTGCGTGCCACACCCGGACCGCCGTTCTCATCAAGTCTAAACAATTTGATTCTGGGGTCTTTAGCGGCATATGACTCCACTATCTGAGGGCCGTCATCGGTCGAGCAGTCATCTGTAATGACCATCTCCCAGTTAGAATAGGTCTGTGCAATGACAGACTCTATTGTCTTTGTAATAAAGCTACCAGAGTTATATAGAGTGGTTATAATGGAAACCAGGCCGTCAGTCATCAAATACTTGTCTTAACAAAACGGCTATAAAAGTAGTAAAAAAATCAATATCAACCGTTGTACTTTGAAGGAAGCTTCAACTCCTCTCCAAGCGACTTGATAAATTCTTTTCTGTAATTTGACTGTACGCTTCCGTGTGAAGAGAATGTCAGTTCTCCAAAAACAAGTCTGTCATCAACCTCGTAGTAATCAACCCTGACCTGGGGGAAATCCTGTGACAGACGTAAAGCATAGTCAATCATCTTCTCATAATTGCGCGGTTTTTGAAGTTCTATATCAAACTTTTCTTCACCCTTTCTCATAAATACGCGCTGCCAGTCAATGGTATATGAGACGGCATACTCGTCAGACTGCCTGTCCACTGAACTTTTACGCAGGTCATTCCTTACCAGAAAGAACATGGGTTTACCGTTAAAACAGAATATCTGGTATTCTATCATCCTGCCGTCTGAACTCTCCAGGTACTTCTCGGCCAGTATTCTGGGTCTAATGCTCCTATACTGCCATTCTGTACCCCTGCCATACTGGAATCCCAACCATTTGTCCAAGGTCTTTACGGTTTCAGGTATATTAAGAGTTGACTTGTCCTCAACAATGATGTTCATTCTTGATCCGTGATTGCATTTGAGCACGAACTTGGACGGCAGCTTATCAAAGTCAATCTCACAGGCCGAATCATATACTCCGTATTGCTCATTCAGAATATCACCGCATCCCTTATCCATCAGATACTGTCTTACCGCGTACTTATCGGAACACACAGAAAGCAACGGATTGCGCCAGTATCGTGAGAGCCAGAACATCTTCTCGTTCCAATCACGTGGATTTTTGAGATTCAGGTGTTTTCCGGTACGCAGAAAGTATATCAGCCTGTAGCGGGCATTCTCACCGAATATCTTTGCTACAAGTTCTTCAAAGACGTGATAAATTTCGTGCAGTTTATTCGTAACCATAAATTTTCTTGAAAAAATCATCATTGATGTTCAGGCAGTCCCTCTGAGGAATGCTCTCACAAGCAATGATTTTTTTATTATAATCAGCCTGATTCAAACCTGCCAGGAACGTTTTGATCTCGTCCTCATCCATGGCATTTATCACATAGCCCACATTAAGCCTCTTTACCTTGTCTCCAAGAAAAACGTTTTCACTTACAATGATCGGGCATCTGAAATAAATAGCCTCATACAGTTTGTTTGGTTCGGCATATTTCACTCCAAAAGTAGGTGAATATGTGCATAACACCATATCAATGCCAGAATAAATGGCCGGAAGTCCGTCAGGATTTGAAAAAGGCCCATGATATATCACATTATCCGAGTTCCTTTCAATTTCACAAATCTTCACGGACCACTTGTCAGTATCGTTATAAATACCGAACAGATGCAGTTCTATGTTCCTACCGAATTCAGCTGTCGCCTTGACAAAATGATAGATTGTTTCAAACCTAATCACCCCTGCAAATCCTATTCTGATTGGATCCTTGTCAATGGCTTTCCTTTCAGCGGTATATGCTGGAATATCCGGGCTCACCTTGTTGGGAATAAGCGAGAACTTACCCGGATCAATAACGGCAAAATGCTGTGCAAACCCCTCGGAAGTGATGATTGTAGTTATGGATTTGCGGATGAAACGCCTGTTAAGCGCCGTAAGGATTCCTCTAATCAAACGGTTGCCGATGGTCAGTTCCGTCAGGTCGCACACTTCATATATATACGGGCTCTTAATATGCATCGACGCAAAAAGGGCAATATCCAGACTGCTGTAAAAGCATAACTTTCCCTTGCATTTACCCGATATGGACCTGATGCCTGCATTCAGTGTTCCTATCCTCGAGCTGAAACTGCGGTTCTGTATCTCACCCAGGATAATCGGAGTATAACGTGATTTCGGAAGATCCCTACCCGCCCTCTTGAATCCGTAGACAGTAACTTCATATCCATGATCCATGAACTCCTCAACACGTTTGCGGTAGTGAGGGTCATTCAGGGAACTGAGTACGAATACTATCTCTTTCATAATGTACGGCTTATTTTATTGTTTCAGCCAATGCATCCAGGAAACCGTGACCCCAGGTCTGATCCGGCTCCACATAATTACCCTCCCCCCACTCGTTCCATGATTTCAGGAAGATTATACGGTGTTCATCCTGCTTGTCCTTGACCAGTTCAAGGGCATTATGCACGTGTTTTCTGAAATACTCAGGTGTGGCGTTAACATACATGCCTTCGGCCGATCCTGCTCTGGGAGTGCGGTCCCACTGCGGCAGTATGGTGGGGAAAACATTCTCCCAAGTATCTTCGGGGGCGAAATATCCGCTGACCGTCTTCAGGTAATCGTATTTCTTGCTTACGGGAATGCCGCATTTCTGCAGGGCAATACGCATGATGTTCTTTAAACGGCCCTCCTCAAGCATCTCACCGCGGCGTTTGCCAAAAGAGTTAACCGCATCAAAGCCCATGTCAAGCACTGAGTTGTACACATCGGCACTGCTTTTGAGATTGGGGATTGAAGCCACACGCTTACCTTCATCATTCAGACGGAATGCAAATGTAGAAGCTGTACCGCCCACAAAATAGATGCCGGGCAGGCCGTTCTCATGCGCCAGTTCCTGCCAGAGGGTGATGAACTCATTTACTTGCGGGAATGCCCATGCATTGTAAATCACGAACATGGGCTTACCATCAACCGTGATGTAGCGCTTGTCTCTGAAAGCGGGAAGCAGTGACATGAAATGGCTCCGATGATCATCCATAGAGTATTCCATCTGTATCATCATGTTATCCTTCTTGAGAGTGCCCTGACTGGTCCAGGTCTTGTTTGTCCAGTCATGGTTTGCCCAGCACAGGCAGAACGGGAAGTCAGGTTTACCGCTTTCAAGCACCTCATTGAACGGACGCTCCAGCAACTGTTTTCCGCTACCGAACCAGTAATGGTAATAGCAGAATCCCTCTATTCCTGCCTGACGTGCCATACTGGCCTGCTGTTCACGAGTCTCAGGCAGCCGCAGGTCATAGAATCCAAGATCAGCAGGAATCTTAGGCTGGATATGGCCGCGGAACAACGGCTTTGCCTTGGCTACGTTTGTCCATTCGGTGAATCCGGGTCCCCACCAGAGGTCATTCTCAGGTATGGGATGGAATTGAGGAAGATATAGTGCAATTACTCTTGCTTTCATACCGATATGCTGTTACCTTAAAGCATTTACTATCCTTTGACATGCCAGACCGTCTCCATAAGGATTTTGGGCCTTGGACATCTTGTCATAATGATTTTTGTCTTCAATAAGCCTGCTCACCTCACTGACAATAAGGTCATGGTCGGTTCCAACCAGTTTGACCGTTCCGGCCTTAAGTGCCTCGGGACGCTCTGTGGTGTTACGCATCACCAGAACCGGTTTGCCAAGTCCGGGAGCTTCCTCCTGAATGCCTCCGCTGTCCGTAAGTACCAGGTAGCTCTTCTCCATCAGATAAACAAACTCCAGATACTGCAGCGGCTCTATGAAGTAGAAGTTGCCGTACACGGTCAGATCCTCACCGAACACCTCATGTATGGGCTTTCTGACATTGGGGTTCAGGTGCATGGGATAAACAAAATCCACATCAGGATATTTTTCGCTGAGATCCTTCATAGCCGTAACCATACTGATGAATCCGTCACCGAAGTTCTCCCTGCGGTGTCCTGTGATGAGAACCAGTTTACGGCCTCCGTCAAGTCTCAGTGGATCATAGCCAGCCTCCTGCAGAACATTCACCTGCTCACGGGCAAGAGCCTCATCGGACTTGAGCTTACGAACTACCATGTGGAGCGCGTCTATAACGGTATTGCCAGTTACGAGAATTCGGCCGTGAGCATTCTCATCCTTGAGATTCTGCTCGCTTAATGCCGTGGGGCTGAAGTTATAGTCTGCAATGCGTCCTGTCACCTGACGGTTCATCTCCTCGGGCCACGGGCTGAGCATGTTATGGGTACGGAGTCCTGCCTCGACATGTCCTACCGGTATCTGCTGGTAGAAGGCGGCCATTGCGGCTGCCATTGAGGTGGTGGTATCGCCATGAACCAGGACAATGTCCGGCCTGCACTCACTGAACACGTCACGCATACCCAGAAGCACGCGTGAGGTAACGTCATAGAGGTCCTGTCCCTGCTTCATTATGTTCAGGTCATAGTCAGGAGTCACTTCAAATATCTTCAGCACCTGGTCAAGCATCTCCCGGTGTTGGCCGGTGACGCATACCACGGTCTCAAAATCCTGCGGGTATTTCTGAAACTCCTTTACCAGGGGGCACATCTTGATGGCCTCCGGGCGGGTACCGAAAACAAGCATTATCCTCTTCATAGCGCTATTTCACAATGATTCTCTTTTTGGGCAACGGCTTGTCTGCATGCCTTACATACTCTATATGCTGCGGGAACTTCTCCAGAATGGTGTCGTAAAACACCAGATAAAAGTATAATGCAAACATACAGAACATTTTAAGATTCGCAGTATCTGCAAATGTGAACAGGGTCATACCTCCCTGCATGCACACGCACATGGTGAAATACAGTAGAATAGCCTGCTGTATCTTTATCTTACCGTCCTGCACTCTGGTCCTGAACAGTACCCACGCATTGAATACCACAAAAATCAGAAAAGCCAGCACCGGTCCGTAGTCAATCGCAAAATCACCTACGAACGTAGTAAAAATATCATCGTTTACATACAGATTACTGAATGTATCACGTCTCTCCACAAAATTATCAGATGCATTTGAACTGATGACACGCTTTACCAGATTAAGCGTACGGTCACCGTAACGGATACCGTTGTCATCCAAAGCATAGTTGTTGAAGTATATGTTTCCCTGGCCGATGTACCAGTTCACATAGTCTGTTACCGTTGACTGGCGGTATTGTGAGAAACGGCTCACGGTAATGGCTATGACAGGTATCATAGTCAGGCCTATGCCGATGATGCCGATGTAACGCATCACTTTCCTCAGAACGTCCGAGAAGAACTGCTTGAAGAAGAAAAAGCCCAGTATCACCGTCAGCACGGTATAGATCACAAGACTTCTCTGACCGGCCATGATGGGCTGCAGTACCGCTACCATGATTGCAAAGCCAAGTCCAGCCACAAGCCAGACATTCTTTCTCTTCAGAGTCAGGAAATAGAAGAACAGGAATATGGCAATCTCAGACAATGCGTTGAAAATGATGGCGGGAATATTGCCTATTCCGCTACCCGAATCTGCAGCGTTCTTAAGCTGTTCCTCATATGCATCCTTTCCGGCATCAGTATCTGTGAGCAGTTTGATCAGACCATCCCCCAGATTCGCTATGACATTGGGGAACAACACCAGGGCCGACAATATGATGATTGCAGAGAGCACATATAGTATCAAAGAACTGGGAGCCTCTATCTGACTGGCAGGATTGTTATGGTATCTGATTGCTGGCGACAATGCGATTATCAGCATGACAAACAGATATATAAACGGAAATACCGTCAGGTGATGATAGTCATAATAGTCCCATAAGGTGATGGGATTGTTCAGCGTCAGAATAGAGAAGAAAGCATAACAGAAATAGGAACCAATAATGACGCTGCCGCCATCCAGATTCCGGAATTTCCTGTGATAAAGGATGAATGTCACCACCCACAGCAGAAAATACAATACAACCAGTATGTTATCGGCCAATGTAGGTTTCATCTCTTAGGTTTCAGGATTTTTGAAATCAGCTTATTCACATATGCCTTCTCGGCTACTGTCAGTCCAGCCAGATAGACAAATGCCGAGAGTATCAGAGCCGGAACCACCAGCACCGCCACAAAACGTACGGCCACTATTCCAATCACCCGGTGAAGCAGGAATGCCGCAGCGAAAGAGACCAATGCAAACAGAATATACGGAAGCGAGAACTTGAGTATGTAATCAGAGACAGAGAAATACCTGTAGTTTCTCTTGAGGCAGTAAAGACGCGCCATGTGTGCCACTATGCTGACCGATATCATTGAAATGAGTACGGTATATGCAGGCATTCCCATACGGAACATAACCCATGATATTGGAAGGCACATGAGCATTATTGTTTCAGCCAGAAGATGATACAGCCTGATGTTACCAGAGGCCTGCATGATGATTGTTATCGGGTTCTGCATGGCTATCACCACAACGTATCCTATCATCAGGCGGGCAAACAGTATCTTTTCAGGGGAGGTTTCAACAAGCCACACATCCATGACCAGGGGCATCTCAACTATCAGGGGGATTCCCACTACAGATACAATGAAAAAGAGCGTCTTGTTGCTGAATGAGAATAGCAGATTCAATCCGTCATAGTCCTGAACCGCAAATGAGCGGATCATTGCCGGCCGTATGGCCAATACAACGCTGTTGCACAGTTGAATGAAGGCGTTCTGTATCTGAACGGCTACTGCAAAAGCTGCATTGATAAAAAGTTTGAAAAAACGGTTCAACAACAGAGTATTGCCCTGTATCAGGACAACACCGGCAACCGTTCCGTAGAATGTCCATCCTGAGAAGGTGAGCAATTCCTTGTACAGCGAACGATCCTTCTGCATATGGTAATGGCATTCATTATATCTGTGACCAGCCACCAACACATATGAAAGGAATGTCAGAAAGACCACGGTGAACATACCTCCGCCATAGAATATCATCCTGTCAATGCCTCCACGTCCTATAAGGAAGATAACAACCAGTTTAAGCAAACATTCAGCCGTAGTAATTAAGGTGTAGATACCCATGTCCTCATGAGCCATAACAGCTGCCATGTAGGGAATCTGCAGAAGCATGCAGACCAGTGAAAAAACCGCAAACTGGTATACCCATTGAACAGCCTCGAATCTATCGTCTGGAACCACCAGACGGTGACCCAGATACCACAGGCCTATGGTCTCAAGCAGTAGGATAATTGCCAGTGCAAGGACCACATTCAGGTTAAGACTCTTGGAGAATATCTCGTTCAGGCGTGATTCATTATCCCTACCCGATTCATAAGAGTAGAAACGCTGTGTCGATATTGAAAGGACAGTGCAGACAGACAAAAGAATTGTGACGATCCCCGCGACCGCATTATACAGGCCGTAGTCATCGTCACCCAAAGCATTTATAAGAATTCTCAGCGCATACAGATTTATTATGGTAATGACCAGCATCCGGCCCCATAATAAAAGAGTATTGTTTGCTATTTTAGCAGCTGAGCTTGCCATTATTCTTCAGCCAGTATCTTTTTGACAGCGACCAGTGTACTGATTACAAAAGCCAGCAATGTCATACAGAACACGAATATCATCCTTTTGGGACTTGAGGGCTTGACGGGAACTGAGGCATTCTGCAACATGGTAAAAGCAGGAGTCTTCTCTTGAATTCTAGCTTTTGCACTCTGGATTTGAGCATTAAGTGCTGTCAGTATATCATATTTTGTATTCATCTCACTTTCCAGTTCATCCCTTCTGGAAATATACGCCTGAAGCACCATACCCTTATGAGAATCGCAATAATCACTGTATGTTTTCACTGCTTCCCGATAATCCTGTTTTGCGTCATCAGTTAGTTTTGTATAATACTCAAGGTCTGCACGAGCCTTACTGGTACGATATTGTGTAATAAAATTCTGCAATCGTGCACAAGCAGAATCTGCCATTGTAGCACATATCAACGCATCCTGATCAGTCACATCAATAGTAATGACATTAGTTTTCTTGTCAACAGTGCATTTTATGTTTTCCTTTACCTTTTTGACAATTAAAAATTCCTTATATGACAGCATAAAAGGATCTATTCCGTCCTTTTTTGGGGAAACTGCATTTGTAGTGCGCGGAGCTGGTTTCAAAAATCTCATCACAGCATTGATTACGGGTTTCCAGGGGGCATATTTCTGATGATTCATAAGGTATTCAAGATAAGTTGTATCAAGACTTCCATCCAAAGTCACCACCCGTGTTTCCAAAAGTCCCACCACAAAATCATTGGACTTGAAAAGATCCGGATACAGTAAAGGATATATAGCATCGGACGATCTCATGCTTCCGAAATCAAATCCAAACGATGAAGCAATTTCACTCAATGTACTGCCACTGGAGCCATCATCCTCCGGGGCAAGCAAAACCTGACTTGTGTATTCTCTTGGAACACATACTATAATAATTGATGAAATAATTGCCGTTGCGATTGTTGAGATGATTATCATCATCTTCTTTTGGAGAATTTTCCTGAGCACCTGTTTCAGGTCTATTACGGTAATTCTAATAATATCCTTGTGCTCACCGGAAGGATCCAGGGATTCTTTCTCTTTTTTTAAATCATCTGATTCTACCATTACTGATGAATTTTAATCCAAAAGTTTTTTACTTCAATAAATTCATAAGTGCCAGAACAACCGTAGCAAGTGAAGCTGATGTAGAACCTAAGCTCAATATCTCAGTAGCCTTGAGGCCCTCACGCTCCTGACGGGCAGGTACAACAATCTCACAGCCCGGCTGAACAAGTTTGCTGGAACGTTTATTGGCCTTAGCCACAGAACCGTTCATATAAACCACATAAGCCTTATTCTTCTTAGCTTTCTGCGAGTAACCGCCGGCCTTGTCTATATAGTACTTCAGATTCTTTCCCTTGACATAAGGTGTTGTGTTGGAGAACATCACCTCACCGTTAATCTTTACAGTATTGGTAAATACCGGAATAATGATTTTATCTCCATCACGCAGAACCACATCAGCCGGACCACCGGGCTTTTCAACAGCCTCCCTAAGATTGATACCGACATCATATGTAGTGGAATTCTCAAGCTTTTTTACAGCCTTGGCCAATGCCACGGAATCATTTGCAGCCAGGATCTCAACCAGATCCTGCATGCGTACTCTCTCATCAGTTGTCATCTTTCGCTCCAGACGGGCTCCTTCCGGATAAGCCTCAGGACTGAACTGCCCCACTCTGGCCATGATGTCACTGAGTTTCTCAGTGTTGGTTACCAATGAATAATAACCGGGGAATGTAACCTCACCTTCTACAATAACACGTCTGTTGGCTGTATAGCCCGGACTACGGCGCACATACACCTCATCATAAGGCTGCAGACGGAAATCATTGTCCTGGATTGAGAGATCCTCATTTATAGCAAAGGAGAATGTCTCCGATATAGAATCAGATTTCTCCGTAGCACTTTTGTCACGGTTACGGCGTACAACATCCACCTTGGCCAGTGATGCGTTTTCCTTAAGACCTCCGGCCTGGAGTATGATATCCTCAACGCTGGTGTTATCGGCATATTGATAATCACCGGGGAACAGTACCTCACCATACACGCTGAATGTCTTTATCTCACCAATGTCAAACAGGCTGGGAATATACAATACGTCATTATTACGGAGCGGCTCATCATGGACCGTACCGTCCATAAGCCCCTTGATGTCAATAGAAAGATTGGTAAGTGTCTTGTCGGGGTTGGTACGGCTTAACAATGCCCTTGACGGGAATGCCTCCTCCTTCAGTCCGCCGGCCACCTCAATCAGGTCACGCAGGGTTGAGATTCCGTCTCCTATCTGGAACATGCCGGGCCTGTAAACGGCTCCACGGACCTCGGCCATGTTTGAGAATGTAACCTGTATGGAATCCACATATACAGAGTCACCGTCCATCAGATAGAAACTACCTTGACGATCCGTTGAAACGGTATATATCTCACGCTGAAAATCACCCATACGTGTAAGTCTTACATCCTTTCGGTATGCGTCTGACTCCAACCCGCCGGCATACTTGATCAGGTCAGCAAGGCTCTCTTCCTTTTTCATCTCATAGAACATGGGACGGCGTATCCGGCCGTCAATATTTACAAGGATGGAATGGGCTGATACTATAATCAGATCATTATCCTCCAGACGGATATCGTCCTTGATGCGCCCGTTCATTATGTAGTCATACATATCTACGCAAGCCACCTCCTTGTTGTTGCGGAAAAGCTTGATATCTCTCATAGAACCCACCTCGGTAATACCGCCAGCCATGTAAATAGCATTGAATACCGTGGCAAAGGATGATACCTGGTATGTACCGGGAATCTCAACCTCGCCCATTACATTGACCAGTACGGAACGGTTCTGTCCCAGTGAGAGCTTAATGTTTGATCTGCCTTTGTCGCCATCCAACCCGGAATATATCTGGCTGAATACCTTCTTAATATATGCGTCCGCTTCCTTAACCGTCTTGCCGTTCAGATAAACCGGTCCAAGATCCTGAACCATGATATTTCCATCAGGTGATATCACCTCCTGAACGGTAGTCTGTGATTCACCCCATATATCAATTATAACCTCATCACCAGGGCCCAATCTGTAATTTACAGGGGTTGCCAGATTCAGGCTTGGTTCAAATGATGATTCACGGTTCTTGAAAAGGTTATGGCCGTAAATCTCTTTCTTGTATGGGAACAACGTCTGTTTAAGCAGATACAGGGAATCCACAAAAAGGAACATTGACTCATCATAATACAACTGGAGTCTCTCCTTTTCACGGGCTTGGGCATCCTGACTTCGGGATGCATAAGCCCCGGCCTCAGGAGCAACCTGATTTATAGGCTGAGCCCCTTCACGTGAGCGTGAAACTTGAGAGCTCTGTACCGGCATAGTATTGCCAAGTACGCCTGTGGCTTGTTGTTTCTCATATTTTTCACGCATGCGCTGCAGCTGCTGCAACGTTACGCCTTTTCTGCTAAGCTCATATACAATCTGTTCCTGAGATACGCCTTTAGCCTGTTGCTCCTGAACATACTGATAAATCTTATCCTCCGTCATCTGTGCCGACGCAACGACACCCGACAATAACAGAAGGAATGAAACAAGGGCTTTCTTCATAAGCACAAAAAGAGTGAATTAGAATTTCTTGCCACTGAATACTGAGAATATGGTCTTTATGATTATTCCCAGGTCAGTGAAGATATTACGGTTGTCAAGATACTCCAGGTCATACTCAAGACGCTTGAGCATCTTGTCCATAGTATCCGTGTAACCGTTATAGATGGTAGCGTATGACGTGACACCCGGACGCATCAGATAGATGTAATGGTAGTCATCTGTCTCGCGGTTTATCTGATCTATGAAATACTGACGTTCAGGGCGTGGGCCTACAAATGACATATCACCTTTAAGAACATTCCAAAGCTGTGGAAGCTCATCAAGGTGATGTGCACGCAGAAAACGACCGAAAGGTGTAAGATATCTGTTACGTTCAACTTCAAGACGAGGTATGCCGTCAGACTCAGCATCGATGCTCATTGTCCTGAATTTGTATATCGTAAACGGTTTGCCTTTATAGCCTATTCTCTCCTGTTTGAAAATGACAGGGCCGTTACTGAAGAGCAGGATGATTGAAAATATCAGTATCAACGGTGAAAAGACAATCAAGCCAATCAAAGAGAACACTATATCAAAAAGCCTCTTGAGTGAACGTTGAAATTTTCCCATCGCATCGGAATGCTCCATATACCTGGCCTGAGAGTAGTTCTGAATATTGTAGTTAAGCATCAATACCTCTGTTTAAATTATTAACGCGCACAAAAAACAATAATTGTGTAGAGTCATAAAAAAAAGTACGTCACGTTTCCGGAAGCATACGGAATGATGACTACTTTTGCACAAGTTATTGGAAAGTGCGCATCTCATTTCTAAAATGGACGTGCAAAGATAATAAAAAAAACAAACCGATATGAAAGCATACGTATTTCCCGGACAGGGTGCCCAGTTCTCGGGCATGGGTAAGGACCTGTATGACCAGTTTGACTGGGCAAAAGAGTTGTTTGCAGAAGCCGATTCTATTCTCGGATTCAAGATTTCAGACATCATGTTCAGCGGCACTGATGAAGATCTGCGCCGCACAGATATAACACAGCCTGCAGTGTTCATCCATTCTGTTGCAGTAGCCAAGTCACACGGTGCTGATTTCAAGCCAGATATGGTGGCTGGACACTCTCTGGGTGAGTTTTCAGCACTTGTTGCTTGTGGTGCCCTCTCATTTGAGAGCGGACTCAAGCTGGTATCAAAGCGTGCAAACGCCATGCAGAAATGCTGTGAGAAGGTGCCCGGTACAATGGCCGCAATCATAGGTCTGCCCGATGACAAAATCGAGGCCATCTGCGCTGATTTGAATGCCAAGGGCATGGTTGTTGTTCCCGCAAATTACAACAGCCCCGGTCAGGTGGTTATCTCTGGTTCCAAGGAGGCTATAGCCGCCGCATGTCCGCTCATGACAGAGGCCGGCGCCAAGCGTGCCCTGCCCCTTGTTGTAGGCGGTGCTTTCCATTCACCCCTTATGACTCCCGCCAAGGATGAGCTTGCCCTTGCTATCAGCGAGACTCAGTTCAACACTCCGGTATGCCCCATATACCAGAACGTGGATGCAAAACCGCACGTAAACCCCGATGAAATCAAGGCAAATCTGGTAACCCAGCTCAACTCACCGGTTCGTTGGACACAGAGCGTGCTCAACATGATTGCCGATGGTGCTGAAGAGTTCACAGAGTGCGGTCCCGGCGCAGTCCTGACCGGTCTTATCAAGAGAATCAGAGGCTAAGCCATATGGAAAAAGCTGTCATCTACCAGATATTTACCAGAGTCTGCTGCAACAGTGGCGGAAAAAACGTTTCCGGAGGTGACATCAAGACCAACGGCTCAGGCAAACTGAACAGTTTTACTCCCACCGTACTTGAGCAGATCAAGTCGATGGGAGTTACTCATATATGGTTCACAGGCCTTATAGCCCATGCTTCCTGCAGCAGTTACCGCAAATACGGCATTCCGGAATCACATGCCGGAACAGTAAAAGGACGCGCAGGTTCTCCCTATGCCATACGTGACTATTATGACATAGATCCGGACCTTGCCGTGTCAGTTTCTGACCGTATGGAAGAGTTCCAGGCACTGGTGAACAGGGTTCATGCTGCCGGTATGAAATTCATCATGGATTTCGTACCCAATCACGTGGCCCGCGAGTACCGTTCAATAGCCAAGCCAGAGGGTGTAAAAGACCTTGGTGAAACTGATAATCAGCAACTCTCTTTCAGCCCGCAGAACAACTTCTATTACCTGCCCGGACAACAGCTCTCAGGCGAGCCGGATTGGGGTGATTACAAGGAGTTTCCAGCCCGTGCTACAGGCAATGACAAATTCAGCGCAACGCCTTCATATTCAGATTGGTATGAAACAGTCAAGCTCAACTATGGAGTTGATTACATGGCTGGCGGCAAGCGCTGTTTCGACCCCGTTCCTGACACATGGAAAAAGATGCTTGACATTCTGCTTTTCTGGGCAGCAAAAGGTGTTGACGCATTCCGCTGTGACATGGCTGAGATGGTACCCGTGGAGTTCTGGGACTGGGCCGTTTCAAGAGTCAAGAAAGCCCATAAAAACGTACAGTTTATAGCAGAAATCTATAACCCCGGTTCATACTGGGATTACATAAACCGCGGGCACTTTGATTATATATATGATAAGGTAGGATTATACGACACTTTACGTGCCGTAACCATAGGGGCTGAATCGGCCACCGCCATCACCCGTTGCTGGCAGCAGAACGGTTACAACGGGCCTCATATGCTCCATTTCATGGAAAACCATGACGAGCAGCGCATAGCCTCCAGCTTTTTTGCTGACAAGGCCGAGAAGGGACGTGCGCCCATGATAGTATCTGCACTCATAGACACCTGTCCTGTAATGGTCTATGCCGGTCAGGAAATAGGAGAAAAAGGCATGAACCAGGAAGGATTCAGCGGAGTTGACGGACGCACCACTATATTTGATTATTGGGCTCCCGATACCCTTACCCGCCTCTACAATGACGGTCTTTGGGATGATGAACGCCTCACTGTACCTGAGCGTGAGTTGAGGCATTTCTACTCCACTCTGTTACGCATCTGCAATCAGGAAAACTGTATCAGGAACGGCAAATTCTTTGACCTGATGTACGTAAACCCGCAGTCATCGGATTTCAACCCACACCGCCAGTACGCTTTCCTGCGTTCCGACGGTAAGGATATCATACTGGTTGTGACAAACTTCACAGACCAGCCGCTCTATACAGCCGTCAACATACCCGACCATGCCTTTGATTACATGGAAATCAAAGAGAAAGAAGGGGTTATGGTCCAGGATCTGCTCTCAGAACAGGCGTTCCGTATCAATATCAGACCTGACTCACCCCTCCGTATTACCGTTCCGGTTCAATCAGGCGTAGTCTTGAAGTGGAACAATTGAGCAATAAACCGTATATTTGCGGTTGATGAAGGACTATCTGTCGCATATACTCTCTTTTGTCATAGCCTTGACAATCCCCGGTATCTCACATGCCGAAGATGTGGATTCCATACACTATTGGCTTGATGAGGTCACGCTTACCGAACATCGGAACGTATCGGCCATATCAGGCACCATGGCCAGCGGAATCCGCATAGATCCCAAACTCATGAAGACATACCCAAAGCTGTTCGGATATACGGACCCTATGCGCTATCTCCAGTCCCTTCCCGGAGTGAGCACCAACTCCGATCAGACCGGAGGACTCCATGTGCAGGGAGGAGAGACATCGCATAACCTTCTGATGGTATCGGATGTGCCGGTCTTTGGTGCCGTGAACTTTACCGGACTCTTCTCAATTTTCAACCAGGACCACCTTCCGGTGACTGAATTCAGCACATCCACCAGATCCCCGTTTATCGGAGCCCAGCTCTCCATGGACCATGCCGACACTATTCCACGACAGCTGTCCGGTACAGCCACACTTGGACTGATATCGGGACAGGCAACCATCCAAGCGCCGTTTTCATCAAACACGGCGCTCACCATGTCTCTGCGCCAATCATTCATCAATACTTTTTACGGACCGTTACTTGAATTTGACGGGAGTCCGTTCAGATACGGATTTACCGATGCCAATCTCACCCTGATGCACCGGGTTGACACGCTCAACACCGTTGACCTGAACCTACTTATGATTCATGACAAAGGAAATACCGAGTACGGACGTTCCAAAATCACGATGGACTGCACATGGGGCAACACCCTTGCATCGGTCCGTTGGCGACACAGCGGCACCAGGATAAAATCAGCCACATCACTGTTCATGACCCGCTATTACATGGCTTGCGGCATGGACAATGGAATTTTTACGGGACATATGCCAGCCCATATAACCCAAACCGGCATAAAGACCAGCATCCAGCTACCCCACGCCACAAGACTTGAAGCCGACGCCAGCCTGTTCAATATACTGCCGCAGGACCCACAGCTACAGGTTAACATTTCCGGTACGGCATCACAACCCGCCCAGGAAGCATATCTGGGCAACATATATTTAGGACGTACATTCCATGCCGGACACGGGTTGGGAGTTACGCCGCATCTGCTTATGTCAGGTTACAGCGAGAAAGGACAATATCACTGCTTCAACGCCGATCCTGTCCTTTCGGCGGAGTACAACATGTTCCGTCACGGCATGATCACGTTTGAAACCGGAATCAGGCATCAGTATGTTTCGCAGACCGGCATGAGCGATGCGGGACTTCCTGTTGAGTTCTGGGTTGCCGCCGGACGCTATTTCAAGCCTCAACAGTCTGCATACGCCACCATATCGTATGACAAGGAGTTCCTGCAGTCTAAATACGTCCTCTCTGTGCAGGCCTATGGAAAACGTCTTCAGAACCAGCTTGAATATACGGGATTCATATTCGATATCTTTACACGCCCCTACCGGCTTGAGGACAACCTGCTCATCTGTTCAGGCTATAACTACGGTTTTAATGTCATGCTTAGCAGACAAGCCGGCGACCTGACAGGATGGATAAGTTATTCATACGGCCAGTCTATCCGTGAAGGCGACGGAGTCATATTCCCCAAACTGTTCCACTCGTCACATGAGCGCCGTCACGAGTTGAATGCCGTCATGTCATACAAGAAAGGCCGTTTTGACCTGGGAGGCAGCTTCAATCTGGCATCCGGATGTCCGTACACCCCGGCCAAGAATCTCTATCTGCTGTCAAACATGCTTGTCATATACTATGACAGTTATAACTCAGCCAGGTTCCCGCCTTATATGCGTCTGGACCTGTCAGTAACGTATAACCTTCCGCGCAAGGGACGGATGGACCACAGCCTCAACTTCTCGGTTTTCAACGCGACAGCCCACAAGAACTACACTATGGGCTATATAAACACCGATGTTGACAAACAGGTCATCCGATACAAGCTTGCCAAACTGGTGATACCCGTAATCCCTTCAATAAGCTATTCATGCCAATTCTGATATGAAAAGATATATTTACACACTGATAGCTTTGCTGACCGTAGCCGCATGCAGCCCGGAACTGCCGGACAGTCCCGGAATGCTTGTGGTTGAGGGATGGATTGAGAATGATAAGGCCCCTGTGGTATTCGTCACATCATCACTGCAGACCACGCTTGATGACAAGAGCCTGGCCGACCTTATCGGACATGTAGCCCTTGATGCCACGGTTACGGTAACTCATAACGGACAGACATATAAGCTTTCACCCACCATAAACGATGATTACCTGCTAAGGGTATGTTACACCACCGATAAGCTCAAAGGAGAGGTTGGAGGCATTTACAGACTTGATGTAGATTGGAAAGGAATGCATGCGGATGCCCAGACCTCGATACCAGCTCCCGGCCATGTCGATTCCATAAAGATAGAGCGCCATCAGACTATAGACACCATGTATCTTGTAAAGGTACATATAGATCCGGCCCCTGAGGTAAGATATTATCGTTTCTTCGGCATGGCGATCGGAAAAGACTCCACATATACCCCCTCGTATCTGGGAACGTTTGACTGCCAGCTCAACAAGAACGACATGATTGCCGTAAACCGAGGCAGGAACCACCCCATATATGAGAATGACTATTATTATTCCATGAACGACAGCGTACGGTTCAAACTGGCATCTATAGAGAGCGATGCATATGAATTCTGGCGCAAATTAGATGAAAACGTCATGTTCAGCCACGTGGCCCTGCTGCCATACTACAACAATCTCAAAAGCAACATATCCGGCGGACTAGGGTACTGGTTCGGATATGGAACCACATATTACGGGTTAAGAATCAAACTTGAACAATAAAGATAATGGCTTGCGGTTATCGCAAGCCATTATCGTATAAAGGATTGTAACAGTTTACTTGAAGCTGTCCCAACTCTTGATAGGTATATCATCAATGTTTACTGTGCAGAAGGCATTGATGAACGAGCTGGCCAAGCGGGCGTTCGTTATCAGCGGGATGTTCAGGTCAATGGCTGCACGACGGATCTTGTAACCGTTGGTGAGCTCATGCTGAGTCAGATTCTTGGGAATGTTCACAACCATGTCAATCTGCTTGTTGTGAAGCATATCAAGAGCCTGAGGCTGCTGTCCCTCCTCGCTGGGCCAGTATACACGGGTGTTCTTTATGCCGTTCTCCTCAAGATACTTTGATGTTCCACCGGTAGCATACAGGTTGAATCCGTTTGAAACCAGCATCTTGGCTGCATCCAGCATGGCAGCTTTCTGCTTGGCTGTACCGGTTGAGAGCAGAATGTTCTTCTTGGGGATACGGTAGCCGACTGAGAGCATTGACTCCAGTATCGCGTAACGCTGGTCATCACCCAGGCAGCCCACCTCACCGGTAGATGCCATATCCACACCAAGTACAGGATCGGCCTTCTGCAGACGGTTGAATGAGAACTGTGAAGCCTTGATACCTACGTAGTCGATATCGAACAGGCTCTTCTCAGGTGCCTCTACAGGAATACCCAGCATAATCTTGGTAGCTATCTCAATCAGGTTGATTTTGAGAACCTTGCTTACGAACGGGAATGAACGTGAAGCGCGCAGGTTACACTCAATAACCTTGATATCGTTCTCACGGGCAAGATACTGGATGTTGAAAGGTCCGTTTATATGAAGTTCCTTGGCAATCTGACGACTTATGCGCTTGATACGCTTTACGGTCTCAACGTAAAGTTTCTGGGGCGGGAACTGGATGGTAGCGTCACCTGAGTGTACGCCGGCAAACTCAATGTGCTCACTGATGGCGTAAGCAATTATCTCACCGTCCTTTGCAACCGCATCCATCTCAACCTCCTTGGCGTTCTCGATGAAGCGGCTTACTACAACCGGATGCTCCTTTGAAACCTCAGCGGCCAGCTGCAGGAAACGCTCCAGCTCCTCCTGGTTACTGCAAACATTCATGGCAGCACCTGAAAGAACGTATGAAGGACGAACCAGTACGGGGAATCCGACCTTGTCTATGAACTTGCCTATCTCCTTCATAGATGTAAGCTCACTCCACTCAGGCTGGTCAACACCGATGCGGTCAAGCATGGCTGAGAACTTCTCACGGTCCTCGGCGTTATCAATGTCCTTGGCGCTTGTACCCAGGATAGGCACGTTCATGGCGTCAAGCTTCATGGCCAGATTGTTGGGGATCTGTCCGCCGGTTGATACAATCACACCGTAGGGATTCTCCAGCTCGATGATATCCATTACACGCTCAAATGTCAGCTCATCAAAGAACAGACGATCTGTAACGTCGTAGTCAGTACTTACAGTCTCAGGGTTGCAGTTGATAACGATGTTGCGGTACCCCTCCTTACGGACAGTATTCAGAGCCTGAACGCCGCACCAGTCAAACTCAACTGATGAACCTATACGGTATGCACCTGAACCTATAACGATGATTGACTTCTTGTCATCAAAGAACGGTATATCATGTGCACTGCCGTTATATGTCATATAGAGGTAGTTCTCCTTGGCCTGATACTCACCACCCAGTGTATCTATCTGCTTAACAAAAGGCACAATGCCCAGACTCTTACGCTTGTTACGTACAGCCAGCAGGCCGGCCTGTGAGCCCATGCTCTTTTCAAGACCTATGGCACGTGAAATCTGGAAATCAGAGTATCCAATCTTCTTGGCCTTGCGCAACAGATCCTCGCTCAGAGCATCCAGACCCTTGCACTTATGCAGTTGCTTGGACAGGTCAACAATACCCTTCAGGCGGTTAAGGAACCACTTGTCAATCTTGGTCAGTTCATAGATGCGGTCTATTGTGTAACCCTCGCTGAAGGCCTGGCTGATAGCAAACAGACGCTTATCGGTAGGCTCCTTGAGTGCCTTGTCCAGATCGGCAAACTTGATGCTCTTGTTCTCCACAAATCCGTGCATGCCCTGGCCTATCATACGGATGCCCTTCTGGATAACCTCCTCAAAGCTGCGGCCAATAGACATGACCTCACCTACAGACTTCATTGATGAACCAATCTCGCGGTCCACGCCGTGGAACTTGCTCAAATCCCAACGCGGTATCTTGCAGACTACGTAGTCAACAGAGGGTTCAAAGAAATCGGTTGTATCCTTGGTAATGGAGTTCTTAAGCTCATACAGGTTGTAACCCAATCCCAACTTGCAGGCAACGAATGCCAGAGGATAACCTGTAGCCTTTGATGCCAGGGCCGATGAACGGCTCAAGCGGGCGTTAACCTCAATCACGCGGTACTCCTCACTCATGGGATCGAATGCAAACTGGATGTTGCACTCACCTACTATACCTATATGGCGTGCTATGCGGATGGTCAGTTCCTCAAGTTTCTGCACCTCATGATGTGTCAGAGTCTGTGTAGGAGCAACTATTATACTCTCACCGGTATGGATGCCCAGCGGGTCAAAGTTCTCCATTGAGCAGACAATGATTGAGTTGCCGCTCTTATCGTTCACGCACTCAAACTCAATCTCCTTCCAGCCCTTGAGGCTCTTCTCAACCAGAATCTGCGGTGAGAATGAGAATGACTTCTCTGCCAGTTTGTTCAGTTCCTCCTCATTGTCGCAGAAACCTGAACCCAGACCGCCCAGAGCGTATGCAGAACGGATGATAACCGGATAGCCCAGCTCACGTGCAGCTGCGCGTGCATCATCCATAGTCTCAACAGCGTGGCTCTTGATGGTCTGAACACCAATCTCATCCAGGCGCTTTATAAAGAGGTCGCGGTCCTCAGTATCCATAATGGCCTGGACCTGAGTACCCAGCACCTTAACCTTATATTTGGCCAAAACACCGTTCTGTTCCAAAGCCACACCGCAGTTAAGAGCGGTCTGACCGCCGAATGCCAGCAGGATTGCATCAGGACGCTCCTTGGCAATCACCTTCTCTACAAAGAACGGGGTTACAGGGTAGAAATAAACTCTGTCAGCAACACCCTCACTAGTCTGTACGGTTGCGATATTGGGGTTGATGAGGATGGTCTCTATACCCTCTTCCTTGAGGGCCTTGAGGGCCTGTGAACCAGAGTAATCGAATTCGCCGGCCTCACCTATCTTGAGTGCGCCCGATCCCAGGAGCAGCACTTTCTTGTATTTCTTCAATGCCATAATATCAGGGTGTTAGAGTTTTGAAACAAAATCATCGTAAATAAACATAGCGTCAGTGTTGACCTGATCACTCTCTGAGTGGAACATCACGCCTACCCAAGGCTTGCGTGTGTTGTATATACCCTCAACAGAACCGTCATTCAGGTTCTTGAGATATACCTTCCACTGACCTACTACTGAATCCTCACGGATAGCGTAGTTGTGGTTCTGGGTGGTGATGTAGCAGCGCTCTGTACCTGCAAGTATCACGGGCTGGTTCTGAGTGTGGTGTCCGAACTTAAGCTTGTAGGTATCCATACCGCCAGCCAGTCCCAACAGCAGGCATCCCATACCAATACCCAGTATCGGAGTATCATTCTTAGCCATGAACTTCTGTAATTTGGTTACCACCTCACTGCAATAGCTGGGGTTGCCCGGACCGTCTGAAATAACCAGTCCGTCCATCTTTATCTTTGAGTAGTCATAGTTCCAGGGAACACGTACCACCTTGAGATCTTCATTTATAAGGCAACGTACCACGCCGGCCTTTACGCCACAGTCCACCAGAACCACTGTCTTGGAACCACCTTCATTATAGGTAACAGGTTCCTTGACCGATACCTCCGGAAGCATATTGGTGTATGCGTACTCATCGGGTTTCTTCTGTCCGTCAAACAGGATCTTGGCGGTCATGCTGCCGTGGTTACGGATGTGCTTGGTAAGCTCACGGGTATCGACACCCATAACGCCTACAATCTTATTGCTCTTCATCCACTCTGCAAGTGACTCCTTGGCGTTCCAGTGGCTGTAATAGTCACTGATTTCACTTACTATCAGGGCGCGTGCCTGTGCCTCAGCACTCTCAGCATTGGTAGGAAGCCCGTTCTCATCGGGAGTCATGGGCTGGATACCATAGTTACCAATGACCGGATAGGTCATTACAATCAACTGACCGCGTGATGCAGGCTCAGTCAGGATCTCAGGATAACCTGCCATAGCGGTATTGAATACCAACTCACCGCTTACGGGATGTTCATAGCCGAATGATTCACCCTTGAAGCAGGTGCCGTCGGCCAAAATCAATGATACTGTCATTCTCTCTATTATTGTTGTTAAACTCTTCTCAACCTTGCGGTAAAAAAAAGGAGAAACTGTAAAAAACAATTCCTCCTTCTAGAAAATATTTCTCTCGGAAACATTATCCCCACCGGTCTGCTTATGCTTTGGTGAGCAACTTATATTTCCTCTTTTTCTCAACATGCTGCAAAGGTACTGCTTTTCCTGCAATCATGTATAATAAGGTGAATAAGTTTTCAACATTTTTAGTATATTCGCGAAACAAGAATAATCATTGCTAACCTTATTGTTATGAAGATTGGAATTATTGGAGCGGGCTGGATAGCCGATAAAATGGCGGAGACTCTTTCGGGGCTGGATCCGGCTATGAAGTATGCCATTGCGGCGCGTGACGGTGAGAGGGCCGCCAGTTTTGCACGTCAGTGGGGATTTGCCAAGTCTTATGGTTCTTACAGGGAACTTGTGGAGGATCCTGATGTGGATCTGGTGTATATTGCAACACCCCACTCACACCATTTTGAGCATGCAAGTTTAGCCATTAATGCCGGTAAGCCGGTGCTTTGTGAGAAGGCTTTCACCGCCAATGCACGTGAGGCCGATGCCCTGCTCAATCTGGCGCACAAAAAAGGTATTTTCATTACTGAGGCAATCTGGACACGCTATATGCCTCTGTCACTTAAAGTTAAGGAACTGCTTAACAGCGGTGCTATAGGTAAACCGCGCCTGCTTAATGCCAGCCTGTGCTATATGATGGAGTTCAAGGAGCGCATTCTGCGTCCGGACCTTTGCGGCGGCGCACTGCTTGACCTGGGTGTCTATAGCATCAACTTCTGCCGTATGTATTTTGGAGCCGATGTCATTAATGAGACATCAAACTGCATAAAAGGCCCTACCGGAATGGATATGCATAACAACATCAGCTGGTCATACGCAGACGGACGCATTGCAAACCTACAGTCCAGCGCAATGTGCTTATGTGGCAGAATAGGTCAGATTTGCGGAACTGAGGGTTATCTGCTTGTGGACAACATCAACTGCCCGCAGAGTATCACCATATTTAAAGATTACACTCCTGTTGCTAAATTTGACAAGCCCACCGAGCAGATTACCGGTTATGAGTATCAGGTACTGGCCTGCAAGGAGGCTCTGAAGAACGGATGGCTGGAATCTCCTTACATGCCGCACCAGGAGACTCTGGACATCATGAAAATAATGGATAGACTACGCCAGCAGTGGGGCGTGATCTATCCAATGGACTAAATAATTAGGAGCGAAGCGACCAAGTCCCCTCCGGGGATTTAGGGGGTATAGACAAGGTCCATACTAGAATAGAACAATTGGGGACAGTCCCCAATTGTTCTATTTGATAAGCTTATGGGCAGACAGGACGTACCGTGAGTGCGTCATAGCGTTGAAAGTCCGTCATTGACTTCGTAAAAGAAAAAAACAAAACACCGTGAGCTGCATACACACTAATGTCCTTAAGCGAGCTAGTCCAATAATAACCCAAAGCGCCAACACCACCTAGTTCACCCCCACTAATAACGCCAGCCGCAGGAATGAAAATTGATTTATCGGCGTAATCTGTTTTATTACTTTTCACCTCATAACCATTTTCTTTCCATACCCATGTACAGTTATCCATCAACTCTTGAAACTCGTCTTTAGTTGGCATTCGCCATTCACCGCCCCATAATACACGAGCTACATCATCATCTAAATCAAGCGTTGTTTTATTATCAGTAGCATTATACTTCATAATATCATAACTGCCTCCATTATACCATTTGTAATTGTTTTCTTTATACTCTTCTTTGGTTTGAACCTCACCCCAGGCAAAATAATCACCAGCCTCTTCAGGGGCAGTTGCACCAACATTGAATGTGGCCCATTTCACGCTCAGGCCCAGATCCACATACTGTGGAGCCGGTGAGAACCAGACACTGTCAATTTCAGAAACGACATATTGAACACTTGTTCCGTCACCCTTGCGTATGTTCATGTAATACTGAGCGGATGCTGACAATGATCCCAAAAGCAACATTAATATTGCCGCAAAGCGTATAGACGCCTGTTTTGATGCTATAAGTTTCATTTCTTTAAAATTTTACACGTTAATGATTCAGAAGATATAATATACATCCCCTCAGGCAGTTGAGCGATACTGAATGTAACAGAGCCGTCAGCATCTGTTTTGTATGACTGCAATTGTTTGCCGTCAGCACCTATCAGGCACACAACAGCATCAGCTTTTGCACCTGTTATGTATACCGTATATTCATCAAGAGTAATGCCGGCTTGTGAGGCATCATCAATAACACCATTCACGCCCGTTTCATTCTTGTCAAAAGTAAACTTTGCCACTTGAGCAAATTCGTAGCGAAGCGTTGTCTTTGTGGTTTTGACCACAAGTTCATTATCAGTGAATGTAACTACAGGTTTGTCATCAAACCCTACACTTATTTGCGTACCGTCCTTCTGGTAGATAGTCAGAGTATTCTGACTGAACACAGGGCTTACCAGCAATAAAACTGATAAAAATAACAATAGCTTTTTCATAATCTTTTAATTATCTTCCCGAACCAACGGGATAACATTTATCTATCGCAAATATAAAGAACTATCTGAATAATTCTTCTATTTTATCACAAAAAACACCATCAATATCACTCTATTACCTTATAGTCAAAGGATTCCAACTTGGCGTCACCAGCCAGGAAGTAGGCTGGACGCAGAGCAAAGAAACCTTTATAGACGTTGTGGTGGTATTCTGATACATCCACGTCTTTGTTTATGTCAAGCCAGGTCTTACCGTCCAGACTCTGCGATATTGTTACCTTGTTGCAATCGTTGATTATCTTGACGTATAAGGTATTGCTTGCATCATGTTGGGTACCTATTGTTACAGTGCCCTTGTTCTGATGATTTTTGAATGTAGCCTCTGATTCCGTTCCCTGAATACCGATGAACGCATCCTCATTATAGAACAGGTAGAGTCCGGCACGGCCACCCTCTCCTATGCTGAACTTGGCTTTTATCTCATACTTGGTATCTACAGCTGTTGTGGTCATAAGGGTGCCGTTATCAAAGCCTGGCTCCCATTTGGCCCACATGAGCGGATTCTCATAGTGACGCAGGTAATCGTAGTCCTGCAGGCCGCCGTTCTCCCACTTGGCACCATCCTTCTCTGCCAGAACGGGCCAGCCGTCCTTGGTCCAGTTTACGCTTTCAATAATGGTACTGCGGCCAAGTGTATGATAGCCGTTGCGGTAGGCATGATAAACTATATACCAGTTGCCGTCAGGATCATCAACCAAAGTGCCGTGACCTTTTGACCACCACTCCTCATCTATAGAATAGGTATGTACCAGCGGATTGTAAGGGCTGTTCTCCCAAGGACCTGTAACTGACTTGCTGCGGGCCACTACGCACATATGGCTGGTGGCGGGGCCTGCCGTACCTCCCTCAGCACTAACCAGATAATAATACTCACCGCGCTTGAGGATTTTAGGTGACTCAAGCCACATGCCCTCTGTCTCCCACTCCTCAGGATACTGCCAAGGATCATATACCTTCTTGTTCTGACCAGTTATGGAGAGACCGTCAGCAGACAGAGGTGCCACATGGCCGTTATTGGTATAGAGGTAGCGGTTGCCATCGGCATCAATTGCATGACCGGGGTCAATACCGCTTACACGCAGTTTGACAGGATCACTCCAGGGGCCTTCAATCTTATCGGCGGTAACCACAAAGTTCTCACCCGTACTGGTGGGATAGTAGATGTAGTATTTGCCGTTCACCTTGCAAAGGTCAGGGGCATAAATTGAATAGTCATGTCCCTGCACCGCACGCGCTATAGGCTCCCAATGAAGCAGATCCGTAGAATGCCATATAAGCAGTCCGGGATAATAGGTAAAGTTGGAATGGGCCATGTAATAATCATTACCGTCCCTGAGGATGGTGGGATCAGGATAGTCACCCGGGAATATGCACACTTTGATGGGAGCTTTCTGCTCATTGCAACCGGTCATAAGCAAAGACACTGCTGCAACAGCCATAATAACAAAGGATTTAATTCTCATAATCTCTATACTTGTCAATAACTATTATCAATCGGATTGGCGTAGATGCCAAGGAATATATCCTTTAACGCAGGGTCACTACCGTACTTTTCCAGATCTGCCAAGCGGGCCTTGAATGCGTTGTACTGTTCCTGATTGTATCGGTCTGCATAACGGTTGCTGCCTGAACGGATATCATGTGCTATATAGGCATTGGGATACAGACGGTAGCCTTTGCAGATGCGTTCATCCATTATATCCGCCACACTGTGACGGAACTGTGCATCGGCATAATCTGACGGGATAGCACTCAAGTCTGCAGCGGTCAGAGGCTCGCACAGTTCAATGTGTACCCTGCCCTTAGGCTGGGTTATTCCGGTAAGAATGCTGTTAAGGTCCTCACCCGGTTTCTTTACATAAGGCTTGCCGTCACGTGATGCATAAAGTTCAAGGGCTTTCAGAATGTCACATGACTCCCACTCATATGAAACCGATACGGGAACAATGTTAAGTTCTGCAAGAGCCTGCACGCGATCCTTTCCGCCGCTTAGGCCGAACATCTTGATCAATCCCTGGTCTGTCCGGTCAATACCATCCTTGGTACGGCCGTTGCGCTGGGCTATCCATACGGACTCATGCTTCTCTGTAATTGCATACCGGATATATTCTGAAAGATGCACCGACGTAATGTAAAGCTCACGCGGATTACCGCCACGCTCCACCTTGAACATCTTGTTGCTCTTGCCTATGTCTATGACCATCTGACCTTTCATGAGATTGGAACCAAAGGTAATCTCACCAATCTTGTGGCCATTGGTATGCAGGATATACATAAGCAGGCATGAGTCAAGGACTATATCCCTGTGATTGCTTACAAAAAGGTATCGTTTTGAAGGATCAAGACGCTCTATGCCACCATATGTAAGACCATCGGTGGTACGTTCTATCACCTGCTCATTTACCTGTTTCATGACCGTAGTCTGGAACTCGTAGATATTACGGCAATTGAGCATGATATCCTTTACCTCAGCTACAGTACGGTCCGGATAGACATACTGTGCCACTGGCGGAAAATACGGATCAGATACTATGCGCTGCATTGCGGCGGGTATCTCCTCATCCCAATACGGACGGATATCATCAAAACGGGTCTCTCTCTCCATAGTCATTATTTCCTTTCATCAATGAACTTGACCGGCTTGCGGCCTGTGGGCGGATAGTTGATTGCATGAATCTCATCAACTGGGCAAATCTCAATCTCCGGGGCCACACGAATGCGTGAGCGGAAACGGTCCTTGAGTTCCTTTACGGCATCAAAGCCAGGATCATGTCTAAGCCCGACCTTAACCAGCACATCATCTGTTCCGGCATCGCTGTTGCGTACTATAACAACGTAATTATCAACATAATCAGTATTGTCCAGCACATCATTTATGGCTGGCGGATAGAGCGTGGTGCCCTTGAGCTTGATCATATTGTTCTTGCGTCCCAGCAGAGGTGACAGGCGGTAAGACCATCGGCCGCAACGGCACTGCTCCACATGCTTGCAAGCTATATCACCCGTACGGAAACGGAGCAGAGGCATTCCCTCAACTCCAAGTGTGGTAACCACCACCTCACCCGGCTGACCGTCGGCCACAGGCATACCGTCATCACCTATAATCTCCACGATGATGAGTTCAGGATGTACGTGACCGCCCATACCGTACTCACACTCGCTGAAGGTGGCTCCCATCTCTGTCGATGAGTATGTTGCAAACAGCTGTACCTGGGGCCATTTCTCATGAATCTGGCTGCCCAACAGATTTAGATTGAACTTCTGGTCACGCAGTCCCTCACCTATGCCAATTATACGGCGTATGCTGCTGGAGCGATAATCAATATCGTGCGCCTCAGCATAATCTATCAGCTTGAGAATGAATGACGGCACGCACATTATGGCATCAGGATGGAAACGGCGTATGGTATCCCACTGCAGTTCAGGAATACCGTTACCTACACGAATTACACCTGCCCCCATCTCCCTGAGGCCCAGGAAATAGGCCATACCGGCCATGAAACGCTTGTCAAGCGTGGTCATCAGCTGCAGTACGCTCTCATCAGTAAGGCCGGCGCACTCAAATGACTTCTTCTCATTGAAGGCAAGGCGCTGCAGGTCTTTTTCCGTGCAACCGAACAGGACTGGATCACCCAGTGTACCTGATGTGGTTATGTAGTCGATTATCTTTTTGCGTGGAACACAGCAAAAGTCATCATTATAGAGCTGCAAGTCCTTTTTCTCAGTAAACGGAATCCTTACAAGATCCTCCAGATGTCTTATCTTGTCAATCCTTATACCGTAGCTGTCAAACAATCTCCTGTAATATGGGGAGTTCTCACTCAGATAAACCAGATGTTTCTTGAGCAGTTTCTCCTGAAACTCCTTGATCCGTTCAGGACTTTCAAATTCTATATCCTTTACCATAACCTAGATTTTTAAGCCGTTCAACCATTCCTTAAACCTCAGTTTCCACTCTCTGGACTCTTTGCTGCCGTACACCTCGCTCACTCCGAATCCATGACGGCCGGTCTCATACTGTATATAGGTGTGCTCAATTCCAGCCGCTGTCAGAGCCTCATCAAGCAAAACTGAGTTGTGCCAATCCACAACAGGATCATCCTTGCAGTTTGCAATGAACACCGGCGGACAATCAGCTGGGATATTTTTCTCAACAGAGAGATTCTCTCTGAGTTTTCTGTTGTGCTTGCCCCACTCACCCAGCAACCCGCGGCGCGAACGTTTATGTGCATACTCACCGCTTAGAGTCACCACAGGATATATGGCACCTACAAAAGCCGGTCTCAATGACACCTTGGCCGGTCCTTCAGGCAGATCCGTATAGTCTGTGGCACTGAAACAGGCTGAGCACAATGCCAGATGCCCGCCTGCCGAGAAACCCAGAACACCCAGTTTATCCGGGTTAATACCCAAACTTTCAGCGTTCTCGCGGACATATCGGATTGCTCTCTGCAAATCACATATCATATCGGGATGCCTGTTGCCGCGTGACACATATCGGTAACGCGTAAAATAGGCCCCGAATCCGGCTGTCCTGTATTGCAGCAGGAAAGCCGATATCCCCTGACTCTGCAACCACTCTGCCACCTCAATACCTTCACCCTTCACGTCAAGCCAGCAGTAGCTTCCGCCCGGGCAGACAATGACCGCAGGAGAATCATTTCCTCCATCGGCAAGATAAGGTGTGAATACCACCTCTTCAGCACGTTTATCTTCTTCAGCCCAGGGATTCATACTGTTCTTGCCGGGAATAACTATGAGTGGAATAAGCAGTAATAACCTTCCGAGCATCACTCTGCCGTTATTTTCATTATCTCTGACCTGTCAAGCTGCCTGTAACGGTGTTGCAAGTCTGCATCAAAACTAACCTGAAAGAACTCCTCATCATAAAAAGACAGTTTGGAGTTAGTATTGGGATTGCACTCTATATAGACTATATCACTGAGTTTCAAACCCTTTGCCTCACAAATCTGATCAGCCAGCTTCTGTCCGGCATATGTCACTGAAGTACCGGGATTATCCTGATACAGTTCTGTTACAATAACGTATGTTTTGCCCTCCGACTGGCGAATCTTGAGGCCGCAAGCCGATGGCATATCCCATTCGCCTTTAAAGCTGAATATCTCGTCGTAATAATCAGGTGATACTTTCATATATTTACATTTCTTATACTTCTGTCAACATCACGGCCGAATGACTTGTTGGCAAGACGGCGGTCACGCGGACGGTAGGTCCCCTCTTCCATTTCACGCAATGCAACATTGCAGAACAGTCGGAACATCTTCTGCTCCTGGCTCTCGCTGGCATAGAAACTTTTCCAAGCATAGTCATAGAGTTCCTGTAGGCGCTCCGGACTCATATGCTTGGGCTGGAACACCACCTGACCGGCATTGTAATGGTTCCAGTCAAAATCAAATATGCGGCCCTGACGCAGCAGGTCATCATATCCCTTGGTATGCGGGAACGGAGTCATGACCGTAAACTCTGCCAGGTCAAGGTCAATCTCACCCAGGAAATCAATCAGACGCTTTATGTCATCCTCCGTCTGGTTGTCAAGTCCCAGAAGGATTGTACCCTCTACTCCTATGCCGTAGTCGTGATATCTTTTAACACGCTCCTTGATGTAATCCGATGTATCATAGACCGCCTGATACACATACCAGGCACCTGCCTTGGCTGCCAGATCCAGAACCTCAGGATCATCCTCTATGGTATGGCTTATCCATTTCTTCTTGAGCGGAGCTATGGCTGTGAACAGCTCCTTTTCCCATTCCTTGTTCTGGGCCAGTGAATTATCCACTATGAACAGACGGTTGTTCTCAATGGCAGCCATATCCTCAACAACCTTGTCAATGGGACGCGGGCGGAACTTACGGCCTCCCAGATATGACACAGCGCACGGATAGCAGCTGAAACGGCATCCGCGGCTGGCATGGAACAGGTCAACCATCTGTACGCCCTTATGGTTGTAGAGCTCACGCTTGTAGAGATCACGACGGCACGGACCCACTGATTCAATAGGAGGCATATTGCCCATATAGTTGTAGAACTTACGCAGTTTGCCGTTTACCCAGTCCTGCATAACCTCTTCCATGCGGCCCTCTGATTCACCCAGGAACACACAATCCACATGATTCACGGTATCCTCAGCATGCAGCATAGTTGATATACCGCCCGCCATAACCAGTTTACCGCGCTTGTGATACTCCTCAGCTATCTCCCACCCGCGTTTTACCTGGGTGCTGAGCATCATTGAGAGAGCCACACCGTCACACTCCTCATTGAAATCTATCGGCTCAACATTCTCATCCGTGAATGAAACATCAACCCACTCAGGCAGGGTAGCTGCAAATGCCACCGGTCCGTGAGGCGGCAGGTTGAAGGTGGTCTGTCCTCTCAGCTTCTGCCACTTGGGATATATCAGTTTCAGTTTAAAAGAATTCATAGTCCCTTTATGTTGTTTTATTAATCTTACTGACTATCACATCATTACCTGTCAAAACCTCAGCTGTCTCGATTGCCGTCATAGGCACGCCGCCTATGCCGTGCATATTTACGTTCTGTCCTGTAAGCAAGAGGTTACCCACTTTTGTCCGTATGGGCAACTGGGAAAGAATCAGGTTCTCGCTGTCCTTGAAATAGCCGTATATGGAACCGTTCCTGCTGCCCAGCCAATCACGGAACGTGAGCGGTGATGCGGCAAAACAGTCATCCATGCACTCCCTGATATCAGGAAATACCTTCTCAACCATATCAAGCACCTTCTCGGTGCGGGAACGTTTCCACTCCTCATATTCAGGTGTACGATGCCCAGTACATGTATCTGCCCAACAGCTCACCTCATCCCAACTCATAAGTGACAATGCCGATATATGGGTAGCCCACTTGCCGTCAGCAGACGGTGTCATGAAACAACCCACTGCATGAGGCCAGCCCTGCACATCATACTCACAGAGTTTCCAGGCATTTGACATGGAATCAAGCACAGATACAGGATGTTCCACAAAAGGAACCGTTCCGGGTTTGAGTTTGAGAAATACCTTGAAAGCCGATACCGTATCAGGAATAGTTCTGAGACGTTCCCTATAACCGGGAGTGAATGCCTTGCCTTCAATCTTATCCAGAAGCATACAGGGATGAATATCCGATATATATGAGTCAGCCCTGTATTCACGGCCTTCAGAGTCAATGACACACTTTATCATACGGTCCTCAACCAGAATACGCTCCACATTGCGGCGTGTCAGTACAGCTCCGCCGCCCTGCTCTATAACCCATGCCAGTGCATCGGCCAGCTGGCTGCTGCCTCCTGCAAACCTGCACGGCGTATCAATGAACATCACTGATATCATGGCATGCAGATATGTAGGTGAATGCCCTGCCACACCTGCGTACAGAGAGTTCACAAAAGCCAGAAGTGACTGCAGCTGCTCATTCCTTATATATTTGGCGATAAAGCGGTCAGCAGGCATCATGAACTCATCAGAATGCTCAGGATAACCGGTTCCGCCACTTTTCATGTAGAAGAGTTTCTCCTCCTCTGACAGGCGGAAAAGAGCATCGGTATAATTCCTTATGCCGTCACTCTCATCAGGATAAATTGATGACAGGTACTCAACGAACGCTTCCCTGCCGGCAGGTATATTAAATGTGAGTCCTTCCTTGAGATATGTTACACTTGATACAAGATCAGATGATGCTATATCTATCCTGTCCCATATGCCCAGGTATTTGCATATACGGTATAATGAACCTTTATCGTGGAATCCGCCCGCCACATGCATACCGGTCTCATACCTCTCTCCTTTACGGACAAAGGTCTGCAGTCCGCCACCTATAAGCGGGTTTTTCTCAAGCACAGTCACTCTGTGTCCCTCCTTGGAAAGCAGCGCTCCACAAAAAAGGCCACCCAAACCGGCACCTATCACTATAATATCCATACTTGCTCAATCGGTTGCCCGTATGATTCCTTCATACAGGGTTCCGTTTCCTAAAATATTGTCACACACCACCATGCTGCCCACCAGGACACCCAGGATGCCATGTGAATTAACAGACTGACCGGCCATAAACAGGTTTCTTACACGAGTACGGTAAGGCACCCTGCCGGACAATCCCAGTTCAACATCTTTTGCGACACCGTACAACCCGCCTCCCACTGCACCGGTATAATCACGATACGTAAGGGGTGTCGATGTCCACCAACGCTCCACTCTGTCCCTTAGTTCAGGATAATGCTCTGCTGCAGCGGCTATAAGCCTTTCTGCCTTACGCTCCTTGAACTCCCTGTAGTCATCACCGCGGCGGCCTGTCTGTGTGCCGCTCCACTGTGCCAGTTCATCATTACGCAAATATGCCAGAATGACTCCGGCATCGGCATAACGGCTGTCCTTTTGCGGATACTGGTGCATGTACAAAAAGCCACGCGGCCAGTCGGCATCCGTATAACTGTCACATCCCCAAATAGTTCCGTCTCTGTAGCAGAAACGGTTGAAGTTCATGTAAGGTACAGAGTTGTTTTTAAACTTCAAATATAATTCAAAAACGCCAATCGTATCAGGCAAATCCTGAATTCTTTTTCTGAAAGCCGGTCTGAGTAATGGAGAATGTACCATCCCCACCGTCAGTGACGGATGTATGGTAGATATAACCCAGTCTGCATTGATTACACCCTCATCAACTCCTTTAATGTACCTTACACCCGTTGCCTGAGTCTCATCACACACTATCTCCAGAGCCTTGCAACCAGTCAATACAGAGCCACCGGCATCGGTTATCCGCTTTATCAGGAGTTTGGCAATGGCATCACTGCCACCTGCTATACGCCATGCGCTGCGGTTATAGAATGATGTTATGAAGGCATGCAGTGCAAACGGTGTATGTCCTTTAACTCCCGCATATAACGGCTGGTTGCCGGCCAGGATCTGACGCAGGTCTGCATCATCAACCAGCTCATCTATCACGCTATCCACACTGCGGGTATGCCAAACCGTATCATTTGAGTCCATCACACGCGTGGGATTGAAACTCTCCACCGATGATGCGGCCGATGCTCTGTAGACAGTCTCTATATATCGTGCCAGATTATCCCTCTGGTGCGGAAAGAACTCTGTCAATCCTTCTACAAAGGCCTCCTTGCCGTTCCTGAAACGGAAATCCTGACCTTTATACGTCACTGTCTCATAACCGTTGTGGTCCAGTTCATGCAGTTCAAGGCCATCTTTTATTCCCAGATAACGAAGCAATGAATCAAGCAACTCACCACGTCCGGCACTGCCTATGAAATGCATTCCGGTCTCATATTTAAGCCCGTCACGCATGAATGTCTGCAGACAGCCTCCTGCCTGACGCTGCTGTTCCAGAAGTGTAACCCTGAACCCGTGACGTGCCAATACAGCACCGCATGAAAGGCCTCCAAGACCGGCTCCTATTATGACACAACTGCTATCCATCAACGCTTCAACTTTGAGTCCAATTCATTGTACCACTCAATGTAATGTTTGTGGAATGCCTGCGTACGGGAACGCGAATCTGCACCCCATGATGCATCGTCGGCCGCTACTCGTTTTCCGACAGTCACAGTAATCTTTCCTTTACGCAGCATCAGTTCCTTCTTGGGCAAAACATATCCCACCCCATTCAGACAGACCGGAACAATGTCCAGATTCAATTCCTGAGCCAGATGAAATGCTCCCTTGTGGAAACGCAGGATACGGCAATCCTCTGAACGTGTCCCCTCAGGGAACACCATGATTGAATATCCGCGCTCCACCAGGCTGCGCAACTGAGGCATGAAGTTCTCCACCCCCTCTGCAGCCGGCACAAACTCGGCACGCCGTATCAGAGGTCCGTATATCGGGTTACGCCACACCCATTCATTGGTAATGACCACCATCTTGGGAGTGAGCATAAGCACACACATCAGGTCCAGATGTGACTGGTGGTTGCTGATTATTACTGCAGGTTTCTCAAAAGTCTCACCTACACTGTTGTCCAAAGTGAATCCCACCCCGGGAACTCTGCGGATGACAAAATTAGAGAAACGGTACAGTACGCCATGAAGCCAGCGGTCCTTCCATTCCCGCTTCCTGCCAAGGAACAACACGAACGCTATAGGAGTGACCACAATTACAGATACTACAAGGAAAGCAAAAGCATATACCGTCTTGGCTATTCCCCATAATGTTACCGGAACCTCCCTGCGCTGTCCTTTTTTCTCTGTCAGCCAGCGGAAAAGCCACTCAGGCAGGAAATGGGCCATAACCACCACCACGAACATACCTATCATGGTAATCTCCGCAAGTGAGCGCATGGCGGGGTGCTTGGCAAAAATGAGAGTCCCTATGCCTATGAACATAATCACGGCCGACAGTATCACGCTCTTTCTGCGGTCATCAACCGTGCGGCGTCCGTACTTGTATTCATATATCAGTCCTTCTGTAATAAAAATCGTATAGTCATCACCCTGACCGAATATGAATGTGGCCAGAATAATGCTCACTATATTGAAACTGATGCCCAGCATATTCATTATGCTCAATATCCAAATCCAACCCACCGTAAGCGGCAGGAATGAGATAAGGGCCAGTTCCAGTTTTCCGAATGATATCCACAGGAATGCAAATACTATGAACCCGCACAGGAACAGCACCATATTGAAATCATCGGACAGTGACCTTACAAGTGATGCCATAACCTCACTCATATTGACGGGAGTGACATCCTGGGCCGATACAATTACAGGTTCCGTACGCACAGACTCAATGAACGGAGCAAAAGCGCCTTCTTTGAATCCGTAATTCCGTGCTTCCGTCTCAAGTTCCGACAGTGCCGCCGAATGATTTTTCCAGAATTCCGTCCAACGCTGAGCAACAGCCTCCTTCTCTGATTCCGGAGCAAGTTTACCGGCCAGTACTGACAGACGGTCAGCACCGGCATCGCCCACGCTACCGGATATGAACTCCAGATCAACCTGCTGTTGAGAAGTCATATAGTTTATGTGGTTGAGGTCTGTGTCAAATTTGGTGTTCCCGCCCCAGATCAGCATGGCAATGGTTATCAGGATAACAACAGGAGATACTATTCTGCCTATGCGGCTGCCGCCTACAGCAGGTTTATCTTCTATACTCTCCTTTATTTTATGCTGCTTGCCGCCCGCCTTGGCAAAAACCGGAAGGAATATCAGTGAGAATATAATTGTTCCCGCCAACATGAATGATCCGAACAGTGCCAGGTCATGCATGGCCTGCGCTTTAAGGAACAGCAGGCACAGGAAAGCACTTACGGTGGTGATATTGCCCACAAGCAAGGGTGTAACCATCTCACCCAATGATGTACGACTATCGGCAGTATCACGCAGGGAATGCAGGAAATGAAGCGGATAGTTTGCTGCAATTCCCACGATAACAGAACCCAGGCCTATCACAATGATTGATATGGAGTTTTTTATCAGACCTATTATTCCAAGTGAGAATACAGCTCCGAAAATCAGGGTGGCAGCTATCCAGAATATATAATCAAACCGTTTGAATGAGAATAGCAGGACTGCCAGAATTCCTATGACAGCCAATGCAACGGCCAGAATACTGTCTTTCTTGATACGATCAGCATTAGTCACGGCTATTACAGGAGCACCCACAGATGACACATGTATGCCGGTCTCAGCTGTAACCTGTGCGCCGGTTTTCTCCACCAGCTCAACCAACCGTGCATTCTGTCCGGATTCACTCTCACCGAACGGTGATTCAAACAGAAGCAAACCAGCCGGCTCGGTGCGATGCATAATATGCCCATCGGCCAGACGGTATCCGCCATCACTGCCCAAATCAGCCAGCCCAAGCAATATTTCACTGAACAGATTGAGCGGATCATACGGTATGGTATTTGCGGTAAAACTGCCGCTCAGCATCTGTAGGGAACGTTTGTCGGCCTCAAGACTACGTTCCACATAACCCGGCAGTGAGAGCAATGAGTCCATACGACGGTAATCGGCGGGAGTAAGGAAGCTGGCATAATGCTCCTGAACAAACTGTATAAGTTCCAGAGCCATAGACTCATCGGCCTGAGCACTCAAATCCGGAACCAGACCAAGAGTATCGTTCTCAAACCACAGGTCCTCAAACAGATCCATGGCACCTGTGATCTCATCATCCCCAGCTCCCGCATCGGCTCGAAAAATGACCGCCACACTATTCTGACGCAAAACAGATTCCATAAACTCAGTCTGACGGCTGTCAGAACGGTCTATCGGCAGAAATCCCGCTATATCCTCCTCATAATGAAGCCGGCAAAGCGAAAATACGCACAGAGCCATGCAAATGACCACTATCAGCGCAGCCACTCCCTTGCGACATTTGAGCCAGTCATATATCCTGAGAAAGAAATCAACCATGGTTCTTACCGCTTATCTTTCTGAACAATGCTGCCGGCAGTCCGTAAAACACGGCCCCGAAACAGAGCAGCGTATTCAGTATGGTTATCCTGAAAAAATCCCGGAACGGACGGAAATGCGACACGCGCTCCCCCTCCGGCTGATACAGCACCCTTACCGGCACCCCCGTGACTCGCGTCCCGTGCCATGCTGCATATACCATAAGCTCCAGTTCAGCCTCATAACGTGAGGTTATAAGCCCCATTCCGTGGAGTGAGCCAAGCGGATAAATGCGGAATCCGGATTGTGTATCATCCAGCCTCTGAGCCGTCTGCAGCCTGAACCAGAAGTTTGAAAAACGGTTTGCAAAGGTGTTCTGACGAGGCATATTCTCACTCGTCAGATTACGGCAGCCCACAATGATATCCGCCGGAGCTTTATCTGAAGCCTCCTGCAGCACGGGTATATCCTCAGGGAAATGCTGTCCGTCAGAATCAATAGTTACTGCGTGGGTATATCCTTTATCATGAGCATACCGCAGACCTGTCTTGAGTGCGTGCCCCTTGCCACGGTTACGGTCATGGTCAAGAACCGTTACGTCCAGCCCGCAAAGCACCTCAGCAGTATTGTCCGTACTGCCATCATTTACCACTATGACATCACTACAGACCGCATGAGCACGTTCCACCACATCCGCCACAGTCCGGCAGTTGTTGTATGTGGGGATAATGATGCAGTAGCGGTTGGCAGACATGGCTCAAAACTGTTCCTTGACTAATGTGACTGAGAATTTGGAATAGAGTACCTCAGGATTATCGGCAGCGGTAACCAGCGTCTGTACCTTGAGTCCGCCATCCCCAGTTTCTGTCCTTGAAGTGAAGATAAAACGCAAGCCGGTAATCTCATCAGGAGATACAACTCCCGTATATTTGGCGTTTTTGACATTACGCACCAGCAGATTGCAGCCCTCAGCCATCGATGCCAGTTCTGCTATCATCTGCATCAGACACACGCCCGGGGTAATGGGATGCCCCGGAAAATGAGCCTTGAAGATGAAATGGTCAGGATTGAGTCTGACGTCAAAGCCATATACCATCCCATCCGATGCGGGTAGAGAGTGCTCAACCGTATAGAAATCACCATTCAGCTTCATAATCTCCGTTTATAGACACGTTACTAATCTCTATCGCGGTGCTGCCGCCATTCTGGTCCTTCATATCAAGACGTTTGAGCAGTGATGTGGCCGGATCAAACACCATGACTATCTCTGAAAACAGACGTTTCATCTCCCTGCGCTGCGGAACGAGTACGGCCACCCATTCATTATCCTGCTCCGTTACCGTTGTCTGGAACAGGCGTTTATCCTTAAGGTTCTCACCTGACATACAGCCCAATACGATCCCGACCAGGCCTCTGAACATACGGCTGGCATCACTCCCCATCTCAGTTCCTCCCTGATCGGTTTCAACTGAGATATTGTCATTGTCAATAGTGATTGAGTAAATGAAAGGTTTCTTATATATCCATTTGAGTGATGACGGCTGTCTGTAAAGCATCTCTCCTGATGATATCTGAGGATCATCCATCAGCGGAACCGTACGAACCTGCCTGAAATCACACTTCATGGATTTCATAGAGGCACATTGAGCTGCAATCCTCTCTATTATATCATTCTCAACAGGGTTACGCGTCCCGGCATAGACCAGGCCGATACCTATCATCAGGAACAGAGCCAGTATTGCTGAAACACCCTTTTTCATCGCTATCTCGCTATGAAGTATGCACCTATCAGAATCAGAGCCACACCAACCCAACGGATGGGCGGAACGGCCTCACCCAGGAAGACCCACGCCCCCAGCATACCGAATACAAAACTCAAGCAGCTCAACGGGTACGCTATACTGAACGGGTAATGTTTCAGGATATACATCCACAGCAGCATGGCTCCTGACAACAACGTGCCGCAAGCATACCACCACCAGTTGGTCAACTCACCCAGGATGAACTGTCCGAAACCGGAATAATGCCCCATCTTCTTTAGGGCAAGTTTAAGCATCATCTGACCTGTAGCAAGTGTAAAGCTCTGCAACAGGGACAGTGGTATCAAAGTCCTCCACATATCGGTTTCAATAATGATATTGAGTAATGTCTGCCCTCTACAGCGTTGACTATGAGTATGCCCTGATCTGTTTTTACAGGAGCACCATCCAAAGCGAGACAGGCAGGAATAATTCCTTTTTTTATACAACATGCCACAGCGTAGAATCCAATGGCCGATGATGAGAAATTCACCCCGAACAGATGCTTGTAACGGAGCAACGGCACGCCGGGAAGCAGATCCCTAAGGAATCCGTACCAGCTGTCATTCTCACTGTTGCCGCTCATTCCGGTCATAATGGCCGACGGGACATTGCCACCCGTAATTGAACGTATGGCATCAGCCAGTTCTGCAGGCTCCGGCTCATTCAACAACTTCAGCCCTTCAAGCGTACAGAGTGCGGGGGCATCCGGTTGACTGGAAAGAAGCACTGAGACAGCAGCCTCACTGCATATCTCACCATCTTTTACGTGACCAGCCTTACGCATGAAGCCCGCAAATACAGGGGTCATCTCATCATGACCGCCCACCAGCGCTGAGTTTATCTTGCCCAGACGGAACTGCAGCCATGCATCATACAGGGCACTGTCAAACGAGAGCCCTTTCTGGGTATAGGTTGAGTTATATCCGTGGCTGTGTGTATTAATTCCAATCAATGAAGATGCAGTGTTGTGAGTGGATTGCATAAACTGAGTGGGTTTGAGCATCTGCTCTCCCTCACGTACCATGGCATCCAGGAACAGTTCCGTATTCTCAACACTGCCGAATCCCGTTCCGGTAACTATGGCATCAGGATTTGTTATTCCACCCTCCTGCAATACTGACAGTGATGTGGCAAGCGCACGCTTGAGCAGTTTGCCCAAACGGCGTGCATCGCCGGCTGATATGAATTGCTTAAAGTCCGGATCAATGGCCTTGACATAACTATCCTGATATATCTCAGGACTCTCCATCCACTCCTCGGAGAGCGGTTTCTGAATGGAAATCTGCTTGGCAGACAACACTTTTATGCTTTTATCCTGAGTCATACCGCCTGATCTGCCAAGGTTAATACCAATGATGAATCATTACCGCCAAATCCGAATGAGTTGCACAGTATGTGCCTCAGTTTACGTGACGGTTTCAACTCCATATTGGGTATGATGCCATCCTCCATCGGGTTTGCCCATGCGTAATTGACCGGAACAAAACCGTTCTGCAAAGCCAGTATGCAGATAACAGCCTCTACTGACCCCGATGCACTGGTGGTATGCCCGGTAAGTGATTTGGTAGAAGATACCGGCGGAAGCTGTTCACCGAACAGACGTTTCATTGCCTGGCTCTCACTCACATCATTATTGGGAGTACCTGTTCCATGCGCATTTATGTAATCAATGTCTGACGGTTTGAGACCGGCATCAGCCAGAGCCTTTGACATGGCCTGAAAGGCACCTTCACCATCTGGTGATGATGCTGTCTGATGGAATGCGTCACAGGCATTACCATAGCCTGAAAGCAACGCAACCGCCTTTGCTCCGCGACGTGCGGCAGACTCTGCAGACTCCAGCACCAGATAAGCAGCCCCCTCACCTAAGTTCAGACCGGCACGCTCAGCATCAAACGGACGGCACTGACCATGATCCAGTATCATAAGTGAGTTGAATCCGTTAAGATGAAACTTGGTTATGCATTCCGAGCCTCCTGCCACCACGATATCGGCCTCACCCGCACGTATCATGTCAGCTCCCAGCTCAATGGCATTGGCTGCCGATGAGCAGGCTGTGGATATGGTGGTGATGTACCTGAAACGACCGAACCTGCCGGCTGTCATCTCTGAGCAGGAGCCGCAGTCATGAGTCTTGATATACTCGTTACGGATATCATTCTCAATAAAGTCAGTGTAATATTGCTCACTCTTGTCCATTCCGCCCACAGTGGTACCGTTCACAAACGCCACCCGCGGCAGGTCACTGCGGTCCAGGCCGGCTTCAGCAAGAGCTTCATGCAGGGCTATCATGCCCATCAGTGCCGTACGGGTTGTGGGAGTACCGGGCTCAATACCCATGGCTTGCTCCATCTCACTGTCCGACATCTTGACCTCACCTACCGGGAACTCAGTGTGCTGTGTCTTGAGGTATCTGAGCGGCCCTATACCGGTACGGTTAGAGAGAAGCGCATCCAGCACCTCCTGCTTACCGTTTCCAATGGCACTTATTATGCCACAACCGGTTATGAGCACTGACTTTCCCTGAGCCATTATCTTGTGCGGTTTTTCTGAATATAATCAGCCATCACGTTGATGGACTTGAAAATCTCCTTGCCCTTGGCGGGATCCTGCAGCTTGATGCCGTAGTTCTTCTCCATGAGCACAATCAGTTCAAGAGCGTCAATTGAATCCAGTCCCAGACCTTCGCCGAACAGAGGAGCATCATTGTCAATATCCTCAGGTTTTACATCCTCAAGATTAAGGACTTCAATAATCTCCTGTTTCAGTTTAAGAATCATCTCTTCCATAAATAGTCATTATTTTAAGTTATCCATTATTTCTCTTATCTCTTTTTCCAACTTTGACAAGTCCTGTGCATCACACCTGTTCACCAGGGTAAAGAAACACCTGAAATCATCATTGGAGCCGCTGTCCACCCATCCGGCCAGCACACTTTCCGTCACGTTGTCCTGGAATGCACACTGTATATGGAAAGCCATAGCTGCTGCATCATATCCGTCCAGGACATAGAATGATGTCTCTCCGCGATAGTGGTTACGTATGGCTATCTCACCCGTTACGATGTTGGGCAGAGTATATACAAACAGGGCCGGGCTGGGATAATAATTATCCTTGTCCTGTATGGTCTCCTGATAATTCCGGTCGGCACAAAGTGAAGCCGTTGTGCCGAATAACACCACTGCCCGTTCCGATGTAAACTCTTCGCCTTCCAACCGTTTTATACCACACTCCTTAAGCAACAGTTCTGATGCCAGGAATCCCACCTTGCTAAGGGTATCCATCTTGAAGAACTTGGGCCAGTCCGCCACATGAGCACGATACAGTTCAGAGAGCATGGCAGAACCCGTCTGCTCATGTTCAAGCGGGCGTCCGTTAACCTGAGCTGCCTTGTCAGTGATAACCGTGTATTTAAGTCTGGTTCTCTGCTCCATAACCCTTAGCTCTTGTAATATCTGTATGCCAGCGCAGCATTGCAGCCGCCGAATCCGGACAGCAGTTTAATAAAGCTGTTTCCCTGGGCCGGCCTGTTCTCAGGGCTGACACTTACCGGATATGTAACACCCTGCTCAGTGTATCCGCGTGTGGCAAGCACCGTACCATCCTGTACAGCATACATGGAGAGGATGCTCTCCATTATGCCTGCGGCACCCATTGTGTGTCCGTAATAGCCTTTGAGCCCTGTAACCGGAACATCAATCAGTCCCGCGCGGTAAATGGCTATTGACTCCATCTCATCATTATAAGCAGTGGCTGTGCCGTGTACGTTCAGGAATGCCAGACCCTCACGGCCGCATTCCTTCAAAACCTCCATTAGTGCCAGATAACTGCCCTCGCCCGTTCTGGACGGTCCGGAAATATGGTTGGAGTCATTCCTTATGGCTCCGCACTCAAGCACCCATCCATCAGTCACACTGTCATCAACGGCTTTAAGTACAACCGTAGCCGCACATTCACCAAGATTAAGTCCGGTGCGGTCCTTGTCAAACGGACGGCACGGAGTATCGGTAAGCGCCTTGAATGAAAGAAATCCCGATATTATGAACGGTGACTGTTCATCGGCACCTATCACTACAGCGTAATCATAACGACCGCTGCGCAGAGCACGCATAGCCTCTATCTGGGCACATACGCCCGATATGCAGGCATTGCATACCACTATGGGAGTGTTAGGATTGCCAAAGTAGCGTGCCACCAAACGGGCTGATTCACCAAGCAGCACTCTTTCACGCGGAAAGCTCGTGATACGTGAATCCAGCAGAGCCACATTACCCTTGGTGGTGGATATGATAAACAGAACCCTTTCAGATGATGCGTCAATACCTGACTGCCTTACAGCCTGAACGCTGCTGCATAAAAGCAGCTTCTCAAAGAAGGTATAGCCTTCAGGTATGCCAAGATCCTTACAGAGCCTGTCTATGACATCACGGTCTATACGGGACAGCATGAACGGGGAGCATACATTACCCATCTCCTCATATCGTGCAAGCCCGCTCCTGCCTGCCTTGACACCGGCGTAATTATCCGCTGATGTAAGTCCAAGCGGTGAAACCACGTTGTCAGCAATACACTGTATCAATCTTGCCATCTCTTTTTCCACTCCTCATAGAACTCCGGATTGGCCCAAACCAACTGGTAGTTGCGATCCATAAAGACCTGGACCGAATGACCTTCAGCCAGCAAATCACCGTTTACGGAGTCCGTTATCTCGTAATCAAACACAATCTTGGCCGAATCAGTATAACGGTAAATGATCGTTATCTCCGGTTTCATGCCGTATGTAATAGGCTTCTTGTACTTGAACGTGAGTTCAACAAGAGGCGCATAATATCCGTTGTCAAATATGTCATAATACCCCAAGCCGTATTTACGGCCGAATGCCTCACGGGCATCCTCAAAATAGAGCGGGTATGAACCGTGCCATACTATGTTCATTGAGTCAACCTCACTGAACCTGACCCTGAACGGTATTGTCTCTTTCAGTTCCTTCATAGCATTCTCAATTTTGAGCCTCATCATCACCCAGTGCAATCTTGAGGTCTGTCTCAGCTATCATCTCTTCTCCGCATTTCATCACAGCGTGCACCAATGTAATATTGAACACCTCCTGCAATACCTTTATCTCTGTCACCACAGTCTCACCTGTCAACGGAGTCCTGTAAACCTGCATGTTGCTTATGGCGCCTATAAAACCCAGTCTGACCGGTTGCCCCGACGCAAGACTGAGATATCCTATACGGGCGGCGCAGGTCTGTGCAATATTCTCACACATTCCTGCTGTTGACAGACGGCCTCCGTCATTGAAGATGTTATCCTCCCTTACCTCCAGCTGTGTCCTGGTTATGATTGTGTCACAGTAAAGCAGGCTGTCAACCATGACAAACGGCCTGCGCTGCGGCAGCAGTTCCAGAATATCATATCGGCTGAACTCATCCATATCAGGCACTCCAGAAATCATAAAAGTTAAACCACTGTGTAGGATAAAGGCGCACCATTGTCTCCAACTCTGCCGCAAACTTCTGGGCCATATCCTTCATTGATGCCCTTGCTGCCAGGCCCGGTGCTGGTATTATCTTGCGGACATAGACCTTATAGACGCCCCACTTGTCACGCATGCAGAAAACGGCCATTATAGGCACCTCCTTCTGCACTGCAAGTGCAAACGGTCCCATGGGGAAATTGGCATCGGCACCCATGAATGAACAGCGTAAAGACTTGGCTGAGCCAAGCATACGGTCACCCGTCATACTCACAATCTCGCCACGGTCAAGCGCCGCATTCATCTGGAATATGTGTGACATACTGCCGTCCACCTCTATAAGCCCCACATTGTGCATGCTCAGTATCTTGCGTCTGAAATTCATCATCACCTCAGTCTCACCGCCATAAAAGAGTCCGTTTATGCGTTTGGAGGTTGATGTAAGACTGTACCCTACCATCTCATAGTTCCCTATGTGTGAACTGAGCTGGACAAAACCGCCCGGCTCATCAAGCATAGCCAGAAACATGTCATTGCCTTCAAAGGCAAACTTGAACTTTTTACCGGCATATGCAGCGTAGCGGTCCACAATCACCTGACCGAAACGGAAATGGTTGGCATAGACTTTAAAGAATGATTTCAAAGGCCCGTAACTGAACCTGTCACGGAAAAACCTGTATATTGACTTGTAACCCTTGTGATTGAAAATCATATAGAAGGGGACAACCAGCGCCATTACCAGATAGATGGCCCGTCGGTCCAATACCTTCATCACAACTACAAGTGAGCGGATCATCCACGGCAGACCGTCTGTCTTACCCTTCCACTCAACAGGTTTGTCCGTTCTTTTAACCAACTTTACTTTCTATATAGTCACAGAACTTGCTGAAGGTATCCACGCCAGCCATCTCCTCACTCTTGATCTTAACTCCGAAGGTCTTCTCAACTATAACCACAATATCAATGAAATCCAGGCTGTCTATGCCTAAATCCTTCATAAGATGTGCATCGGGATTAATCTTCTCTTCATCAATCTCAAGGTCTTCAATCATAAAGTTCCTGACCTTGGCTTCAATTTCACTTCTTTCCATTTGTTGAATTTTATAATTTTACTTGTTTGATAATCACTATTTTAAAGAACAAACCATAATACTGTGTCCCTGTCCCAGTCCGTCATGGATCCTATCCACCTTCATGCCGGCCTGCTCCACAAGACGCTCCATGCATTCAGAGTGATACATCTTGCTGTTGCCGTTGGCAATGGCAGTAAAATAGAGGCTTGTCATGGTCAGGCACAATGCGCCCGGCTCAAAACGCTGACGGTCCCAGAATGTCTCCATGATATAAAGATGCGTATCCTTATCCATAGAGGCTGTGGCACGTGTCAGTATGCTCAGGATCTCTTCCTCTGAGAAACAATCCAGGAACTGGCTCATCCATATGGCATCAAAATGACGGCCCTGAGGGAACTTCTGGGCACGATCCAGCAGGTTTATGCCGAATCCCTCGATGCGGTCAGCACCCCTCTTTCCGGCGGTCTGTTTACGCATCATCTCAAGCTGCTGAGGCAGGTCCATTATGGTAACCTTTACCTTGTCACTGTAATCAACACAGCGCAATGCCCAACGGCCGGTATTGCCGCCCACATCAACCAGAGACTCCGTCTTACCTCCGTCAAATACAATCTTAAGAGCCTCATCAAATGAGTGGTCAGAGTAGAAATGATCAAAACCGAACCAGCTCTTCTGTACCTGTTCTGGTAACTGTGATAGACCCTCATATACGGTTGGCCAACTGCCAAAATGCTCCAACCCTGCAGGACGCCCCTCCTTGAGAGACTCCTCAAGCTTGAACCAGCCCTCATAATTGACATCATGGTTAAAGTCAATATTAACGCGAGTGGCAGGGTCTGTAAGCAGGAACCATCCGGTCTTGGACAGGCTGAAACGGTCAGTATCAGGATCCAGCAGAACAGTCCCTATTGAGAGCGATGCCTCTGTCAGAACCTTAACCGCATAAAGTGACAGTTTGGTCTTATCTGCAATCTCCTGCTGTGTAAGTCCGTCAATATTGTCACGCAAAAGGTCAAGTATTCCGAATTTTATCATCAGGCGCGATGCCTGAAAAACTATGGGGCCCCAAGCGATGAACTCAGCAAGACGCTGTGCGTCACGGGCGCTCAGATGTTCCTTGGTGTAAGCCTCCTTCAAGGCTGGTGACAGATTCATAATCAGATCTTCTTTATTACAAGTGCGCTGTTGGTTCCTCCGAATCCGAATGAATTGGAGAGGACAGTCTTAATCTCAGTCTGCTTTGTCTCTGCCGCAATCTTGAGTTTGGCTGAATACTCATCAGGGTTCTCAAAGTTTATATTGGGAGCCACAAAGCCGTTTTCAAGCATCAGAGTGGAATAGACTATCTCACTTGCTCCGGCCATCCAGCACTCATGCCCTGTCATTGACTTGGTGGAGCTTATCCATGCCTTGCGGCCCTCAAACAGACGGCCCAGAGCAATCGCCTCATAGGCATCGCCCTGAGGAGTGGATGTGGCGTGAGCATTTATGTAATCTATATCATCCGGCTGCATCCCTGCATGGTCAAGAGCGCGGGTCATTGCCAGGAATGATGCATCAGAATTGGGTTGTGATATGCCACCCGTGCCATTTGATGAGAATCCGTAGCCAAGAACCTCAGCCAGTATGCGAGCGCCACGCTTCACTGCATGGTCGTAATCCTCAAGCACCACGGCTGCAGCACCGCCGCTGGGCACCAGGCCGTCACGGTCACGGTCAAACGGACGTGAAGCACGCTGGGGCTCATCATGACGTATAGAGAAAGCAGACAGAGCATCAAATGATGCCATTGACATATGGTTTGTCTCCTGGGCGCCGCCGCAAAGAACCATTTCCTGCAACCCCTGCTGAATCATCATGAAACCCAGACCTATGGCATGTGATCCGCTTGCACAGGCCGCGCTCACGGTAAAGTTTATACCACGCAGATGGAAAATGGTACTCATGTTCATGTTTACCGTTGAGTTCATGGACTGGAATATCAGTCCTGAACCGCACATGGCAGAGTCGCGGTACTCACTCATTATCCTGGCTGTCTCTATGACCGGCTGTGCGCTGGAATCATTGCCAAAAATGACGCCCACCTCATTATTGAGCAGATAATCGTCATCAACACCTGCCCCGCGGAATGCCTCGGCCGATGCCATATAGGCATATTCAGCCTCCTCGCTCATACCGGCACGCGTACGGCGGTCAAGCACACCTTTGAGCACCGGTTTTGGAACTATTCCGGTCAATGCAGAACGATAGCCGTATTCCTTGCGGGCCGGCTCAATGCCTATTCCGGACTTTCCGGCAAAGAGGGAATCTCGCACTTGATCAAGATTCTGACCAAGGCACCCCCATATTCCCATTCCTGTTATAACAACTCTACCCATATGTTTGAAATAACGGTAATTACCATTCTATGCCAAGCCTTATTCCAATGCTTGACAGATTGACACGCTCTGTAGTATCAACCCATGTCTGTTTAACATTATCATATTCTCCCGTAGCATGATCAAACGGAGCATAGAATGATCCGCATGCCTGAATGGAGAATGCAAAATCACGGTCTGACGCAAACCTCAATCCGAATGACAGGTCACCATACGGTTTTGCCCCCTCATTGAAGAATGAACCCATCCTGAACTGGAGCGTTGGTGAACTCTTGGCTACAGGGTTAAAAACATATTTTGCAGCTGCGTACACCGGAACAAAAACATCCTTAGGTGATACGTGAAAACCTATGCCAAGGCCTACATACATATTACTCGTATAGAAGAAACCGTGAGTTGTGGAGACCTCCATAGCTGTACCTCCGTCATAATAAAAAAGGTTTGAATACTCTATGTGCCCCTGATAACCACCTGGTACACGCACACCGTTTACAACCGTATTCTGCGCATTAGATGTAATGAACAATGCAGCAAACAATGAGAAAAACAGGAACTTTTTCATTTCAAATAAAATTTATAATTGATTGTTAATGTATTAAATTCAAGTATAAAGACCTCCATTAACTGAGATAACCTCACCCGTAATGTATGAAGCCTCTTCAGATACCAGGAATCCCACGGTGGCAGCCACCTCATCGGGACGGCCAAAACGCCCCACAGGAATCATTTTCTTAAGTTCATCCTCAGGAAGTTCTTTGGTCATATCAGTGGCAATGAAACCGGGTGCCACGGCATTGACTGTAACCTTGCGGGCTGCGACCTCCTGTGCCAATGCCTTGGTGGCACCTATCAGTGCGGCTTTGGCTGCTGAATAGTTTACCTGTCCGGCCAATCCCTTAATGCCTGAAAGTGATGCCATATTCACTATCCTGCCCCAACGCTTTGACAGCATATCCTTGAGCAGACGACGTGTCAGATAGAAGAAACTGTTCAGATTGGTTTTAAGAACACTGTTCCAATCATCATCCTGCATGAAAACCATAAGGTTATCACGACGTATTCCGGCATTGTTCACAAGAACTGCTATATAATCCTCCTTGTGCGCATCCTGCCACTTGTCAACAGCAGTTTCCACCTCATCCTGATTGGAAACATCAAACGGCAGCAGTTCAGCCTGACCGCCCACGTCCTCCACCAGTTTCTTGGTCTCAAGGGCAGCTTCTTCATTTGACTTGAAGTTTATAAGCACAGGGTATCCCTGTTCTGCCAACCTCAGGCAGACTGCACGCCCCAAGCCTCTTGAGCCACCGGTTACCAAAGCGTATTTCATTGTAATTCCAACGATTAAAAAATTTATAGGTATAATACCTATATTAAATCGCAAATTAACTCAAAAAAGCCGATACAGCCAAATTATTTTTACTACCTTCGCGGCCGAATCAAGCCGAAATAGCTCAGTTGGTAGAGCAACGCATTCGTAATGCGTAGGTCGCGGGTTCGAGTCCCGCCTTCGGCTCAATAAAAAAGCGCCCCGCAAGGGCGCTTTTTTATTAAACCGAAGACAGGACAATATCCTATCCTTTTGTATGAATTTCTATCAGAAGATATAACCTACTGAAACTGAGAGGACATTGTTCTTAACAGTGTAATTGTCAGCCTTGCATGTATTCAGCATACCGACCTTGTAACCAACCTTGAAACGAAGCTGATCCTGGAATGTGAGCCATGCGCCACCACCCAGAAGAAGATCGAAACGGCTATAGTTAACAACCAAATCCTTGTCATAATAATTTACCTTATTGCCATTGTCGTCCTTGGCATCTTTGATGATACCCAAATCAAAAGTAGGACCAGCATAAACAAAGAGCTTAAGATTTGAACTAAGAGCAAAGCCGTAGTTGAAATCTACCGGTACATAAAGACCAAATTTCTTATACTTGATATCGCCGTCTTTTCTCATTGAGAAATCCATTCCTACACCAGGGGCAACATTTAAATCACCGGTCAGATTGATATTGTCATCAACAGATATTGTCAATCCGTTCATGCTGGTAGTCTTTGAAGATGTAATACCACCCAAAGTGTATTCAGCTTTTGTACTGGTGCTGATGTAACCAAGTGAATAAGTGATCTGTGCACTTGCTGCACCTGCTGTGAGCAGAACTGCGGCTAAAAACAATAATTTCTTCATAATCCTTTTTGTTGATTAATAATTTGTGAGGCAAATATAATCAGTTTTTACAAATCACTATTACATAATTAAAGATTTTTTAATCAAAAGAAACAAATTCATGAACGCTGCAAAAAAACGTAAAATAGGATTTCTTAACTCCATAATTCATAATATCTCAGAAAGAAAGCCGACATTTGTAAATCGAAATGTCAATAACCGCACTTATTCCCGCATGAAAGCCTATAAGCAGATATGGACTATCCTGTTGGCTGTAACAGGTTGTGTATGTGCATCGGCACAGAATATCAACAATCACAATATATCAGGAACCGTATTTGACGGCGATATGAATGAACCTCTGCCTATCGCAGCCGTTCAGGTTCTTTCTTTGCCTGACAGTTCCATGGCCAAGGGTGCCGTTACTGACAATGACGGCAAATATTCAATATCCGGACTAAAGAACGGAAACTATGTAATCAAGGTAAGTTATATAGGATATAAGGATAGTGAAACCAAGCTGAGTCTTACAGCCAGGTCTGAGAGAAACGTACGTATTCAGCAGATCAAGATGGTTACTGACTCCAAAATGCTGGCCGAAACAACCATCACAGCTGAAGTTCCTAAGGTGCAGGCCATCAAGGACACTATAGTGTTCAACAGCGCCGCATACCGTCTTTCTGAGACAGCCACCATACAGGAGCTTATAAAGAAATTGCCGGGAGTGGATATGGATTCTGACGGTAACATAACCGTTAACGGAAAGGCTGTGACACAGATCCTGATAAACGGAAAGGAGTATCTGGGTGAGAATATAACCACGCTGTTGGAGAACCTGCCGGCCAACGTGATTGACCGCCTCAAGACATATGAGAAAAAGAGTGATCTGGCTCGTATTACCGGTATTGATGACGGTGAGGAGCAGACGGTGTTTGACCTCCATACCAAAGAGGAGATGAAGGGCGGCCTGCTCAATACATATGATCTTGCCTACGGTTCTGATTACGGCAAGCATGACCTTTACAGCGGTCAGGTAATGGTGAACCGTTTTACTGACCATAATTCATTCACCCTGTGGGGCCACGCCAACAATGTCATAGATCAGGGTATAGGTAACGGTGGCCGTCAGTGGGGCAACAACCGTGGTATAAACACCACGCAGGAGATTGAAGCCAGTTACGCTTACACCAATGATAAGATTGACGTGAATGCCAATCTGAGCATGATGCACAGGGAAAATGTCTTCAGCCAGAAAGGTAACTCTGAGCGTTTTTTTGGCTCTTCAAGCTCATTCTCAAACAACTTCAGCAAAAACACCAATAACTCAAACAGTTACCGTGCCAATTTCTATGTAGAATGGAGGCCGGACAGCATGACCAACATTATTCTGCGTCCTTACCTGAACAAATCATTGTCAGAGAGCAATTCTGAGAGTGCATCGGCTACATATAACTCTGATCCATATGAGTATATGGATGATCCTCTGTTTGATATGCTTGATACCGTTGCTGCCAAGACCGCAGGATATAACAGTGTTTTTGTAAACCGCAATACCGGTCAGTCACACGGTGAGAACGATAACCTGTCAGGAGGTGGCTCAATCCAGGCTAACCGTAAGCTCGGCAACAAGGGGCGCAATATCACGCTGCGCCTGTCGGCCGATATAAACAAAGGAACTAACAACAACTGGTCATACAATACCACGAGGTATTATCAGACGGGTAGGCCTGATGATCTCCGTAACCGCTTTACAGAGACGCCGTCAGCCAGGAACAACTACAGCGCACAGGTTATATATTCTGAACCTGTATTCAACAAGGCTTTTCTGCAGTTCAGCTACCGTTTAAACTACAACTGGAACGAAAATGACCGCCAGACATATTCTCTGGACAATATGGGTTATCAGTTTATGGAGCAGATTGATACCTATAAGCAATTCCCGGCAGATACCGCTCTGAGTAAATACTCTGAATATACCACATTGGGACATGATATTCAGTTAAGCCTGAGAGTGAACCGTGAGAAGTTCCGTCTCAACACAGGCGTTCGCATACAGCCTCAACATACTGAACTCAAATATCGCACACAGGGCAAACTGCATACACCTATACAGAATGTCATTAACTGGAACCCCACATTTGATTTCCGATACATGTTCACTGAACATACAAACTTAAGGTTCCGCATAAACGGAAACAGTTCACAGCCCTCAATGACCAACCTGCTTGACATAACGGATAACACAAATCCGCTGAATATCACTCAGGGTAACCCTAATCTGAAACCCTCTTTTACCACCAACTTCAATCTGAACTTCAATACTTATAATGTTGATAAACAGAACAGTTTCACCGCTTGGATGAGCTACCGCACTACAAGCAACAGCATCAGCAACCGTGTGGAGTATAACGCAGAAACCGGCGGACAGACCACACGTCCTGACAACATAAACGGCAACTGGAACATAAACGGTAACATTGGCGGTAACATAACACTGCCGGACCAGCGTTTTACTATCAACTCCAGCACCGGTATCAATTATTCAAATCAGGTAGGTTATCTGTACCAGAACCAGGAGACAATGAAAGCCACCACCAAACAGTTGGTGCCCTCAGAAAGGCTTTCCGCCTCATTCCGTGATGAGAAGGTTGAAATAACCCTTTCAGGTGATGTCAACCTGAATCACTCACGCAATGACCGTCGTCCTACCGGTAATATGGATACATGGAACTTCAATTACGGTATGAACGGTAATGTCAACCTGCCATACAATATCCGCATAGCAATGGACCTCTTCAACAGCAGCCGTCGCGGATATGAAGATGCCACATACAATACAGATGAACTTATCTGGAATGCAGAGATACAGAAGTCATTCCTCAAAAACAAGTCCGCCATACTGTCCGTACAGTTCTTTGACATACTCGGTAAGCGCAAGAACTATTCACGCAACATTTCCGCGACAAGCCGCAGCAATACTGAGTACGATGTCATCAATAAGTACTTCATGCTCCACTTTACCTATAAGCTGAACATATTCAACGGAAAGCTTATCCAGGATGATGAGGAGGGCGGTCGCGGACAACGCGGACGCGGAGGAAACAATAACCGTGGTGGCGGAAACCGCGGTGGTGGTGGCGGAAACTACCGCCGATAAATACAAAAAAGCGTCGAGTGGAACTCTCTCCTACCCGACGCTTCTTTGTTTCAACCATATTTATTCCAGAGTATATTCCGGCAATTTCTCAAGAGCAGGAGTCTCATAGTTGGATATACCCAAGCGGAAACGGCGCAATTCATCAAGTGTATGCTGCGGTTTTGTGCAATCAGAGGGAATATCCATCTTTGAATATTGCTGGAAATAGAGCATTGTAGCATCACGCCACCAGATGGCATCCTTGGCCTGACGCACCAACTTGTCATGAACCTGCCTGTAGCGAACCGGATCTACATATTTCTCCACGCTCTCCCAGGTATCAATAAACCCGCGGGCCTGATCTATTCCACTCTGATAAGTATAGCACAATTCTTCCCAAAGGGTATGTCCGTCTTTCATTTTATAATCCCATGGCAGATGGTGGAACCACAGAATAAGGTTCTCCGGACAGGTCTCAACATTGTCATAAAGTGACTTGAGCGGCTCGTGATACTGTGAAACGGCATCACTTCCGGTCTTTGATGTGCGGTCAAACCCCACTCCATCGGCTGCAGCCTTGTGATAATATGCAGGTTCCCAGTCAGGACGTGACGAACGGTCCCATGGACCGGGGCCGTAATGATCCGGGCCTTTGAATGTGTGATGCAGACCCAAAGGCATCTCATAACTCACACATGCCTCACGTGATGCAAGCATCATCTCCTTGACCGGCTCCACAAACTTTTCATCAGTTGTAAACGTTTGTTTAAGCCATTCATCTATAATCTGCTCTGAACTCAAATCAGGATTCCATGCCATACGGCCGAATGCATACCAGTTAGCCTGAGCCAGATGATGTCCGCACCAGTTTACGCTGTCACCAATGTTTGTAACACCGGCTATTGCACTCATTGCAGTGTTGCCGTGCACCTTACCCAATGTCTCAGCGGCAACGGTACTGCCCTTACCATTCTGATAGGTATCTGAATCCAGGCACTCCTTCCACATGGGGTGCAGATAGACCATATGGTTGCTATGCCCCAGGTACTCCTGGGTTATCTGCATCTCAGCCATGATATTGGTATGTTCCAACTGTCCGAACAACGGGCTGAACGGCTCACGCGGCTGGAAATCAACCGGACCGTTCTTTATCTGGATAATCACGTTATCACGAAACTGACCGTCCAAAGGCTTAAACTCCTCAACAGCCTGCTTAGCACGGTCAGGTGACTCAGGCGCATACACGAATGCCCTCCACATTACGATGCCGCCATAGGGCTTCAGAGCATCGGCTATCATATTGGCACCATCGGCATGGGTACGGCCGTAGTCCTGGGGGCCAGACTGGCCCTCCGAGTTTGCCTTTACAAGAAAACCTCCAAAGTCAGGAATGATACTGTAAATCTCCGCCACCTTTTCATTCCACCATTTAATTACGTCTTTGTCAAGAGGATCGCTCGTCTTAAGGCCAGCCAGATGCTTGGGAGCAGCAAAGTTCAGTGAAAGATATACCTTGATATTATATGGACGGAAAATATCGGCCAGCACCTTAACCTTTTCCAGATATTCACGGCTGAGCATACGGGCATCGGCATTCACATTGTTCAGCACTGTGCCGTTTATGCCGATTGACGCATTGGCACGGGCATACTCCTCATACTCAGGACGAATCTTACCCGGCAGTTCCTCCCATTTCCAGAGTGACTTGCCGGCATATCCGCGCTCCACAGTCAGATTAGGGTTATCCCAATGGTTCAGGACACGATACCTGAACGCAGGGACCTCTGTAACAAGATAATTATCCCCTATACGTTCACCGCAATCAGCCATCCTCTTAAGATAGAATACGGCATACAGTTTGGCTGCATCGGTATTGGCAGTAACTGCAACATGATTTCCAACACAGTTGATGCTGAATCCTTCATCACCTATAGATTTGTTATATATTCCGCTTGCATCAAAGCCTATGTCATTAATTCCAAGAGCATTAAGATCTATCCGCTTGCTCTCTATCTTCCAAGCAGCTATATCTGCAGGTCCGGATTTAACTGTTATATCACCCAGCCAAAGGTTATGGCCATCATTATCGGCAGGCCTTGACGCACCGCTACAGGACTGGATACCCATAGCCATCAATGCCATGGAAACACAAAAGATAATTCTTGTCTTGTTCATATCTGGTTATTGTTTGTTTTTTACAATCAACAGTTCCGGATCATGCTGCGTTCGGGCTATTGCTTGCAGTTTTGTCTCCAACTCATCTGCCACAGAAAGGCGTGCCCTCAAGACCATTTTACAATCAAACGTGCGCTGTGACTGTTCGTGATTGAATGCGCCCCAATCCTGTGTACCCATCTGAACATCCAGATCCTTGGCTGCTTTCATCACTACGTTCATCATGTTGTAGGTAAACAGCACTGTCACATCACGCTCCACATATGCGGTCACAACCTCAGCCTTCTCAATTACCTGAGTTGCGCCTAAACGGTATGCCTCGGTGAGACCGGATGTACCTAACTTAACGCCTCCAAAGTAACGGACAACAGCTATAAGCACATCGGTCAGTCCGGCACTGTTTATCTGTCCAAGAATAGGTTTACCTGCTGTACCTGACGGCTCGCCGTTATCGTTGGCACGCCAGTCTGTCCGCTCAGCACCAAGTATATAGGCATAGCATATATGACGGGCATCATAGTACTCTTTCTGGAGTGCGGCAATACGTTCCTTGACCTCGTCGGCCGTTGTAACGTGCCAGATAAAAGATATGAAGCGGCTACGCTGCTCCACGAACTGGGCCTGCACTTCCCCCTTCACCGTCAAGTATGAGTCAACCTGTACCATTTTTCTTAAATGTCAAAGATAAATAAATTAGCAATAACATCCCCATTAATCACAATAAAACACATATATTTGAGGATATTTATCATAGTCGATAAGATACACATAAGCAGATAGTAAGACACCCACAAAAAATCTTCTCGTAATGATAGCATTAAAGAGAACATACATTTTATCCGTCATTTGCCTGCTTTCTTTTCTTAAGATTGTAGCTCCGGTTTATTCATCTGCCCAGAATAACACGCAATATGATCATGAATTGTTTACAGCTAAAGAGTTCTTACAGAATAAAGGGGCAGAAACAGAGGGCTTGAAATACAGATTCGGGACTGAAACACTTGCTGGTTTTTCTGATGACAGGAAAAAGATATTTATCATTATTGCCAAAGAACAATATGAATCTTATCTCGATTATCCTGTTTTGGCATACAGTCTGGACTCCCCATTATGGAAAAGCAAAGACACAGAGAGCAGTATAACACTATCTCAAATTATCAACAATTATGACCATCTGCTTAAAGAACTCAAGTCAATTGAATCAATTTATGACGGCACACAAATAACCAGCGTCCATGTTGACAGCAGCAAGAATGGGCATGTCTTATTGGAAGACAGAAGATTTGGTCAGAAAGGACCTTACAATAATCTCTTTCCTATGGATGAAACTGCCGATAATGAAACCCGATGCGTAGCCGGTTGCGGCCCTGTTGCCTTGGCACATATATTGAGTTACTATCATATTGACACACAACCCATTGAAAACGGTTTCCTGCATTTGAACTCCGGCAAGAAAATCAGCGTAAACCTTAACGAACATCCTATTGATTGGAGTGAAACCGATGCTGATCTTGCCAATCTCATGCTTGACTGTGCAGCTAGCCTGGGAGCATCGGTCAGTTCCTCAAGTTCCACTACCAGTCTGAACAATTTCAAATCGGCCTTGATCTCATATTGGAATTATAGCCCGCAATGCCTCAATATAAGCGATGTTTCCGATATGGAGCTGATAACCAATACATACTCAGAACTGAACAATGACAGGCCTGTTATCGTTGCCAGCCAGAATCATATCTTTGTCTGCGACGGATATGACCGGGATTATCTGCATCTTAATTTTGGTTGGAATGGTAGCTGCAATGGCTTTTTCAGGGCTCTTACATCAGACGCAACATCCTCTAATAAAATACCTTTCAATGAGATATTAACAAGAATCAGCCCTTTGGAAGAGACCTTGTCAGATACCATAACCGTTTTAGTTCCCGGAACGCTTTCAACGCTGATTGATGCAGAATCCCGGAAAAGACTGACATCGCTTACTGTCAATGGGACAATTAATGGAGATGACATCAAGCTGCTCAGGAATATGGCCGGAGCCATTGATGTTTACAACCCATCAAAAGGTATAGGTTCCCTTATGAATCTGGATTTGTCTGGAGCGACCATAAAGGGAGGATCTCCATATGCAGTTTTTTATGCTGACGGATATATTATTTCCGGAACTGAGGTCACTCCGGACAATAGTAGCTTCAATTATACCTACAATCTGTCCAATGTAACTGATAAACAATGGAAAACCATTGTCAACTATAAATTGGATGACCGTGGAGATATGTTTCTGGAGAGAGACTCATCCGGAAGAATCTATATATCATACCATACAAAATATGACAATGTTGTAGGTAACAGAATGTTTGCAGACTGTCAAAACCTCAGAACCATTACCCTGCCTCATTCCGCCATACGTATTGATGAAGATGCTTTCTACAACTGCCGTTCTCTACAGCAGGTTCTAAACCAGCCAGCCAAGGTGAATAAAAAAGCTTTTAGGGAATGTCATCTGCTTGAAGGAAAGCTGTAATCTCTTCCTGACGGTAATCGGACTCCTTCCACTCAAATTTTACTTTTTCAGGTACGTAGAATTTATCTATTTTGTAGTCGATGTTTGCCTTGTGTGCCTGGCTAAGCTGGAACGGACGGCGTATGTAATACTCCTTGCCATCCTTTATGAAACGGGCTCCGGTCTGATGAAAACGAAACGGCACATCCTTCTCTATACATTGCCGCCTCAAATCCAGAATCCAGTCATAATTGCACGGACGTGCCTCCACACCTGATTCTCCACCAACCGACACTTCCTCTATGCTGCAGTCTAGATACTGTGAAATATCCACAGCCGATATCAATGGCGATACAATTATGGATTTATGTTTTATGGGCAGTTCCTTGAAAATAGGCAAACGATAATCAGCCATCTGCTGGTTCTCTACAGTACAGCCCACAAGCACATTGTCATAGCCACTGCCCCAATCATCAGGAACACACTCCATGAAGCGGTCTATGCGCTTGGTAAAGAAGTAGAAATACAAGTCACTGCGCACACGCATCATCTGCCAGCACTCACGGCGCCACTCATCGGCATCCTTAAGCAGAAAATCAGATGTAAAGCAGGTAAAGACCACCTTTCCCGGCTCAATCTTCCAGCTACGGTCACGCTTACGCTTTACAGGCAGATTGAATGCGGCAGTCTTGCGGGCCAGATTGCTGCCTATCTCGCTGCCGTACATCTCATCCTGCCTATATACATAGCAGTATTTGCACCCAGGACTTATCTTGGTACATCCATGCCAAGGGTTCCAATCCGCATATATGCTCCAATGCTCCGCCATATTTACTTAAAATTGTCATAAAAGTAGTAATTTTGTAGCATATGACAGACCCAGAGAAAGAGCAAAAATACACGCAGTTACTTAAAGAAGCCACTGCATTGTTGGACGGAGAGACTGACCTGATTGCGAATATGGCTAATCTGACTGCCCTGATCCATGAGACTATGGGATTCTGGTGGACAGGATTCTATATTGTGCGGGCCGATAAGGATGGCGCCGAGCAACTGGTACTTGGACCTTTCCAAGGCCCTATTGCCTGTACAAGGATAGCATTCGGCCGAGGAGTGTGCGGAGCGTCCTGGCAACGCCGCGAGACTGTTGTAGTACCCGATGTGGAGAAGTTCCCGGGACACATTGCCTGCAGCAGCGAGTCCCGCAGTGAGATAGTGATTCCCGTATTCAAGGCCGATAAGGTATCGGCCGTACTTGACATTGACAGCAGGTATCTGGACACTTTCGATGAGACCGACGCCAGTTACCTGGAGCAGATTGTCAAACTGTTGAACTGAAACGCGTTATGGATATAGAACTGTTCCGCGAATACTGCCTGAGTCTGCCGCTGGTAACAGAGGATATGCCGTTTGACGATACGGTTGTGGTATTCCGCCTCAAAGGCAAGATATTTGCCTGCATTACGCTCGATAAACCCGATATAGTGGTCCTAAAATGTGACCCTGACCGTGCGCTTGAACTGCGTGACCATTACGCCGCAATTGAAGGCGCTTTCCACTGGAACAAGAAATACTGGAACCAGATACGTCTGGACGCCGATGTGGATCGTCCGCTCATAGAGAAACTCACCCGCCACGCCTACAACGAGGTCAACGCCAAACTCCCCAGGAAAGACAGAGTTGAATCATTATAACAAAAAAGGCTTGCGTTTGATTCGCAAGCCTTTTTCAGTATCAGTCAAGTGAATGTATCACCAATCCGGAGCGGAGTTTTGGCTCAAACCAGGTGGTCTTGGGCGGCATGATGTTGCCCGTATCGGCTATATCCATGAGCTGTTTCATTGAAACTGGATAGAGAGCCAGAGCCATCTTCATCTCACCGCTGTCAACACGGCGCTTGAGTTCACCAAGACCGCGTATTCCGCCTACAAAGTCTATTCTCTTGTCGCGGCGCAGGTCCTTGATACCCAGCAGCTGGTCCAGAATGAGGTTTGATGAGATTGTAACGTCAAGCACTCCTATCGGGTCTGAATCATCGAAGGTGCCGGGCTTTGCGGTCAGCTTATACCATTCGCTATCAAGATAGAGGGAGAACGTGTGTAACTCTGACGGTTTGAAGATATCCCTACCCTTCTTTTCAACAATAAAGTTCTTTTCAAGAGCCTTGAGGAACTCAGCAGATGACATACCGTTCAGATCCTTGACAACACGGTTGTAATCAATGATAGTTAGCTGTGAAGCCGGGAAACATACTGCCATGAACCAGTTATACTCCTCATCACCGCAGTGATTGGGATTCTGACGGGCCTTCTCAGCACCTACCAGGGCGGCAGCAGCTGAACGATGGTGACCATCAGCTATATAGAGTGACGGGATATGTGCAAAACGCTCTGTTACCGTCTTGATATCCTCATCCTTGTCTATTATCCAAAGCTGATGGCGGAAACCGTCACCGGGAGCAATGTAATCATATTCAGGAGCACCCTTAACATATCCCGCAACAAGCTTGTCCAGAACAGCATCATCAGGATATGCAAAGAACACCGGCTCTATGTTTGCATTGTTTACGCGAACATGCTTCATGCGGTCCTCCTCCTTATCGGCACGGGTAAGCTCATGCTTCTTTATGTTACCGTCCAGATAATCCTGAACATTGGCGCAAACCACAAGACCGTACTGGGTCTTGCCGTTCATGGTCTGAGCATAGATGTAGTACTGTTCCTTGCTGTCACGCTTGAGCCAGCCCTTATCCTGAAACTTCTTGAAGTTCTCAGCAGCCTTGGCATATACGCGGGGATCAGTCTCCTCGGCAATAGGATCAAAGTCTATCTCAGGCTTGATGATGTGATACAGTGACATCTCGTTACCGGCTGCCTCTGCACGGGCCTCCTCTGAATTAAGAACATCGTAGGGACGGCTTTGCACCTTCTCTACGAGTTCCTTTGGAGGACGTATGCCCTCAAACGGTTTTACCTTAGCCATGTCTTATTATTACTTTGGCGTTGGCATTGGCGTTGGTTCTTAGCCAAGGCCAAAGCCAAAGCCAACGTTATTTCAACGATTTACCATGAACTTGGTGCAACCATCCTTGATAAAGCCCACAATCTGGTTGGCAGCTGCGATACCGGCGTTGATATTAGCCTCGGCAGTCTGTGCACCCATCTTCTTGGGAGTTGCAAAGTAACGGCCAGCAAACAGCTCTTCAAACTTGGTAGCTGCTGCAGGTGCAATATCTGATACGAACTTGAGGTCCTCACGTTCCTGCATCAGCTGGATGAGCTCATCCTCATTGATGATCTCCTTACGGGCCGAGTTAACCAGAACAGCACCCTTGGGCATCAGGCTTACAAGCTTGCGGCCGATAGAGTTCTTGGTTTCATCAGTTGCAGGCAAGTGCAGTGAGATGAACTGGCAGGTCTTGTACATATCCTCAACATTATCAACTGCATGTACACCGGCAGCCTCAATAGCCTCTTTAGGGCAGTAAGCATCAAAAGCGTAAACCTCCATTCCGAAGCCTTTAGCAATGCGGGCTACGTTGCGGCCTACGTTACCGAAAGCGTGGATACCCAGTTTCTTGCCCAGCAGTTCAATACCTGATGTGCCGTTGTAGAAATTACGTACAGCGTAAACCATCAGACCGGCTACCAACTCGGCAACAGCGTTGGCGTTCTGGCCCGGAGTATTCATTACGCATACTCCGTGTGCGGTGGCCGATGCCAAATCAACATTATCATAACCTGCACCTGCACGAACCACAATCTTAAGCTGCTTGGCAGCGTCAAACACCTCAGCATCTATGATATCGCTACGAATAATAATAGCGTCAACATCGGCTACAGCACTGAGCAGAGCTGATTTCTCAGTATATTTCTCAAGCAGGACAAGCTCATAGCCTGCACCTTCTATAACCTCACGGATACCGTCAACTGCAACCTTTGCAAAAGGTTTGGATGTTGCAACTAAAACTTTCATATCTATCCTTATTAATAAACGTGATTAATGTTTGCTTTCAAACTCCTTCATGCAGGCTATCAGAGCGTCAACACTCTCCATAGGCAGAGCGTTGTAGCAGGATGCACGGAAACCACCTACTGAACGGTGACCCTTGATGCCTACCATACCCTTGCCCTTTGCAAAGCTCATGAACTCATCCTCAAGTTCCTTGTACTCAGGAGCCATAACCCAGCAGATGTTCATATAAGAACGATCCTCCTCCTTAGCGGTACCAACGAACAGCTTGTTGCGGTCAATCTCACCGTAAACCTTGGCTGCACGAGCCTCAGCACGCTTAGCCATCTCCTTGACACCACCCTGAGCCTTGAGCCAGCGGAGTGACTCCATAGCTGAATAGATAGTGAATGTAGGAGGAGTATTAAACATTGAACCGTTATCAATATGAGTCTGATAGTTCAGCATTGTGGGGATATAACGGTCAACATGGCCCAGAGCATCATTCTTAACGATAACGAAAGCCATACCTGAGGGAGCCAGGTTCTTCTGTGCGCCACCATAGATGCAGTTGTACTTACTTACATCAATAGGACGTGAAAAAATATCTGATGACATGTCAGAGATCAATGGAACCGGGCTGTCCAGGTCCTTGCGGATCTCAGTACCGTAAATGGTATTGTTTGTTGTAAAATGGAAATAATCTGCATCAGCAGGAATCTCAAAGCTCTTGGGAATGAAGGTGTAGTTTGCATCGGCAGATGAAGCGACCTCAACAACCTCACCGAAAGCCTTTGCCTCCTTCATAGCCTTCTTGGCCCAAACACCGGTGTTCAGATAAGCGGCCTTCTTATTAAGGAAGTTATAAGGAACGCGACAGAATTCCATGCTGGCACCACCGGCCAGGAACAGAACTGAATAACCTTCAGGTACATCCAGAATCTCCTTGATCAGAGCCTCAGCCTCATCAACAACAGGCTTGAACTCACTTGAACGGTGACTGATAGAGAGAATTGAAATGCCTGTGCCGGCAAAATCATAAACAGCCTGAGCTGATTTCTCAATCACTTCCTGCGGTAATACGGCAGGACCTGCGCAAAAATTATGCTTCATAACAGAGTATAAGTATTAAAGTTTTTTGATTCGTGGCGCAAAGGTAGCCCCTTAATTCGGGTAAAACAAATTATTTCAATGAAAAAAGTGATAAACTTTTGAACAATATACAAATATTTTGCAAACCACAAAAGCCATAATTTTTACACTTTGCAACAAAAGTGGCGATTTATCTTACAAATCGCCACTTTTAGTCAAAAACCCCGTCAAAACCCTGACAAAAAGACAAAAAAGTTAGAGTCTGTCCTTCTCCTCGTTACCGGCACCCTTACCGCGATACTTGGAATCAGTGGTGTTGAAGCGGTAGCGCAGGGTTACTGATACGCAGCGGGTATCCATTGTATTGAGTTGGTAAATATCAATCTTGGGGGCTCTGATAAGCGCACCGGTTTTATAGCGGTTAAACAGATCCTGTCCGGCTACCTTCAGGCTCAGACGGTCACGGAAGAATGTCTTGGTCAGTGCCACGTCAAGATTAGTCACATGATAGTTCAGATGTACGTTCTGATTGTCACCGGGGCTCTGATAGACAAAGTTGACCTCACCTATCAGGTCCGGACGGAACACAAGCGTATTGTTGAACTGCACACTGAAAATGGGATCATTCATCTTCTGGATTCCCTCAATGGTCTCAAATTCAAGCCACTGCTTATACATGCCTCCCACAAACTGAGGTCTCCATACTCCAAATGACGGAGAGAGTATCAGACCGGGAGTGAATGACTTGACAGACTTTATATTCTTATGGTTGATCATTACAACCTTTGGATCCGTGGGATTCTGCTCTGCATAATAGATTATGGCGTCACGCTCATTAGTATAATCCAGAGAGAACTTAAGCCATTCATTTCCGCCCGCAAGAGATACTATATGACGTGTAGAGTTGTTCAGCAACGGGTTACCGGTCTGCATTGTAAAACGGTTTCCATAACTCACGTTATTGCTCAGCTGGCTGTATGTGGGGCGCGTGGTCTTGACGGAATAGCTCAGCTGCACTCCCATCCCGGCAACCATCGTGGCGAATGATGCTGATGGATAAATGTTATCAAATCGGCGGCTCTGTTCATCGACCTTTACATTGTTTGCATAATAGTCAAATGCCACATGCTCATAACGCACACCGGCACGGAGCTGGCCGAACATGGTCATTCTGGTATATTCCACATAAGGGCTCATAGTGCTCTCCTTAAGAGTGCTGTATGATGTGGGGAGATAGTTCTCCGGGTTGATGTAGTCATCATCACGGTTTGTATTGATGTATTCGCCGCCAAAGTCAAGCATACCGCCCATAACAGGAGCGCTGAGAGTGAGTTTGGATGCTATCATGCGGTTCTCAACAACGTTGTCCGATGAAAGCGTACGGTCGTCACCAACCTGGCATGTCTCCGTGATATCACGGTGTTCTGTATTCTTGTTTCCTACATAATCCACGTTCAAGTCAATGCCCAGATTGCCCACCTTACCTATATAATACGCATTAGCGTTATGGTCATAGTTCCTCTCTATTGTGGCTTTTGTCATGTTACCCCATTTGTCATAGAATTTGCCGTCGGCGGTCACTTCACTTTCAAATTTTACGTCATTACCCGTACGTGACTTGTTTAAGACATTTGACCAGTATTTAGCACCAGTCACATGGTTATCATTGAACTGGTAGTTGAATCCGCCCTCCAGCTTGATATTGCGGTCTATGGTATGAACCAGCTGGTAGTTACTTTGACGCCACAGGGTGTCAGCCTTCACCTCCTGCCACATTGGGTCTGACTCAAACAGTGCATTTGATTTGCTGGCCGCTACCGATGCAAACAGGTCCAGTCCGTTCTTGCGATAGTTGAGTGACAGCGTAGAATACTCATTGTCATATCTGCCCTGATCAAATTTGGCCATTGCATCCACGCTCAGACCGTCGCCTGCCTTGCGTACGGTGCGTATCCTGATTACGGCATTGATTGATGCATCATATTTGGCACCGGGGTTGGTAATGAGTTCAATGCTTTTGATATCGGCCGATGAAAGCTGTTTCAATTCACTCATATCATAAACCTTGCGGCCATTGACATATACCAGAGGCTTGCCCTTGCCGAACACCTCATATTCACCGTCTTTCTGCACCAGACCGGGCACATGCTTGAAAACATCCTCAGCTGATCCCAGCTTGCTTAGCGGAGTGTTTTCAACATTTGTCAAAAGACCCTCATCGCCCATCTGATAGAGAGGCACCTGGCCTTCAATGGTTACTCCGTCCAATGCTATACCTTCAGGTATCATGAATATGGTTCCCAGCTCCAGTGTACGGCATGTCATCCATACGGTCTCATAGCCTACAAATGAGAAACGTGCCAGTACTGGAAGCTTATCGCAAGGTATTACAAAATAACCGTCTTCATTGGTTATTCCGCCTGCCACGAGAACAGTATCCTCAGGCGCGAACAGCACCACGTTGGCATATGCTACAGGTTCATTGCCTGAATCCAGCACACGACCCTTATAGCGCATATCGGTTTTCTGGATGCACTCCACAAATATCTTAACCTCATCGGCATCCTCCTTTACGCTTACGCTTATGGGATAGAGGCCAATTATCTGGTTTACTGCTTCAGGTATGCTCTTGTCAACAATTTTGGTTGATACGCGGAAATCTTCCAGTTCATTATACATGAATGATATCCTGTATTTGTCTGACAGCCCGTTCAGCTGTTTAAGGGCATCTGAGAGTGAAATCTCCTCAAAACTGAGTGTGTACTGGGGTTCTGCGTTTCTGTTATCTTTCTGTGCAAACAAACTTACTGATGCAAACAAAGTAAGGATCAATATTGTAAAAAATCTTTTCATAATAAATTATTCAACTGTTATCTTTTTGTTATTCAATGTAATATTCACTTTTGCAAACCTGTTGAGATCATCTGTCACGCTCTCTATCCCGACCTTGCGGTTCCACTCGTAATAGAAACGCAGGTCTCGTACATCGGCGCTCTTGTACTCAACTGTTACTCCATAGTATGATGCTATCTCCGTGAGCATCTGTTCCAGCTTGGTGTTGGTAAAAACCACCAATTGATCAGCAGATTCCTCACTTTCCACAGCGGCGGCATTCGTGGTGATGACGGTCTCTTGCCTGGTCTGCTGTTCTGCCTGCTTGCGTTCATTGTGGTGCTTGACCGCACTTATGGCAGCAAATGATATGCCTGACACAAACAATAAGCCTATAAAGCCGGCCGCTACCCTCATCCATGCGTTACTGTGACGGCGCTGGTAATGTGTCTGCTCAAAGCGTTTCCATGCCGCATCCACATCAACGGGCGCATCATTCTGAGAGCGACGGCTGCTGCGTTTTATCTCCACCATCATGCGATAGGTCTCCTGCGTCTCCTCATCTTGGCCGATGATATCGCGGATCTCCTGCTCTGAGTATGCATCGGGATTATCCAGCATCTCCATCAGCTTGCGGATGTTGTCTTCAGAATTGGTCATTCTCTAAATCTTTAAAGTTTAACGTCGGCATTATTGAAAAAATGCCTGATTTGACCGATGCATTGCATAAGATACTTGTAGGTGGTGTTGGGGTTCATATCCATGCGTTTGGCAATCTCACTCACCGTAAGGTCATCATCAAAACGCATATGGAAGATGGTGCGGTGCGGGTCCTTGATGCACTCATCAACAAAAGCGGCTATCTGATCCAGCTTATCCATCTGTTTCTCTACCGGCTGCAGGTCAATCTCAACCTCCACGGGCAGCAGTTCCTTAACCTGCTCATGAACCCGTTTCTGCCTGATGACGTTTATGCAACCGTATTTGACCGATGCGTAGAGATAAGCTGGAGCCGGTTCTGTCGTGCTATTCTCCATGACACGCACAAACACATCCTGTACCACGTCCTCAGCCTCTCCGTCATCACCCAGAATCGTTCTGGCCAGACGAATCATTCCACTGTAGTTCTGGCGGAAAAGCCTTTCAAGTATTCTTTTGTCCAGCATCTTTTGTCAATTACACATATAAGACAATCCAGCCCCTACGTTTTTTACGCAAAACCCGAAAATTTTTACGAATATGGCAAAAAAGTACAAAAGGGGACTGTCCCCAATTGTACTTTTTTTTGTGTCATTCTTGACACAAAGGGGTCTGACCTTATTGTGTTGGGAAGATCTCAACAGAGAGGATTTTAGCCGAGTTGTCCCCAAAAGAGATAGGATTGTCCTCAGGCATCTCAAGTTTGCCGATAGAATTCAGAGACCAGCCCTGATCCATGTATTTGTTATTGAACTTCTCAATCTCCATCTTGCGAATATCTGGCAATCCGCTGCGGGACGCTTCCTTTATGGTACTTTCCATCTTTTTAATCTCATCGGCAATCAAGGGCGGGAACACCAGCTGGAAATAATAGTTCCTGTAACTGTTCTGGAAATTGAACGACATGTCACGGATAGACTGGGTGCGCGCCTCAATGACATCAAGTTTGCGTCCTCCATTCAGTATAAGACTGGCCTGACTGGGGATGAATGAACGCAGCAATCCCGGTGAATACAGGTTGAAACAGACAGTCACAATGGTCTTATCCTTATTGTAACTGATTGATTTGATATCAAAATTAATGGTATCGACGATTCCGTCATGATTGATAAACCCCGGAAAATACTGCCTTCCCTGAACATTGACCGCAGAAAGCGGATCTTCAACCTTGGATTTGGAAAGAACCAGTCCTTCAACCATTGTTCTTTCTGATCCATCCTCACATATATCTATTATCTGTACTTCTTTTGGAAGAGCCGGAAAATGAACGCATAATACCGCGCTGCACTCCTTATCACACTTCCCGATACTCAATCTTTCAAATGGACGGGCTTCATAATCAATCCAATCTGCAACACCTTCAGCTTTTGTCTGGGAATAGGTATTGCCGCCAGCCTTGATTTTCAGTTCAGGGCCTGTGATGGCGTTTCGATGCTTGAAACCGGTTTCAAAGAGTACGATACACTCATTCTGGCAGATAATCACCTCTATTACCCTGAACGATTCCGGATCAAGTACATTCAAACTCTTGGGATTCAATACCACTGAACCATTCTTTTCATAGTCCGATGAATACTCAGCACTCAGTTTCTCAGCAACATCCTTGAGTTTCTTTTCGTTGAACTCCTTGTCCAGGTCCCTGTCAAGGGGTATTGCTGTCAGGAGGTTTTTGATTCCCCTCTCCTTCCAGTAACGGTTGGAACTCTCATCGGTAATTACTGTGGCGCGTCCCTCTTTCTCCCTGACCGCACTTATCAGTCTTGAGGCATCGGCCCAGGTTATGTTCCCATTGTCTATGATAAGCAGACAGTTTGAATTTGCATCACTTATCAGATCAAGCATGGTTTCCATATCACCCGCCAGAGACTTGCCGTTCATCTCAAACACATACTGGCCGTCACTGAATGAAACGTGCATATGACGCTTCTCCGCCAGTTGGGCATTGGTATTATAAGAATACTTCTTGTTCTTGGCCTTAATCTGGGCATCAGCCAACAGATATTCATTATACCAGTCAGGCAACAGTTTCTTTAAGGACTCTTTGAGTTCAGGCAATTCTGAAACAATCCTGCGCACCTCATCTCTGTCACCCGATTTTACAGCCGGGCACAGATCATCGGCTATCTTTACCAGTCTTGAACAATTACCCTCTCTTGGAGACCAGCACTCTGCAGCGCGTCCGTCATGAAAAAACTGATATATCGTGCCGTCAAGCCCTACTGAACGAACTACCATATACTCTCCATCATCATTCTTACTGACAGATATAGTTCCTCTGTCAGGAAGAAAATCCGATGTCTCAACTGCCAGTTGAATCAATTCAGAAAGTGATTCGGCATCAGCCCTTTTTATCCTTAAACGATATGTGTCCACCGGCACGGCATCCCTGTTCTTGGCACTCCAGATGGATTCACCTGCAACAGAATAGACCAATTCCGCGCCCATATCATCAATGATGCAATACAAGGAGTATTCATTGAAGAATGAAGGCCTTGACACGTACCCCCATTCAATTGATGAGTTGATTCCCAGTTTTTTCTCAACTGTCCTGCGATACCCGTCACTAATATACTTGCTGGTGCTGAGGCGCTCCTGAGCATTCAAACCGGTACACATGGACAATGCGGCAACCGTTACTGAAACGGCCAATAATAATCTTCTCATAAGCATGTTTTTTCCTTATAAACTGAAAAAGGCCCAGAATACGTCTCGTGCAGTGGATAAACCGGACTTATTGTGCATACTTAAGATGGCGGCGGTACAGCCAAACAAAACCCATGCACAGTGCCAGGGCGGCAATTACTACCAATGCCGTCCACAACAGGGTTGAGTCTCCTCCATTGGAACCGAATCCGCCCGTTAACGCTCCTGATGCATGAAGCGTGTCAATTACTCCCTGTTTGTTTGTGATTGAATCTGCCACTGCATCATTGGTTATTACTTTACCGGAAACAGTATCTGGAAGAGTATATACTGAATCCATAAAGTTCACTCTGAAATCAGGCTTGGTCTGTTCAGGTATGGGCATCTCAAAAAAATGTCCGTTCTTCTGTCTGCTTATCCGTTCCAGTTCTGACGGAGTAAACACTACATCCAAAAATCTAAACATATCTATCGGTATTTATGGTTCAACAATATAACAAGACATATTCAACTATAATCACCAGAAGCAGTCCCACAAGGAAACTGACGGCGTTGCATAGAAAACTGTAAATGACTGATTGACGGAAATTTCCCGTAAAGCACAGATACCACAATGATTCAATGGCAACCACAATCAATTCACAGACCACAACCCTGCTCCAAGTGTAGTCTGAACTTGCCAGATATAGATTCAACGGCACATTGGTAAGCACATTGACGGCTACCGATGAGAGCAGGACCTTAATCCTGCGTTCCTTCAAGAGCAACAGTACGCCCAGCTCTATCAGTATGGTCAGTATCAGTGCTATAACCAGATGCATAATTCAAAGTACTGCAATAAGATACCCGGGTATGAGTGCGGCGGCAAGCAGTCCGAAAGCAAGCCCCTCACGCCCCTTCATCATACGGTTGGCCCAGTAAAGGGTAACCGGCATGGTCAGGTTTACCGCAAAGAGTCCTGCCAGCACAAATCCCAAACTTACATCCCTGAACACAAAGAATACGGCAATGCCTGCCAACATAAGTATGATGGCCGCGGTCATGCCCATCCATTTCACCATCCATCCGCCGGCCATTTTCCCCAGCATAGTAACAGCACCAAAAGCAATCACCATCAAGGCTGTCTTTGACTGATTGCCTGAGAAAGACTGTCCTATATATGATCTTGAAGCAACAATTAACATCAGCAGTATCACTATCCCCCAAGCCAGAAACTTGTTGTAATCATTTGCCGCAGGTGCATCGGCATCGACCTCTGTATGCAATCGGCGGATATCGGTCCTGAGATATAATAGTGCCACGATTGAAATGCTTATAAGTAAACCGTAAAGAAGTGCCCAGGATACAAGTACAGTGCCCACAGCCAGCCCAAATGCTCCGGTTGATACAAACACTCCCAACGCCCGGATATCATTACCGGTATTGACTGCCGTCTCCTTTCCGCCCCAAACATGGAACAGTGAATTACCCAAACCCAGCAGCACCGATATGGTCATCAGCAAAAAAACAGATGAACAGACAGACCAAACCACCGATGAAATCAGCGTTGCCAGAATAAGCAGTATTACCGATGCCAGCAGCAACCAGTGACGCTGTCTGATACTGTCCGCCATCATACCCGTAAGAGGCTGTGTCAGGAACGCCAGCACGTTATAGGCCACAAAGTATCTGATCAGTTCTGTAAACCCAGCCGTAACGAGATACAAACAGCAAAGACACAGACAGTCCACCATAAAGTGAAGAGCCGCCGCCAACCCTGTAAGAGTTATCGCTCCCCTATTTTGAGCGCTTTGTTCTGGGAATAAACTCATATGTACCGTATAAAAGTTTACCGGCTCTAAGAGATTTGCGGTAATACCTTCCGCTCATCACCTGCAGGACTCCATTCTCAGCCGATGGTCCCCACTTTGCAACGGCAGCCTCACCAGATATTGCATTTACAACATTGATTTTTCCTCTTCTCACACCCAAAAGATTTGAAAGGCTGTCCCTGTCATTATATGAATTACTGAAATCAAATACCGTCACTTTATCTTCAGGAACATCCACCACCTCACCGTCAAATAATATCAACGGTTTTTTGAATGTCGATGTAATTCCTCCCAACATACCCACAAACTGTAATTCCATAACCAGCTCTTCCCTACCGTCATCGATACCGGTCTGACGGGACAGGTCACTCTGCTTCTCATACGCCTTGACCTTCTCAATCATCTCAGCTGTCAGTTGTGTCAGTTCTTTTTGTTTTTCCTCACTGAAGAACTCCTTACCGTTTACAAGAATTCTTTGTATACTCTTTCCATTCACAGTAATGTTACCGACGCTGTCAATCTCTACACCGGGTAGTTTACGGACCAAATCCTCAACCGATGTGCCCTCAGGCAGTCTGTAAGCCGCGCTGTTGAACTGTACGGTATCATTAACCATCTGGACCTTGGCTACCACAGCATTGACAGCAAGTCCGGAAAGCAAACTGCCACCTCTTATGGTAATCTTTCCAAGATTGTGATTATCTTCATCCGGACGTATTGTGAAACTCTTGTGGACGTCATCATATCCCATGAATCTGGCGTTGGCAATATAGTTACCCGGTCTTAGTTTATCAAACACAAACTCTCCATTTTCATCGGTTGAAGTACCGCCAATATATGTGGTGTCTGCACCGTTAACACTATAAATCATCACAGCGGCTGAATACATAGGTTCAGCTGAGTCAAAATCATAGATACTACCTTTGACAGAAGACGTATTTTGTGTAACCATTCTTGAACCGTAACGCTGGGACGTTGATCCTCCAAATACTGTTGCTCCAGTCCTTATTTCAGAATTTGATTCAGGCTTTTTCTCCGGTTTTGATTCCGGTTTGACTTGTGGCTTGACTTGCGCTATTTCAACCTGCGGTTTTTCAATTGCGATGCTGTCTATCGGATTTGCCAAGCTGTCAATGGTAATCTGTGGCTCCGAAGGTTCGTTCTGTGATATCTGATTGTCCGGAGCAACTGTTTTGAATGGCATAAGGAACAGCAACAGCAGTACTGCAGCTGCTGCAGGAAAAGATATGGCTGCAGCAATCAGCCTGTGTCTGCGTCTTGCGGCACGCTCATGCTCAGCCTGTCTGGAGAGGAAATCATTCCAGTCAGACTCCGGCAGTTCAGCCTTACGGCTTAACTGACGTTCTTTGATTATGTCTTCCCAATCCTTCATAGTCCTGTTTTGTTTATATAACTCTGTATTGCCTTCCTGACACTGGCGCGGGCCTTTGCCATTATTGATGTCGATCCTCTCTCCGTTATGCCCAGTTTACCGGCAATCTCCTTGTGGCTGAATCCGTCTATGCAGAACATATTGAACACCGTTCGTTTTACAGGAGACAGTGATGCTATTATCTCATCAAGCACATCATCCGGGACAGAGCGTACTGATTCAGCATCGGGCTCCAAAGCATTCTCAATCTCACCTTCACTTACAAGTTCAATTGGAATCTGCCTGAAACGTCTGTTCTCCTTAAGGCGGTCAATAGCCATATTGACAGCTATCCGGCTTATCCAGGCGTTTATAGAACCTTCACCAGCATACCTGAAAGACTTGAAATTGTCCATTGCCTTAATCATTGCGTCATGCATAACATCCCGGGCCTCCTCCCTATCCTCAATGTATCTCAGACAGAGCGCATAGAGCCCGCCTGCATACCTGGTATACAGCTCCGCCTGTGCATCCCGGTCACTCCGGGCACACCCTAAAGCAAGTTCCTGCTCTGTGAGAAAGGGTTTACTCATCAACTTTTAAGGCCTTTCTGATAACTAAACTGCAAAGCACCAAAAATGCGTCTTTTATTCGTTCTTTTTTTTCGCTAGTTAGAAAAATATATTTCTCTAACTAGAGCGCAAAAAATGTGCAATTGGGGACAGTCCCCAATTGCACATGTCCCCAATTTTACATTATCTGGCCAGGACACCGCTGTCAAGGCCGCGTACGGTCTTAAAGCGCATGTTTCCGTCCTTATCGATTATGATTGCTATTCCAGCCAGATAGTTTATCCACTTGCGGTTAACCCAATAATGCAGATCAACCTGTCCCTCTGATGCATACACAGCCATAGGAGTCACCATATAGTCATGTGATACCAGCACATTGATACGCTTCATTCTGGGAAGGTATGACTTGAGAGAATCCAGCCACTCCTTGCTGCGGTACTCCAGATTATAGAATCCCTCTTCCTTACCACCCTCATAGGCCCACTGTGACAGAGACTCCCAGTTATCCCAGCCGTTACGTTTGATAGCAGGAATATCCCTGCGGTACCAGTCACCGTTAAGTATGCCCCACTCCTCATGAATAAACTCATCGCCGCGACCTATGGCAATGTTCTCACATGTCTGCTTGGTGCGATCATAATCAGAGTGTGCATAGAAAGCCTGCTCACCGTTCTTTATCTTCTCGCCCACCATACGGGCCTGCGCCTTGCCGTTCTCAGTAAGCAGTCCGGCCTTGGAATAATCGCGGCCGCGCTCACCGTGACGCAAAAGGAAGACAACAGTCTCATTATCTTTTACCTCAGCAAACACATCGGCAATATCATTAAAACCAATATCAGTATAAGTAGGCTGAGCTTTCAGATTAACTACGCCGCACATAATGATTGCGGCCACCATAAGCATTACTTTCTTCATCATCATTTATGTTTTAGATTAGGACTTTGCAAACATACAAATAAAAGAAAGCGGGCCGAAATAATCAGTCCGCTTTCTTATCCAATTGTGTCATTCTATAGCCCACCACCAGTTGTTTGGTTTCTTGTCTATGCGTAGCAGTAAGTATTCGCGGTAGGGATCCTGCAAGAGGGATGCGTATTTCCGGGTCAGGCTCTTGATATCATCCAGTTTGGACTTGATTTTTTCAACATCCTTATTGCCTATGGCATTATAAATGACATCGAACAGTTTTACAAGGGCTGCGTTGTTACCATTATTCGGTGACCAGCACTGTGCGCCGAAGTTTCTGCTATAGAATCGGAACGTAGTACCGTCCATCCCTACAGACACCATAGTCCCAGTACCGTTTTTCAACGCCTCCAGTGTCATACGCATCCACTCCTTGTCAGGAAGGTTTGTGGCCGAAAACACCGCTGCATCAACCAAAGTCCTGATCTGATATGCCAAATCCTCATCTATATCAAGTATATGAGGGTCCTCCTGGTTCTGGACCATCAGTTTAAGACTGAATTCATTTGTCTTGGTATTGCACCAGCACTGTATCTCATAACTCTCGGCAAATGATGGTTCCACCTTCTGGCCCCAGCACAGCATATTATCACCGCTGCGTTGAACCTTACCCTTGTAATCACAGGGCTTGAGATACTCATTGGTCCGTTGTGACATTATAGGCAATGCCAGCGTCAGCATCAGGCCTAAAACAGCCAGTTTGAAACTCTTATTCATAATCATTGTATTTTTTTCAGTCCGACAACATAATTCGATATCTCTATGGGGGCGGTAAAGGTGGTGTATCCGTTCAGTGATATCTTGAGCGTATTACCCGGCTTTACTATAGTGAGCTTGAACTGGCCGTTCTCTGTCTTGGTGCTGGCCACAACCTTGCCGCCACTGTCAATCTCCTCTACCAATACACCTCCAGGATTGCCCCAGTTACCCACCGATACGCGGCCGCTGACCACATCGCCGGGCTTAAGGGTGCAGGTAGCGGGCTTGAGCCTTATCTGATATGTTCCTCGGTCAAAGGGCAATGTCTGAGTCTCATACCCATCGGCCTCAAATGAAATCTTGTTGTTGATGTCACTTATCTTGAGCAGGTCAAAGAATCCGTCACCGGCTGCAGCCCATTCCATTACTGCACGCCCCACAATATCGCGCTCACACGCCTTGACATCACGATACTGAATAGGATTACCATTCTCATCCAGAATGTAACCGTTCACTCTACCTCCGGTTGTAGGGGCAGTTTCTATAGGCTGGCGCCTCTCATTATTCATCTGTATAACCCTGGGATCATTCTGCAAACTCTCAATCCCAATCATCTTATTCATCTCTTCAATCTCCTTAAGCCTTTGGGCCTGGTCTGGAGGGAGTTCCTGAGCCGATACTGAACACACAACTGCAAACATGCTGAATACAGCGCAGCTTAAAACAAAGGATATTCTTTTCATATTAGTTTTTTTAGTCTTCTGTTATCTAAACGGAATTATATTGAAAATGCGTCTTGAGTTAAATAAAATATTCAAATAAGGACATGTCTATTGTATCTACAGCACCTGCAGCTTCACGCAGAGGGATTGGAAAAGCCGTACTATCCGCGTAATGTGTCACCTTCAATTTCATCTTTATCCTTAAATATGCTTGATCAACAGGTATATCTACAGTCTCATAATCCACATGATTAATCACTATCCTGTCCTTAGAATCAACCAACTTGAAATAGAATTTTCCCTCAAAATCGGTGACAGCATGAGCCACAATACGGTCAGCCGCATCTCTTTCAGTGACAGTAACCATAGATAATCCGCCACGATCACTAATGACAATACCGGAAATCATATCACCGGGGACAGGTCTTACCTGAGCAATGATGATGTTCAATACCGCTTGTGACAGCAGCAGCAATACTGATAGGATGAGTTTATTCTTTCTCATTTTACAATTATCTCAAATTCATAATTGATATCGTTTTCATCAATACGAGGAGGACCGTACATCAAGCCCTCAAATTCCTTCATCTTAATTGTTCTGGCCGATTCTGGAATCTTCATATTGATGCTGTCTTTAGAGATGCTGGATTGTATTGGTATGTCGAGTTTGATTGAATCACCTGATTCTTGAAGCTTTTTATTGATATCTTTATCCTGAGATAAAGACTTTGCGCTGGAAAAAGATGAAATAATAGAGAACACTATGAACGTTATGCAATACATAATGCAGAACCATCCCTTTGATAACAATACTCTAACCTTGTGGATTCTCATACTTAAGTGCTTATTTGCTCACAAAAGTATTTGCCCAATCAACAAATAGCAAAGATTAGGCGTTGCAAAACTGTTGCATTTTTGAAAAGGCTCCCATTTGCAGGAGCCGGACTATACCCTTTGGGGACCATCAGTGCAGTGGCGTAAAGTGTAGGACCACCAAGATGCCGTTAAGAACATCGCGGTGTGTGACGACTGTTAGACCCCGCAGGGGGCTAAAAAGGAGGAGATCGATGTTTAGGCATCGACTGGTCCGGAGTAGCCACGGAACGTTGTGTCCCCAAAGGGTATAGTCCGGTGGTGCAAATAAGAAGCGGGCCGAAGTAATCGGTCCGCTCCTTTTATAAAATGATACAATTGGGGACAGTCCCCAATTGTATTATCCGCCAAAGTTGTCGTACATGATTGAGGCGGGATCAACACCCAGATTGTCCAGCATACCGGTAACGGCCTTTGACATGGGGCCGGGACCGCACATGTAGTACTCGATATCCTCAGGAGCCTCATGGTCCTTAAGATATGTCTCGTACATTACATTGTGTACAAATCCTGCGGTGTACTTTACGCCTGCTGCATCGGCTGCGGGATCCGGACGGTCCAGAGCCAGATGGAAGTGGAAGTTGGGGAACTCCTTCTCCAGGCCCAGGAAATCCTGCAGGTAGAACACCTCGTTAAGGGCACGTGCACCGTAGAAATAATGCATCTCACGGTCAGTGGTCTTAAGGGTCTTGGTCATGTGCATGATCTGAGCACGCAGAGGAGCCATACCGGCACCGCCACCAACCCAAATCATCTCCTTCTTGGAGTCAAAGATAGGATGGAACTCACCGTAAGGACCTGACATGATAACCTTGTC
>JAGBPB010000057.1 GCA_017633615.1 Bacteroidaceae bacterium | reverse complement strand
GAACTCAGGAGCAGGTTTCACAGTCACAGGAGTGATGTTAGAGACAGATGTTACACAACCATACTCAGTGACACCCTTAACACCGATGGTATAGGAGCCAGCATTATCAAAGTGATAAACCAGTTGTGACAGGTTCTCACCCGGAATCTCAACACCGTCAACATACCAAATATAGGAATCAAAATCATCAGAAGCAGTAAAGGCCTTTTGATCACCCTCGCAAATATCAGCAGTAGTACCGACAGTGATACTAGGAGCATCAGGAGTAGGATGTACAACAATCTGAATGCTTCTTACAACGTTACAAACACCATTAGTGGCGGTGACAGTATAAGTCTTGGTATCAGCAGTGGTCGGGATGGCGTTCACAGTGCTGCCACTGGTAGACTGGAGATTAGCACCGGTGGAACCTTGCCAGTTATAAGTGATAGTCTCATCAAAGTTACCATCGAGGTCAGCGTTCAACGTAACCATATCGCCTAAACAGAGCTCCATCTTGTCAGCCGTAAGCTGAAGGTCATAACCGAACTGCGTCACAGTGAAGTCAGCAGTAGCTTGACATCCGCCCTGTTGGGCATTCATAGTAGCAACCAAATGATACACACCAGGTGCATTAGCATTAAGAGTAGCAGCAGTAGAAGTAGTACCATTAGGTCTTGTCCACAAATAGGAATTATAACCATCAGTAGCGCTAATGTTATTAGTGGTCTGTCCATCGCAAATCACATTGTCACCCACAATCGTCAAAACAGGAGCAGCCATAACAGTAACCGTAGCAGGTTTATCGGTAACAGTGTCTGAAACACAACCGTTAGCAGAGACACCCTTAGCGGTATAGATATAATTACCAGCCTCATTCAAAGTAACAATGATGGTGCTCAAGTTTTCACCAGGAATCTCGATACCATTCTGATACCAAATGTAAGAAGCGGCATTTGCATCAGGCGTAGCCGTGATGGTAGCTTGAGCTCCTTCGCAAATAGTTGCGTTAGTAGTAGCAACTGCAATAGTGCCAGGAATAGGATTCACATTAATAATAATGGAATCTTGTTTTGAACATGCACCAGCTTGAGCGGTCACAACATACTTCGTTGTATCGGTAGGATTCACAACGATTGTAGAGCTGTTCATGATGGTAGAAACAGGATCGGAGATCCATGTGTATTCAACATTCTCGTTGTTGAAACCATCAAGATTGGCGTTGATTGTCACATACTCACCATCGCAAATGTTAACCTTGTCAGCTGTAATCTGGAGGTCTCCACCGAAAGTAGTAACTTCGATAGTAGCAACGGTAGAGCAGAGTGTATGCCAAGTGCCATCTCTCTTGACTCTATTGGTCACAGTAACCGTATAGGTACCCGGCTCAGTAACTTTGATTTGATTTGTTTCGCTTGCTACAAAATCAGAATTCTGATTATTACTCCACTCATATTTATATTGATATGTATTACCTGTAGCAGGGTGAATAGCCATTGTGCTAGCATGAGCAACCAACACAGCGGTATCACCATTACAAATAACATTATTACCAGTAATTGTAACTTCAGGAGCAGCGTGAACATTGAAATTCACAGTCTCTGCCATGGTAGCAGTGTTACAACCTTCAACAACAGCCATAGCTGTCAGATAGTGAGCACCAATCTGAACATCATTCAAGAAGAGTGATCCACGATTGTCGCCAGGGATCAACACACCATCCAAGTACCAGTTATAGAAAACCGGATCAGGATTTTGATTAGTGGTAGCAGTAAAATAAGCATTTTCCTGACCAACACAATACTCACTTCCATTATGACGAGTGACTGTAGTAGCATAAACAGTTCCAGTATTAACCGTAACCAAAACGCTGTCAGAAATAGTACAATTACCAGCTGTAATTGTCAACACATAAGTAGAAGTTGTTTGAGGATTATCCGTAATGGTAGAAGCAGAGCCAATCAGTTGACCGTTCTTCTTCCAACTGTAGGATGCGTTCTCATTCACGAAACCTTCGAAGTTAGCACCCAGGGTAACATACTCGCCAGCGCAGATGACAGTTTTGTCAGCAATAATCTGCATGTTGGCACCAGAGGTGATCACATTAACAGATGCAAAAGCAGTACAACCAGTTTGACTATTGGTAACAGTCACTGTATAGATACCAGCGGTATAAGTAGTCAAAGTATCATTATTAGTGTTGTTGCTCCAACTGTAGGTATAATAATTAGCTTCAGCAGCTTCAGGAGCTTCAGGAGCTTCAGGATCGACATGTGCAACAAGAACAGCGGAGTCACCATTACAAATAACATTGTTACCAGAAATGGTAATAGAGTGCATCGGGGTAGTATAATTTGCCGGGACAACTTCCCAAGCAGTATCAGAAGTATTGCAAACCTGATTGTTGTAGAGACCAATCACACCGATTGAATCAGCAACACTCATGAGTTCATTCGGGATTTCATACTGATTCGTTGTGGTCAGATGGGTAATTGTGCTATCTTCATTAATAACAACAAACCATCTGTAACCAGCATCAGGAGTAGTACCATTCACAAGAGCAGCAGTAACAGTAGTAGTCTGCGGGCCATTACAAGCGAAAGGCGGGAGAATAAGATCCAGTTCCGTCATCGGATCGATAGTGAAGAGGTGCACCGGGGAGATGCTCAGAGAACAATCTCCGTAAGAGACTTCGACTGTGAACTCATGGGTCACAGGAGCGTCCAGTGCATTGTCGCCAACAAGGCTGAAGAGAGAATCGGGTCTGAACCCGAGCACTTGGCCATTGTTAACGAGTTCCACCACGCCGCTATCAGCGACCAACGCCTCACCATCGAGTTTCCAAACGTAGTGGAAATTGCTG
>JAGBPB010000007.1 GCA_017633615.1 Bacteroidaceae bacterium | reverse complement strand
GCCATCAAGAAACTCCGCTGGCAACGCTGCAAACACAAGAACGACCGAGGCTACTACCTCCGCCTCCGCAAGCGCAAGGGGTGATTTTGTGACGGCACACTTACGGCACACTTACGGCACAGTTTTACACAAACATAGCCGTCTTTACCTACCTGGTAATCAATAAGATAACCACCAAAACGGCACAGACGGCTATGTTTTCTTATGCTTTGTTCTGATACATCCCATTTGACGCGCAGTCGAGCAGGGCAGACGCTCAATAGTTCTGACATCAGTCTCGTTTTTCCTGTTTTTGACCTAAAATTTGCAAAATTACTCAACAAAACTATATTATTGCACTTAAAATCATGTACAGATATTACAATGACTAAAATTATTGTAATATGCTGATGTATATTATATTAATTTAACTCTACATTTTTGGTTATGTCAAATATTATTGCTAATTTTGTGCAATAAATATTTAACATCATAAAGTTTTAATAAATATGGATATTATGGGGTTTTGCGAGATTGTTCCCGACTGCCGGAACGACAAGAACAAGGTCTATTCGGCTACGGAACTGGTTTTCATCACTACGGTTGCTGTCCTGTGCGGTTCTGACACATGGAACGAGATACAGTTCTTCTGTGAACGCAACTTTGAGTATTTCAAGAAGAGACTTCCCGATCTTCAGGGCATTCCGTCGCATGATACGCTGAACGCGTTCTTCTCAGTACTTGACATCAGGGAGTTTGAACAGAGCTTTCGAATCTGGATAGACGAGATATGCACACGTATACCTGGCGTTGTGGCCATAGACGGCAAGGCGGTCTGCAAAGACCCAGATGGAAAGAACGGAGTGAAAAGCAAGTTGTATATGGTCAGTGCATGGGCGGCCACCAACGGGATATGCCTTGGGCAGGAAAAGGTCAATGAGAAGTCGAACGAGATAACGGCCATCCCGGAGTTGCTGACAGAGCTGGCCCTTGAGGGCTGCATCGTCACCATCGACTCCATGGGATGCCAGAGGAAGATTGCAGAAATGATTGTCAACGTAGGCGCGGACTATGTGCTTGCCGTGAAGGACAACCAGAAGGAACTGAAGGAGTCCGTCGACTTCTGGCTGAACGAGGACAACAGGCTCTATCTGGGGCAGGGAAGAAGGTACACAACGGAGGAAACCGGACATGGGAGATATGAATTCAGGGAGTGCGTCGTTACGGACATCTCCGATATAGCCAAATGGTCCTATAAGGAATGGAAGGGGCTTCGGACTATGGCCAAGATAACCTCGACCAGAAAAGTGGGCACACAGGAGCCTACAGTAGAGACAAGGTACTATATATCTTCGTTAGAAGCTGATCCGAAACTAATCATGGAATCCATAAGGACGCACTGGCAGGTGGAGAACAACCTGCATTGGATGCTGGATGTCACCTTCAGGGAGGACTACACCAGAAAGACAGACAACGCAGCCATCAACCTCTCACTCATCAACAAGGTCATACTCACAATGCTCAAGCAGACCAAGAGAAAAGAGGGACTGGCCAGCAGAAGGAAGTTCTGCGGATGGGATGAGAATTTCAGGGATGAGGTGCTGGGAATCAAGTTCATTGACTAATGTCAGAGTTATTGAGCGTCTGCCCTGGTAATTCCAGTCCCATTTCAAGCCTGCATATATCATCTTGGCCCTGAGGACATCTGCATTCGCCCTGTTGTACATTCCCCTCTTGATGGCCTTGGCCTTGTTGACGGTACCCTCCAGTAGACCATTGTTGAAACGTGTCTGGCATGCCCTCAGGACTGCATCCCTGTCTTTTTTGATGTAATCCGCATAGTCCCTGATCTCTTTAACCATGCATTTCTGGGCTTCTTCTATCCAGTCGTCTATCGTCGGTGCGTCTTCCTCATCATGGAGCATCTTCCTGAAGCGGATACAGATCTGTATAATCTGATCCACCTCTGGGTGCGTCTCATGCAGCTTGAGCAGTTTCTTGGAGTCCGTTTTGCCTGTAACTATGTATTTCCAGATACTATCCGCCTTGATTCTGACAGTTTTCCCCTTATCGGCCAAGGATTTGTTATGAATACGCACTTCCTCGCGGAGCACCTTGTAACGTTCCGTTACCGACCGCATACATTTGTGTACGATGCGAGACTCCACCTTTCCCTGGAGTTTCTTCGCTACAGCCGTGTATGTAATGCAGCCGGCACTGATGATCCCGGCCATCTCCCGTGCCACCTTCATTGCTTGTTTCTGATCAGGATTGAGTGCCTTGGACATATCCGTACCCAGTGCCTGATACACCTTCTGTGACTTAATGCCCAGATGCCTTGCCGTTTCGGCAATGCTCTTCCCCTCATCCTTCAGACGCCTCACGTCATAGTAGGTTCTGACCTTCTTCCTGTGCCTGGCGTCGCCCATCTCAAGGATGTCTTCCATAATGTACCTATATGCCTCATCTTCCGAGGGGTAGGGATACGGCTGCTTCATCCTCTTCTGCCCGAGAAGGGCCTTGATAGGTTCCACGGCATCCTTCTTCAGGTTGTGCATCAGGTGGAAACGGTCGGATATCTGCATAATCAGGCTGGAGGCGGCTGTGATAATGGAGGCATAGGACTGACTGCCGTCGCGGGTGACGACCTTGATCTCCGGGTGCGACTTGAGCCAGCTGGTGATCTCCTGCCCATAGCGGGAGTCGAAAACGGCAAGCACCTCACGGGTATAGTGGTCCACGATGGCGCACATGTACTTGTGACCTTTCCACTTGGCAAAGTCGTCCATGCCGACATATCCGCTGGTGCGCACCTCAGGGTTTACCCTGCCCATAAGCCGGAGTACCCTTATGCAAGCCGATGCGCTGACATGTATATGCTGCATTGACAATGTCTCTGAAGCCCTGCGGGCTGTCTGTCCAAGAGATTCATGACGGATACGCTCCTCGACCTCATGGGTCTGGCGTCCATAGGGGCGGGTCATCGCCAGGGGCTCGGCAAATATCTTCTTGTCGCATTTGGGATTGGTGCATATCATGTGTCGCGTCTCAAGCACCAAAGTTGTATGGTGACCAAGCCATTCCGTGCACTGGATCTTACGCAGGCGGTAGCTGTGCAGAGCTGTCGAGCGCTTACCGCAGCAAGGGCAGACGGCAGACCGTCCCAGCGTATGTCCATAGAGGGTTATATACTCGCCATCACGTTCCATGTCATATAAGCCAATGCGCCACTGATGACATTTTTCACTCACGATTGATTTTATCTGGCCAATTACTTGCGTAAGTCCAGAATTCTTTGTACTTTTGCGCCTTGTAGATGGGCGCTTTTTCTTACCTTTATGCACATACAAAGATACGAAAAAATACGCACATCTACAACCTTTTTGTGTTAACTAATGTGTTGATTATTAGATAGATAGTTAAATTTTGTATCAAATATTTACCACCTAAATTGACGCAGAACCAACATTTTGCGCCAATTTTATTTCCAAAAATGGTAATCATATCCAAAAGTGGAACTACTAAAAGGTTCATCTCAGAATTCTGTTGATTTCCTATTCCCAACAATCGATTTTGTACATTTTATTTCCAGTAACTTGAATGATGCCCTTCCGTACATGACTCTTTTGATGGCCTTGATTTTACAGACAGTTCCCTCCAGCAG
>JAGBPB010000056.1 GCA_017633615.1 Bacteroidaceae bacterium | reverse complement strand
CTCCAGCTGACCCTCTCCACCGGCCAGTCCTACCAAGGCAAATACATCATCGAGTAGTTTTTCACTGTTAACAACAAGAGAGGCCGGCTAATACTGAATCTTAGTCGGCCTCTCTCTATTTAAAACCACATTTAATGATCAGGTATCCGTTTTTATAGAATGTAGCCAAATTATTTTTTCCGGCTTTTCTTCCAGATCTTCAATCCCTTTTCAGTCAGTGAATATGCTTGTTCTTTGTGAGTCGGTTTATCAGGGTATAATTTTGTTACATATCCATCATCAATTGCTGGATCCAAATAAGTCTTATGGAAACTGCTCGATGATGTAAATGACATTGTTTCCATCATTTGTTTTAGGGTCAACTGCTGTTTGCCTATCACATTTATAAGACTAAGTACGTTTTTATTAGGACCCTTATCAGACAAAATGTCTTTACCTATATCTTTGCCTATATCTTTACCTCCATCTTTACCTATATCTTTACCTATATCTTTACCTCCATCTTTACCTACTTCATTATCTACTTTTTCATGATTTTTTCTCCATATAGTAACAGAAAAATCTGCACCTTGACTGAATACAGGTTTTTTAAGTCCATATTCCAAACATTTGTCAATAATATCTGTAGTGCCGGTTCCAACCTGCTCAATATAACCAGCTAAATATACAGGGTAAGCCAAAAGGGGGTTGACAGGTAGCGATGTGTGTTCACCACTAAGCATTCCAATGGTTATTCCCTTGGGTAATCGTCCTGGGTTCCTGACTTCAAGCCTATCATTGAAAAGCATAACTTGAACAGAACCATTGCTCAAGTAATCCCGGTGTACACATGAATTAACTATTGTTTCTGTTACGGCCTGCATTGGTAGCTCATGCTCTACATCTACTTGCGCAGATTCAGTTCTTTCACCTACACGGGCATCAATATGGGACATGACAAATGATACGGCTTGATCAACTACCTCAAAGATACTTCCTGTATAAACCTGTTGGCTGGCCATCGGTTTTTGCATCTTAGTTCCATAAAACTGTACACACTTTACAATAGCAGTGACAAACCATTTCTGGGTATCCTTGGCAAAAAGCAATAATGCAGCGTTTGAAACCTTACCGTCATCAGATATTAAATGGAGGCTGGTAAGTATTTTATGAACATTCTCTTCACTATAAGCAATAGGGTAGTTGCGTTTCTCCCTTGCCATCCCTGTCCACCAGCGTATCTTATCATTATCAAGATCTTCTAAAGTGGCTTCTTCATTCCATGTTGCATCAAAAGGCTTGTTTTGCAGAAATCCTCTCAGCTCCAGATAATGTACTAACGCCGCATATACAGCATTCCTGAGTTGCTCAAATGACTTGAATTTGTTTCGTACTACATCATGTTCGGCCTTCTTAATTAAAGCCTTTTCTTTAGGTTCGCGCTGTTGTACATCTTTAATCAGGATTATCCTGTATTTATGGTTTTCTGTAGCATTATCATATTCTCGCTCTGTGGGCGAAACGCCCTCTTTATCCTCAAAACCATATTCAGCTCCAAACAGGCCTAAATAAACATCCGAATCCTCCACTTCCGATAAGTAAGCTTGAGCAGCAGATACATCTCTTGCCGGTAACTCCTCAAACAGGAACGGTTCAAAGAATTTTCCCAGAACTGCATCCTGCCTTATGTATACAGCAATTTCTTTGCGCTCTAATGCAAACTCTTTCTGTACGCTACTTATAAATAATTTCATCATGATGCTTATCACCTTTTACCATAATAAAGTGAATGACAAAATAACAAATTATTTTTCATATCATGACGAAAACATGAATTCAAAAAGGACAGTATCATGATTATAAGATAAAACTCGTAAGCATATTATACAGACATTTTATAGCACCACGGCGTTAATCTTCTCACGCCATTCGCGGATGTACTCTTTCAGGCCTTCGCCCTCCAGTATCTCCACCTCATCCAGCATGCCCATTATGTAGCGTGTCAGTCCGGAGTACTCGCATACGTCCAGATCCACTATCCAGCGCTCGCCGTCGGGGTATTCCGGGTCTTCCTTCATCGTTATCATGCTTATGGGGTGGGCTTCGGTCATAAGGTTGCGGGCCTGCATGGTCAGCCTCAGCTTCACGTGCTTGGTCTGGTGGCCGTAGCACCCAAATGCGTCTATCTTCTGCTTCATGTGCCGGCGGCCGTGGTCGCATCTCTGCTCCGTTATCTTTACCCGGCCCATACGGCTTATCCTCAGTGGTATGTTGCGCTCCTTCTCGCAGTCAAATGCCCACACGTAGTTGTAATAGAAGTAGAATGTATAGGGCTCCAGAACCTTCCTTATACGCCTTCCTTCGGTGTTTGAGTCATAATCCACCGTCACCTTGCAGCGGTGCTGGGCCGCCTTCTGCAGCAGCGTCACGTTGGCCACCGCCTGCCTCAGGTAGGGCGCATCGTCCAGCTTGTGCTCCTTGACCATCAGCTCCAGCACCTCGTATGTGTCACTGGCTTTCTTCAGGTCCTGGCACGGCTTCTGCAGTATAATGCCGTCCTCAGGCTTCTCAGGCTCCAAGGTGGCCCTGATTTTCCTCAGGTCTTCCGCCTCATCATCAATGGTGTAAACTGATCCGTACCTCCGCGTCACGTTTATGCCCTGGTCCTGCAGGGTCCTTATGCACCGGTACGCTGACCTGACACTTATTCCCACTCTCGATGCAATCACCTCTACGGTCTTGCTGTTGTTGTTCTTAAGCAGGCTCATTACCCATATTAACCTGCTTGCGGATTTCTGTTCTGACATAGATTTCTGTAAGTTTAGTGTTAATTATGGTTTTCCTGCTCAATAAGGTTAGAAAAGGTCTATCATGTTGTCTTCTTAAAAACGGATGCAAAAATAGCACTCTAAAGCCTCAATACCAAGTAAATCATCCATTTCCGGGTGGGGTGGATGCAGCATCCGCCCACCATCGCCCCGCCACACACCGTTCGTATCATAGCTTTTTTCACTCTCATCACTCTTCTCTTCAGCCTCCCTGCAACCTGCCGCCGCTCCATTCCGTCCCGCATCGTCCAAACGTCAACCAACCATATCAGGTTTCCTTACCGGTAATCAGCTTTGCAGTTTTGCAGTTTTTGCCGTTTCTTCCTTTTGCTCTTCTGGCGGTCTTACGCAAACGCCTCTACAATGCACTGTAGGGCACTTTTCCGGTGTTTCGCGTATTCCGTTTCCGCTACCCCAAACGGCAAATACTGCAAATACTGCAAAACTGCATATACACCTTACCGGTATCTCCTCTCGTAGTTACCGTGAGAGCACTTTATAAAGAAGTCCGTATGCAGCCAATACCTGAAAGTACGCTCGCTCATACCGTGTTCTTGTGCAATCTCAATGCCCTCCTTGGTCTCAAACTTCACGGGTATGTCCATGTAGATCATACGCTGCAGGTCGGTAAGTGATTCCAGCGGTCCGGTCTTGAACCTCTTTCTGGCCTTCATGCCGCAAGAAAGGTAGTAATAGACCAGGTCAATGGCTCCCTTTATGGCCCACGCGCTAATCTCCTTCACAGGCTCGCCGCCCGCTCCGTAACGCAGCGCCTCCAGAACAATGGCCAACCGGATAAGATACCTCTCCATCTTGGTCGATGCCCTGCGGAACGTCGCGTCCGCATGGTACTTCTTCTCGGCCAGAGCGTCATACCAGTTTGCATAGACCCTCTCAGCCTCCTCCGTCAGGATTATGGGCTCAGCCTCAGGGTCATACTCAATCTCCAGTATGCGGTTTATCACGTCGTTCCACATTTTCACTATCTCCGGCATCTGGCGCCCCGTCTTGAACTTGGGTGCCTTCACCTTCTCCGGGAATGCAAACAGCCACCGGTCTATGAAACCGTTCTCCGTCTTGCCCTTGGCAAACTCCGGCAGGCTCTCCGGCTGTATGGTACCTATAATTGAAACACAGGTGGTCTTAAGCTTCGTCTTCCGCCTGTCCTTCCTGGTGTTCTGGATACCGCCGCCGGTAAACATAGTGGTCCATGTCATCTCGTCATTGCCGGTACTGTAACGACTCATGTTACGGATAAAGTTCAGCAGCTCATCCTTATACACCAGCATACCGCGCTGGTTCACGGCGTGCTGCTGCATCATGGCCTCAATCGTGAAGTCGTTCAGCACGTACTGGAAATACTCAGGCTCATCGGGCATGACCGTCTTTGACCTCATGGCCTTCTCGCACTCCTCCCTGTATTCCATGTACTTCTCGTTGTACGCATCCATCTCCTCATCGTCTATACGGTCCAGCGGCTTCACGGCAAACGCCAGCGGGGCACTCTTGTTCGTCCCGGCTTCACCAACTATGGCCATATAGATGATAGGCTTCTCTATCCAGTCCGCCATCATCCTCACCTGGATGCTGTTGCCCACGGCAGCCGCCGCCACCGTGATAAGGCTTGACCCTATGTAGTCAATGGGGTGGTTCATGCCCTCGTGGGCCTTCAGTATTATCTCCCTGATAGCGTCGGGGAAAGCGTTCACCGGGAACTCCGGGCTCTCCTTGTGCGTCACAGTATCGGTCATAATGCCGTATTCGTGACACTTGTAGAAGAAACTCCCCATCGTAATCTCCCGGTTGGTTCTTCTCACCCGGTCAAAAATCTCCCTGTTCTTATCCCTGTCATACCTGGTGCTGAACTTTGAGATCTTCTCCAGGATTTCCCATCCCTTCTCGCCAATGGTACTCAGTGCCGATGCCATCACAAACCAGTCCGTAAAATCGTCAATCACAATCTTCTTCCTGGCCCATTCCTTGGCAAAAGACATAGCCCTCTCGGCAGCGTCGGCATACGGCAGCCTGCGTCCCTGGGGTACATTCAGCTCCAGAGCCTCCGCTGCATGCAGCTCCTCATCCTCCGTACCCTCGGCAGCGGGTTGCTCAGGCACCTCATCGGCAGCGGGCCAAGGCGGAATGATAATGTCATTCCTCTTCGGAATATAACCCTCCGGCAGCCTGTACGGGGTGCAGTTCTCGTTAATGTAGGGATTGTCGTCGTATGATATAAACCTCAGCCTCGTCACATCACGGCAGGGCTTGTCAGGATCCAGCCCAATGGAGCGGGCCTCCTCTATCAGCGCGTCATAATAGATGTCATGCAGCCTGAAGTCCCTGTTCTCAGTCAGGGCAATGGCATAAAGCCCTCTGCTGCTCGATGAAAGAGACACATACCAGATATAAGGCAGCTGTTTAAGCTTCTCCTTAGCCTCCGCTATGTCCTCCACATGGTCAAAATCCAGAGCTATCAGACCGGTGTACTGCTTCACCTTGTTCTCCAGCGTCACCCCCGACTGCCTGGTCTTCAGTGATGCCGAAATGCTTGCCGCAGGCAGCAGTTTGCGCTTCAGGTAGTTTCTCTTGTCCTTGTCATCCTCAGCCCATATCTTTTCAAGGCTTGAAATATACCTGGCACCCAGGCGGACAAAATCGGTCAGGGGAATATCTCTCTGCATCATCTCATCCGTCCGGGTCTCTCTGCAACGCTCATCCTTACTCTCACCCATGGTCTTCGGTGGACACACACTCTTAAACAAGGTAACTAGGACGGCACCCGGATCGAATTTAGGCGTTAATATACCATCATTCTCTGACATAACCGGTAAGCATTATTGGCATTTGGGGCGCAAAATAAACTCCAATCTCTGACAGGGTGTGACAATCCACCATATTTCTTATCCTTTTTTTCATGCCACACGTCTTTTAGAGGTCCTTCTGGCTGTCATTCCGGTCAGCGTCTCCTTCCTGAACAGCACCTTAAGTTCATTCTCGTCAAGCACGGTCCTTTTACCCAGCTTGTGCTTTGACAGCTCACCGCTGTCAAACAGCCTGTAGATGGTAGTGTGTGATAGGGGGTACTTCCTTATAGCCTCCTTCAGGGTCAGCAGGTGGTCCTCCTGCTGCGGCTCCTGTTTAGGCAGCGCCTCAGCCACTGCCTCAGCCACGATGGGCTTTATCAAGTCACCTAAGAATGACCTGATCATGTCTAATGTCTCCATTTGAACACTGTTTTAGGTTAAAGAAAACAGTGTAGGCCTATACTGTACCGGTATCCCTTACCGGCACAGCAAAAGTATAATGGTATAAAACGGAATACAACAGCACTCACCGCCGCCCAAGAACGCCACACCGGTGTCCCATCACGCCTAAAGTGCTCATACCATATCAGATACTAAACGCCCTTATGACGTTTTAAGGCCGTTTCTTTGGCGTTTATTTCTCTGCCTCATTCCATCCTGTAACTCCTTCAGGATAGGGTATATCTCATAACAGCTGTAATCCAGGTCCGGCCTGTCGCTGCTGTACTTAAGTGGCCGCTCCTGTCCGCTGCGTCCGGTAAATACAAAAGACTGGTTCATCACCCTGCAGCTCAGTCCCAACATATCACCCATAACCACCGCCTGCCTGCGGTCCGCCTTCCATACCGGCCTGGCCGCCAAAGACACACCGTCCGTCACCAGCGCCCTAAGCCCCTCAGCGCCCACGCCGTTAAAGAACGGACGCAGTTTCCTTACCGCCGTCTCAAAAGGATCCGCCAACCGTGGCTCAAACCTCTCACCGCACTCCATAGCCTCCATCAGCGGCTCCACGCTCTTCTGCCAGTCACACATCACCGTCAGCAGCTCCCGCCCAAACCAGCTCTCACCAACTATCGCACTCAAGTCATACCGGCAGTCAGCAACCGCCACGTCAAACGCATCAGCCTTCTCAGTGAACTCCATCCCCAACTCCAGATACTCGCGCACCTTACCCCGCAGCATCTCATTCCCCGCAATCTCATTCCATCCCGCCAGAATGCCGTCCAGAGTCCCCGCCAGAAGCTCCTTCAGCTCACCCGTCTTACCAATTATAAACTCCACCAGGTGTCTCAGCTCCCCGGTATCCTCACTCTCCAAACCATCCCGCCCGATAGCCGCAGTGACCTCAGCCATCGCATCACCGACAGCTGAGGTCAACACATCTATCTCCGTAACGGCTCCGCTAATACTGTTCATCGCTTTCAATCCGGATAGGTCCTATTAAAACCTGTATCAATTAAAGTAATCGTATTTCTGCACCATCTTCTGAACCACCTCCAGCTCATCAGCCTTGATATAACGCTTAAGCGTGAGTGGGGTGGTATGACCGGTAATCTTCATGATGTCATAAATCTCCATCCCCGACAGATACATCAGCGTAGCACCCGTGCGCCTCGCCGTATGCGTATGCACCATCCTCCATTTCGGAACAAAATCCACGTGCTTCTGCCCGCCCTTCACATACTCAATCCTTATCTCCTCATCCAGGCCCGCCATCTTGGCCACCTCCTTTATATACTCATTCACCTTCTGGTCCGTCAGGTGCGGCACATTGTAGTCATACTTCTCCAGAATCTGCAGCAGCTCCGTCGAGCACGGCACATAAACCTTAGCGCCCGTCTTCTTCTGCACAATCTCAATCACCTTCTTGGTCTTCTCCACCACAATAGCCTTAGTCTTACCCGGGTTCTCAGGATCCGGAACATCCTCAATAGTCCTCACATTATACTCCTTCACGTTCTTGCTGTCCAGATTGTTGTAATCCGAAACACGCTGAGCCGTCCATACCCCAATCAGGAAAATATCCCTGGCCAGCGTATATCCCGGCTGCTCCCCCGTAAGGTCCACATCCCGTATAGCATCCAGATCCTCCTTCGTCAGATAAATGGAGTCCGCCTCCACACGTGTATCCTTGAACCTCTTATCCTTATAAATAGCACTGTGATGATACCCCTCCGTCTCCGCCATAGACATAACCGCCTTCAGCCAGCATATATTCTTACCGATAGTATTCAGCCTGTAGTTATGCTTATTCAGATAGGTAAGGTAATCATTGTAGAAGTCCATGTTCACATCATCAAAATCATGCTTCTTCTTAAGAGACCCCTCATAATCCAGAAAATGGTTCAGAGCCTGCTTGATGCTCGTAAGGGACCCATGCGTATAACGCGTCCCCTTAACCGTAACCCGCCGCCCCGATTCCGCATCATCATAAAACTTCTGGAAATACTTAACCAGAGTCATCTTCTCAGCCTCCAGCTTCATCTTCAGCAGCTCCTCCTTCCTGCGCTTCTCCTCCTCCTTAGCCTCCTTGAAAATCACATCCTCCAGAATGAGCTTTATATCCTCACTCTTCAGGGCCTTACCCAGAGCAATCTGACCCTCAATCTCATTGCGAATCTCCTCCAGTCTCCCAAACAACTTCTGAATCTCCTTGTTGTCCTTGTACTTGTCATTGAAAGTCTTGTTGTTCCGCTGTTCCCAAACCTTAGGCATAATAGTCAGCCCCGTCTTCCTGATAACATGGATTTTTGGTGCGCGATTCTGAACTTGGATGAAAATCGTCGCTTTTCCGTCCTTAAGAGAAGGACCAATGTAGTAAATAGTGGACATAAAAATAGTGTTTAAAATATCTACAGCAAAGATAACACATTATTTCATACCACAATGGAATACCTTGTTAAAATCTTGTTACAACTATGAAATAATCAGGTACAATCAGAAACAACAAAAATACCTAAATCACTGATAATCAATATACACCTTATTTCCCCTTATACCCCCATATACCCCAAATTAGTCTCGTATGCTCCACATGTAAAAAGAGGTCGCTGTGCGGCCTCTTTTTGTATGTGGAGCATGTGGGACCTTTTTTTATTTCGCTAACGCGAAAGCGCTCCATTTTATTCCGCTTGGCGGCCCTCCGGGACCGCTCTCACCCTCCGGGTTCGCCCCAATACGTTTAAACCTGCGTCTTTTTTGCGGTGCTAAATGCTGCTTTAGATATATTGTGTGCTATATTTTACTCAATTTATTTGTTGGCCTACTCCGAAAAACTGACTACAATGACAACTTTTCGGAATTGCTATCATTTGTTTGACAGGATAGTCTTCCGTTGTTTACCATTTCAAGCATCCTAGCGGGATG
>JAGBPB010000001.1 GCA_017633615.1 Bacteroidaceae bacterium | reverse complement strand
TGAAAGGATTGTACCGAAGCGGGTACTGCGGGCGGTTACCTCTCCCGCTGTGCCCGACATGGCATCAAATTGAATTGATGGGCGTGTTTTCATGGTTGTGATGTTTGTCATGGTCCTTACTGATACATTGCAAATATAGTATATAAATATGCGGTTTGCAAGTATTTTGGGGAATATTTTGCACAAAAAGTTTAGGAGTGTGCAATAATCCATATTGGAGTACTAAAGATGTATTTTAGTTAGAAAAGTAGTACTTTCGCGGAAATATTGTTTTCAACTTATGAGCAAGAAAAACATTCTATCTGCTATTTGTATAGTGTTTGTATTAGCATCATGCCACAATACGCAGAATAAGGAGCACGTATTCACACCTATGCAGTGTGACAGCATTGACTTTGTAATAGAAGGAATAGTAAGCGACGGTGCAGATTCTCTTTATTTTAACGAGCGTCCATATACGGATACCAAGTCATATTCTATCAAGGATGGACGGTTTAGCATTAAAGTGCGCCAGCCTCTATACAAGTTTGTGCAGATTGAGGATGGAAATGACGGATGGATGTTAGTGATTGTAGATAGCGTGATGAACCGCGTGGTTGTTGATTTCAACACAAATACTGTTGTAGAAGGTTCACCACTCAACAAGCGTTTCAATCACTATCAGCTTATAGAAGACAGCCTCTGGTTACAACTGAACGAACTTGACAGTGATGAGGGACCTGAGTATGAAGAATTGAATAATCTCATTCTGGAGACAGCATGGAGGTGTATAATGGAAAACATGGATAATATGATACCGGTTTATACTCTTTCGTTGTCAGGCCAGTTTCCTTTTTTTACCTATGAGCAATTGACTGAGTGTATGAAGGATGAGTATGAGTTTACACACCATCCTGAAATGGAGATAGTCTGGAAATTCTACTGGGACATGCAGAAACGTCTGCCCGGGCAGAAATATCACGATATTGAACTGGCCGACACATCAGGAACGATGCATAAACTATCTGAGTATGTAGGTAAAGGTAACTATGTGCTTGTTGATTTCTGGGCATCATGGTGTGGCCCCTGTTTGATGTCAATGCCTATGATGAAGGATCTATACGATACATATTCTGACCGCGGACTGCAGATAATAGGTATATCATTTGATGACAACAAAGCCAATTGGATTAGAGCCATTGAACGCGAGAAACTGCCTTGGGTACATCTGTCTGACCTTAATGGCTGGGAGTCTATAGGGGCCAAGACTTATGGAATAAGAGCGATACCGGAAACAGTATTGATATCTCCTGACGGCAAGATTATTGCTACCGGACTGCGTGAGGAACTGCTGAAGGCTAAGATTGAGGAGATATTCAGCAGATAGTAAAAAACTATTAGAATAAATAATCCAAGTTTATTCATATTTCGTCCTGAGCGTACAGATAGTCGAACAGCGGAGGTTGGTAGTCGCAGTAGTCCTCTGGACAAAAGAAGCGCTCCAGCTCCGCTTTCGCTGTTTCCAGTGAATCGGACGCATGGATTATGTTCTCCTGAAGACTCACGCACAGGTCACCGCGAACGGTGCAGGGCTTCAATATTACAAGTGTTCTTCCCATGTTAGTATCAAGAAGATAACGCACGGGGAATTATTCGCTCAATTGTATGTTTATATTTACAACAAAAGTATGAAAAATTGTCAAAATGTTTGGTTGTTTTTACAGGATGTAATTTATTTGCAATGAGAACCTGATGAGGGTTATTGAAAAGAAATAAAGGACTACATTATAAACGGTATGAAGAAACTTACTGATAAAGAGCTTGCTATTATGAATGTGCTCTGGGAGAATGGAGCACTGTCTATGAGAGAAATACTGGCACATCTGCCTGAACCACAGCCAAACTTCAACACGCTGACTACGTTTGTCCGCCGTCTGGAGGTGAGCGGAATGATAAAACACCGGGAGCTTGGTGCGCGATTCTTTTTGTATGAGCCAGCATTACCTCGTGACAAATACATTGAGCAGATGAACAAGGAGAGCGTGACCCGTTTCTTTAACGGATCATACACTGATTTCATATCATGCCTTGTACAGCAGCAGGAAGTTAGTATTGACGAGCTGAAGGAACTTATCAGAATGGCTGAAAACGCAAAGTAATATGGGAAGTCTCGTCTTATATATAATGGAATGGGCATTTGCCCTGATTGTGCTGCTTACCATTTATAAGGCAGCATTCAGCGGAACCACATTCTACCGCTTCAATCGGTTTTACCTGCTGGGAGCCACTGTGCTCTCGGCACTTCTACCCCTTGTACACATAACCATACCTGACAAGACTCCCATTGTCAGTGATATGGCAATAGGGCAAATGGAGTTTGCCCAGGAACTTACCGGAACTTTCATATTTATGGGAGAGCCCGCAGTGACTGAGATGACAGAAACAGAGCTCACTCCATCTGCCGGACAATCCAGTTTGTGGGCTGCCATACTGGTATGCATGTACTCGGCCTATGTACTTATGCTTTTGGTCGGCTGGGTACGAAGTATTATGAGAGCAAAAAGATTCCTGCGCGGCAAACCCCGCCGCCGCATAAGCCGCACAGTCTGGTTGGTTACCCACGATGAGGATTTCGGGCCCTTCAGTTGGATGAATTACATTGTTATATCCGATACTGAGAACGGTTTTTCACGCCGGGCCAGCCTGAGGCATGAATACTCACATATAAGGTTATACCATTCAGTTGACCTGGTATTCCTGTTAGCTTGCACTATTCTAAATCCCGTGTGCTGGCTTGTACTACAAGAGATAAAGATAGTTCACGAATATGAAGCCGATAATGAAGTGATCAACCGTTACGGCATACGCAACAGTGACTATCAGAAGTTACTAATAATGCGAACTGTGGGTGCAGAGGCCTATGCGCTTGCCAGTTCCTTTAACCTAAACATTAAAAAGAGAATTATTATGTTGAACAAGAACCAAACCAGCAAAAGTCGCCTCATGTGGCTTCTGCTCCTTATTCCCATGTTGGGAATGACATCTGTCCTGTTTGCCCGTACTGAAAAGAAGGCCGACATGATTGAATTTGAAAACATCTATCCTACTGACGCCAATCTATCAGCCAAACTGGCCCAAGACGGCTATCTCATAGGAAGGGTTATTGACGATAATGGTCCTGTTGCCGAGGCACGGGTCAGCGTAATAAACTTGAATGGGATGGTATCCTATAGCTGCCTTACAGACCAGGACGGCAACTTTATTCTGAGAGAACACAATCCGGAAAATATGATCAGAATCATAAAAACCGGATATAAGGAGTTTAAAGGCATCATCAATTCAGATAATCCGGTTGTCTCTCTTACAAAACTGAAAGATAACGGCAATGCAGGTAATGAGCGTGATTCCCAATTGATGGAGGCTCTTGAAATGGAAGCCGATGAACTACCGGAATTTCCTGGTGGTACAGTCTCTCTGCTGGAGTATCTTAGAAAGAACATAAAGTATCCTGCTGTGTGCAGAGAGAACAATGTTCAGGGAAGAGTAATAGTTTCATTCACTATAGATACTGACGGCTCTATAACTGATGCTGAGGTAGTACGCTCTGTTGATCCGTTGCTTGATGCCGAAGCCCTGAGAACAATAAGCCAGATGCCCGCATGGAAACCGGGCAAAAAGGACGGTAACATAGTAAAAGTCAGATACTCAGTTCCCATCAATTTCAGACTTGACGCTTCAACTGCAAGATCATCATCCCCACAATGGATTTCCGTTTATGATGTTACAGGATCAGACGAAGATGAAATAGGCGGCATAATGTTGTCTTTGTTGACGTCGTCAATGAGAAATAACGGTCAGGATCCTAACCAGGCCTATCTGAATAAGCCTGAATTCAAGACCTTGATGACCGCATACAGATCTGCTCAAGAAGAACTGCAATCCATGCAAAACAAGATGCAGGAGGAGATGCAGGCTTTAGACAATGATGTAAGAAAAAAGTCCGAAGATTATATGAAAGAGCGGGATCAGCTGACTGAAAGCATGCGTTCCAGTTATGAAAAGGAGCTGGTTGACGATCAGCAAAAGCTGACACAGAAATATAAGGAACTTCAGGGAACCTTGCGTGAAAGGACCGATGAGCTAATTGGCAGTATCCAGCCCAAGATCAAAGAAGCCTGGCAATCTGTCGTAAAGGATGGCGCATATGTTTGCATGAACATGACTAACGGCGACCCAGTTAATGAAGTCGTTGTTACAACTGACAACCTGGAATCAGCATTAAAAGATCTGTTTGAAGGCCGACGTTTTGCCGTTGCAATCCGATTCTCAGATGAAAATTCCCAAAAGGTAAGGCAATTGATATCTGAAATAAATACCAACAAACCGGTATTTTACATAAATCGTTAAAATCCACTATAGAGGATAAAAAACCAACTCACCTTGTTATGAAACGGATACTTTTATCAATTGCCTTGATGTTGGGCATCATGGATGTCTGGGGACAGGAAATCAAGACTCAGCAGGTTGTTGCGGATGATTACATCAGGCTGTTTGAGAAGATGGGTTATAAAGTTTACTCATTTGATATTTCTGAATTTGAGAATGTGCGCTCTTACCAACCTATAATAAAGCATTATAAGCAGGGTGATAAAGAGGGAGAATATATTCTGGGCGGCGAATTTGGCTGGTCAGTATCTGGTGAGCATAAAAGCAATGTAAAGGTTACTTTCTCTCCGGAAGAAAAAGGGAAAAAGGTAAGTGTGTATTTTGATGACAACAGCGGCCTGTCTTTCTCCATTACATTTGAGGGGCAGACATCGCCTGATGGAGAGGTTAATTACAGCTGCGAACCACGGCCATTCAAACTGGAGGGAAAGATGATTGACGGCTTCTATCCGCTTGTTTTGCTGGGCTCATATTGGTATGATGCAGACAGCAAAGTGTTCCGTTTTTGTGGCTCCACTGAGATGACCAGTGAGCTTAAGGAGGACATTATGAAGCGGATTCCGGAGTATTATATTATTGGGGTGAAGATAGAAAGGTAAGTTGGAAAGGAACGACTGAATAACATAAGAGACCGGGATGCTGGATGTGCGTTCCGGTCTCTTGCTATTTAAGATTTAAGAATAATCCATCTGCCGCCATTGTCACCACCTTCACGGATAAGAACTTGCGCTTCCTTTAATGCTGTAATATCACGATTTACAGTAGATATTGAGACTTTAAGTTTCTCTCTCATTTCATCTGTTGTTACTCTATCATTCTTCTTTATGATAGAGATTAGTTTTTCTTGTCTAGGAGTAGGAATAAAGGGATTTTCTCTATCATTTTCTCTATCATTTTCTCTATCATTTTTTCTATCACCAGCCTTAATTAAACGCCCAGTTTTGGGATTAATTCGACCACCGTTCTGGATGGCATGGAATATTTCACGCTTGATGATTACGCGGACACCTCCAAACTCTTCAACTAGTGTAGGAACTTGAAGGTCCTCTGATTTAAACGATTCTGTGATGAGTTCAAAGCCACGGCCCCAGGATTCAATGAATCCGGCCATATAGAATGCGTTTGCAATGAGACGGTTTCTGGGCTGGGAGTCATGAGGTTTGAAAAGAGACTCTGGTGTTATTCCTGCAGGAAGACCACCTTGGTTCCAGAAGGTGATGCGGTCATCAAAGATACGCATTTGGCTGTCGGGGCCGGTGTAATCCTTGTGTATGATAGCATTGAAAAGAATTTCACGCAAACCATCTTCAGGTATCTCAAGCGGTTCCTCGCGGCGCATTCTCTTATAGTGAATGGGATGAATGAGGTATTTGGTGCTAAGTGCATCCATAACCCTGTCTGCCATTCGGATAAGGTCACCTTCTATCAGGTCCTGGCTCATTAAAGCTGCCTGACTGTCACCAAAACGGCCTATCTTGATACGGGCGTTTATGCAGTATTGCTGAGGGTCTTTACCGAACAGCAATAGGGCGGCCATGGTAAGCTGGCCATCGGGGGTCATGACCTTGAGATTGCGGAGTACTTTATCAGGGGTATCATTTATGCTCTCCTTAGATAAACGCCCTCTGTCAATACCATTGCGAAGGAAGTAATTGATAGCGTCAGGGTTTATCTGGTCAATAGTGGCACCTGGCACTATGCGGGCATCCCATGTTGCTCCCAATTTATGGAAATAGAAATCCTGAAGGGCTGAACCTTTTACTATCTGATTGGTGGAACCCACGCGCTTGTACAGCACACCGTCTAATGTTACTGCATCCATGCTGGGGCGGACTTCTATTTCAATGATCTCCTTGCCTTCACGATCAAGGAGGCGTACATCAGGGTAGATACGCAGTTTATCAGCAATCTTGTTGGGGATATCCTCCATCAGTTTCTTGGGGTTGTTGAGTCCGACCACGCTACCATCATCTGCGATGCCGATGTAGAGAGTTCCGCCATCTGCATTTGCGTAGCCGCAAATCCATTCAAGCCACTGATCTTTCCAGATGCTCTTGTATTCTATGATATGTTTTTCGCCCATATAGGTTTGTTTCTGCTTATGCTACAAATGTACGAAAAGATAATTACCTGATAAAAACGTTGCAAGGTTTTAAATGGATGTAATGGCATTAAGATGGCGTATAGTATCTTGATACCAATTGTTGCGGTAGCCAGTTACTGAGTCTATGAGGCGGTAGCGGAGGTGGACTTGGTAGTCTTCTGTGCCCTGACTTGGGACATTGAAGACTATTACATTATCTGAACACCTTATGCCCATATAGGTTCGCATCTTGCTAGGGTCACACCCCACTCCCGGGGCGGTGAGTTGGATCCTTGCGGATATGTGCCAGCGTTCTGGGGTGCTGGTGTCCAGCGTCAGCCTGCAGCGGATGGTGGCCACACCATTACTGCAGGTGGTGGCCATCAGCTGTAATGATGATATGGGAAACTCCGGATATGGCTGTGGTACCGGGACATGTTCACGGCCGAGCTGGGCGAAGCCGTGATAGGCGCTGACAAAGAGGTTATAACCACTTATGTGATGCTTGTCATCATACGGCGGGCGGTGTGAGGGAACGCAGCGGGCTAGATCTCTCCACTGCAGTTGCACGGAGTGCTGCAGCTGCTGCCAGGCAAGGATGGCACGGTGATGAATCTGTGCCTGATCAAGACGGGCCGGAGTATGGTTGAATGATGGTTTAGGCTTGCGTTTCCAGTAGCACTGGCCACCCCGGTGGTAGAAGGTGATATCACCTATGGAGGACCAGCAGTCCTGAATTATGGGTGTGGGATGGAATTTTGGCATGGTGTCATGGCTTTAGAGGTTATAAAGCAAAGGTAGTGAAAAAACCAACACAGCAGGTGTGAGCTGCTGTGTTGGTTAGTTTATACGGATTGACAGTTTGGTGTGGGGGCTGAATTGATGACAATGATATTGGGATACTTTGTCATCGGCTATAGAGGAACTGGCATCAAGGGTGAGAGTACCTTTATTGAAGGTTAAGGCGATTATGGTTGCGGCTCCGGGACTATCTATGAACGGGAGGCTGATTATTTCATTATTAAAGTATAACTCATAGCAATCTTTTGCGGCCTTGATGCTTTCCTGATGATTCTTAGTTATGGTTAACTTGATGTGACCACTGTCTGAGGCATCGATGGCTATTTCTATCACATCATCTTTGAGAAGCGGTTCTGTCTGTTTGATGATGTCCGGAAAATAGCATGTGAGGAGGTTTCCCTGATTGTTTTTACAGAGGCAAACGACTCCGGTGGCGGTATTGTTGATGTGCAATAATATTGGTTCCATATATGCGGATGGTTTTATCATTCTACAAACGGGTAACCTTCTTGCCATCCACGTACACATTCTTGAGGCTATCTATGGTGACGCCGGGAAGCTGTAGGATTACGTCTTCAATGGTTTTACCCTCTGGCAGAGGATAGTTGTCAGGATTGATTGGATTACCGTTGGGGTTAGCGGTAGAAACAATTGACTTAACAACCCTGACCAGCCCTCTATCTGCAAATAACTGCTGCCCGGCTTGATTGGAATATTTTAGGGAAAGGATATACCCTTCATCGCCCAATCCTTCAAGTCTTTCTGTAGGGATATTGGCGTTTTTGGTTACAGCGGTGGAACCCATTTGCATGTGTACGCCATTTTTCCCTATCCAAAGGTCTCCTCCTGATGTCAAATTAGGTTGACCATATAACTCTGACAAAGACTGGTTAATGTTGCCGGATATAGTTTTGAGGCTGTCATTATCCATCCATGCAAAATTGAAGTCGTGCGGGAAGAACTTGTTCAATTCTATTAAACCAATGCAGTTTTCAGTTTTCAGGTAAAGTAGAGTTACAACATCCCAGGTGCAACCCATGAACGGGGTTTTATTGATGACGCGATAGGTTGTTGATTCTTCATCTGATTCAACCGCAGTTGCCTGGGCATTGCAGTTTTGCCGGATAGTCAGCAATAGTTCCTGCTCTGTTACGGTCTGGCCCAGTTCAAGACCGAAGAACTTGCTCTGGATGTCTTGATCTGAGGTAACGATATCCTGGGCAACTGCCAGTATTGGCAATACTGCAAGGAATAATAGTGCGGCAATCTTTTTCATAGAGTCCTTTCTTTCTCTTAAATAGTTGATTCTGTTTTGTTTGTTAAAGGAGAACCATTATGCTTTATTCAAGTAGTTGGAAATCTTTATATGTGATGCTGCCTTTTCTGCCTTTTAGTGATTCGTTGTACTTCTTTTCACTCACTACCTCAAAGACACCATTCCAACCTCATGAGCAGCAGGGACACGCTGTACACTGCGTAGTACCAGCCTTTGGATAGCCAGATTTTGATGGTGCGGAATTTCATAACTGAGTTTTGGGGATTATTCCTGTTCTGCCTGGTTTTTTAATTGCTCTAATATATCCTCAATAGTACCGCCAAAATTGAATGATTGGAGATTGAAGGTGAGCGGCTCGTGGCAGATAGTGCCTTTGAGGATACGCTCTCCCTGAGACTCCCAATCCTGTTCACTGATGGCGGGGAATATCAACTGGAAATAGGTAGTTACGTGATCACCGTGGCGGTCAAAGTCTTCATCGACCGGCACGCCTTCAATGCGGATTGGTTTGAGAACCTGACCGTTTCCCAGCGTGAGGGTGAAATCACTGCCTACGTGGCCTAGGAATGAGTGAGGTTCCATGATGGCCATCTCTACGTAAATGGTGGTCTCCTTATCAGTAAAATCAGCCCTTTTCACGCTTATGATATCAGGCATATCCTCATGGAGGTGGACGGTCTTGAGCACATCGGCCGCTACAATATATACGGTTCTGATATCACTCATATCTGTTATATCTTGTGATACCTGAAGCCCTTTTATTACCAGCTGGTTATCATCAATGTCATATATGTCCACAGTCTTTACATCATCGGGGATTGCAGGGAAATGCTCTGTCATGGTGTAATAGCCATTAACCGGACTCCAGTAATAGGCCACTTCAAAGCCTTCAAGGCCCTCGGCACGTGTGTAGGGATATTCATTGCCATTGGCTACCAACTTGTCATTGTAGATTCTTGTAAGCCACAGGTCAGGGCCCTGATGTGCGCGGTAAACCAGGATGAGTTCATCGGGGGTACGTATGACATCAGTTACGTTAAAGAAGCTGGAGTTGCTGTTATAGAAAGACTTGGGGTTCTTAATATGGAGGCCTTTGTCAAAATAATCGGTGGATATGGATGCTATCATTTTTTGTACCATAGACTTGGCGTCCATTCCCTGATACTGGGTGGTGAGACGGCTATTCTCAGGTATTGTGACTATATCCTGGTCAACTACCACAGCTATCTGGTTGATGCCGCGCTTCCAGGCGGCCTCGGCCATCTGCTGGACATCGGCTACCGGCATTGTGTTGGGGAATATGGCTATGCCGTGTCCGTCAAAGACTGTTATCCATCTTTTCATGAGGGCCAGGTTACCGGTAGCTGACAAGTTCTGATACTTGAGCTTATAGTCTTTAAGCATTGAAGCCATATAGTTATCCTCCTGTGAATTACAGTTGAGCTCAAAGCGGTACTGACCGTTACCCTCATCATAGATATAGGCCCGACGATACTCTGGCATGGTCATGGTCTTGAGCATCTCATCATTTGTGGCAATCTCTGTCTTTATGCCTACGGCATCAAGCTGCTCGGCAAACGGGAGTACCTCATCTAGTGATGTGATGGGATACATGTAGCGGACAGACATACGGGTGGTACGGAAGTTCTTGTATTTTTTGAGATAGCCGGGAACATCGGACGCTTTCATGCTGGCCTCTACGCCATCAAAAGTCTTGACCTTGGCCGAGCCGTCCTCAAACAGCCAGGTCATACCATCCTCAAATTCTGGATAGCCGTGAATGGCATCGGCCACCATTACCTGGGTTTTCTTGCTTGAACCGCACTCTGTGAGAGTAAACAAGGCTGCAATACCTACAAGCAGAACTATGAGTCTGCTCCATGTAATCCTTTTATAAATACCGGTCATAATCAGGTCTATTTTATATTATCATTTTTACAAACTTAGTCATATCTATTGCTTTATCCAAACAATGGGCGTGGCAAAAACGTTGCAATTTCATTGTATATCATCATAAAGGAGTTGCAGGGTGACTGGCTGTAGCTTCTCCTTGAGGCGGGTGCGGCATGAACGCACTGAAGATTCAGATATATCCAGCAGTTGGCTGCAATGCTTGTTGTCCAGGTGAAGGAGTGAGCAAATAAAGCAGAACTGTTCTGTCTCATTGAGCCGGCCGTTAAAGCATGAGATGAATGGCCTGAACGGAGAGAAACAGATATACAGGCTTCTCTTGATAGATTCCTTCTGTTGGCCCGTCAAGGATGATACGCCAGTGCGGAAAGAATCAAACGACTGATACTGGGGCGTGCGCTCAAAAACCTTGCGGCATGAGATGAATGACTCTGTAATGCCCAGAAGCGTGGCGTTATCATAATGCACTGAGTCGATACAGGAACCGTTACCATCATTTGCCAACGCAGTAAATGAAAAGATTCTGTGAAGCTGTAACATACCGAACAGCCAGACAGCCAGAACTATGAGTGAACTTATTATGAATGCCATATTTATTACATGTTGTTACCTGAGAAAGCGAATGCCAGGACAGTGAACCAGTCCATAAGGAACGGTATTATCCCGATGGCTGAAACAAAGACCAGCAGGTTGATTTCCTTGCGGCTCAACTTGTGATGGGCCGCAAGTGGACCTATGGGATACAGGGCGACAAAGAGCAGCGGAAATCCGCATTTGGCCAGCATCTGGAAGAAAGAAGGATCCTTAAGCATGATCTGGACTATGGTAATCACTGCAAAATATATGCTGCAGTAAAGAGAAAGGAAACGGAGGGTATAATCTTTCTGCTTGGATATGAGCAGATAGATAAAGAAGAGCAATGAAAAGACTGCTATTCCTGCCATCTCAAGAAGATATAGTTCCATAGAGCATCAATAAAATGGTTTGTACTTACAAAGTAAATGATTCTTACCAATGAATAACAAGAAATCTGCGCTGCAAATTGCAGCATTTTCAATATGCGTTTTTCTGTTATATTGTGGCGAGGTTTTATGCTTGCATACGTAGCACATCTGAATGCGGACGATTTTGGTCCGATTCAGGTTGATGGTGGTTATGTGCCGGTACGATTGTCATGTGTGGCGGGTGCGAAAGCGCTCGTTGCTGGTATGTAGCGGGTGCGCTGCTGGTTTGAATGCGGCCGTGTTACGTCCGTGCTGGGTGTGTGCCTGGTATTAAAGCGTGCGTAGCTCAGCGATGCCGGAGCGATACGGCTTTTGAAAGCGTAGGAAAAACATGTGTGGCGGATGGGCCGCCGGTGTTTTTGCGTATGACGTTCATCTGATCCAGGTGTGTGGATGGTGTAAGTGCGTGCGTCTTTTGTCCGAAGGTGCGATATCCGGGCTGTGGCGGTGCTTTCTGAGATTTGGATATATGGCCCACGCCTGACCTATGGCACGTAAATACGGCAATTATAGAGGGTTTACGGCACTGCTGCAGCAACTGCACCTATTGTAGATACCACTGGGGGAAAATTAGCTACACCTCTTAATCTCAAAGGTAGCTCCTCCGTACCTTCTCCGTATCTCATCTGATAAACGCCTGAGCGGGAACGTGAGTGACTCCGCGAAGGCGGCAGGAACGCCGCAGACTGTTTCAAGTACGCAGACGGTAGGCGCGGCAGGCTCTTTGGGATGACGGTACTCCGGAAGTAGCGCAGTGGAGGCTCGGAGCCCACAGCCTTGGCCGTGGGCTTCGGCCGTAACGGAGCGGATGGAGGAGCGCCGGCAGCACAATGTGCCTGGCACGCCGGCTGGAGCGCACCCTGCTTCCCAGCGAGCCGAGGCAGGCGGTCTCAGACCGAGGGGCTGGGCCGCAGTGGAGCGCAGGTGCTGGCGGGCGGTGCAATGTAGGACGGACGGCGCAGTGGAGTGTGTACTGAGTGTTGCAGCGTTGGTTCCGCGTGTTTGGTCCAGGTGCCTGGTGTTGTTAGCGGAAACACCCTGTACACACGGAACGGAGACGGCCGGACGGAATGGAACTGGCCACCAGTGCCGGAGTGGAACCGCGGGACAGGCGCCGGTATGAGACGGCCGGGGAAAACCTGCAGAATGTCTCTGTCCTGATGATGCGCCCGCGTGGGAACGTATTCATTGATAACAGACCGGATGGCGGGATGCGGGCCTTGGGGGACCGCACCCTAAAAGGAGCCCGGGACGGGGACCGCTGGCGGCTGTGCCGCCGGGGGTGCGCGGCACGCTACCGAGGAGTGACGTGGAGGCAGTACCTTACTGGGGATGCTGTGCAGACCCGTAAGGTTGTGCCGGAGCGTTACGACCCAGCACCCGGAAGGGTTGCGCCTGCTGCACGCAGCAGGAAGCGCAGGTGCGAACGATTTGTTTAGGGAGGGTGACCGCCTGATGCTGAGAGCTATTTAATATAATGGATATTATGTTTGTAGGAGCGAGTGCGGGAGCGACGGAGGACATAATACCGCTCCGTTATGTTAAATATCCGGGTAAGCCTGCAGTACTGTCTCTAAGCGAACCATACCCCATTGCGGCTCGAAGCCGCAATTAAAAGAAGCGTGGAGCACGATTGCTATATCTATGCCTGGAACAGTGCTGGCACCGTGGAGGGTGTAGATATAGCAATGGTGCGGAACACCTTGTTATTGGTAGGCCTGAGGGTTTGATGCGGCCGGCTATCTGCAGACTGTTGTACCGGGAAGAACAGACAGGGGCTGGAACTGATAAGGTCCGGGAAGCGTACCCTACTCTATTTCCAGACGCTGGCTGTTCTGGGTTAAACAAGCCAGACAGTGGCGATTGGGCGGGAGGATTGCTCTATATACGGTTGCATCGGCTGGAGCGGGATGCGGAAGCCGATGGTTCAGGGCCACTGGCTGCTACCTCTATAGGGCGGGGCCGTAGGTATCAAACTGCTGCCATTTGCAGACTGCCTGATGATACGCAGATAACAGCCCGCGATACAAGATCATCAGCCGTGAGGGCATCGGCCATAAAGATATGGACATCGAGCTTATCGGATTTGAGAAAGTATGCTTATATTTGTTCTATCACATTAGAATCATCGGACTATGGAGGATTACAGATTTCCTTTCGGAGAGCGGCTGCATCGGCTTGCTCAGGAGGACAGGACACCTAAGAAGGTGTTTGTTCTTGGTGTTTATGCGAGTGCTGTGCATGCACGTTGGATGAAAGACGGTACCGTTATCTGCCCGGCTCTGGCGGTGGCCAGTGAGCCGCGTATCTTCTGGGATGGTAATGAGGATGAGGCACGTGAGATCATCGGACGTATAAAGATTCCTGCAGGGCTTGGAACACTATCGCCTGCCGGCAAGAACCTGAACGGGCCATCGGCAAAGGTTCTGGACGAACAGATTCTTAAACCGCTCGGCTTTAAGAGAAGCGATGCCTGGCTTTGTGATTTGCTGCCGGAGAGCAGGATAAACAAAGGTCAGAGTGATGCTATCGAGGGCCATTACAACAAATACATCGAAATATATCACCTGAATCCGGTTACTGTACCTAAGCGGAAGAGCAGCTTCTGTGATGCTAAGCGTGCACAGGAGATACTGAAGGAGATTGAGGAATCCGACGCAAGATTATTGGTACTTTTGGGCGACATTCCCATCAAGCAGTTCCTGACGAGAGTGGCCGACATACCTTACTCCAGCCTGCAGGAGTATGTGGATTTGTATGGGTATGGGAATCCTACGGATGTGACTATCCAGGGCAAGACTATCAAGGTGCTGCCACTTGCACATCCGCGGCAGATTGGTGCACTTGGGTATCACAGCGAGACGTGGTACAATATGCATCAGGAATGGGAAAAGAAGAGGTAAGGAACAACAATATCGGAGTCGTATATATATGGACACCTTTATGGTGGGGATGAGCAGGCAGGATGGCCTGCTCATTCTGTTACGGCGTGGTGGTAAAAAGGGAATAATGATGATACGCAGATAACAGCCCGCGGGATAAGATAGATTAGACGATTAACAAAATCCTTATATTTGCGTCATATAGTTGTTCCAATAACAATATGATCTATATGAAGAAATTTGTTTGTTTAGCATTATCACTGGTTTGTTCTGTTGCAGCATTCTCACAATCAGCCAAGCAGATTGTATCCCAGATGCAGGAGTACGTAAAAGCACATGAGTCAGAGGGAGTTTCATATACTGAGCAAACAGGACTGCTATATGTTCATAGTTATAAGACAACATATTCATCAGATAGCGGGAATGGTGTCTTCCCTTTATCTAATGTTGAGACAACAGTAGACACAAGAGAAACCAATCTTACAAACAGAAAGCTTGCTGTTTTAGGTAGGAAATCCCGCACAGAATCAGCTAAAGAGACTGTGTACTATGATATGAACATCGACAAGAAGTGGACCGTCATGACTGAAAAAAAGGAGATAAATCATGACTTTGTAAATACCGGAGACCTCCACTCTTTTGCCAATAATTACATGTGGCTTGATTACATTGTACCTGCTTACAGATACAAGATAACAGAGGAAACTGATGATACCTGGACTATCACCGGAAAGAGGAAATTGATTACCAAATATCTGGGAACACAAAAGAGAATAGATCTGGTTGTAAGGAAGGGTACCTGTCAGCCTGTGAGCGTAACGCTCTATCAGAAAATTGACGGTGAGCCATTCGATGCCATCGAGATTACCAGAAAGAAGGATATCCACTTTGGAGTAACAGAACAGCAGGTTACATTCAATTCTGAAGATTTTCCAGGATTCAACATTACAGAATTTGGGTTCTAACTGATGATTGAATATCGGATGTAATATTATCGGTTTCAAAATCACTTGATTAACCGACTTTATTTATCAGGAAATGATATATCTTTGCTCCTGCAAACAAGGAGAGAAGATTGATTGTTACATACCCTATTGTACATCGAACTTCGGGGCTCAGGGAGGCAGGGATGCTACCCTGTTCTTTTTTTATGTGATGCTATGATGTGTATTGTAATCTTTTCTTAATATCAGCTTAACAGTTTCTTAATATGATGAGGTTATTTTTGCTGTATATGAAAAGACAGGATAAAACTAACTTCTGGGATTGGGCTTTCAGGGGCTTAGCTGCTGCTATAGTGATTGCTGTATGCATAATAGCGCATGAACGCGACATCCAGACACCGCCTGCCGTGGTTGACAAAGCTTTCAGTGAGATGTACGGCGGTGCCACGGAGGTGGAATGGGAAAAGCATCTGAACGGGTATAATGTAGAGTTTATCTATGACC
>JAGBPB010000055.1 GCA_017633615.1 Bacteroidaceae bacterium | reverse complement strand
ATGAGGAAAAGACCACTGATGGTGTTACAACCAGCTTCTACTACGTGAACGGTGGTGACGGCCTGCAGGACTGCATACCGTAAGCTCTACACAGGGCGGTACCGTGACACACTCCGCAGCTGCCATAACTGACCATTTGGGCACCATAACCGCCATGGTAGACAACAATGACTGGTGCTATGATGTGCATTATGACGTATGGGGCAACCGAGAGGTCAGCATGCCTTTCTATTACAGCATTGAGCGCGGTTTCACAGGTCATGAACACTTAGACGGCATAGGGCTCATTGACATGCGCGGACGCATGTATGACCCGCATTTGGGCCGTTTCCTCAGTCCGGATGCGTTCGTGCAAGCACCGACTGACCCGCAGAACTTTAACCGTTACTCATACTGCCTTAACAATCCGCTAAAATATACGGATCCTACCGGAGAAATATTTGGAATTGATGATGCCATTTTTGGTATAGCAATAAGCGCAATCGTCGGAGGTATTTCTGGTTATATGGTTGGAAGTGAGGCCAATGCCTCTGGCTGGGATATGGTTGGATACATAGCAGGAGGCGTAGCACTTGGCGCGTTTTCAAGTGGAATGTCTCAAGGAATGGCTGCTTTAGGCGCTTCTCCATTTGTGACTCAATTGACGACCAACGCTATGACAAGCACATTGTCTTCAGCTATGATGTCAGGATGGGATGGTAGAAGCATGTTGATGGGATTAGCTTCCGGTCTTGTTTCTGGTGGCATATCTGGCGCTTTAAGCTTCTCTTATGACCCAGTCGGAATGATTAATGGAATGTTGGCCGATGGTGCTGTTAATGCAGCAGTTGGAGCTGTTTCAGGTGGATTTACCTCTCTTGTTTTTGGTGGAAATTTTGGTGAAGGGGCTTTGAATGGTGCAATTTCAGGCGCTCTTTCCGGTATGGCGTATGGAGCTTATCGGGGTATGGCCAATGCAAAAACTCTTGGCGTTAATAAGTGGACTGGTGGTACATTGCAAGAGCGTGCACAGGCTTGGGCTAATTATTATGGACTACCTGGAGAAATGTTCAATTATGCCAGTAAGACAAACTTAGATAATCTTTGCTATGGAAAAGAATATAAATATGTTAAGCAATATGATGGGATAGCTAAAATATCTAGGACAACAGGTGAAATATTAAAATACAAAATAGATGGATTGACTTCCGAGAAAGGTGGGAAGTATACTATTTATTTAAGAGCAAAGACTATCAGACATGCTCGTTTTAATACGGGTTGGGGCAAGGGAACTTTTTTTCATGAATACTATCATACAAGCCCTCTTAACTACAGCGATGAAGTTGGAGCTTATAAAACAGGGTATTATTATGGTGGAAGAAGATATTATAGACATTGTTTAGAGGAAATGTTAAATTACCAAATACCACATTAATTGCTTTATTAAATGTATTATAATCCTGAGCAAAACAATGAAGAAAATAAAAATAATATTATTGGGACTTCTTTTGAGTTGTACATGTCTCTCTCAAAAGCAACCTCCCTATTTTTATAAACAATCTTATTTTTATAATAAAAGCAATTATATTGTAAAAGGGACATTGATTGACAAGAAAGGAACTGCTTTTATAGGATATGATAGCATTGTAGCAGTACAAATATGCTTATTAGATAAGTTTGATTTTGATATCGAAGATACTATATGGGTATATCCTGATTTTGAGCATTATTACAATAAGAGAAAAATAATAGATACTAGTAATCGTGATACTGTGATAGTCTTGGAATTTGAGGATATTAACTTTGAGAGTTGCACTCATATCAGTTATGATAAATATGGATTATTTACAATCGGACAAGATGAGTATTGTAGATTCTGGAAGGAAAATGACAAATATGTCTATAGTATTGAAGACTGTTATTTTCCACTCGTTATCAATAATAACAAGGTAAATGTTGAGTTAAACAAATGGAAAAGTTTTGTTAATACATTTATACCTTATAAAAAGTTCAATGAAGTAAGTGTCAAACGATTTGATAGAAAACTAAAGAAGAAATTGGAAAAGAGAAATCATGAGGTTAAGTCTCAATAAAAGAAAAAACGATATCGATGTGGCTAGAAGAAGTTGTTTTTTATCATTAATTCATCCGCTTTTTGATACAGTTACTTAAGATAATCTGATTTTCAATTGATAGTCGAGACAATTAGTAATTGTAACACCATGTACAGGAACAGGACATACACCTTTGGCGTCAACCTGACATCGGCCAACAACCGTATGTCTGACGGTGAAGTATGGAACTTTGCCTATGACAACCTGGACCGTCTTACAGCCGTTGAGGAGAACAACCAGGAGATAATGAACATGGCCTATGCCACTAATGGCAACATAACCTCCAAGACAGGCGTAAGTTCATACACATACAACAGTTCTGTTAAGCCCCATGCCGTACAGTCAGTAAGCAATTCAGACGGCTTAGTGGAACTGGAGGAACAGGACATAACCTACAACCTGTGGGGCAAGGTCAGTACCATCTGGCATTATGATCAGACAGACTTCTACTACTACACTGCGGAATATGGTCCTGACCTTGAGAAGGTGAGCAGCAGGTATGACAAGACCTACCACATAGAGTATGAGAAGTTCCAGTGGGGAGACTATGAGGAGAAGACCACTGACGGCGTTACCACCAGCTTCTACTACGTGAACGGTGGTGACGGCCTGGCAGGACTGCATACGGTGAGCAGTACACAAGGTGGAACTGAAACCCACACTGCCGCCGTTATGACAGACCATCTGGGCAGCATAATCTCCATGGCAGACAACGGTGACTTGTGCTATGATGTGCATTATGACGTATGGGGTAACCGTGAGGTCGGCTTGCCTTTCTACTACAGCATTGAGCGCGGTTTCACGGGTCATGACCACATAGACGGCATAGGGCTCATTGACATGCGCGGACGTATGTATGACCCTGCGCTGGGCCGCTTCCTCAGCCCGGATGCTTTTGTGCAATCTCCTACAAATCCGCAAAACTTCAACAGATACTCTTATTGCCTCAATAATCCTTTGAAATATACGGACCCCAGTGGAGAATCTATTATTGGAGCTGTTGCATTAGGAGCGCTCATAGGTACATACATAGGTGGAGTCTTATCAAATGAAGGTGAGAAAAACCCATTAGAATGGAACTATAAGTCTCTCGACACATGGTGTTATATGGCTTGCGGATTGTATGTAGGTGCCATGAGTGGAGCAGCAGGTGGATATATTGCCTCATCTGGAATTCCATTTGCAAATACGCTATCCATGGTTTCTTCATCATTAGTCAATTCGGTGGGAACATGGGGATACTCAGGAATGCAAACTGATATTAGCATTAACTTTGGTTTTGGCTCATACAATTTTAGGTCAGGTAAGTTTGACTATCTTTTTGATGGCAATAATGAATCATATGAAGATTTAGGTTATATTATGGGTGGGATTGGCAATTTTTCTGACATCCTAAGAGGAACTCATGATGATAAGGCATTATTGCAAACAGTAAAGAAATCAATATTTGATATGTTTGGCCACACAGAAACAACAATGACTGATGGTACCATTCTTACTGATTTCGGCCCAAGTAAATTTGAAAAATTTTTATGGTCTAGAGGGCGGAATAACTGGACTTTACACGATTCAGAAGGGCAATGGTCTCAAGCAAAAGACATTCCTGGAAATAGACTTTCACCTATTACTGTCAAGCATCTCAATATGAAAAATATGCAACGTTATAGTAACTATCTAAACAATCATAAACCTATTTATAATGTGCTGATAAATAATTGTTCTATGCAAGCCGCAAGGGCTCTTACTTTATCTGGAGTTCCTGTATTGGGCTTTCATCCTTATTTATTGCATCTTCAAATAGCAGGTGGATTAAGGTCTTATATGTTTAATTATATTTATGCGGATGGGCTATAAAATGAAACGCTATCTCTTATTGTTTATTTTGCTCTTTCATATAATGCCTTTATTTTCACAGATTAAGGTTGAAGATGTAAAGGCATTTAAGCACTTTGCTTTCAGCGCATATTCTCCAAGTGAAGCTTACAAATATTTTGTGAATCCGACAAAATATAACTATAGCGATTCATTAATTCAGTTGAGTGAGCAAGATATAGAAACATTCGATTATTTGCTTAATAATGAGCTTTTTAAAATTAAAATATATGGTCATGATTTAAGCATACCATTGGGGATGGGTATGTATGCCTCTTTTGTAGTAAGAATTGACTCAATAGAGCATTTCTTTACTATTCGAAGTCGATCCATCCTTACAGAAATATTAAAGGGTAACAAGAGAATAGACCACATTTTCTTAGAAGAACAACAAAAAATGGCGTTGGGCAATCTTGCCATGAAATATAGTAGTGTCGGTAAAAATTTTGAATACAAGAATCCTGTTGAAATTCCCGTTAGTATTGACCAGATACGCTGCTATAGTCATTCTTGGAACAATATCAAATCTCGTGATATGACTTTCTTTTTTGAAAACCCTGAAAAGTATTTAGAGAACACTACATTGCTTCAAGTTGATGAACAGGATGTTGAAATATTTGAATCAATACTCAATCACTCAAAAGTAAAGAAACATTTAAATCGTTTTTTTGAAAGTTCATGGGAACGAAACAGTTTGAAAGTCTTACCAATTGTCGTTACCGTTAATTCCCTGGAACACAACTTTGTGCTGACACAAACTGGTGAAATAATTGAATTAGTTGACGGGGGAGAAGTTTTTTATTTCTTCCAGGAAAACCAAAAGCAGTTTTTTTACGATTTTATAGAGAAATATAGTTTTGCGAGTGACATTTATTAACACAAAAGGAATAAAGAAAGTCCGCACTATTAAATAAGGAAAAAAAGTCGATTTTACAAATGAAATATAACATGAAATATTATCTGATTATTACATTGGGTCTTCTGACTGTACCCCTGTCTGCATATCCACAAAAACAGAATAAAGAGAGTGGATTCAACGGAATCACCCACGGAGTAAGTGCATCAATTTTACAACTTAACCTCATGGATGAAGGTGATAATGTGATTGGGCTGAATGCAAACTATGTTTTTTCTATTCCTATAAAAACTAGATTCCTAATTAGAACAGGCATAGGTTATTCACACTTTTGGGATCAACAGAAAAATATTAACCAGACAATACAGTTTCATCCGGAATATGATTCAGAGTCTTCTATAGAAAATGAAACAGACTCTTATACATTAAAAGAAAAATCGCTAGAATATAATTATATCTCTGTCCCGGCTAATCTTGGATTCAAACTATTTGATAAATCTGGTTTTACGGTTACTCCATACGTGGGAATCTTGGTTAAATACAATTTATCCTACATAAAAAAATTCAAATACGATTCATATTCATATTATGATTTATTCATTAACATCTATGATGATAAACCACTTATAGGTAGTGACGCAAAAAAATTTATGCTTCAATATGATTTAGAGTTAGAAATAGGATACAAACTTTTTTATGGTATAATAAGCTATGAAAAAGATTTCTCTAGATTATACAATACAGTTTATTATAGTAAGAAGTTTGCTTCTGCATCAGGCTTAAATAAACCTGATATAATGTCCAATTGGCGGTTGGGTCTGGGTTTTAGATTCTAATCAAAACTAAATCATAAAGATATGAAAAAGAAAAAACTTTTTATATACGCCTTTATCTTGGTCGTTTTGTTTACGTTTACAGGTTGTATTAAAGATGACAATCCTTATCCCGATATTGTTGATACTTCTTGGTATAGGAATGAAGGAGAAAACTATCAGAAACTATCATTTACTGACAAAAATGTTACCCATATCATTTACTTTAATGGAAAAACCAAAACATTTACTTTCAAATATGAAGGCGGCGATAAATTTGGTGCTCATTTCTACTCATGGATAAATGATAATGATGGCCAGCTATACAAGGTATATAGTTACGGACAAAAACATCTTTTGATGTCAAAGGAGGTTACTCCCAAAACAGAAGCCTTCCAATATGATAAATTTATTTTAAATGGCTTCTATTGTTTCACTAAGGAATAACACTACACAATAGGGACGGTTCTTACTGTGTGATTCAAGTATCATCGCGATACTGATTCTTTTCAAATCACACAGTAAGAACCGTCCCTATTGTGCGATACCGAAAAATGCAGTATTTTTGAAGTTTCAAACAGAGATAACTGCATTATGGAAATCTTTTGCAAGAACAACAAGAAGACTGAGAGTTTCAATCCCGGCGTATCTTTTTCTGAGATATTCACTGAACTGGGCGTTACACTTAAGAGTCGTCCCATCTGCGTGACCGCCAACGGCAAGGTCATGGATTTGGAAGCCAAGGTTTATGAGGATTGTGATGTGGAGTTTCTGGACGCCACCACCAGTTTAGGAGCCCGTTCTTATCTGCTTGGACTGGTGTTTGTACTTTATAAAGCTGTTTCAGAACTCTATCCCGGAAGTAGGATAAGGGTTTCAAACGCCATTTCAAAGGGTTTCTACTGCCCGGTTGAAATAGGCCGCGACATAACTGATGATGACGTAACCAGTATCAGCGAGCGCATGGGCAGCATCATTGGACGTAACATTCCGTTCGTAAAGCATACAGCCCACACCACTGATGTGGCCGATATCATGGAGCGTGCAGGCCGTAAGGACAATGTCCGTCTGCTGCGCAGCATAGGAAACATCTACACCAGCTATTATACACTTGAGGACCTGCCTGACTGGTTTTTTGGAGTTCTTCCGCCTAATACCGGATGCCTCAAGGTCTTTGGATTGGAGTCCATGTCCGGCGGTGTTCTTGTACGCCTGCCAAACAAGAAAAATCCTGAGCAACTTGAGCCGCTGATACGTCAGGACAAGATGTTCGAGATATTCAAGGAGCACCATGACTGGATGCAGATTCTTGGATTCTCAACATTGGGCAGGCTCAATCAGGCCGTTGCCAAGGGTGAGACCAACATGATAATAAACGTAGCTGAGGCCCTGCAGTCACAAAAGATAGTACACATAGCTGATCAGATTGTGACCCGCCGTAATGAAGGTAAGGGACTCAAGCTGATAATGGTGTCCGGTCCGTCTTCATCGGGCAAGACCACATTCAGCAAGCGCCTTATGGTACAACTTATGGCCCACGGACTTACTCCTAAGGTCCTGTCACTTGATGACTATTTCCTGGATCGTGACCACACCCCGCTTGATGAAAACGGCGAGCATGATTTTGAGTCACTCTATGCCATAGACCTGCCTTTCTTTAACGAGCAGCTCAAGGATCTGCTTGCAGGCAAAAGCATCCAACCGCCCAGATTCAATTTCAAAAAAGGCGGAATCCGCGAGTTCACTGACCCTGAAATGTCACTGGGTGACAATGACATTCTGCTCATTGAAGGTATCCATGCACTTAACCCGGACCTCATGCCTGACATACCGGCTGACAGCCGTTTCCTGATATACGTATCTGCCCTGACATGCATACGCATAGACCAGCATAACTACATTCCTACCACCGATAACCGTCTTCTGCGCCGCATAACCCGCGACCACAAGTACCGCAGCTATTCTGCAATGGACACCATTGGCCGATGGGCATCGGTACGTGCTGGTGAGGAGAAATGGATATTCCCATTCCAGGAGAATGCCGATGCCATGTTCAACTCAGCCATGATATTTGAGATAGCTGTCATCAAGGATATGGTACTGCCTCTTCTGGATGAAGTTCCTGAGAACAGCCCTGAATATGCCAAGGCTTGCCAGCTCAAGGATTTCCTCAAACTGTTCAGAACCATTCCAAGCCAGAACCTGCCTCCCACATCACTGGTACGTGAGTTCATAGGCGGCAGCAGTTTCCACTATTGATTCCATAAGATGCCCGGTTTAAGCAACATACAGACACAGGTCCAGACTCAAAGCCAGATTCAGACCCTCTCACCCCAGCAGGTGCTTGAGGCCCGTCTGCTTGCGCTTTCCACGCTTGAGCTTGAGGAGCATGTGCGTACTGAACTGGGTGATAACCCCGCTCTTGAGGATGGTCCTGCTGAGCCTGTCTTGCAGGAATCTGATGACTCACAGGCTGATGAAAACGATCAGTACGGAGATGATGAATACAACACCTCCTCTGACAGCCGTGAAGACTGGCAAGATGACGATGATGATGACTGGTATGACCGCCGGCAGGGAGAATCTGGCGCGGTAGCTGATGTACCGCTGGCAGAGACACGCTCTTTTTACGATATACTTTATGAGCAGCTGCGCGAGCAGGATCTGACTCCACGCCAGATGAAGATAGCCATGTATATCATAGGCTCCATAGATAATGACGGAATCCTGGACAAGGACCTGCAAGCCATATCTGATGACCTGGCATTCTATCATGACCTGGATGCATCTACTGATGAAATAGAGCAGGTTCTCAAGGTTATTCAGGAGTTTGATCCGGCCGGCATAGGTGCACGCAACCTCCAGGAGTGCCTGCTCATTCAGATAAGAAGAAAGAGTAACTCTCCCACCAGAGAACTACAGGAAAAGGTCATTTCATCCCTTTTTGATGAATTTACCCACAAGCGCTGGGACAAGATATCGGCCAAACTGGAACTTACCAAGGAGCAGACAGATGCAGTGATTGCTGAGCTGGTAAAACTGAATCCGCGTCCGGGCAGTTCACTTGGAGAAACTATAGGCCACAGCCGCCAGCACATAGTACCTGATTTCCTGCTGGACAACTTTGATGGTGATATACACTTTACCCTTAACAACAGCAACATACCGCAACTTCATGTAAGCCGCGAATACTCTGATATGCTTGACCGCCAGATCAAAGGCGGAAACAGCAGTCAGCGTGACGCAGCCATATACATCAAAAGCAAGTTGGATTCAGCCCGCGGGTTCATACAGGCCTTGAAACAGAGGGAGCAGACTATGACCCGTACCATGCAGGCCATCATTGACTTGCAGCGTCCCTTCTTTACCGAGGGCGATGAGACCCTGCTCAAGCCCATGATACTGAAAGATGTTGCCGACAAGACGGGATATGATATCTCTACAATATCCAGAGTAACCAGCGGCAAATATGTACAGACTTCTTTCGGTACGTTTCCGCTCAAGGCCTTCTTTACTGACGGTGTAAAGACCAGTAGCGGTGAGGAGGTGTCAGTAAAGGAGATTCACCGCATACTGCGTGAGGTTACTGATGCAGAGGATCACAGCAATCCGCTTACTGATGAACAACTGGCCGATATGCTGGCTGCACGCGGCTTCAAGGTGGCACGCCGTACCGTAGCAAAGTACCGCGAACAGATAGGAATACCCGTAGCAAGAATGCGTAAAAACTAAAAGCCAAAGCCAACGCCAACGCCAAAGTAAAAAATATATGAAACCGACAGTAAGTATCATCATGGGCAGCACATCCGATCTGCCCGTTATGGAGAAAGCGGCAGCTTTCCTGGACAGCATTCAGGTTCCTTTTGAGATGAACGCCCTGTCCGCTCACCGCACACCCGCGGCAGTTGAGGAGTTTGCCAAGAATGCTGCTTCACGCGGCATCAAGGTTATAATTGCTGCAGCAGGCATGGCAGCAGCCCTGCCCGGTGTGATTGCAGCCAACACAAATGTTCCAGTAATAGGTGTGCCCATCAAGGGTATGCTTGACGGTCTGGACGCCATGCTCTCAATCATACAGATGCCCCCCGGAATACCGGTAGCCACCGTAGGTGTGAACGGAGCCCAGAACGCAGCCATTCTGGCCGCCCAGATCCTGGCCGTATCTGACAATGAGCTTGCAGCACGCCTGGCAGCCCATAAGGAGGGCCTTAAGGAGAAGATTGAGAAGGCCAATGCAGAACTGAGTCAGGTAAAATACAACTACAAGACCAACTGATAATGGCCGTTTACAACCGCAGTAAATCCATCAGCGTTCGTGTGGGCAATACCGCCATTGGCGGCAGCAATCCCATACGCCTGCAGTCCATGACCACCACGGCCACTATGGATACTGAGGGCTGCATTGAGCAGGCCATACGTATCATCGAGGCTGGAGGTGAACTGGTGCGCATGACCACTCAGGGCACCCGTGAGGCAGAGAACATGCGCCTTATCCGTGAGGGTTTGACTGCACGCGGTTACAACACCCCGCTGGTGGCCGATGTACATTTCAACCCGGCCGTGGCAGACGTTGCAGCACGCTATGTGGAGAAGGTACGTATCAACCCCGGAAACTACGTGGACCCCGCACGCACATTCAAGCATCTGGAATATACTGATGATGAATATGCGCAGGAGATACAGCGTATCCGTGACCGCTTCATCCCCTTCCTGAACATTTGCCGTGAACACGGCACAGCCATACGTATTGGTGTGAACCACGGCTCACTCTCCGATCGCATCATGAGCCGTTACGGCAATACTCCCGCCGGCATGGTGGAGAGCTGCATGGAGTTCCTGCGCATATGCGTGGAGCAGGAGTTCATGAACGTGGTCATATCAATCAAAGCCAGCAACACGGTGGTCATGATTGAGACTGTCCGCCTGCTGGTAAAGGAGATGGACCGTGAGGGCATGGCATTCCCCATCCATCTGGGCGTTACTGAAGCCGGTGAGGGTGAGGACGGCCGCATAAAGAGTGCCATAGGCATAGGCGCACTGCTGGCAGAGGGTATAGGTGATACCATCCGCGTATCACTCTCTGAGGCCCCTGAGCGTGAGATTCCGGTAGCACGCAAGCTTGTGGATTATGCGGCCCGCAGCGCTGAGGTACGTGCATCGGCCAAGATAGAGAACGGAGTGCTGCAGCTTGCATACACTGACGGCAACCTTGAGGATTTCCAATTGCACGCAGCCATGGATGCAGGTGCACTGCTCATTGACGGCAAGGTCGGAGACCTTAAACTGACCAACCCCAACATGACCGCCGCCCAGATCAAATCCACAGAGGACGCCATACTGCAGGGAGCACGTATCAGGTTCAGCAAACCCGAGTACATATCCTGTCCGGGGTGCGGACGTACACTTTACAATCTTGAAGAGACAATAGCACGCATCAAAGCCGCCACTGGCCACCTTAAAGGCGTCAAGATAGCCATAATGGGCTGTATAGTAAACGGGCCGGGTGAAATGGCCGATGCCGATTTCGGTTACGTGGGCGCAGGCCGCGGCAAGATAAGCCTTTATAAAGGCAAGGAGTGCATAGAGAAAAATATCCCCGAGGAGAATGCCGTAGACAGGCTCCTCCAACTGATTGAAGAAACAACAAAAAAATAATATGGAAAACAAATTGACCATCTACAACACCCTTACTAGAAAGAAGGAACTGTTTGAACCTATAAACCCGCCGCACGTAGGCATGTACGTGTGCGGCCCAACCGTATACGGCGATCCACATCTGGGACACGCACGTCCGGCCATTACTTTTGATATCCTTTTCCGTTACCTGCAGCACTTGGGTTACAAGGTACGTTATGTACGTAACATAACTGATGTAGGCCATCTGGAGCATGATGCCGATGAGGGTGAGGATAAGATTGCAAAGAAGGCACGTTTAGAGCAGCTGGAGCCCATGGAGGTGGTGCAGTACTACACCCTGCGCTATCACAAGGCAATGGAGATGCTTAACGTACTGCCGCCCAGCATTGAGCCGCATGCATCGGGCCATATCATAGAGCAGATTGAACTGGTAAAACAGATTCTGGACAACGGTTACGCATATGAGAGCCAGGGCAGCATCTACTTTGACGTAAACAAGTACAACAAGGATCATCACTACGGCATACTCTCAGGCCGTAACCTGGATGACGTACTCAATACCACACGTGAGCTTGACGGTCAGGAGGAGAAACACAACCCCGCTGATTTTGCACTCTGGAAGAAAGCCCAGCCCGAGCATATAATGCGCTGGCCATCACCCTGGAGCGACGGATTCCCCGGCTGGCACTGCGAGTGCACCGCCATGGGCCGTAAGTATCTGGGTGAGCGCTTTGACATACACGGAGGCGGCATGGACCTTATATTCCCGCACCATGAGTGTGAGATAGCGCAGGCCGTTGCCAGCCAGGGGCATGACATTGTGCACTACTGGATGCACAACAACATGATTACCATCAACGGCCAGAAGATGGGCAAGAGTCTGGGTAATTTCATAACCCTAAACGAGTTCTTTACCGGCCAGAATGCCAACCTCAAGCAGGCCTACAGCCCCATGACCATCCGCTTCTTCATACTGATGGCCCACTACCGCGGCACTGTTGATTTCAGCAACGATGCCCTGCAGGCTGCCGAGAAGGCCATGTCACGCCTGATGGAGGCTTACAACGCAATAGGCCGTATTCAACCTGCTTCTGAAAGCAGTGTAAACGTAAAGGAGTTCAAAGGCAAATGCTATGAGGCAATGGACGATGACCTTAACACACCTATCGTGATAAGCCATCTGTTTGATGCCGCAAAGGTCATCAACCAGGCTGTAGACGGCAACGCCAAACTGACTGCTACAGATGTAGCCGAACTCAAGTCCCTGTTTGACACTTTCCTCTTTGATATCCTTGGAATCAAAGCCGAAGAAGGAGGCGGCAGCGGTCGCGAAGAGGCTTTTGGTAAAGTAGTGGATATGTTGCTTGAGCAGCGCGCCATAGCAAAGGCAAACAAGGACTGGGCAACCAGCGACAAGATACGCAATGAACTTACAGCATTGGGATTCGAGATAAAGGATACTAAGGACGGAGCAACCTGGAAACTTAACCGCTGAGATGAAAAATCCCGTAATCATACTGACAGCGCTCTTTGTAGCTCTCTCTTGCGGAGGGCGCAAAGCATCCAATGCTACGGTCAAGACTGACAGCGTCAGTGCACCTGAATTCTGTGCAGACAGCGCATATGGCTTTATAAAAGCACAGACAGATTTTGGCCCACGCGTACCCAACACGGACGCCCACAGCAGATGTGCCGTCTGGCTTACAGGGAAACTTGAAGGTTTCGGGGCTCAGACTTTTGTACAGGAGTTTGAGACCGTGACATTTGACAACACCAGGCTGCATTGTTATAACATCATAGGCAGCTACAATCCCGATAAGACAAACCGCATTGTCCTGTGTTCACATTGGGACAGCCGCCCTTGGGCTGACAATGACCCTGATCCGGCCAACTGGAAAAAACCTGTTGATGCCGCAAATGACGGAGCAAGCGGTGTGGGTGTAATCCTGGAGATAGCCCGTCAACTGCAGAGAAAAGCCCCAGAGATAGGTATAGACTGCATATTTCTGGATGCTGAGGATTGGGGGCCGGGCCCGGATTATCAGGGCCAACACCTTGAATCTTATTGGGGTCTGGGTACCCAATATTGGGCAAAAAATCCTCACAAAGAGGGTTATAAGGCACGCTACGCCATACTGCTTGACATGGTAGGCGGTAAAGGCGCGTCTTTCTGCCGTGAGCCATATTCAATGATGTTCGGAAAACAGGTGGTAGACAAGGTGTGGAGCGCAGCCGGCAAGCTTGGCTACGGTTCATTGTTCCTGCCTGTGGACGGCGGATACGTGACAGATGACCACTACTTCATCAACACCATAGCCCATATTCCCGCCATTGACATCATACCATATCTGCCACAGTGTAAGTCCAGTACATTCGGACCCACTTGGCATACCACACAGGATAATATAGACAATATTGACAAGAACGTGCTGGATGCCGTGGGCAAGACACTCCTGCATGTCATTTACAATGAGAAGCCATGACCATAGACCAACTGCAGGAAGAGGTTATTGAGGAGTTCAGCGCATTTGACGATTGGATGGACAAATACCAGATGATTATTGACCTGGGTAATGGACAACCGGCGTTGGACCCCGCGTATAAGACTGAGGATAATCTTATAGACGGATGCCAGAGCCGCGTATGGCTGCATGCAACCATGCAGGACGGACTGGTTCACTTTGAAGCTGACAGCGATGCCATTATTACAAAAGGGTTGATTGCACTGCTTATAAGAGTGCTTTCAGACCACACCCCGCGTGAGATATTGGAAAGCGATGTACACTTCATAGATGCTATCGGACTTACACAGCACCTGTCACCCACCCGAAGCAACGGTCTGCTTTCCATGCTCAAACAGATTAAGACATACGCATTAGCCTACTCCGAAAAATGAAAAAGATTCTCTGTTTGCTTATTACCGCTGCTTTTATGGCAGGTTGCGGACATTCCCAGGATAAACTTGGAATGAATACCGGCCGGGATTATGTAAGCTGGACTAACGGGACTGTTAAGTTCAGCACATACAGGTATTCTGATGGTATAGGCAAAAATGTTCCGGCATTTGAAGTTTTCCTGAAATATCAGGACGGCCGCAATATCCATATGCCTATTGACGCACTTGCATTAGGGTACGGAGCATCCAGTCCGATGGGAGAACTGGGCTTTTATAAACCTGAAAAACTGGCTGATGCAGAAATACTCATGCAGACAGATGAGAAACTGGTTATTCATCTGAAATATGATCCCTGGACCATATATGGTGAACAGATTACACTTGACAAACAGATTACCATTTACAGGGACAGTCCTATACTGTCAGTTATAGATTACTATACCGGGCAGTTTGAATTACTCAACATAGTTACAGGCATGTACACCACATATACCGGCACAGTAAAGGACATTGAAAACGGATATGCCGTGGAATACTTCAATGAAGCCGGTCAGGAGCCTTTCAGAGTATCATCTGTAATTGTAATGCCTGATACTGAAGAGAAGATCACCAATGAAACTTTCGGAACGGTCTTGCTCAAGAAAGGCGTTATCAGCAATGAAGCACTCCGCTATTACGTAGGTATTAGTGACAAAGGTGTGGATTATCTTCTTGACGAACTTGATAAAATTTTATAAATTTGCAACTGCAAAAAGAAACAACGTATAATAATACAAAGATGAATAGTAAATACTGGAATGAAGAGATTGAGACAATGCCCCGCAAGAAACTGGAGCAACTGCAAGTGGAGCGTCTCAAAAAAACAGTAGAAATTGCCATGGGCAGCGAATTCTACGCTCCTAAATTCAAGGAATTGGGCATAACCCCGGAGAGCATCAAATCTGTGGAGGACATAAAGCGTTTCCCCTTCACAACCAAGAATGACCTGCGTGCCACATACCCTTTCGGTATCAAGTCCATTCCGTTGGAGAAAGTAGTACGTCTGCACTCTTCAAGCGGTACCACCGGTAACCCTACGGTTATACTTCATTCACAGAAAGACCTTGACGAATGGGCCGATGCCATGGCTCGTTCCATGTATTGCATAGGTCTGCGCAGTACTGATATCATACAGAATACTTCCGGTTACGGAATGTTTACCGGCGGACTGGGCATACAGTATGCCGCAGAGCGTCTGGGTGCTCTGACCGTTCCTGCCGGCGCAGGCAACAGCAAGCGCCATGTAAAGTTCATCACAGATTTTGGAACCACTGCACTGCACTGCATACCCAGCTATGCCACACGTCTAGCTGCCGCATTTGAGGAAGAGGGCATTGACCCGCGCACCACAACTGTACATACCCTTATCATAGGTGCCGAGCCTCACTCTGAGGCACAGCGCAAACGTATTGAAGAGATATGGGGAGCCAAGGCCTACAACAACTTCGGTATGAGTGAAATGTGCGGCCCCGGTGTGGCCATCGAATGCCAGGAGCAGAACGGAATGCACATTTGGGAGGATAATTACATTGTCGAGATACTTGATCCTGTAACTCTGGAGCCTGTCAAGGAGGGTGAGCTTGGCGAGTTGGTTCTTACCACCCTTAACCGTGAGGCTATGCCGCTGTTCCGTTACCGCACACGTGACCTTACCCGCATCCTGCCGGGTGACTGCCCCTGCGGACGTACCCATGTACGTCTGGCACGTTTCCAGGGCCGCTCAGATGACATGATGATTGTCAAGGGCGTAAACATCTATCCTATCCAGATTGAAAAGATCCTGATGCAGTTCCCGGAACTGGCCAGTGATTATCTGATTACAATAGAGACAATAGGTGACAACGATGAAATGACCGTTGAGGCCGAGTTGGCACAGGCAACCGATGATTTCGGCATGCTGCAGAACCTGACAAAGGAGATTACACGCCGCCTCAAAGATGAGATACTGCTCACTCCGAGAGTAAAACTGGTGGGCAAAGGTGTAATTCCGCAGTCAGACGGCAAGGCCAAGAGAGTAAATGATTTGCGTAACAACCACTAAAGAAGGATATTATGAAAACTATAAAGCAAATTTCCATATTCCTTGAGAACCAACGCGGAAAGCTGAGCGACATACTTACCGCCCTTAAGGACCAGAACATAGAGATTCAGGCTGCATCAGTGGCTGACACCACTGAGTACGGCATTCTGCGTCTTATTACATCTGATCAGATAAAGGCTGCCCGTCTGCTTTCAGCACAAGGTCATCTGGTAAACCTGAATGAGGTGCTTGCCATACAGGTTGAACCTGATACAGCTTCATTTGCCGATGCAGTTGACGCACTTACCTCCGGTGGTTGTTCCATCAGCTATCTGTACACATTCCACAAGGATGGCAAACTGGTTCTTATAATCCGTCCCGCCAGCTTGGAAATAGCGGAACGTGTAGCCACGGAGAAAGGCCTTACACTGATTCAAGGTTGGGAATGAGTTCTTCATTCCCTTCCTTTTTTATAAATATGAGTTTATTATTCCTAAAACTTTACAACCATGTTTCTAAAGATTCTTATCCTGATTCTGTTTTTCGCCGTTATGATAGGCGTTGGTATCTATTGCCGTAAAACCGCAAACAACGTACAGGGATTTGTACTGGGTGACCGCAAGGTAGGCTCATGGCTCACTGCATTTGCATTCGGTACGTCATACTTTTCGGCCGTAATATTCGTAGGATATGCCGGTCAGTTCGGTTGGAAATACGGTTTGTCCGCCACATGGATCGGACTTGGCAACGCCCTGATAGGTTCACTCCTGGCATGGAGAATCCTGGGCCGACGTACACGCCTTATGACCCAGTACCTCAAGAGTGCCACCATGCCCGATTTCTTTGGACAGCGTTTCAACTCCGAGGCTCTCAAGGTGGCAGCTTCAATAATCGTATTCGTTTTCCTTATTCCTTATACCGCATCACTCTACAACGGTCTGTCACGTCTGTTCGGACTCTCATTCGGCATAGACTACAGTTGGTGCGTGCTAGGTATGGCTATCCTTACCGGTATCTATGTGCTGGTAGGAGGTTATATGGCTACTGCCGTGAATGACTTCATTCAGGGTATGATCATGCTGATAGGTATTGTTGCCGTTATCATCTCAGTTTTGAACGGAAACGGCGGATTCACCGCAGCAATTGAGAAGATGTCACAGATTCCCAGCGAGGCTGCTCCCGCACTCAACGGTGCATTCGTATCATTCTTCGGCCCACAGCCTATCTGGCTGCTCGGCGTTGTGCTGCTCACATCACTCGGCACATGGGGTCTGCCCCAGATGGTAGGCAAATTCTACGCTATTCGCGATGAGGCTGCCATCCGCAAGGGTACATTCATTTCAACCTTCTTTGCCATCATCGTGGCTGGCGGTTGCTACTTCCTGGGCGGTTTCGGCCGTCTTTACGGAGGTGTAATTGACTTTGCTCCCAACGGAACACCCATTTATGACAGCATCGTTCCCTCTATGCTCCAGACCTTGCCTGACCTTATGATCGGGGTGGTTATCATCCTGGTGCTCTCTGCATCAATGTCAACCCTCTCATCACTGGTGCTCACATCAGGCTCAACACTTACACTTGATATCATCAAGCCTGCCATGGCCAAGGGTGGTAAACAGATGAGCGAAAAGTCACAGCTTCTCTCCATCCGTCTGCTGGTTGTCTTCTTCATTGCCGTTTCATCTGTTCTTGCCATCATCCAGGCCAAGAGTTCCGTGACATTCATCGCTCAGCTCATGGGTATAAGCTGGGGTGCACTGGCCGGCGCCTTCCTGGCTCCGTTCCTGTACGGTCTGTACTGGAAGAAAACCACCAAGGCCTCTGTATGGGCCAGCTTCATTGTGGGTGTTGCCATCATGGCCGGCTGTATGTACGGAACATTCACCAAGACCACATTCATAAGTCCCTTCTTCAGCTCACCTATCAACGCTGGTGTGCTCTCAATGGTAGCAGGTCTGGTTATTGTTCCGATAGTAAGCCTCTTTACCTCTGTAAAAGAGACGGAGAGCATTGACAAGATGTTCAGTTGCTACAACCGTGAGGTTACAGTACGTGCATCTACCTCACTTATGGATGCTGAGGAAGTGAAAAAATAAGTACTTTTGCACTTCAGTTTTAGAAGTCATATTATGAAGAAATTATTACTTGGCGATGAAGCCATCGCACAGGGTGCCATTGATGCCGGACTGAGCGGAGTTTATGCTTATCCCGGCACGCCCTCAACTGAAATTACAGAATACATTCAGGGTTACTGCAAAAAGAACCCCGGTGAAAAGATACATAACCGTTGGTGTACCAATGAAAAGACAGCTATGGAAGCTGCCCTGGGTATGTCATTTGCAGGCAAGCGTGCTCTGGTATGTATGAAACATGTGGGCATGAACGTGGCAGCCGATCCGTTTGTAAACTCATCCATAACCGGAGTGAACGGCGGGCTGATTGTCCTTGTGGCCGATGACCCCTCAATGCACTCATCGCAGGATGAGCAGGATACCCGTTTCTACGGCAAGTTTGCCCTGATACCTGTATTGGAACCCTCATCGCAGCAGGAGGCTTATGACATGATGGCTTACGCATATGACCTGTCAGAGTCACTCAAACTGCCGGTTCTGATGCGTACAGTAACCCGTCTGGCCCACTCACGTGCTGTTGTGGCTCTTAAGGAAAAACGTAATCAGAACGACTTGAATCCCGTAAGTGGAGTACGTGACTGGGTATTGCTGCCTGCCATTGCCAAGCGTCGCTACGCCTCACTCCTGGAGCGTCAGCCTGAAATCATGCGCCTGTCTGTTGAATCACCTTTTAACAGTTTCAAGGGTCAAGCCAAGCGTTTCAAGATGGGTGCCATTGCATGCGGAAACGCCTACAACTACCTTTCAGAGTGCTATCCTGAAGGCATACCTTTCCCTGTTCTTAAGATATCACAATACCCCATACCTTCTGAAACAGTTCGCACTCTTGCCGAGCAGTGTGACTCAATCATGGTTATTGAGGACGGCCAGCCGTTCGTTGAGGAGCAGGTGGCAGGTATTCTCCCCTCTGACTGCAAGATCATAGGGCGTCTGACCGGTGAACTGCCCCGTCAGGGAGAACTTAATCCGGATATTGTAAAGGCCGCTCTGGGTCTGGCTCCGTTGCCGCATCCTGAGGTTGCCAAGAACGTTGTGGCACGTCCGCCCGCCCTCTGTCAGGGTTGCGGTCACCGCAGTGTATATGAGGCCATCAACATAGTCCTCAAGGACTACAAGACAGCCAAGGTATTCGGTGACATAGGCTGCTACACCCTGGGTGCCCTGCCTCCCTTCCAGGCTCTTGACAGCACCGTTGATATGGGTGCCAGCATCACCATGGCCAAGGGTGCCGCCGACGCAGGTGTGTTCCCCGCAGTTGCCATAATAGGTGACAGCACATTCACCCACTCAGGTATGACCGGCCTGCTTGATGCGGTCAATGAGAACTCTCCCATCACAATCATCATATCCGATAATCTGACCACTGGTATGACCGGCGGACAGGACAGCGCCGGAACCAACAAGTTCGAGGCCATATGCCGCGGCATAGGCGTTGACCCCGACCATCTTAAAGTTGTGGTTCCCCTGCCCCAGAACATGGAGGAGATTACACGCACCCT
>JAGBPB010000006.1 GCA_017633615.1 Bacteroidaceae bacterium | reverse complement strand
TTCGAGATAATTCTCACGCTTGTGGATGCCGTTTCAAAGATGCTGCCTGACCTGATACCAATGGCAATACAGCTTATTATAACCATAGCGAAAGCACTCATAGATAACCTTGACAGGATAATGGAGAGTGCAGTTCTTCTCGTGAATGCACTCTGTGAAGCGCTCCTTGAAAACCTTGATCCGCTTATTGATGCTTCACTGGACATTATAGTGGCTATAGTTGACGCTCTGGTAGATAACCTTGACAAGATCATCGAGATAGCTATAACAATACTGATCACACTCGGTTCAGCTCTCATTGATTTTGCCGGAAGACTCACTGACTACATCCCTGAGCTTATAACAAAGATATCTGATTCATTTACAAGCTATGACTGGGCAGGACTCGGCGGAAGGATCATGCAGTCGATCTTCGACGGTATCAATAAGATAGGCGAAAATGCTTCCAGTCTGCTTGCAAGTGCCGGAGAGCATATTCTTGATGCTCTTGGATTCCACCCGGATGGAACATGGTCACTTCCGTTTTTTGCGGAAGGCGGAACACTCACAAGCGGCTCGGCAATAGTCGGTGAAGCAGGTCCTGAACTGCTCTCTGTCGCAAACGGCAGGGCAGTAGTTACACCGCTGACAAACGGATCAGGTTACAGCATGGCACAGAGCCCGGTTTATTACATCAATAATACAGTCAACGTTGAACGTATAGACAGTGATTATGATATCAAGAGGATAAATGAACAGCTCGCAATAGAGCAGAGAAACAGCCTTGACGCAGTAGGAGGTTACTGATGAGCAGAACAGCAAGCTACAGGGGAGTAAGTTTTGACTCCCTCGGTCTTATGATAAATAAAACCATCGTTCCGCCTTGCGGTGCCTCAAAGCGTCAGACGATCTCTATACCGGACGGTCCGGTAATTATAGAAGATACGAAAACAAGAAGTCCTATAGAAATAAATATAGAGTGCACACTGATAGAAGATAATAAACTCCGTGATATTTATGCTCTCGTTCAGGAAGAAGGAAAGCTGACTATTCCGGATGAACCGGGAAAGTATTACTATGGCATACTCACCATCAGCACACCGAAGAACATCATTCTTTACTACAACAGAATAACGTTCAAGATGATAGCAGAACCGTATGCCTACGCAGATGATGAACATAACCCTGAGATACTGTGTACGCTGACTCCGATCAACTGGTATAAGTATTCAGTAGTAACCAATACAGGAACGGCTCCTGCCGAGCCTGTGTACAGAGTAACAGCTGAGAACAATGCTACGAACTTCGACCTTTGGACGGAGCACAACGGCAGCAAAGTAGCAGGATGCAGATTTGAGATAAACGGTGGTGAGACTTACATTATCGACGTTAGAAATCACATTGTATACGATGGTAATGATCATATAGTTTTGAATAAGACGGTTGAAGACTTCTCAAAGGTCGTTCTTCTTCCGGGAGAAAATTCAATCTGTGTCTCGAATGCGCTTATACTTAAGGTTACGAAAAATGAGAGGTGGTACTGATGGCTCTTATTGTTTACGACAAGGCCACGCCTCAGGATCGTTTCAATAACTGCGGACTCGGTATCATAAAACCTGCAGATATGCATACTTACGAAGAACTGAACGGCGATTATTCTGTGTCCATAAAGTATCCGATAACCAAAGAGGATATTATGTGGATGTATCTGACTCCATACAATATTGTCAGAAACTCCGAGGGACAGCTTTTTATACTTCACACCTTCGAGACGAGCATGTCTGGTGGTAAAGCAGTGGTAAATGCGAGCGGCAGACATATAAGCTATTATCTTGCTGATAAAAACGTCGGTCCTCCTATAGATTACAGGGGTGCAGATTGCGCTAAAGCGCTTGACGAAATCAAGAAGTATATCGAATATAACTGGGATTATCATAGTGATCCTGATCCGAGATACGTGGATTATGAATTCTTTTTCAGTTCAGATATTACGGAAAGGCATGATATCGCATATGAAAAGATGAGTCCTTATTACGCTATAGTAGGAGCGGAAAATAGTGTGCTGAACCTCTATGGAGGCGAACTTCACCGAGATAATTTCCATATAAGCGTAAATTACAGGAAAGAAGGAAGCCGGGATAATGCCTTTAAGATCGAGCATGGTGTGAACATGCTGGAAATTAAGGAACGTATTTCAGTAAAAGATGTTATTACCGGTGTTTACTCCACTGATAATTACGGCAATGGCAACGATTTTACTGATAATACCTATACGGGAATACCTCCGCATCAGGTACTCAAACACCTGCAGTTCAGTTATTCAGGTGAATCGAAATATGTGGAAGATGGTCAGGCTTATCTGGACGCTCACAGAAATCCGGAAATATCTTATGAGGTACGTTTCAAGGATCTCCGTTACAATGACAGATACAAGGAGTGGATGGCACTTCAGACTTTCAATATCGGTGATACCGGCACGGTGAAGTGCGGAGCACTCGGGATAGAAGTTCAGCAGAAAATAATAGCCAGAACAATAAACGACATCACGGGAGAGACTGAATCCATCACTCTTGGGAACTTCATGCCGAACATGTTCCGCAGCAATAAATACAGCAACCTTATAGCGCGTGACAGTTCTGCCAGCAGAAGACTGAACGCACTGGAAGCCCTGAACAGGACACCGTAAGGAGGAATGAGAAGTGAAGCGTCAGAGAATAATAGCTGAAAAAGGTGATCAGTGTGACGTTGAACTGGAGATCCGCATAAGGCAGGACGAGGGATGGTATGAATATATTCCTCGTGTCGGTGACAGGATAATTGTAGTCATCGATAATGCCGAAGAGGAAACAGTGAGAAGCGTAGCGGTAACAGTGCCGGAAAACAATTCTGAAAGAATAACTGTAAGCATACCTACAGATCTGGACGCAGGAACGTACACTTATGACGTTATACTGAACTATGCAGGCACTTCTGAGAAGTGTACTGTATGCCGGGATAATATTTTAATGATCAGGGAGGACGCACAGCATGAGGAATTATTATAATTCTTGCTGCGATGGTGAAGCGGTCATCGGCCGCATTGTCTACGGTAATAAGTATCCCTTCGGTACTGTATCCGAGGAGACTTACACCACGGACATGGAGCGGCTGAACGGCGCCATTACAGATATAAATGACAGTCTGTACGATGTAAACCGCAGGACTTCCGGCCTTGAACAGATAGTGATAGCCGGTGATCTTGCACGTCACGTATCAGACAACGCCTCCGCGATCAGTGACATTAACACTGAACTCGACGGAGTGCAGAACACACTTTCAAACAAAGCAGACCGGAGCGAAGTTCCGCTTATCCAGATGCTCGATGAAGAACCGGCAGACCGTAACTGTATATGGTTTAAGCCGTGTGATCCGTCATCACTTCAGGTACAGGGAACGGAAGTAATAATTCAGAACGATGAACCGGATATAAACAACTGTATATGGTTCAAGCCTTACAGCATAGATCCGGAAGTTCTTGAAGCGCTCCTGGATTTAAACTCGGATCCTTCCGGATCGGAGATACTGTCGAGCATAGGCGGTATTGAATTCGGCGTTGTAAACGCCACGACCTCAGAAGACATCCCTGAGGGCGTGTACAATTTCACCATATTTTAATTTATTTATTTACGAAAGGAAGTAATCATTATGCCAGCAACAACTAAAAATGCGATCATGAAAGCCAAGATCAACAATGCTATCGTTGAACTTATGGTCAAGTCAGGGGTAGAAAACATCTATCTCCCTGACGGTACAACAACTCTTGCGAGCAAGCTCACTGAGATCGTTTCAAGCATCAATACGATCAACGGCGAAATTGCAGCGCTCCCTACAGATTCAGACGTAAGCTCAGCTATCTCAGCTGCTATTGACGCTCTTATTGACGGTGCTCCTGCGACCTACGACACCTTAAAAGAAATCTCTGACTACATCGCAACACATCAGTCAGAATATGAAGCGATTGTAGCAGCTATCGCAGGCAAGGTTGATAAGGTGGAAGGCAAGGGCCTTTCAACAGAAGACTATACCACAGCAGAAAAGACAAAGCTGAGCGGAATTGAAGCCGGTGCGAATAACTATTCACTTCCGACTGCTTCAGCTTCAGTTCTCGGTGGTGTAAAGATCGGTGCTAACATTGCAGTAGCAAACGACGGCACAATCAGCGGCGACTATTCAAACGCTACAACTTCAGCAGCAGGTCTCATGAGTGCTGCCGATAAGACAAAGCTTGACGGTATTGATCCAAGTTCATATGTCGTAACAGTAGACAGTGCTATGAGTTCAACATCTGAAAACCCTGTACAGAACAAGGTTATTACAGCTGCACTCGGCGGCAAGGTTGATGTAGTAAGCGGTAAGGGACTCAGTACAGAAGATTATACAACAGCTGAAAAGACGAAGCTTGCTGGTATCGCTGCAGGAGCAAATAACTACTCACTTCCTGCAGCAACAGGTTCAGCTCTCGGCGGTGTTATCGTCGGCGCAAACCTTTCAGTTGATGCTAACGGTACTATCAGCGGCAACTATTCAGCTGCTACAACATCAGCAAACGGTCTCATGAGCTCAACAGACAAGACAAAGCTCGACGGTATGAACAACATTATCGTATCCGAGACACAGCCTTCAAACCTTAACAATGGTGATGTATGGTTCCAGATCGAATCTGATACATGATAGCTGAAATCTGACTATCGGATCAGTTCTCGCTTATCCACTCGTGTGGACGGGCGGGAACGTTCCGAAAATAATGATTAACCTTTCTAATAAGGAGGAAAACAAATGGATGTTAATGCACTGATGAATTTTAAAGACAGCAAAGGCACAAACAATGTTGTCTATCCTATAACCAAGAAGTCAAACGTCATTGGTCTTGAACAGGACCTCTCGAATATGACGTCATCTATAAATTCAGCAACTGAAGAGTTAGCCGGTAAGGTTGACAAGGAAGA
>JAGBPB010000054.1 GCA_017633615.1 Bacteroidaceae bacterium | reverse complement strand
TCCTTGCCGGTGCTGTCAGATACAATGTCAAGGGCACACTTAAGGTTCCTGTATGGACAAACGCAAACACAACACATAACATCAAGGTAGGCTATCAGCAGGAATTCACAGAACTCACAGCTGATGCAGGTAAATTTGTATCAGTAGACCTCACCGGCTTCCTTGCAGGTGCTCTCGTACTTATCGGTAAGTCCGTAGAAAACAACGGCTCATTCAGTGTTGTAAACTTCATCATCAACCAGATGGCTGAAGAGATCGCTATCTTTATCGAAAAGGAACTCCTTACAGGTACAGGCACAAATGCCGCTGAAGGTGCTCTCAATACAACAAATGCACTCACAGCAGCAAGTGCTTCAGCTATCACAGCCGATGAACTTATAGAGCTCCAGAGTAAGGTTAAGCAGGCATTCCAGACAAATGCGTGCTGGACAATGAACTCAAAGACATTTACAGCTATCAAGAAGCTTAAGGATAACGAGGGTCGTTATCTCCTTCAGAATGACGTGTCAAGCGGATTCCCTTACAGACTTCTCGGAAAGCCTGTATACATCTCTGACAACATGCCTGAGATCGCTGCAGGTGCAAAGACAATTCTTTACGGTGAATACTCAGGCCTCAGCGTAAACTTCAGAGAAAACATTCAGATCAACGTTCTCCGTGAAAAGTACGAGACAATGCACGCTATCGGTGTAGTAGCATGGTTTGAATTTGACTCACGCATTACAGACGCTCAGAAGCTTGCAGTTCTCGTTCAGAAAGCATCATAAGAGGTGATATCTGATGAAGGTAAGTGAGATCGATACAGACACTATCAAGGACTACTGCGGTATATCTGATGATGACAGTGATCACATCATCGAACTGCTGAAAGATGCAGCGAGAGCCTTCATCAGAAATTACACCGCACTCTCTGACATCGAGATAGACAACTGTGAAGACTTATGCACTGCATACATGGTCCTTATCAACGATATGTACACCAACAGGGAATACAACAGTTCACAGCAGCGTAAGAGCACGATGCTCAATCCGTGCGTCAAGACCATTCTTGACATGCACAGCTTCAACAATGTGGGGTGGACTGACGAATGACCTACAACAAGAAAATAAAGATCTTCAAAAGCACTGGCGTACAGGACGAAGTCGGAAACACTGACTGCGTCTGGGATCTTGTCTTCTGCGGATGGGCTTCTGTCAACTGTACAGGAGGCAGGAGATACTACGAAGCGGCTCAGACAAATCAGCAGAACGATGTGACCTTCACGATAAGGTACTGTAAATCTGCAAGTACGGTACGGTGTAAGTGCTGCAATGAGGATCCTGATTATCGTATCTTCTACAATAACAGATACTACACTGTCAAGCACGTAGATGATTATATGGAGTCTCACAGACAACTCGTCTTTACTACCGAAGAGGTGAGAAAGTAGTGAATATCGAACCTTCAGAACTGAGCGGTGCTATAGCTTCCATACTCGAAGATGTTTCTTCCGAGGTAAAGGAGCGGGTTGACAAAGCGGGCAGTGAAGTAGCAGAGAGCGGTGCAGGCGAACTTAAACAGACATCTCCGAAGTACACAGGAGACAGAAAGCTGAAGTTCAGACCGGGAGCCTATGCGAGATCATGGAGAGTGAAAAGCGTGGTCAGCCCGATCACAGGAAACAGCTATCACACGATCTATAATGATCATCACTATCGTCTGACTCATTTGCTGGAGTTTGGTCACGTAAACCGTGACGGAACGAGAGCAAAGAAAATAGTGCATATAGAACCGGTGAACCGGCGTGTATGCAAAGAATTTGAGAGAAAGGTGGAGGATGTTCTTAATGACCTGTGAGGAGATCGTAAAAAAGCTCAGAACGCTTAAAATACCGGTAGCATACTCTCATTTCAATAAAGCACCGGCAATTCCTTTCTGTGTATATACCATACCGGAAAGCTCGTTTTACGGTGCCGATAATAAGAACATGCTCAAAAACCGTACGGTTCACATTGAACTGTACACTGACCACAAGGATGAAACACTTGAAAACAAAGTAGCTGCACTCTTCAATGATCATGAAATAGAAGTTTATGAAGACTACATTGAAGACCAGCAGCTTTATCAGGTCGTTTTTGAATTTGCGGATGTTATAAAAACAGGAGGATAAACAGTATGGCACATACTAACACAGATGAAAGCAAAAAGATTCCTCTGGGATCAGGTGAGGTATACTGTATCGAATACAGCGGTTCAATTCCGGCTGACGCTTCTATCGAAACAGAAGCAAACCGTCTCGGACACATCACCGGCGGTGCTTCCTTCGAGTACAAGCCGACAGTATATACAGCAAAGGACGACCTCAACAAGGTGCATAAGCGCATTGTAACAGACGAGGAAGCAACTCTTAAGCTCGGCCTTATTACATGGAACACTACTGTTCTCAATAAGCTTATCGAGACCGGCAGAGTGACCGAGAGTGCAGGAAAGCGTGAATTTAAGATCGGTGGTATCGAAAATCAGGTTCACAAGGATTATGTTTACCGTTTCGTAAACAAGGATGCAGTTGACGGTGACACACGTCTCACGATCGTCGGATCAAACGAAGCAGGTCTTTCAATTGCCTGGGCAAAGGATAAGGAAGCTGCCATCAATCCGGAGATCAAGGCTGTTCCTATGAGTGACGGCACACTTGCTATCATTAACGAGGAAGTTCTCGCCGTATCCGGCAGATCAGCAAGTCAGTCTTCATCAAATTCAGGATCATAAAGGAGAATGTGAATGTATATCCGTAAGGACAACAAGGTAAAGAATGTTTTCACAGTGGAGCTTTCTGATGAAATGAGCGGTGAGAACATCACATTAAACGTATATCAGCCGAAATTAGCATTGATACGCAAGCTTAGCAGCATTTCTCAGGGTGAGGGAACAGAAATCATCGACAGAATGCTTGATATCCTTGCTTCTGCACTGTCGAGGAATACTGAAAGCAGACAGATCAGTGCTGATTTCCTTGCGGATATACTCGATACTGAGGACATGTCAGCTCTGTTCGAGGACTTTTTCCAGTGGGTGAATGACATTAAAAAAAAGTAAGCATTCCGGAAATACATTATGAGCCGGATAACAGTCACGTAAACCGGTACACGGTAAGTACCGGCGAATACAAGGTAGTGGCTGATTATGCGAACATGAGTATTCCGGATGTGCTTGAACTTCCTCTTCTCGATTATCTGGAACTGTTCCGGGACGCAGTCATTTACAACAACCTGCGGACGGAAGAAGGAAGACAAAGACTCGACGATGCATGGATACTGGAACAGACAAAGCCGGATAGAAATGCATTGAAAGAATTCTTACAAAAGAGGTGATACAAGTGGCAAGTAAATACATACGAGGTATCACTATTCAGATCGGTGCAGACGTTACTCAGCTCGACAAGGGACTGAAAACGGCTGACAAGTCAATAAAACAGGTACATAATGAGCTGAAAGAAGTTGAAAAGGCTCTTAAGCTTGATCCCGGTAACACTGAGCTGGTGTCTCAGAAGCAGCAGCTCCTTGCTGAACAGGTACAGAAAACATCCGAAAAGCTGAAACTTCTTAAGGATTCACAGGCACAGGTAGAGGAGCAGTTCAGAAGCGGTAAGATCGGCGAGGAACAGTACAGAGCTTTTCAGCGTGAGCTTGCGAGTACGGAAGCAGAGCTGAGAAAACTCAGAACAGAACAGCGTGAGTACCGTGAGGAGCAGAACAGTTCAAGACAGTCATCCGAGCGGCTGAACGCACAGCTGAAAACACTGGCTGACGGCCTTAAATCAGTCGCCGATGCTGCCGGAAAGGTAGCAGGAACGGCACTCAAAGGCGTTGAAACAAGCCTTAAGGCAGTAGCCAAAGAGGTGGAAGTCGGTGTCAAGGCTCTTGAAGCTTATACAGCCGGACTTGTCACAGCTACTACTGCAGTCGCAGGATTTGCAGTCAGTTCCGGTGCAGGTTTCGAGCAGTCCATGAGTAAAGTTCAGTCGCTCTCAGGAGCCACAGGAGACGATCTGCAAGCCCTTGAAGACAAGGCAAGGGAAATGGGTGCAACAACATCAAAGTCCGCCTCAGAAGCTGCCGACGCGCTCGGATACATGGCTCTTGCAGGATGGAATAATGCACAGATGCTTGAAGGCCTTGAACCTATTCTGAGAGCATCTGAAGCCGGTGAGATGGATCTTGCCACCTGTTCCGACCTCGTAACGGACTCAATGTCCGCAATGGGTATTCAGACAAGTGAACTTGACAATTACCTCAATGTAGTTGCAAAGACACAGGCAAGCGCGAACACTTCAATGCAGGGCATGCTGGAAGCCTATGTCGGTGTCGGCGGTACTCTCAAAAACATGAATGTACCTCTCGAAGAATCGGCAACACTTATAGGCCTTCTTGCTAACCGAGGCATTAAGGGCTCAGAAGCGGGTACATCTCTTAACAGTGTGCTTGTAAATCTCATGGGTTCAGGCGGTCAGGCTGCCGAGGCTCTTAATTCGCTTAATGTAAGCATGTACGATGAAGAGACCGGTGCAAGAAAAACAGTAACACAGACTCTGACAGAACTCAGTGCT
>JAGBPB010000053.1 GCA_017633615.1 Bacteroidaceae bacterium | reverse complement strand
TTAGCGATAGCGGCAACCTGGGCCGATGTCAGAGGATTGTCACCCCATACCAGATAGGTACGTGCCAGGAGAGCTTGTGCGGCCTGCTTTGAAGGTACGCGGGGATCACCGTTGTAATCAAGCAGAAGGCTTTCGGCTGCAAGCAGGTCATTTACGATCTGAGTGAATACAACATCCAGTTCCTGACGCTCGGTGGTGCTGCCGCCGGCCTCGGTGAATACAGGAATCTCACCCCACAGCTGAGCCAGCTTAAGGTTTGCAAGAGCACGCAGGAACTTGGCCTTACCTACAGCTGCATCGTAACCGGCCTTGGTAACCTTACCCTCCTGATAAGCCTCCTCGACAGCCTTGATAGCCTCATTATCCTCGGCTACACCAAGAAGAAGATGGTTGAATATCTTTACCTGATACCATGTGTCAGGACCCTGCTCAAAACGGCTGTTAAGCGGTCCCTCCTTGTCCTCAGTACCCTCAAATGAGATGAGTTTGTTTGAGTTGAGCTCAATTATGAATGAGAAAGATGATGAAAGGGGCTGCCAGTGTGCGTAAACGCCGTTCACCAGTGAAAGGGCGCTGGCATCATCCTTTACTACATTCTCGTCTGTTACCTGATTATCGATAGGGTCATCTTCATCTGTGCATGATATCAGACCGAATGATAATATTGCTGACAATGCAGCACTCAATAGAATTCTCACGCTTCCATGATTGGAATGATTTGCAATGTTCTTTTTCATAGCTTAATAATTATTGGTTTGTTAAAATGAAATGTTAGTTCCAAGTAATATAGTTCTGGCCGATGGGTACGCACCGTTATCAGTACCGCTGCTCACCTCAGGGTCATAACCCTTGTATGATGTAAGAGTCAACAGGTTCTGACCTGTAGCATAGATGCGTACGCGGGCAGGGAATTCTTTTGAGAAAGGAATCCTGTAACCCACCGTCACATTGTTCAGTTTCAGGTATGAAGCATCCTGCACATACCGGTCATCAATATAAGATATGTTACGCGCCTTGGATGCCAGCGGCAGAGTGTTGCCTCCGTTCTCGGGGGTCCATGAGTTACGCACGGTCCATAGCACGTTATATGAATCAGTTGTAAGCTCCAGGGTACGTCCCAGCGCATTGTACAGTCTGTTTCCGTAACTGCCTGCAAATGAAGCCGACAGGTCAAAATTGCGCCATGTATACTGAGTGGAGAATCCAAAAATCAGTGCCGGCTGTGTGCTGCCCAGGATCTTACGGTCATTTCCGTCAATACGTCCGTTACCATCAGTATCCACATATTTGATATCACCCGCTTTGGGAGCCAGGCCATTGACAGTAGGCAGTTTTGTCACATCCTCGTCACTCTGCACGATTCCGTCAAAAACCAGTCCGTAGAATGATCCCAGAGCCTCACCGCGACGCAGGATCTGCTGGTTGTCACTACCCTGGATCACATTATCGGTGGTGCCCATGTCTGTAATCTCGTTGTGGTTATATGCAATGTTGGCCGATACGCTCCAACTCTTGCGCTTACGGTTTATCAGATTCACGTTAACCGATAACTCGGCACCCTTGTTGACCACGTTACCCACATTCTGGAGTTGGGTTGACACGCCGGCCGAGAAGCCCAGCGGCACCACAAGCAGAAGGTCACTTGTCTTCTTATAATAGACATCGGTCACAATGTTTACCTTGTTATGCCACAAGCCCAGGTCAACACCTACGTTATAACTTGCAGTGGTCTCCCACTTGAGCTTGTCGTTGGCTGTATTGCTCTTGGAATAACTGCTGCTGCCGCCGTATGAACCGGTAGCGTATGATGTCGTGAATGCGTAGTCGCTTATCTCCTGATTACCCACCAGACCGGCCGATGCACGCACCTTGAGGTAATCCAGGTTATAGGCACTGCTCAGGAAATGCTCCTTCTCGGCATTCCACGACAGCCCCAGTGAAGGGAAGTAACCCCAGCGGTGGTTCTTGGCAAAGCGGCTACTGTTATCGGCACGGAAAGTGGCAGTTGCATTGTAACGGTCCAGGTATGAGTAGTTTACGCGTGCCAGGAATGAGTTGAGTGAAGACTCGCTCTTACCGGTACTGGGCGTATAGACGTTGGCACCGTCACCAAGATTATACTGCTTGAGTGACTCATTGGTGAAATGGTTGGTGCGAATTGACGAATAGGTCGATGTCTGAGTCTGCCTGGTGTAACCAGCCAGTGCGTCCAGACTGTGGTTGTCATTAATGTTGATGGCATAACTGGCGGTGTACTCCTGCTGCCATACATCGGTCTGACGGTTACCCGAGCCACCGATACCCTGGGTTGCCAGACCCAGTGAGGTGTATGATCCGGAGAAATACTCCTGAGTCAGTTTCTCACTGTTCAGTCCGACCGATGCCTTAAGCGTAAGGCCACCCAGGCGGTAGCTTGCCCACACATTACTCAAAAGATTGTTGTTTATGTT
>JAGBPB010000052.1 GCA_017633615.1 Bacteroidaceae bacterium | reverse complement strand
GAGAAACGTTTCCGCGGCGAACTCTCACAATGCGAGGGTTGCCGTGCTTGCAGATAAATGATATGATTGATGTAGAACGCATACGTAAGGATTTCCCCATTCTGGGTCGTGAGGTCTATGGTAAGCCGCTGGTTTATTTAGATAATGCCGCAACCACCCAGAAACCCCAGTGTGTCATTGATTCAATCAGCGAGGCGTACTGTAATGTGAACGCCAACGTACATCGTGGCATACATTTCCTTTCGCAGCAGGCTACCGATATGATGGAGGCTGCCCGTGAGAAAGTGCGTATGTTTATCGGAGCAGGCAGCACAGAGGAGATTATATTCACACGTGGTACTACCGAGAGCATCAATCTTCTGTCAAGCTCATTTGCGCAGGCTTTCCTAAAGGAGGGCGATGAGGTGATTATCTCCGGTATGGAGCATCACAGCAATATCGTACCTTGGCAGATTCAGGCCCAAAAATACGGATTCAGCGTGAAGGTCATACCTGTAACAGACCTTGGAGAGCTGGATATGGAGGCTTTTGTCAAGCTTTTGTCTGATAAAACCAAGTTGGTAAGCATTACACATGTTTCCAATGTGTTAGGTACCACGAATCCGGTTTCTGAAATTATAAGTCAGGCTCATTCGCGCGGAATCCCTGTAGCCATAGACGGTGCACAGTCAGTACCTCACATAAAAGTGGATGTAAAGGAACTTGATGCCGATTTCTATGCATTCAGCGGACACAAGATATATGGTCCTACGGGTATCGGAGTACTCTACGGCCGCAAGGAACTGCTCGAGAAGATGCCTCCCTATCAGGGCGGAGGTGAGATGATTAAGCGCGTTACCTTTGAAAAAACTACTTACAACGAACTTCCGTACAGATTTGAGGCTGGTACTCCTGATTATGTAGGTTCAATCGCGCTTGCAACGGCTCTTGATTATGTGCAGGCCATCGGTCTGGAGGCCATTGCGGATTACGAGTCAGACCTTTGTGCGTATGCTATCAGTAAATTGAACGGAATTCCCGGTATGCGGATTATAGGAAACTCAGCTCATCGCAGTGCCGTCATATCATTTCTGGTGGGAGACATACATCCTTCAGATATGGGTACCCTTTTGGACCGTCTTGGTATAGCTGTACGTACCGGACATCACTGCGCCGAGCCGCTTATGGACCGTTACGGTATTCCCGGCACGGTGCGTGCATCGTTCTCGTTCTATAACACTAAGGTCGAAATTGATGCCTTGATAAGTGGTGTAGAGCGTGTCAAAGCCATGTTCTAAACATTTTTTCACATTTCAGTGCGCACTATATTATAATAATGCGTAACTTTGGCACATATACAATTCTAACACGATAATTATGAAAAGACTATTCTTTAGCGTATTCGCGCTCGCATTAGGTTCATTCGTCTTCATGTCTTGCGACGATGACAAGATTGGCGATGAGGGAAAAGACGGCGAAAAGTACATGACTCTTACAGAGCAACAGCAGGCTATCCAGGCCTCACTTGAAGGTGTTGCTAATGCAATTGAATTTACAGAACTTTCACAGGCTGCCGCAGTCGTAGGAGAGGTAGTGGGCAAGAAATGGAGTTATATGTCATTGATGCCTATCCTGAGTGACACAACCCTGATGAAAGATACCGCTTTCATCAGGAAGATTTCTAATGCAATTTCTTTGATAAACGGTGATTTCGATGTCTTTGACGGAATGACTATTGATTTGAGTCCGTTATTCATGGAAGCCGATATGCAGGTTGTTGACTCGGTAATCAATGGTGATACCGTAGCAGCAGTGGTAATCAATAGATTTAATAGTGATGTTGATCACCTGTTGATTAATGTAGCCATTGATGATCATGACGTCTCATTGAAGGCCAAGGTGGTCCAGGGAACAACTACACTTGATTACTATAATGCTGACAGAGAGTTGAGTTCTCACGTCGCTCTGCCGGAGCTTGTTGAGGTAACACTTACTTTGGATGGTAGTGTTCTTGCTTCAGTCAAGGGTGATTTCGATTCTGATTACACCATATCGTTTACTGATAACGGATCAGACGATGAAAGTTTTGTCGTTGACGGAACCAGAATGTCAGCCAGTGTTAGTGTAAAGGCCGTTGGCTATGATCTGGGTGGCAGTCTGAATTACAATGAAACTACCGGTTTCACATGTAATTTATCCGCTAAGTATGGCAATACTGAGCTGCTGTCAATCGGTGGAAAGCTTGATGCCGTATTTAAAGATGTTGACTTTACTGATTCTATCGCAATGCTTGTTTGGGTTCAGAATCCTGAGATGCTTAAGTCCGTATCCGGAAACGCATCATTAGGCGGCGGTCAGATAGAGATCAAGGGCTCACTTGAGAATCCTTTCAAGGATGAGGCTCTGGCTAAGTATATGCGTTCTCTTATGGCCGGCACAATTCTCACAGATGATCAGTTTGAGGATATGGTTGCCAAGTTCAATGAGCTGTTCAAGGTTGGCGTATATTTCAAGGGTTATGAGAAACCGCAGGCCGTAATGAAGGTCAAGTACATCAAGGACCAGAAGGCTAATGCAGACAAGGATGACGATGAGGAAAGCAGTATCATTGATGCGGTTGGCGATTTAGTCAAGGAAGTCAGCAGCTATCTGGTCATGGAGGTTCGTGACGAGAAAGGCAAGACATATGAGGTTTCTGTTGAAGATTACTTCAAGGGTGTAGATATCAACCAGTTCAAGCAGGTTATCATGGACAAAGTACTCAAGGTGGTAGGTCCTTTGATGGCTCAGTTTGATATGGATGAGGAAGAAGAGGATTGATCCTTAGACAATACCGTTAGCATAAAGGGTGACTGCTTGATGCGGTCACCTTTTTTTTACATATTTTTAATGAGTCATAAGTGCCGAAAATGTTGTAATTTTGCAGGTCAAAAAAATTGAAGGTTAAATAAATACGATATATGAAACAGAAAGCACTTCTTATGATTCTTGACGGCTGGGGCATCGGTAACCGCTCCAAGGCCGATGTGATCTACAACACTCCCACTCCTTACATGGATTATCTGAACGCCAACTATCCTCACGCACAGCTTCTTGCTTCAGGTGAGAACGTAGGTCTTCCCGACGGTCAGATGGGTAACTCTGAGGTAGGTCACCTCAACATCGGTGCAGGCCGCGTGGTATATCAGGACCTGGTTAAGGTCAACCGCGCTATCGCCGACGGCAGCATCCGTCAGAACAAGGAGATCGTATCGGCTTACAGTTATGCAAAGCAGAGCGGCAAGAAGCTGCATCTGATGGGTCTTGTATCGGACGGCGGCGTTCACAGCTCACTGGAGCATCTGTTCTGCCTTACCGATATCGCCCGTGAGTACGGTATCGACAAGACATACGTACACTGCTTCATGGATGGCCGTGATACCGATCCCAAGAGCGGCAAGGGTTTCATCGACCAGCTTGTAAAGCGCGGTGACAAGGTTGCCACCATCATCGGCCGTTATTATGCAATGGATCGTGACAAGCGTTGGGAGCGTGTAAAGATCGCTTATGACCAGCTTGTTGGCGGTGAGGGCCGTAAGGCTTCGGATATGGTCAAGGCTGTCGAGGAGTCTTATGCCGAGGGCGTTACCGATGAGTTCATGAAGCCTATCGTAAACGAGGCTTATGACAGCCGTATTGAGGAGGGCGATGCAATCATCTTCTTCAATTTCCGTAACGACCGCGCTAAGGAGCTCACTATCGTTCTGACCCAGAAGGATATGGATGCCGAGGGTATGCACACCATCCCCGGTCTGCAGTACTATTGCCTCACTCCGTATGACGCTTCATTCACCGGTGTTCACATCCTGTTCGATAAGGAGAATGTCACCAATACTCTTGGTGAGTACATCTCATCACAGAACCTCAAGCAGCTCCACATTGCTGAGACTGAGAAATATGCACACGTCACATTCTTCCTGAACGGCGGCCGCGAGCTCCCGTTTGAGGGTGAGGACCGCATCCTGGTTCCTTCACCAAAGGTTGCCACCTATGACCTGCAGCCTGAAATGAGCGCTTACATTGTCCGTGACAAGCTGGTTGAGGCCATCGGCACAGACAAGTATGACTTTATAGTAGTGAACTTTGCAAACGGTGATATGGTTGGTCATACCGGCGTTTATGAGGCAATTGAGAAGGCTGTCGTTGCTGTTGATGCCTGCGTTCATGATGTTATCGAGGCAGCCAAGGCACATAACTATGAGGCTATAATCATTGCTGACCACGGCAATGCTGACAATGCGGTAAACAGTGACGGCACTCCCAATACAGCTCACTCACTGAATCCTGTTCCCGCTATTTACGTAACTCCGCGCAAGGATGCCAAGATTGAAAACGGTATCCTGGCCGATGTGGCTCCTTCAATTCTCACCATTATGGGCCTGCCCATACCTGCTGAGATGAGTGGCAAGGTTCTTGTAAAATAACCCAATCAAACACAATAATACACCGGCGGTCTGAGATAATGACCGCCGGTTGTACTTTTTATTTAAAACCGGATGAAACTTATCCCCATATATACCTGGAACAGGAGCATGCTCCAGTTCAACCGTAAGCGTAACAGCCTGTCACGCCAGCCATGGTTTCAGGGCGTGCTGCTGTTAATCTGTGTGATTGTGGCAATGCTGTTGGCTAATCTGCCTGCTACAAGCCACTATTACCACGCATTCCTTGAGACCAGTGTACAGATTCATATGCAGAGTCCTGAGGGCAGCGTTGATTGGTTGTTCCCTCATGGAATGACCATAGAAAAGATCATCAATGATGTTCTCATGGTGGTGTTCTTTTTCACCGTAGGTCTTGAAATCAAGCGTGAAGTCGCTCATGGAGAACTATCATCAGTAAAGAAAGCGCTTCTTCCGGTGATAGCCGCATTTGGCGGTGTAATTATGCCGTCACTTCTTTACACTCTGGTTAACCATGGTACTGTTGAGGCTTCCGGTTGGGGTATCCCTACTGCAACTGATATCGCTTTTGCGGTGTGCATTCTGTCAGTGCTGGGTGACAGGGTTCCGGTTTCACTCAAGGTGTTTCTTACCGCCCTTGCCATAGCCGATGACCTGATTGCCATCCTTGTGGTAGCCATCTTTTATGGCGGTCATATAAATCTGCTGCTTCTGGCATTATCAGTAGTGGTTATATTTCTGGCTTGGCTTTTCAAGTATTTCGGACAGAAACGCATTTGGGTATATCTGTTACTGGCAGTAATTGTGTGGATACTGTTCTATTATTCAGGTATTCATGCAACCATGTCTGGTGTGGTGATGGCGTTCATAATTCCCTCCAAGGCACGTTACGAGCGCTCTTATGTGCTGCATAAGATCAAGTTCTTTTCACAGAAACTTCTGTCGTTTGATCAGATTGATGATGAGACCATGTTTCCTAACGGACCGCAGCGTCATCTCTTGCGCCGCATACACCAGACGGCATACGGATCTCTCAATATGAGTTATCGCGTGGAGCATGCTCTTTCACCTTGGGTCAATTATCTCATTATGCCTATTTTTGCTTTGGCAAATGCGGGAGTGGAGATACCGGACCTATCCTATTTCAACATCTTCAACATGACAGGTGTTACGGGTGGCGTAGGGCTTGGAATATTCCTGGGTCTTGTGCTGGGCAAACCGCTGGGAATTACACTCTTCAGTTTTGCGGCTATAAAAACAAAACTGTGTGAGATGCCTGAAAAAGCCGGCTGGGCAATGTTTTTTGCTGTGGCTTGCCTGGGTGGCATAGGCTTTACAATGTCTATATTTGTTGATACTCTGTCATTTCAGGATGCCGCAGCGGTAGAGGAAATGAGAAATGCCGGCAAGATAGCCATTCTGATGGGCTCTCTTGCTGCCGGTGTCTTAGGCTCGTTGCTGATAAAAACAGTTTCAGATATTGAAAGAAAATAAGCCAGGTTGTGTTAATTTCCGATAAAAATGTTATATTTGCATTTTTAAAATTAAATTACAACAATGGCCGTAAAAATACTCAGCGTTGACGACGAAACCGATCTTGAATTGTTGTTGACGCAATATTTCAGAAGAAAAATCAGAAAGGGCGAATACGAATTCTTCTTTGCTCATAATGGTCTTGAGGCACTGCAAGTCCTGCTCAAACATCCTGATATCGCTATTATTCTCTCAGACATCAACATGCCTGAGATGGATGGTTTGACACTCCTGACCAAGATCAATGAGATGCGTAATCCGTCTCTCAAGTGCATAATGGTAAGCGCATATGGCGATATGGATAACATTCGCCATGCCATGAACAACGGCGCTTTTGACTTTGCCACAAAGCCGATAGATCTGGATGATCTGCAGGTAACCATTGACAAAGCCGTTGATCAGATTGAATATATCAGAAGTGCTCAGAGAGAACATGCTCAGCTGGTTGATATCCAGGGTGATCTGACCGTAGCCCGTGAGATCCAGCATGCCATCCTGCCCCGTACGTTCAAGCTTAAGATGGAGGACGCCGACAGTGTTGACATCTATGCCAGTATGTTGGCAGCCAAGGATGTAGGCGGTGATTTTTATGATTTCTTCCAGATTGATGACCATCGTATAGGTTTTACAATAGCAGATGTCAGCGGAAAGGGTGTGCCGGCTGCCATTTTCATGGCGGTAAGCCGTACGCTTATCAAGGCTACCGGATTACGTGGTCTGCCTTCAAACGAGTGTATCAAGACAGTTAATGATATGCTTTGCGGTGAAAGCGTTGATTCAATGTTCGTAACGGTGTTCTATGGTATATTTGACCTTAAGACCGGTATGATAGACTTTACCAACGCAGGACATAATCCGCCCTATATACTTCATGCCGACGGTACTGTCGAAATGTTGAAATCTGCATGCAATCTGGTTCTTGGAGCCATTGAGGGGATGACATTCACGAATGAATCCCTGCAATTGAATCCCGGCGATGCAATCGTAATGTACACGGATGGTGTCACTGAAGCTGAGAATAAGGAACACGCTCAGTTCGGTGAGTCGCGTACGGAGGCTGAACTTGCAGCACTCAAGGGCGCTGCCAGCAAACAGATTGTAGATACTATCAATGCCAAAGTAAAGGAATTTACTGACGGGGCTGCTCAGAGTGATGATATTACTCAATTAGTAATCCGCAGAAAGTGAAAAGCCGTGCATACATATTGTCAGCTCTGATAGCATTGGCAGTAATTGCCGGTGTGGCAACTGTTTCATACCTATTGGGCAGCCGCAGGTCAAAATCTGAGATAGCCGCCCTTCAGGATGAGATTGAGCGTTTGGAATCAGCAGAGAAGGACGCAGCCATCGTAAAGCGCGTGAGCCAGCAGATGGAGGATATAGCATATCAGCAGAAAGCCATATCCGATCAGCAGCGCGACCGTGCAGAGGAACAGTCCTTGCTGGCTACCCGGAATGCTGCCCGTGCTGAGATGGAGAGTCGTGCTGCGCGACAGGCGGAGCTTAAGGCAAATGCCGCTGCCCAAGTGGCAGAACAGGAGCGAGCCAATGCCGAGCGTCAGCAGGAGATAGCCTTGGAGCAGAGAGATGAGGCCACCCACGCCAAGAACGTGGCCGATACACTGAACCGTCGTACTCAGGCCCGCAGTCTGGCTGTCAGTTCTCAGGTAAGGCGTGAGGCCGGTGAGGATGAGGTGGCAGATCTGTTGGCATATGCCAGTTGGTACTTTTTAAAGAACAACCGCGGAAACCAGTATTACTCTGAGACCTTCAAGTCTTTGATCCAGGCCACTGGCGGTATCCCGCGCTATAAGATGAGAGAAAATGGTGCCGTGAACGCCATAGCCGCCATACCCGGAAGCGGTGAACAGTGCGTTGCAGTGACCAATTTCGGAGAGGTGGAGTGGTTGACTGCAAATTCCGGAGCTGACCAGAAGAGGATTACTTCCAGATCATTGTTGTTCAATTCTGAGTTTGATTTCCGTGATGTGGTGGTTAAGGACCGCAAGATATATGCCCTGTCTCTGAAAGGTCCGTTATGCATCCTTGATTTTAAGGGTAATCTTTCAAAGGTTCAGTTGGCTGATGATGACTACTTCAGGATAGTTAAGGTTGGAGACCGTCTTCTGATAGCAGGACACAGAAGCTTAAGCTGGTTTGACGACGGAAAGGTTTCAGGTCAGGTGAACTTGTCCAAATCGTTGTCGGCCATCACGGAGAGAGAGGGGGTGATATGTCTTTTCTATGCTGACGGAAGTTATGCCGAGATGGATGCTTCAGGTGCGATCCGTGAAAAGACCCCATTCCTCAATATGATTGTTACAGCGGCCTATTACGATAAGGATATGGAGTGTCTTTTGCTGGGTGTAAAAGACGGTACTGTATATCCTGTCAACAAATATGGACGTCCTATTGAGGCTTTGGCTGCCCATAGGTCCAAGTGTGCCAGTGTAACTATGCTGGGACCGATAGTGGTGAGCGGTGCCTATGACAAGACCGTGTATATATGGAGCATGGATAACCTCTTGTTTGAAACCGGTCTTAATTTCCGTGAGGAGATGGAGTCAAAGGATAAGGTGACAAACCGTGTAGTTAACGCTAAGGAGATACCTACCGAGTGGCTTGTTCCTGTTGATTATACTTTTGACGGATGGACTCTTGCCGTGTGTGCTGATGCTGACGGTAAATCAGTCTGGGTAGGAACATCGGCTGGCAGTGTTATGATGCTGAATTCATCGGCCGATGATATGGCTCAGCAGTTGTATTATAGAATTAACCGTAATCTGACCCAACAGGAGTGGACGCGCTACGTAGGCGTTGCCATTCCATATATGAAGTTCAAATGAGAAGGTTTCTGTATCATATTATGCTGATTGCAGCCGTGTCAATGTACACGTTGCAGGCATCTGCCCAGAGGGGCAGTGATGCCGATATGGGTATTCCGTTCTTTGAGAACTTTACAGCCAACCAGTATAATGCCCATAACCGTAACTTTGATGTTATTTGTGACAGAGAGGGACATACTTATTTTGCCAATTTTGAGGGGCTTCTGGTATATGACAATGTTGAATGGAGGATTGTACATACCCCGGACATATCCCGTGTGACAGGTGTAAGCATTGATGAAAACGGTAACGTCAGGTTTGAAGGTGTAACATTTACCGGATATGTGGAATCTGTTGACGGTGATTCCATACGTGTTTTCTACACCAGGAATGATGGTGACAATACGCAGATAGTTGAAGGTCAGAGTTCTGTTGACAGATGGAATGATATTGAGGTTTATCAGCGTCTCAGACTGTCTGATGACCGAACCCTGCTGGCTACTGCAACAGACGGCGTCATTGCTGTCAATGGAAGTGGCAGTGAGATATGGCGTGTAACCGTTGACAACGGACTCTGTTCCAACAGTATAACCAAGCTTGCATATGACGGCAAGGGTACTGTATGGGGAGCTACAGACAATGGAGTATTCCGCTTGTCTGTACAGGAAATGTATACCCACTTCAGTGAGAAGGAAGGACTTAGAGGACAGGTTTCCTGCATCGCCAGGTCTGGCGGCAGTCTTATCGTAGGTACATTCCAGGGCCTGTACCGTCTGGAAGGACAGAAATTCCGTCAGATAGACAATGTTAGCCATGCCTGCTGGCAGATACAGAAAGGTCCAGGCGATATCCTGTATGTTGCTACACAGAACGGTGTCTATGAGTACAGAAACGGTCATGCTTCTCAGTTGACAAAACCGTTTACACTGTCAGTTATGGTGATGGATGACGGCACATGGTTGGCAGGTGAACTGGAGCGTATCTGCCGGTACAGAGGCGGTGAAGAGATGCAGGTTTTGGGCAACATTCCAAATATCACCCGTTTTAAAGCAGACGGTCAGCGCGGTTTGTGGGCCATGACGCTTTCAGGTGAGTACTATTATCTGGAGGCCGGTAAGGACAGTTTTGAAAAGAAGTCAAACGGTCCTATCTCTAAACTGTTTGAGTATGAGGATAATGATGGAAATCTGTGGCAATGTTATGACAATGGTATGGGACTCCGTTGTGAAAACATGACAGATGAACTTAAGAAAAGGATAGAGCCTTTCAGCAATTACAGCGTTCAGGCCATGTTGTCAGATGACGGAATAATATGGATTGCCGATAACCGGAATCTGGTCCGTTTCAACATGGAGAAGGGCCTCAATCGCAGCCTGTTCCAACCTCAGTTGTTCATACGTGATTTCAATCTGAAAGGACAGGATCTTAACATATCATTCTCAAATGACAAGTTTGATGCAATAGGACATTCTCTTTACAGTTACCGTCTGCATGCTGACGGTGAATGGTCCAGATGGAATGAACAGCAACAGTATATCTTTGCAAACCTCAGTTACGGAAACTATCAGGTATCGGTACGTTCAATTGATGCGTTCGGACAGGTGAGTGAGACTGAACCTATGGAGTTCAAGATTCCTCTCCCGTTCTATATGCGCTGGTACGCCCTGCTGGTATATTTCTTCATCATCGTTTTTGTGGTATTCCAGTGGTTCAAGATACGTATGCGCCACTTGCAGGAGGAGCAACAGCGTCTGGAGGCAATCGTTGATGAGCGCACTAAGGAGGTTGTCAAGCAGAAGGATGAAATTGAAGCCCAGAAGGATGAGATTGAGGAGAAATCACATAAACTTGAAGAGACTCTGGGTGAGTTGCGTTCCGCTCAGGACAAGCTGCTCAGGCAGGAGCGTGAGGCGGCTATCGGTAAACTGACAAAGGGTCTGATTGACCGTATCCTCAACCCGATGAACTATATCAACAATTTTGCCCATCTTACTCTGGGATTGTCAAAGGAGATGAGGGATAATATTGAGGATGAAAAGGAAAACATCACTCCTGACACTTATGAGGATGCTATGGATGTGATGGATATGATGAAGACCAACCTTGAAAAGATAGAGCAGCACGGAATATCCACAACACGTACTCTGAAAGCTATGGAGGAGATGCTTAAGGAGCGTTCCCAGAAGATTGAATCCACTGATGTGGCTCTGTTGTGCCAGCAGTGCGTAGACAAGTTCCGGAACTACTATACTGATGACATCACTGCTCTAGGCATTCAGTTGGAATGTGTAAGGCCGGAATCACCGCTTATGCTTAATGTGGTGGCAGAACAGCTTAACAAATCCATTATGTCTATGCTTTCAAATAGCATTTACGCCATCAGAAAGAAAGCAGAGAAGGGGGGTGAATATAAACCTGTTATGAAGGTGACTGTTCAGGCTGCATCGGGCGGGAACTCCATATTGATCTATGATAATGGAATAGGTATTGAGAAAAGTATCATTGACAAGATATTTGATCCGTTCTTTACCACCAAACCTACAGCTGAGGCTCCCGGTGTAGGTTTGTACCTGAGCCAGCAGGCCTTGCATGACTGGGGTGGCAGCATAACTGTGGATTCAGTAAAGGATGAATATACTGAGTTTAAAATTAGTTTTGCTTAGAAGATAACTGTATTGATTTATGGAAGAGGATATATCAGGTCTTAAACAACAGGTGGAATATCTGCAGCAACAGTTGCAAAAGCAGGATAAGATGGCCTCCTTAGGATTACTGAGTGCCGGTATTGCCCATGAGATACAGAATCCGCTGAATTTTGTGATCAACTTCAGCAAGATGTCAGTCAAGTTGCTGGATGATCTGCAGGATATAATAGATGATTGTGCCGATAAACTCAGTGAGAGTGATTCCGGAGATCTGGAAGATATCTCTGCAGACCTGAAGGAGAATCTTGCCAAGATACAGGAGCATGGTGAACGTGCCATCAGCATAATCAGGGGAATACTGTTGCAGAGCCGCGGCAGAGCCGGTGAGCAACTTCCTACTGATATAGGTCAACTTGTTCATGAATATGTATGGCTCAGCTATCATGCCATGCGTGCCAATGACAAGAGTTTCAATATTACCATTCAGGAGGATATCCAGGAGAATATGCCTAAGGTAATGGTAATACCTCAGGACCTGAGCCGTGCGGTTCTGAATGTGATGAACAACGCCTGCTATACCGTTAAGGAGAGAGCCGGGCAGGAGAATGCTGATTATATGCCTACGATCAATATTAAAGTTGCACTTAAACAGAAGGGTTCTGATGACAGTGAGCTTATTATTGAGATTAATGACAACGGTATGGGTATGACCAAAGAGATTCAGGAAAAGATCTTTGAGAATTTCTTTACAACCAAACCGGCAGGTCTGGGGACAGGTCTTGGTATGGGCATTACTAATGAGATTATCACTAAAAACCATAACGGCAAGCTTCTTATGGAATCTGAGCCTAATGTGGGAACTTCTTTTACTTTTGTCATTCCCGTAAAAACAGTAAAATGAGAATCAGAAGATACATATACACTCTCCTCTTACTGCTGTTTACCTGTGCAGTAAAGGCTCAGGATGATACTCATTTGTATGAGTCCGCATTAGAGGCGTATGAATTCGGCTTTTTTGAGAAGGCAGACTCTCTCTTGCGTGATTCCGTGGGTATATTCAAGGGGGAGAACAGGATAAGCGTATTCAGGCTGTTGGCACTAAGCAATCTGAATATGGACAAGCCTGAGGTCGCTGAGACATGGGTGGCCAGTTTGCTGTCTGTAGATCCTTACTACAGGGTTTACAATGATGTTCCCCGTTTTACTGAGATGGTGGAACGGCTCAAGTCCGGTAAGACGGCTACCATTACAACTGCATCACAGCAGGCTGAGTCTCTTGAGGAGGCTCCTGTACCAGTCACACTTATCACTGAGGAGATGATCCGTATGAGCGGAGCAAGGAATTTGAAGGAGGCCTTGATCGCTTATGTGCCGGGTATGTCAAACATAGAATGTAATGAGGAGATGAATATTGCCATGCGAGGCGTTTATGCTTCAAGGCAGGAAAAGATTCTCATAATGTTGAACGGTCACCGTCTTAACAGTTACTCTACAAATGTAGCTGCTCCTGATTTCAGTATCGGTCTGGAGAAGGTCAAGCAGATAGAGGTGCTTAGAGGTCCTGCTTCTTCATTGTATGGCGGTGTGGCATTGACAAGTGTGATAAATATCATTACCAAGGATGCGGCCGATGTGGACGGACTGAAAGTCAAGGCGAGCAAGGGTAATTATGGCCAGATGAAAGGTGATTTGCTTTTCGGCAAGCGTTACATGAACCTTTCCCTGTTGGCTTGGGCAAACATCTACAAGTCAGACGGTCAATCTTTTGATGTGGGCTATGAGGACCAGCCGTACGCTCTTATTCCTCAGCCCGGAACAATAACCATAGGTGCCTATAACCAAAGACCTACACATGATCTTGGCTTTACACTGCAATGGAAAGATTTGTCATTCACATACAATAATACTTTCTCCAAGACGGTAGCACCCTATTCCATGAGTGTCATGTTCACCGCCTATTCTTATGACAGATATGGAAAGTTTAACGGGAACAAACCGGGTTTTGCAACCTCTTCAAATTATTTTGACCTGAAATATGACAAGGGGTTCGGAAACTGGGGCTTATCAGCCAGTGTTACATATGATGCCTCAAACCAGCAACAGTATCAGGTAGCCGGTGATGATTTCTCACTTTTGGGTTATACTCTTGTGCCTACCGCTACAACTGATACCATAGTTGTCCTGAGCGGCGCTTTCCAGAATCATGTTTGGAACGAATCAACTATAGGAGGTCACCTTCAGGGCAGTTTCAACAAGAAATGGGGCAAGAATGATTTGGTCGCTCTGTTGGGTGCCCATGCCGGCAGACTGAACATAGAGGATAGTCATTATGAGGAGGGTGATGAGTTTGACCGTATCATAAAGGTCTGGGATGATTCAAAGAACCTGATGGTGAATCATGAGATGAATGCCGATGTTTATTTCCAGTTGAAGTATAAGTGGAACAATCTGTTCATCGTCAATGCTGGCATCAGATATGACTACAAGAACCGCTATAACTATCAGGATGAGAAGCATGAGGATATAAATGTGTTCTCTCCCAGAGTTGCCTTTATCATGAATATTCCCAGACTTACGGCAAAGCTTTCCTATTCAAAGTCATTCGTGGATGCTCCGTATTTCTACAGAAACAGTAAACTGGATACTTCTTGGGGCGGCGGGCTTAAACCTGAATATTTGAACTCACTTCAGGCAACATTGTCTTCAAATGACATTTTAAAGGGATTGAATGCTGAAGTAAACGTGTTCTATAACATGTTTAATGACCTTGTAGTTTTCAACGGCGCTGAACTGGCCTATTTCAATGGCGGTAAAATGAAGAGCTGGGGCACTGAGTTGGCTATCCATTATACCGGAAAAAAGTTTATGGCTGAGGCTAACATGACGTGGCAGAAGGTTCTTGAAGCTGAGCTTTATGAAAACACTATAGGTGATAAGATGTCAAATATCCCCACTTTGATGTCAAATGTAGTCCTTCAGTATGAAGCGCTTAAAGGCCTGAAGGTACATACTCATCTGTGTGGTACAGGCATACAGAAAGCCCGGACTACAAACTATTTTACTAATGAAATAACCGAGCATGAAATACCTTCACGCGTCATTGTGGATTTAGGTGTCAACTACGACATAAAGAATATAGGAATAGGAATTAATTTATATAATCTTCTTAATAAAGAATATGTGCAAGGTGGGGTATCTACCGGTTTCATACGTCAGCAGGGGCGTTGGCTGATGGCAGATATCTCATATACGTTTTAATTTTTGATATGTACAAACAGTATGGGCACATAGATGTGCTGAATCATATCAGGGAAAGTGTTAAGGACACGCCTGAAAAGACAGCAGTCTATGTTGGTGAGAGAGGTATTTCATACCAGGAACTGTTCAGTCTGTCGGAACAGATAGCATCGGGAATGAATGCCTTCATCTCTGGATTTATAAAAAGGAAAAATAATGTTCCCGTCCGTATAGGTGTTTATATACGCCGAAATGAAAGGGTGGAAGCTTCTATTTTAAGTATCATAAAGCTTGGGTGCACATATGTGCCCATTGATACTGAAACTCCTAAAGAGAGGATAGCTTTCATTGCCGAAGATGCATCTCTTGCTTTTTTTCTGACAGAAGATGCGGTAAAAGAAAGATTGCCACAAGGCGTTCCTTCTCTTACCATTGAGGATATTCTCAAGGAAGAGCCAACTGATATTACTGCAGATTACTCTACGGATGACAATGAGGCGTATATCATTTATACTTCAGGTACAACAGGCAAGCCTAAAGGAGCGCCTATAAGTTATACCAATATTTACTACTATCTTCTTACAGCAGGAAGAGAAGACCATTTCCATTTCCATTTCAACTCAGTTGTGCTTCACTATACGAGCATCAACTTTGATGTCTCTATCATAGAGATATATACCGCTCTTTTCTATGGAGCCACACTTGTTGTTGTGGATGAAGATGAAAGGAAGGATGTAAAAGCCGTACATAATCTCATTAACAGGCGCAAGGTTACATATATGTCATTGCCGCCTACTATGTTCAATATCTTTACGGACTTCAATTTCACCGCTATGGAGACAGCATGTGCCGGCGGTGAAACAATGCCACGTTCTCTGGCTGAACGTATCGGGAAACGTCCATATCGTTTCATGAATGCATACGGGCCGGCAGAATGTACTCCTGTTTCATGCATGAGGGAGATGACCAGCCCTGATCTGTGGCGTAACATAGGATGGGCTTCATATTATGCTACTTTTGTGGTTGTGGATGAGAATCTGCAGCCTGTGCAAGCCGGACAGGAGGGTGAACTTCTGATAGGTGGGCCACAGGTGTTCAACGGATATCTTAACAGACCGGGGCTCACTAAAGAGAAACTGATTGACAATCCTTTTGCTGATTCCAAAGAAAAAGCTCCCAGACTGTACTGTACAGGTGATATAGTACGTCTTTTGCAGGATGGCAGTTGTGAATTTGTGGGAAGAAAGGATTCACAGGTCAAGCTGTACAGTCATCGTATAGAGCTGGATGAAATCCTTGCGCACATTGAGAAATGTCAGGAGGTAAAGCGTGCATATGTCAGGATTGAGGAAACCGGCACCAATAAACATATAGTGGCTTTTATCCTGCCTCAGGATATGGATGTCTGTCAGTCTAACAAGAAGACTGTTGATACCATTAACAGCATAAAGAAGCAGATACGTGTAGAACTCCCGGACTATATGATCCCCACTATGTGGAATTTCATTCCTGAGTTCCAACTTACGCTAAATGGAAAGATTGACGGCAAGAAACTGGTTAACAGACCATTCTACTACATTGATGAAGATAAGGCCGAGACGTTGCCCGCCGATGAAAAAATGCTGAAGCAGGAGTTGTGCCGGGTAATGGAACTTGATAATATTTCAGTGAATGAAGACCTGTTTGATGTTTATGGATTGTCTTCCATACAGTCAATGCAGGTGTCTATTGACCTGAACCGTATGGGTATGCAGATATCGGTACTTGAAATGTACAAGCATCGTACCATACGTGAGATAATAAAGCATCGTGATGCCCGTCTGAATTACTGGTATAACGATGATGACAATACTGAGAAGCCTGTCATAATAGTCATAAGCGGTTATACGTCATTTGGAAACATGTACACGCAATTGGCAGACCGTCTTACTGACAAATACTCCATATATGTGGTGGAATACTATCATGCTATCTTGGAGAACAAAAGAGTGGCTGATTTGGAGGAACTTATGGCTATTTACCGCGAGATGGTGGCTCCGGTAGTTGCAAAACACAAGGTTTGCTGTTTCATGGGTATGTGCATGGGTGGCGAGCAGGCTCTTCTGCTTGCACATCAGTTATATGCCGATAAGGCTGAGAAGCCTCATGTCGTGGTTATTGACGGTGAGACAGACAGGGATACCAGTCGTGAAACCAATGCTCTTCTGCACTTCTCATTCCTTTCAGAAGAGGAGAATAACCTGAGGATTGACAATGATTTTACGTTGATGAAAACCTACCCCGTGTTTAAATATGAGGGAAAGCTTTCAATCTTCCTTGCAGAGATTTATGTTGATTACGGCTCCTGGTTTGATCCTGAATGGAATGAGGCAAAGGCCACCGGAATGCGCAAAGCCTTTGATACATGTCGTGAGAGGTGGGAGAAACGCTATCCGGATTGCTATGTGGGCATTATGCCGTCAGACCATGCAAACTTCTGGTGTTCTGATCCTTCTCTGACAATTCTTGCAGACTATTTTATTAATTCCTTGGAATAACTGTATATTTATGATAAAGAATCTGAGCGATAAGGTAAAGTACATTGGAGTAGATGATCTGGATCTGGATCTGTTTGAGAGTCAGTACGTTGTTCCTGAGGGTATGGCGTATAACTCATACGTGATACTTGATGACAAGGTTGCCATACTTGATACGGCCGATGTCCGCAAGGCCAGTGAGTGGAAACAGAATCTGCAGGAGGCTCTTGCCGGCCGCCAGCCTGACTATCTGGTGGTTCACCATATGGAGCCTGACCATTCAGCCCTTATTGCCTGGGCACTTGAATCATACCCCTCACTTACGGTTGTGGCAAGTGCCAAGGCTATCCAAATGTTCTCCCAGTTCTTCGAGGATATAAAGATTGAGGGGCGTACTCTGGCTGTAAAGGAGGGCTCAATACTTGAACTGGGAAGTCACAGCCTCAAGTTCATAGGTGCTCCCATGGTGCACTGGCCTGAGGTTATGGTGTCATTTGATGAGGCTGACGGTGCCCTGTACAGTGCCGATGCGTTCGGTAAGTTCGGTGCTCTGTCCAAGTGCGGTTTTTATGGACGTGATGATGATGACTGGAGTTGTGAGGCTCGCCGCTACTACTTCAATATCGTGGGCAAATACGGTGCTCCTGTACGTACTCTGTTGGGTAAGGTGGCAGGACTCCCTGTAAAGACCATACGTCCTCTGCATGGTCCTATTCTTGAGGATAATCTTTCCGAGTATCTTAACCTTTATAATATATGGAGCAACTACGCTGTTGAGACTGAGGGAGTGTTCATCGCCTGTGCCTCTATCCATGGCGGCACCATGGTGGCTGCTGAGAAATTGGCTGAGATCCTGCGTGCCAAAGGTGTGGAGCGTGTCGTTGTCAGTGACCTGTGCCGCTCGGACATTGCAGAGAACGTTGAGGATGCTTTCCGTCACTCAATCATGGTTTGCTGTGCATCGTCATATGATGCAGGTCTGTTCACTCCCATGTATGATTTCCTGCACCGTCTCCAGATAAAAGGCTTCTGCAACCGCAAGGTCGCTCTGGTTGAGAACGGCTCGTGGGCTCCATCGGCCGGCCGTGTTATGAAGGAGATGCTTTCTGCTATGTCCGGGATAGAGATCGTAGAACCCATGGTTACTATCAAGAGCCGTATGAAAGCGGCCGATATTCCTGCTCTGGAATCTTTAGCTGATTCTCTTCTTTAAATAGAAATAATAAATCATACGTAGGCAGCCTTCACGGGCTGCTTTTTTTGTAAAATCGGGAATTTGACTATGATTTATAGTTAATTTTTCGGATTTTTTAGTTCAACTACGAAAGATAGTTGTATATTTGCCGTGTCGGAAGACTAAAAATGAATGCAAAACTATAGTTTTTATGAAGCGATTAAGTAAGAAAGAGGAGGACATCATGGAACTGTTTTGGCAGAACGGAGCCATGACTGTCGGTGAGCTTAGGGAGCTGCTGCCGGATCCCAAACCTCACGTCAACACCATCTCCACTCAGGTCCGTCTGCTGGAGTCGAACGGATTCCTGGGGCACAGCAAAGAGGGGATGGGCTACAGGTATTACGCTGTTGTTGGGCGTGATGAGTACAGTAACAGTTCTATCGGACGTATTGTGTCGCACTGCTTTGAGAATTCATATATTGATGCGGTGTCGGCTTTGGTCAAGGATGATAAGATCAGTGTTGATGAGCTTGAAGAGCTTATCAGACGCATTAAAGAGGATAAGTAATGGAGGCTTTATTGATATATCAGTTCAAGGTGGCGGTTCTTGTGGCTGCTCTTTTTGGCGGTTATCGTCTGCTGCTGGGACGTGAAACGTTCCACCGCTTTAACCGGTTGGTTCTGATAACCATTGCTCTTCTCTCCTTTGTTTTGCCTCTCTTCCATATTACCAGACATCCTATAGCTGCTGATAACGTAGACGCAGTGGAAGAGAATACCCAGTTGGTTGTATCAGATATTGATGCAGCAGCCGCACAGACATCTGCTCCCGTTAACTTGTTTGCAATACTTCTGGTATTATACGGGGCAGGTGTTCTGTTCGTGCTCATTAAAAAAGGCATTTCAGTTTGGACCATGTCACGCATCATCCGCAGTGGCCGATATGCTGACCGCGCTGAGGGTGTTGATGTGATTGAGTCCGACCAGATTCCCGGACCGCTCAACTGGATGCGGTTCATAGTTATGCCGCATGAGTGGCTGGAAAGTGAGAATGCATCGGTCTGGAAGCATGAGAACCTTCATGCTCACCGTTGGCACTCACTTGACCTGCTTATGGCCGATATCATGACGGCATTCCAATGGTTCAATCCCGTAATGATACTGCTGCGCAAGGAGTTTGAACTTATACACGAGTATGAGGCAGACCGTGCGGTTATTGACAGCGGAGCCAATCCAAAGGAGTACAAACTTATGCTGGTTAACGCTGTTGCCGCAAGCAGGGGCATGGCTATGACCAGTTGGCTTAAGCAATCCAATCTCAAAAAGAGAATAGATATGATGGACAAAAAACAATCAAATGGATGGAGAAGGCTCAGAGTCCTTTTCATCCCTGCAATCGCGTATTTCTTCTTGTTTGCGACTGCCAATGTAGCGATGGCCGAGGATAACACTTTCCGCTGGCCGGTTTTTGAAGATGGTAAGACCTGGATTTATCAGGACGGAACCTGTAAAGTGAGAACCTTTAACGGTGTAGAAGCCAGCATGAAGGTCAGCGAACTGGCAGATTATCTTGCCAATTACAAGGATTTCAAGACCACCCGCATGACCCTCATGTACACCTATCCCATTGAAGGTCTGGCCGAGGTCCAGCCTCTGGCCGAGCAGCTTGTGGCAAAAGGTATCCGCATAAGCGTTGCCAACAACGACGAGATCCTTACCCAGATGACTATGCCGGAGTATCGTGCCGCACGAATATTCGACTTGGGTGGCGGACAGTACAGGTTTGAGTTGAACTGCAATTTGAAAATGAACAATAGAATGGCAGATATCAGCGGTGACAGCTCATACATCAAGTATCCCACACCTTCAATTACCGGTGATATTAATCTGATGAAGAAGTGGATCAACCTGTTCGATGGACACGGTGTCTCCATTTATCCCGACAAGATGAGTGCAAAAGAGGCCGATGAACTCGCAAAGACAGTATGGGGTAGGGGCATTGAACAGTTCTCTATCGTAACGGAAAGTGAGAATAACGAATATATCATGGGAGAAAGATTCCGTGATGTTACCATAATACCAATGAACTTCAACATTGCCAGTCATTATCCCGGCATGGACGCCCAGACCGCAGCCAAACAGATGCTGTCTGATTTGACTGACAAGTATTACGGCAAAGGACTCCACATTAAGGATCCCAAGGTGTTCTTCAATCCTGAGGATGATTGGATTAGCATTAATCTGGTCAATGCCGATGATGAGTTCATCATGGTAATGGGAATGCATCAGCACAGGGACCAGTGGGTAACCGGCCTGAGCGAATGCGAGATCGAGGTTAACGGCCAGTGGATCAAGGAGACCAGGAATGAAGGTATGGAGGGATTCCTGAACCACTATTTCTGGAGTCCGGTAACTGCCGCGTATGTCCAGACCGTACACTTCCCGGCTCTGCCCAAGGATGTAAAGACTATCAATTTCAGGGAGAAGACCCTGAACATAAACATCAAGAAGATCCAGGTGACAGAGGATGTCAGCATGTTTGAGAATGTACGCAGTATTGAAGTTAATGGACATACCTATCTTAAGACCACACATCTCAATGATGATGTCAAGGATGAGTTTGCTGCCGACAGGGTTGACTTTGGAGAAAATGAGACAACCGTCTACTGCCTTATGTACATCAGGGCAAACCACTCGTTCCCCGGACATATCGGCAACGACTACAAACTGACTCTTGCCAACGGAAAGGTTCTGGATGCCATAAGGATTGAAGGACTCCCGGTAAATGAGGACTTTGACCGTCACGGAGACTGGGTATCATCTCCTTATCAGGTGATATTCCCTGCCATTTCCGAGGAGGAGTGGGATGAGGGTATTCCTACGCTCTCCGGATCGGTATGCCATGAGCCGGTAAGCATCAAGCTGTGGCAACCGGGAAAGCCTGAAGGAATAACGATAGAAACTGTTGGTGATATTATCCAGGGTACCTATAGTGCTGAAGTCCATACAGCTGTTGTAGAGGATGATGGGGCTCTCGGTTTCAAGCCATTGAAGATAGTAAAGGTTACTGTTGATGAAAAAGAAAAGATAACATTTGCCGGTGACGAATCCGGTCTGTTCCCCAATGGCAAATATGATTTGGTCTGGAAACATCCGTCAGAGATAAAGGAATTGAAAGGAACCGACATGGCAAAAGATCCTGATGCGCCTGACCTGTTGGTTCTGAAGATTAAGAAGAACCAAATGATATTCAGAGTCATAGAGGAGATTATTGATGAGGATTCTCCATATTACGATAACTACGGAGGAATAAATCATTTCTATATCATGTCTCCAGTCAGATTCGGAGATAAAGAAATAAAGAACGGTGATATCATGCAGATGACTCTAAGTCCGAAAGTGGAATAAAAAAAGAAACGCGGGACAAAAGGTCTCGCGTTTCTCTCTTTTTTATCTGTTCAGATTATTTTTTCTTGGCTGTCTTGGCGCGCTGAGCGTTCAGGAAGTCAACCATTTTCTTGAGGTTCTCCTCGGTGTACATGGCGGCACCGCCGTGACTGCCCTCGGGTACGCGAATGATGTAGCTCTCAACGCCGGCCTTCTGCATCTCATCATAGAGATACTGGCTTACGCATGATGCTACTATAGGATCTGAATCACCGTGGAACATGTAACCGGCCACATCGTTCTTATCCAGGAAACCGGTTGCGCTCAGCAGCACGAAGTTGTCCTCATTACCCTCCTTGGGGAGTCCGATGAGCTGCTCCTCGGGGGTCTGGCCGGGGCCGCCGAATATCATTGCGTTTCCGCAATCCATGTGCAGGAGCTCTGTGGGACCTGACCAGTCGCAGAATGCGTTTACATAACTTGACTCCTTGGTGTAGGGGCCTACGTTACCCTCAATGTCATACTCGGCCTTGCCGCGCTTGGCAACCTTTACGTTGTTTGACAGAGCGGTAACTGCTGACAGGTGACCGCCTGATGAGAAACCTGAAGTTGCTATGAATGATGTGTCAAATTTGTACTTATCGGCATTAGCGCGGATAAAGCGGATAACGGCCTTGATATCGTTAACCTGAGCGGGCCACTTGCCGTCAGCGATTGAACGGTGGTTCGGGCAAACCACTGCATAACCGGCGTTGAGCAGAGCCTGACCGATTGTGGTTACATCGGCCATACCCTTTGAACTGTTGCTGCCCCAAGCACTACCGTAGATGTGTACTACAACGGGATACTTATCCTTAACCTCCTTAGGCAGGTAGATGTCAAGCATGTGATAAACCTGACCGTCGTCGCCGGCATAGTTGATGTCAGTGAATTTCTCGGAGCACTCAACCTGGGCAGCACCCTGAGGACCACCGAATCCGCCGAAACCGCCGAAACCGCCCTGAGGCATTCCGCCGCCGAATCCGCCGAAACCACCCTGAGGCATACCGCCACCGAAACCTCCGCCCGGGAACTGGGCAAAACCTGTAAGCGACATCATAATAGCCGCTGCAAGAAGAATTTTTCTTTTCATTTTGATATAAGTTTAGTTAAAGAAATTAGAGTCTTGTTCTTATAGTAATACCTGAATTGCGGAGCGAAGTTAAAATATAGGTAATAGGAAAGGAACTTTTAATGTCGGTTTTTTTAGAAAATAATGTAGAACATCATGGTAACCGTTGTGATGAGTTTTAATCCTGTACCGGCCATGACGCCTGCAAATGCGCCTAGAGCTGATTTACATGATGCACCGAACTCTTTCTTTCCGAAAGCAAGCTCACCTATAAGTGCGCCAAGGAAGCATCCTGCTATCATTCCTATGTAGGTGAATATGATTCCTATCAGCAGACCTATCATTGCGCCCCAGCTGCCGGCTTTTGAGCCTCCTGCAAGTCTGGTGAACTTGGAAGGGATTACGTAATCAAGAACGGTAACGATAAGGGTTATGGCAAGCCATATCAGCAGGCATGTCAGGGTAATCTGATTGTCGCTCTCGGCAATCCTCCGGCCAAAGAAGGCCAGCAACAGGCCTATCCAGCTTATAGGTGGTCCGGGAAGACCGGGAACAATGCTTCCTATGATTCCCACAACTCCCAGGATTACGGCAAATACTATGAGTGCAATTGACATAGTCTAACTGTTTTTGCTCCGCTAAGATAGAATAATTTTCTTACTTTTGCGCATTGAAAACATATTGACTTGCAGGCGATGGTCCAGATTCAGGATACGATTGTTTCTTTTGATGTGCTTACCAAAGAGTTCTGCTGTGACCTCAAGAAGTGTCACGGGGCGTGCTGCATTGAGGGTGATGCCGGAGCCCCCGTTACTCCCGATGAGATTGCGCAGATAGAACAGTTGCTTCCTGAAATAAAGGACAACCTTTCAACCGATGCGCTCAAGGCTATTGAGGAGAAGGGTATTGCCTATCCGGATCCGGAGGGAGAACTGGTAACCCAGATCGTAAATGGTAAGGACTGCGTTTTTACCTGTTATGGTGAGGATGGCTGCTGCTATTGTGCAATAGAGAAGGCATACCGTGAGGGTAAGGTCAGTTTCATGAAACCTGTATCGTGCCATTTGTATCCCATTCGTGTCAAGAAACTGGGTGACTACTGGGGGCTTAATTATAACCGTTGGGATGTGTGCCAGGCGGCACTGATCAAGGGACACAGGGAGGGCATACCTTTGTACAGATATCTCAAGGAGCCTCTGATACGCCGTTTCGGGCAGGCTTGGTATGATGAGCTTGAATTGACTGTGAGTGAAATGAAGAAACAGAACATAATTTGATGACAAGTGATATGAAATCCGGTTCGGTATTAAGATATTGTGTGGTATTAACGGTTGTGACACTGAGTGTCGTTTTTGCATCATGCGGCAGCAGGTATCAGGAGCCTCCGTTTGGTGGAATGAACGGCCGTGTCCAGAAGGTAACGGTCTGGCATCTTATGCCTGAGGTATGGCATGCAAACGAGAAAGGAACTGATGTGATGTATATGAATGCATCGGGATATGATGTAAACGGATATGAAATCTGCTCAGCTCTAATGGACAGTGCCGGTCGTGTCCAGACTGAAGCTGAGAGCCTTTTTGAGAACGGCATATGCGTACGCAGTATCCAAAAGGGAGGTGGCAGGGTTATGGCACGCATCAATCTGGTTTCAAGCAAGAGAGGTATTCTGGAGTACAAAAAGGAGGAAAACGGCAGGATTGTGCAGATGGTCGTCAAGGAGAGTTCATTTGGACGCAAGCATAAGTCTGTAGTGTCAGAGGATGGAAAAACAACCACCATCAGTGTTATACAGACAGACAGCAAAGGTTATCCTGTCAAGATTACGGTTACTGATCCTCAATCGGGTGATGAGGTTGTTCAGACCAATATTTATGACAAGAATAACAACATCATTAAAAAAAGTGTTTCCACCAAGGGTGAGGAAAAGGATGAAATCACCTATACTGAGTACTTTGATTTTGATGAGAAGGGTAACTGGAAAGAGGCCCGCACGTATAACCGCAACCGTTTGCCTGTTGAGGTGCTTGTTCGTGAGATAGAGTACTGGTGATCCTTAGCAGATTTGAACTGCTGACCTCTTGCCTGTCAAGCAAGCGCTCTAAACCAACTGAGCTAAAGGATCAATAATAATGTGTTTCGTCGCGGATTCGAACCGCGGACCTCTTGCGTGTGAAGCAAGCGCTCTGAACCGGCTGAGCTAACGAAACCTAACGTTAAAATAGCGCCGCAAAGGTACACCAATTTCCTAAATATGCAAACTGTTTCCTGTTACGGTAGAGCTGAAACTGAATCTTATTTTCCCGTGAATTTGAATCCTTTGTAGATTTTCCAGAAGAAATAGAATTCCAGTATAACGATGAATATCTGAATGATAGCCCACACGGGAGATTTCAAATTAGTGTCAGCTATGCCCCACACCGGAATCAGAATAACCAGCAGCAGGGTGATGATGCGCATCTCACTCTTGGGCTCGGATAACTCCCTGAAAAGCAGGAACATGATGGCAGAAAGCAGCATTGAGGCGTACATCAGACCATGAACTACATTCTCTACACCACCGGTAGGCAGGATACCTGTTCCTGTTGCATTAATTGTGCCGCTGTATCTTGTGTCTGCAAAAGCAATAATCAGTGAACCAAACATTCCTATGGTAATGCAGGCTATCTTGAGTGCTGTAGCTACAATTCCGATTGTTGTTATTATTTGCATGGTATTATTATCCTTGTATGCATTCTTGAGACTGTCCAGGAAACTGAACCAGAAGATGAAATAGAAAACGGCAAGCGGTATCTCCGTGCAGCTGAGGAAAGTTACAAACAGTTTGATATTACCGATCATTGAGTTGGGTAGAAACACGGATAATGAAAAAAGTGCCAGGATTGTGAATGCGGCAGGAATGATGATGCTCCAGATTGCAAGACTCAGAGAGTTTTTTCTTAATTGTTCCATATAAAATCAATTAATTGGTTTAGGTTATACTTTCTGCAAATGTATCAATTCTTTCCATATCAATTGTCATTTTGATACCCCTGCGTTGCAAATGGGGTTAAAAATGTATAATAGTGGTAATAATATGTGATGCTATAAGTTTGCAGAGTTAAAATGAGGTGAAGAAATGTGTAATTTCGCGGCCGAAAACGAAAAAAGTATAGTTAATATGCCGGTAAAGGGCCGGCAAAAAGATGTCAACATTATGAATTTCAGAGGTTTCCAACCTAAACTGTTCTCAACTCTAAAGAACGGTTATGACAAACAAACTCTTGTTCAGGACCTGCTTGCAGGTGTAATTGTAGGTATAGTGGCTCTGCCGCTTGCCATCGCATTCGGTATTGCATCGGGAGCTACTCCTGAGGCCGGCATTCTCACCGCCATTGTAGCAGGTTTCATCATCTCTTTCTTTGGCGGCAGCAAGGTCCAGATAGGCGGTCCTACCGGTGCGTTCATCGTGATTGTGTATGGTATCATACAGGAGTACGGCATGAGCGGCCTCTGCATAGCTACATTCATGGCCGGCGCGTTCCTTATCCTGATGGGCGTTCTCCATCTGGGAACCATAATCAAGTACATTCCTTATCCCATAGTAGTGGGTTTTACAAGCGGTATTGCCCTGACCATCTTTGCAACTCAGATAAAGGACCTGTTCGGACTCCAGATAGAGAGTGTTCCGGCCGGTTTCATTGACAAGTGGGCTGTTTATTTCCAACATTTCGATACTGTAAGCTGGTGGTCACTCCTGATAGGTGTGGGCAGCATCCTGATAATTGTGTTCACTCCCAAGATAAGCCGTAAGATTCCAGGTTCACTGGTGGCAATCATCATAATGACAGTTGTCTGCCTTATACTGCGTGGAGTAGGTGTTGAGGGTATTGAGACCATAGGTGACCGCTTTTCAATCAGCACTGAACTGCCTCAGGCTGAGGTTCCCAGAATCAATTGGGATAGTATTACCCGTTTGGCACAGCCTGCTATGGTGATAGCAATGCTGGGTGCCATAGAGTCACTGCTTTCTGCCGCTGTAGCTGACGGTGTGATAGGTGACCGTCACGACAGCAACCAGGAGCTTGTGGCACAGGGTATTGCAAATATGGTATCACCTCTGTTTGGCGGTATACCCGCCACAGGCGCAATAGCACGAACCATGACCAACATAAACAATGGCGGACGCACTCCAATAGCCGGTATTGCACACGCCATTGTACTGGCACTTATCTACCTCTTCCTGATGCCGCTTGTCAAGTTCATCCCCATGGCTTGCTTGGCCGGTATCCTGGTAGTGGTATCATATAATATGAGTGAGTGGCGCAGTTTCAAGGCCATCCTCAAGAATCCCAAGTCCGATATCATCGTTCTTTTGGTAACATTTTTCCTGACAGTGATATTTGACCTTACCGTGGCAATTGAGGTGGGTGTTCTGATAGCCTGCCTGCTCTGCATGAAACGTATGGCCGAGACCACCAATGTGTCAGTTCTCAGTGATGAGATTGACCCTAATGCCGACAGTGACGTTCAGGGCAATCTGGATCACCTTACCATTCCTGAGGGAGTGAAGGTCTATGAGATTAACGGTCCCTATTTCTTCGGTATAGGTAACAAGTTCGAGGAGATGATGGGTGATATGGGAGGTCGCGCCAAGGTGCGAATAATCCGCATGCGTAAGGTCCCCTTCATTGATTCAACTGGCGTACACAACCTGCAGAACATGTGCCGCATGTGCTCCCAGATGGGTGTCAAGGTGGTTCTTTCCGGCGTTAATCCCAAAGTGATGAAGGTCATTGAGGATGCCGGCATGGATGATGTTGTGGGCAAGGAAAACATCTGCAGCCACATCAATATCGCTCTCAAAAGAGCAGAAGAGATCCTTTCAGAGTGACATAATTACAGGGGTATTGGCAGACAAAACCCCTATAATTATGAACAATATGTGTTTGGCCTGAACCGGTGCTTCAACCAGTTCAGGCCAATCTTTTGATTAACAGCCCATAGAGTTATCAACAGGCAGTTAAAAACTTTTTTAAATAAAAAGTGGGGGATTGTGGGTTAAAGTGGGTGAAATTTAATTAACTTTGAAACCGAATATCGATTATCAGCGAAGAATGAGCTTTATAGGTCAGTTCCCCGTGCGCTTGGATGCCAAGAACAGGGCATTCATGCCAGCCGGATTCCGCCGCATATTGCAGCAGTCCGGCTGTCAGACTCTTGTAGTCCGCAAGGATTACTTTGAGAACTGCCTTGTGGTTTATCCTGCACAACAATGGCAGGAGGAGATAGCCGGGGTGCGTGCCAAACTGAACCGGTTTGACGGTAACCAGCAGATGGTGTACCGCAAACTGGTGTCTGAAGCTCAGGAGTTGCAGCTGGACAGTAATGGCCGCATGCTGCTGCCTCAGGCTTTGCTTGACAAGGTGGGTATCAAGCAGGACGCATTGTTTGTGGGTATGGAGCAAACCATAGAGATATGGGCTCCTGATATTGCAGCAGGTGCAGGTCAGCAACCCTTCATGTCAGACAGTGAGTTTGCTGAGAGTCTGAAAAAATTCATGACAGAGTGATACATACTACATACATAACAGGCAAGTGGACACAAGCGGGACATATCATGTGCCGGTTCTTCTCAGACAGAGTGTAGAAGGACTCGTGACGGCTCCTGACGGGGTCTATGTGGATGCCACCTTCGGTGGCGGCGGCCACTCACGAGAGATACTGTCCCTGCTTGGTAACAAAGGCCATCTGTATGGTTTTGACCAGGATGCCGATGCCATGAACAACATAATCCCTGATGACCGTTTCACGTTCGTTTATTCCAATTTCCGCTATATGTCCAACTTCATGCGCTGGTACGGCCATGAAAAGGTAAACGGCATATTAGCAGACCTAGGTGTATCGTGGCATCATTTTGATGACAGTTCACGCGGATTCTCATTCCGTTTTGAAGGTCCCATTGACATGCGTATGAACCAGAAGGAGGGGTTGAAGGCATCGGATGTGCTGAATGACTACCCCGAGGAGAGGCTTGCCCAGTTGTTCTGGCTGTACGGAGAACTGCAGAACGGGCGTCAGCTGGCTCAGGCAGTGGCAAGGGCACGCAGGAACAGCAGGCTTGATACCGTTACCCAGTTACTGGATGCCATCCGTCCCGTGATAGGCCGTGAGCGTGAGAAAAAGGATACCGCCAAGTTGTTCCAGGCATTGCGCATGGAGGTGAATCATGAGGTGGATGCTTTGCGTGAGATGCTTAGCGGAGCGGTTGAGTTGCTTGATAAGGGTGGTCGTCTGGTGGTGATAACATATCACTCCATTGAGGACCGCATGGTAAAGAACCTTATGAAGAGCGGAAACATAGAGGGTGATATCAAGACAGATTTCTACGGAAACCGTGAGGTGCCGCTGCGCGTCATAGGGAAACCTGTTGTTCCCGATGCCGCCGAGCAGGCTGCCAATCCGCGTTCCCGCAGTGCCAAACTGAGAATTTGTGAGAAGATCTGATATGGAGGACAAGAGCAAGAACACGACAAGGAAAAAAGGGCTGTTCCAGTCCGTGCCTGATTTTATCCACCGTAACATCTGGTTGCTGGTGGAAATTCTGGCCTGCATCATCTTCTATATCGGAAACCGTTATGCATATCAGCGTGACCAGGTATATGCTGAAAGGCTCAGACGAGAGCTTGTGGACATGGAGTACCAGACCCTTAACACCACAAGTGATGTGTCAGCCAAGAGCAAGCCGTCATATATAGAGAGGGTTGCTACCAGAAACGGTTCTGGACTGCAGCCAGTAACTGAACCGCCGTACGTTTTGCCCAAATGAGTGAGATGACAGACAGGGATGCTGCCCGCAAACAGGAGAAGAAAAGGGTGTCACGTAAATATGTCACCCTGTTCCTGCTTATGTTGGTGTGGGGTATCTTTATCATTATCAAGATGGCTCTTGTCATGTTTGGAGAGAGGCAGTACTGGAATGATGTCTCCAAGAACCTTGCTCCGGTCAACAGGGTGATAGAACCGCGCAGGGGTAATATATTGAGTGATGAAGGTCTGTTGCTGGCCAGCAGTATGAAGCAGTATCGCGTGTTCCTGGATTTCAAGACAGCGGAGAAAGCGTCTGAACGTGCCAAGAAGGATCAGTTGCGTAAAGATACGCTCTATACCAAGCATCTGGCAGAATTTGCACGCCAGATGCATGATATATTCCCGCAATATTCAGTTCAGGAGTTTGTGAACCATTATGAGAAGGGATATGCAGCCAAGTCACATTCCTGGTTGCTGCTACCCAATGCTTCACGCAACTCATATCCAATCTCTTACAACCAGTACAAGTCACTGGCCAAGACCATATGGCTCAAACCCAAATATGAGGGATGGTTCTTCAGCGCAGAATCCAAGATATCACGTCAGAAACCGTTCGGAACACTTGCCGCACGTACCATAGGCAGCATGTTTGAGGCAAAGGATTCAGCCAGGAATGGTCTGGAACTCTCATTTGATTCACTCCTGCGTGGCGTTCCCGGACGCGGACATATGGAGAAAGTGCAGAATGTCTCACGTATGATTGCCGATATTCCTCAGATAGACGGTTGCGATATTTACACCACCATCAATGTGGATATGCAGGACATTGCTGAGGTTGCGCTGCGCAAGCAGCTGGAGTTCAGGAATGCCGCATCGGGCATTGTGGTACTCATGGAGGTACCTACCGGTGATATCAAGGCCATAGCCAGTCTTACCAAGACAGAGTCAGGGCAATTCAGTGAGATACAGAACAATGCGGTAAAGGAGTTGTTTGAGCCTGGCTCCACCTTCAAGCCGGTATCCATGATGGTGGCTCTTGATGACGGCAAGATTTCACTTACTGACAGCGTGTATTGCGAGCATGGCCGTTACACAGGATTTGGAGGCGGGGCCGTCATGACTGATGCCGGCAGCGGTTACGGATGGCTGGATGTGCCGGGCATCATCAAGAACTCCTGCAACATAGGTACGTCCAAACTTATAAACGCGGCTTATAAGGATAATCCGCAGGCATTTGTGGACGGTATTTACCGCACGGGAATCAATACCCATTTTGATCTTCAGCTTACTGGTACTGCCGCTCCCGTGATAAGACGTGACGGTTATTGGGATGCTACAAGATTGCCGTGGATGTCTATCGGTTATAACACCCAGCTGCCGGTTATAAATACGCTGGCATTCTATAACGGTGTTGCCAATGGAGGCTGTATGGTGGCTCCGCGACTTGTGACAAAGGTAACCCGTGAAGGTGAGGTGGTAAAGGAGTTCCCTGTGGAGGTGGTACGCCGCCATATGTGCAAGGATGAGACTCTGGAGCAGGTACGGTTCCTCCTGGAGAACGTGGTACAGAACGGTACGGGTAAAAACGCCCAATCCAAATACTTTACCGTTGCGGGCAAGACCGGAACAGCACAGCTTTCACAGGGTGCCGAGGGTTACAGGAACGGCCGCCGTACGCACATGGTTTCCTTCTGCGGATACTTTCCGGCAGACAATCCGCAGTACTCATGCATAGTATCCATACGTACAGACGGAGGTGCGGCAGGTGGTGCCACCTGGGCTGCTCCTGTGTTCCATGAGGTATCGGAGAAAGTTATGGCAAGCCGTAACCCCAGAGATATAATGGAGGCATATGACTCTACAAGGCAGTTCATACCAAAGGTTCTGCCTGGTGATCTGGCCAAGGCGTCAACGGTACTCAAAGGCATGGGTAAGAAGAATCTTCTGAGCCGTGAGGACAGGCAGGTGGCAGATACCGTATGGGGTACTGTAAGTTCGGATTCCGGCAGGTTCGTGATGAACCGGCTGGTGTATGAATACGGCATAGTGCCCGATGTACACGGTATGGGAGCGTCAGATGCACTTTATTTGCTGGAGAAGATGGGTCTGAGGGTGAGCATTAACGGAGTGGGCAAGGTCAAGAGCCAGAGTCTGCCCAAGAATACACGTTTCCATAAGGGAGACAGAATACAGTTGAATTTATCAATGTGACATATATGGTAACTATAGGAGAACTTGTTTCAGGACTTAAGACAGTCAGGACGGTGGGTGACACCGCAATGACTGTTACCGACATCCAGCTTGACTCACGTAAAGTAAGCAAGGGATGCCTGTTTGTGGCCATGCGCGGTACAACGGTTGACGGCCATCAGTTCATACCCAAGGCAATAGAACTGGGTGCAGGCTCGGTGCTATGTGAGGTTTTGCCTGAGCAACTCCAGGAGGGTGTGGTATACATACAGGTTCCTGATTGTGAGGATGTGGTGGGTACGGTAGCCACAAGGTTCTTTGGTAACCCCACGGATAAGGTAAAACTGGTGGGTGTGACGGGTACCAACGGAAAGACCACCATAGCGACCTTATTATATAACATGTTCCGTAAGATGGGCTACAAGGCAGGCTTGCTCTCAACAGTGTGCAATTACATTGACGGAGAACCTATACCGGCAGATCATACTACACCCGATGCCGTCACGCTGAACCGCCTGCTGGGACGTATGGCTGATGAAGGCTGCAAGTATGTATTCATGGAGTGCAGCTCACACGCCATCGTTCAGAAACGCATTGGCGGGCTTAAATATGCGGGAGGTATTTTCACCAACCTGACACGTGACCATCTGGATTACCACAAGACTGTGGAGAATTATCTCAAGGCCAAGAAGATGTTCTTTGACGGATTGGGCAAGGATGCATTCATGGTTACCAACCTGGATGACAAGAACGGTCTTGTGATGGCGCAGAACACCAAGGCCAAGGTTACAACCTATTCCCTGCGCAGCATAAGTGATTTCAAGGGCCGTCTGCTTGAGTCAGGTTTTGACGGGATGCTGCTTGAGATAAACGGACGTGAGGTGTTCCTCAAGTTTATAGGAAAGTTCAATGCCAGCAACCTTCTGGCTGTTTACGGGACGGCGGTCAATCTGGGTCGTGATCCTATGGAGGTGCTTACCGTTATGAGCACTCTTGTTCCCGTTAATGGCCGTTTTGATGCCATCCGTTCACCCAAGGGCTACACCGCCATCGTGGATTATGCGCATACTCCTGATGCTCTTACCAATGTGCTGACCACCATTGTTGATGTGCTTGACGGCAAAGGGCAGATAATAACCGTGGTAGGTGCAGGCGGTAACCGCGACAAGGGCAAGCGTCCGCTTATGGCAAAGGAGAGCGTAAAATACAGTGACAGGGTAATAATAACTTCTGATAACCCCCGCTTTGAAGAGCCTGAGGATATCATCAATGATATGCTGGCAGGACTAACCAAGGAGGATATGCAGAAGGTGATATCAATTACTGACCGCCGCGAAGCCATACGTACTGCCTGTATGATGGCTCAGGCCGGTGATGTGATTCTTGTAGCAGGCAAGGGCCATGAGGATTATCAGGAGATCAAGGGAGTCAAGCACCACTTTGACGACCATGAGGTTATTAGAGAATCTTTTTGAACTGAATACTGATGTTATACAGTCTGTTTGAATATCTCAAGAATGAGGGAATAGACATTCCGGGCGGAGGAATGTTCAGTTATGTGACATTCAGGGCCATTTTCGCTCTGGTGCTGTCACTCGTGGTGTCATGCTGGTTCGGCAGTCATTTCATTGACATGCTTAAGCGCAAGAATATATCAGAGACACAACGCGATATCAAACTTGATCCGTTCGGAGTGACCAAGAAGGGTGTTCCTACCATGGGTGGTGTGATAATTATAGTAGCCATACTGGTGCCCTGCCTGCTTATAGGTGATCTTAAGAATGTCTATATGCAGCTTATGCTGGTCACAACGGTGATTCTTGGTTTAATAGGTTTTACCGATGACTACATCAAGACTTTCAAGAAAAACAAGGATGGACTGAACGGTTGGCTCAAAGTGTCGGGACAGTTGACTCTGGGCCTGATTGTAGGTCTTACGCTCCGTTACAGTCCGCAGGTGGTCATAAATGAGAAAGTTGAAACCCGTATTGAGAACAATACGGAGATTGTAATAAAGACTCCCGATGTCAAATCCACCCGTACAACCATACCTTTCTTCAAGAACCATAACCTGAACTATGCTGATGCATTCGGCTGGCTGGGTGAGAAGAGCAAATATCAGGCTGGATGGATTTTCTTTGTACTGCTTACACTGTTTGTCGTAACCGCAGTATCCAACGGATCTAACCTGAACGACGGCATGGACGGTATGGCTGCGGGCAACTCGGCCATAATTGGAGTTACGCTGGGCATTCTGGCGTACGTCTCCAGTAACGTGGTCACCGCCAGCCACTTTGACCTTATGTATGTGCCCGGAAGCCAGGAGGTGGTTATCTATCTGGCCGCCTTTGTGGGTGCCCTGATAGGTTTCCTCTGGTTCAACTCATACCCGGCACAGATATTCATGGGCGATACCGGCAGCCTTACCATCGGCGGAATCATTGCCGTGGCTGCACTCTGCATACACAAGGAACTGCTGCTTCCCATACTGTGCGGCGTGTTCCTGGTAGAGAGCCTGTCTGTGATATGCCAGCGTTTCTATTACAAGTTGGGTAAACGCAAGGGCGTTCACCAGCGCATATGGAAGCGCACCCCCATTCATGACCATTTCCGTACCAGTATGGAGCAGGTACTCAAGAGTGATCCCGGGAGCACGGTAAAGTTCCGTGGCAATGACAGCAAGTTACAGTTGGAGACTAAAATAACGCTCAGGACCTGGATTATAAGCATAGGTCTTGCGGCACTCACAATATTGACCTTGAAGATAAGATAACCAAAAATGGCAAAAAAGAAAATTGTAGTACTCGGAGCAGGCGAGAGCGGCACAGGAGCTGCCATACTTGCCAAAGCCAAAGGGTTTGACGTGTTCGTATCGGATTTGTCGGAGATAAAGGGACATTACCGCAATGAACTGGATCTGCGCAAGATAGAGTGGGAGCAGAAACAGCATACTGAGGCCCGCATCCTGGCTGCCGATGAGGTGATAAAGAGCCCCGGCATACCCAAGGAGGCTCCTATCATCCGAAAACTCATGGCTCAGGGTACACCAATCATATCGGAGATAGAGTTTGCAGGGCGCTACACCAATGCCAAGATGATATGCATAACCGGTTCAAACGGCAAGACTACTACCACATCACTCATATACCACATCTTCAAGATGGCAGGTATGAATGTGGGCCTGGCAGGAAACATAGGCAGCAGTCTGGCTTGGCAGGTGGCAGAGAAGAACTTTGACTACTATGTGATAGAGCTGAGCAGCTTCCAGCTGGACAACATGTATGATTTCAAGGCCGATATAGCCATCCTCATGAACATAACCCCCGATCACCTGGACCGTTATGACTATGAGATGCAGAACTATGTGGACGCCAAGATGAGGGTAATACGTAACCAGACCAAGGATGATGCCTTTGTCTATTGGAGCGATGATCCCATCATAACCCGTGAACTCAAAAAGTATGGACTGCAGGCTACCCTCTATCCCTTTGCAGAGGCCAAGCGGGAGGATCTGGCAGCTTATGTTGAGGACGGAACACTCTACTTCAACAAGCCGTATGCCTTCAATATGGAGCAGGAGTCCCTGGCGCTTACCGGAAAGCATAACCTGTACAACTCCATGGCTGCCGGCATATCGGCCAACATAGCCGGTATCAAGAGTGAGACCATACGCAAGGCCTTGCAGACATTCCAGGGCGTTGAGCACCGTCTGGAGCGTGTTACAAGGGTAAACGGCATAGACTTTATAAATGATTCAAAGGCTACCAACGTAAACAGTTGCTGGTATGCCCTGCAGAGCATGCCTGTAAAGTGCGTACTGATACTGGGCGGCAAGGACAAGGGTAATGATTACAACGAGATAGCTGATCTGGTTCGCGAAAAATGCTGCGGACTGGTGTATATGGGCCTTCACAATGAGAAACTGCATGATTTCTTTGACGGATTCGGGCTGCCTGTAGCCGATGTGCAGTCAATGAAGGATGCCGTAGATGCCGCATACAAGATGGCTCACAGCGGTGAGATTGTGCTTTTGAGCCCCTGCTGCGCCAGCTTTGACCTCTTTAAGAGTTATGAGGACCGCGGTGACCAGTTCAAGGCTTGTGTAAGGGCATTGTAAAATAAAGTATATGGAGGAAAACGAGGAGAAACCAAAACGCAGGCAACTGCTTAGCGGTGACCGCACCATTTGGGCTATGGTCATCATATTGTGCTGCATCTCACTTGTGGAGGTGTTCAGCGCAAGCAGCCGTCTTACGTTCGGCAAGAGCAGTTTCCTTACACCCATCATATCACATACCATGCATCTTGGCCTGGGTCTGGTACTGATGTACGTGCTGCACCTGTTCCATTACAAATGGTACAGGCTGTTCCCGGTATTGCTTGTTCCTTTGGCAATAATCCTGTTGGCCTATCTCTCTTTCCAGAGTGTGGGCTCATCGGGAGCGGAGCGTTGGATAAACTTGGGTTTCTTCCAGTTGCAACCTTCAGAATTGGGTAAGATTGCGGTAATAATGTCAGTTGCCTACTGGCTCTCCAAGCTTAAACCTGATGATGAGCTGAGTCAGTCAAACACATTCTGGAAAATACTGGTCCTGACAGGTGTGGTATGTCTGCTCATTGTAGGTGAGAACCTGTCAACCGCCATACTTCTGGCCGGAGTGATATTCGTGATGATGATACTTGGCGGCATAGCGTGGCGCAGGATGCTGGCACTGACCGGCATTGTGGTCGCATCGGGCGTAATAGCCGTGGTGATACTGCTGTTCGTGCCGGCGCAGACCATACGTGACTCCAGGATAATTCCCCAGCGTGCCACTACATGGCAGGCCAGACTTCAGGATTTCTTCCAGCCGGGAAGTGACGGCAAGCTTTCAGCACAGGAGTATGCCAAGCTGGAGGCTCCGGAGAAACCTCAGGAGACCCATGCCAATATAGCCATAGCCACCAGCAACATCTTAGGCAAGGGTCCGGGTAACTCTGATGAACGCGATTATCTGCAGGAGGCCAGCTGTGACTTCATCTATGCTATAATCATAGAGGAGCTGGGTATGGTTGGAGGCATATTCGTTATGCTGGTATATATTGTCCTGCTGTTCAGGGTGGGGCGCATAGCGACCAAATGCAAGGAGAAATATCCCGCTTTCCTGGCTATGGGATTGGGAATGCTGCTGGGGCTGCAGGCATTCATCAACATGTCTGTGGCAGTAGGCCTGTTCCCTGTAACAGGCCAGCCGTTGCCGCTAATAAGCAAGGGAGGCACATCGGTACTCATGACAAGCGCCTGCATAGGTATGCTGCTGGGTATCAGCAATACTCTTGAAAAAGAGGCCCGCGGAGAGCAGGTGCTCGGCACGGAGACCGAGGTCCCGTCACCTATTGACGGAAATGAATCATTTGAAGAAACAACTGTATAAACATATATGGAAGCAAACCCCAGAATTATAATCAGTGGTGGAGGTACGGGAGGTCATATTTTTCCCGCCATATCAATAGCCCACGCCGTCAAGTCATTGAGACCTGATGCAGAAATCCTTTTTGTGGGTGCTCAGGGCCGCATGGAAATGCAGCGTGTTCCGCAGGCCGGATTTGAGATTAAAGGACTGCCCATATGCGGATTTGACCGCAAGAACCCGTTCAAGAACATAGTGGTGCTGTTCAAGATAATGCGCAGCCAGATTATGGCACGCCGTATCATCCGTCAGTTCAAGCCTATGGTGGCGGTGGGCGTGGGCGGTTATGCCAGCGGACCTACACTGCGTATTGCGGGTAAGATGGGTATACCCACGCTGTTGCAGGAGCAAAACTCATATGCAGGCGTTACCAACAAGATTCTGGCCAAGAAAGCCGCCAGGATATGTGTGGCATATGACGGTATGGAGCGTTTCTTCCCTGCCGACAAGATCATAAAGACTGGAAATCCTGTACGTCCCAACCTTACAAACGGCAGCCTGTCACGTGATGAGGCCGCTTCAAGAATGGGGCTTGATGCTTTCAAGCGTATAGTGCTTATAGTGGGCGGCAGCCTGGGAGCACGCACTCTGAACGAGAGCGTGATGGCCAATCTGGACCTGATACGCATGTCAGATGACGTACAGTTCGTATGGCAGACAGGTAAGATATACATTGAAGAGATGAAACGTCGTCTTGCAGAGCAGCAGGCAGTTCCAAATCTTTTCCCCACTGAGTTTGTACAGGATATGGATCTGGCATATGCAGCCGCTGACCTTGTGATATCACGTGCGGGTGCAGGTTCGATATCGGAGCTCTGCCTGCTGGGCAAGCCTGTTATTCTGGTGCCGTCACCCAATGTGGCTGAGGACCATCAGACCAAGAATGCGCTGGCTCTCTCTGACAAGGATGCTGCCATACATATACGTGACGTGAATGCCCGTAAGGAACTTATCCCTGCAGCTGTTGATTTGGTAAAGGATGAATCAAGGCTGGGGCATCTGCGTGAGAACATTCTCAAGCTTGCCATGTACAATTCGGCCGAAGTGATTGCGCATGAGGTACTCAGACTGGCCGGATTCAGCAGCGGTACACTTAAGCTGGATGATATAAAGTCTGTCTATTTTGTAGGAGCGGGAGGCATAGGCATGAGCGCCCTGGTGCGTTATTTCCTGGCTCGCGGTTGCAATGTGGGCGGTTATGACAAGACTCCTACTGATTTGACATCGGCTCTGATAAAGGAGGGTGCAAAGATACAGTTTGACGATGATGACAAACTGATTCCGGAATGTTTCAGGGATTCAGCTTCAACACTTGTGGTATATACTCCGGCCATTCCCAAGGAGAACAAGGTGCTGAGCTGGTTCAACAATAACAGTTTTGATGTGCAGAAACGTGCCCAGGTGCTGGGTACACTGACCCGTTCACTTGACGGATTATGTGTGGCCGGTACTCACGGCAAGACCACCACGTCATCCATGATAGCCCATATCATGGACGGTACGCCTGACGGTTGCAATGCATTCCTGGGCGGCATACTCAAGAACATAGGCAGCAATCTCATGATAAGCAACCGCAGCAACTACGTGGTGATTGAGGCCGATGAGTTTGACCGTTCGTTCCATCATCTGCGCCCATTGCGTACGGTGATAACCGCCGTTGATGCGGATCATCTGGACATATACGGCACTTATGAGGCTTATGTGGAGAGCTTCCGCAAGTACACATCGCTCATAAAGCCGGGCGGTGACCTGATACTTCATGTAGGTCTCAAGGAGAAACTGGCACCGCAGCTGGCAGAGGGTGTGACGCTGCATACTTACGGCCTCGATGAGGGTAACTTCCATGCTTCAAACATCAGGATAGATAACGGTGAGCTCAGGTTTGACTTTGTGTCGCCTCTGGGCAGCATAGCTGATGTGGAACTTGGAGTGCCTATTCCCATCAATGTGGAGAATGCGGTTGCCGCTATGGCAATGGCTCAGCTGAGCGGAGCGTCGGATGATGTCATCCGGGAGCGGATAGCCTCATTCAGGGGTTGTGACCGCCGCTTTGATTTCCATGTAAAAAAGGCCGATAAGGTTTATCTGAGCGACTATGCGCACCATCCTGAGGAGATACGCCAGTGTGCTCTCTCACTGCGCAAGCTCTACGCTGACCGCAAGATAACATGTATATTCCAACCGCATCTGTACACCCGTACAAGGGATTTTTACAATGAGTTTGCCGAGAGCCTGTCTTTGTTTGATGAGGTATGGCTGCTGGAGATATATCCCGCACGTGAGCTGCCCATTCCGGGTGTTACAAGCAGTCTGTTGGCTGATAAAATGAAACCGGGCGTATGCAAGGGAATAATAACCAGAAATCAGGTTCCTGAACTGGTGGAGTCCATAAAGGATGATGTACAGGTGCTGGTTACTCTTGGCGCGGGTGACCTGGAGGATTATGTTGACACTATAACTGAAATACTGAAGTGAAGATAGCAAGAAAGATTCTGTCCATATTGTCAGTGCTTGTGCTGGCCGGATATCTTGTGTACTCCCTTGTGGGTATGACTGACCGGCATGAGGATGTCCGGATGTGCCAGGGAGTTGACCTGCACCTTTCAGACAGTCTCCATTTTGACCTGATAAATGAGGATATGATTCTTTCACTGCTTCAGGAGAAAGGACTTGATCCCGTAGGGCTTCCTTTTGAGAATATTGATGTAAATGCATTGGAATCTGTTCTTTCAAATCATCCTCTCGTGGGTAAGGTGCAGTGCTACAAGACAGGCGGTAACCTGATAAGGATAAACATATCCAGCAAGGTTCCTCTGGTAAGGGTTCTCAATGAACGCGGACAGGATTTCTATGTTGACAGCAGGGGGGATATCCTGTCACAGCATTCGCTGGCAGTGCAGTTGCCGGTGGCTACAGGTTATATCGACAGGCATTTTGCATCCGAGGAACTGTTGGAGGTGGTGCGCACCATAGACCGCTCCGATTTCTGGAAAGCGCAGGTGGAACAGATAAACGTAACCAAGGAGGGAGAGATTCAGCTCGTGCCCAGAGTGGGTGACCATCTGCTGATATTGGGTACTGCTGATGATGTGGAGCACAAGCTGGAGCGTCTGATGAACTTCTACAAGAACGGTCTGGACAATGTGGGCTGGAACAAGTACCGCTCCATAAGTGTGGCTTATGATAATCAGGTTGTGTGTAAGAAACGATAAATTAGATAAATGGAAAACGACAAAGTAATTGTTGCTATTGAGCTTGGTTCATCCAAGATCTCAGGTGTGGCCGGTCAGATATTGGCCGATGGCTCTCTCCGGGTTCTGGCATATGCCGGAATTCCCTCCTCATCTGGTATCAGACACGGTGCTGTTTATAATCTGGACAAGACATCCAATGCCATTGCTGAAGTGGTAAACAGGCTGGAAGCAATACTATCAACCAAGATAGAGAAGGTCTATGTGGGCTATAACGCCAAGGGGCTTAAGTCTGTAATCAGCAAGGTAGAGCATAAGTTTGAAGAGGAGACGGTGGTCAGTCAGGAGGTGATAGACGATATGTTCCAGCAGTGCAGTGAAATAGAGCATGAGGGTTATGTGACGTTGTTCCAGGAGTCACAGGAGTATGTGGTGGACAACAAACGGGGTACAGAGACTGATCCTATGGGTGTGGCCTGCCGTTCGCTGGAGGGCAATTATCTCAAGATACTGCTTAAGAAGCAGGTGATAGACTATATTGCCCAGTGTTTCCGTATGGCGGGAATCCAGATTCTGGACGGATATGTGGCTCCTATGGTTCAGGCCGATGCTGTTCTTACTGATGATGACCGTCAGCAGGGTTGCGCACTGGTGGATTACGGTGCTGATACCACAACTGTTTCTGTCTATAAGAACGGTCTGATGCGTTACCTCAGGGTAATACCTCTGGGCAGCGCCCTGATAACACGTGACCTGGCCGCTGTACTCAAGGTGGAGCCCGAGCAGGCTGAGCAGTACAAGTGTGCTTACGGACTCTGCAACATGATTGGCAGTCAGGATGCCAATGAATCTATCACTATAAACGGCCGCAAGGTTACACTCAAGGAGATAGGCGATATCATTGAGGCCCGCAATGAGGAGATAATACGTAATGTCTGTGCCCAGATTAAGGCTTCAGGTTACAGTGAGGTCCTGTACGCCGGTATAATACTGACAGGCGGCGGTTCGCAGCTGCGTCAGCTTGACCAGGTGTTCATGAAGTTCATGCCGTCCATGCGCAAGCCGCGTCTGGCAGCTGAACCCACTTGCGGCGTGACATGGAACGAGTCATCATGGAAACGCGGTGACGGATCACAACTGGCCCTGTTGGCGGTGGTGGCCAAGGGTGATGAGAACTGCTGTGAACTGCCTAATATGAACGCCATTGACAACGTAGCTCCGGAGGATGAACTCAATGTGGTTCAGCAGAGTCTGTTTACTGATGACGGAGAGAGCGCTCAGGAGGAGCGTGACCGCAAGGAACAGCAGGAACGTGAGCAGGCTATAGCCGATGCCGCCAATAAGGAGGAGACCAAGGGCGATGAAGAGAAAAAGGGCAGCGCCAAGAAGAATAACTTCTTCAAGCGCTTCTATGAGAATATCATGAATATGGGTGAGGATTTCTTTGATGAGGATAAAGAACAAAATTCAGACAATTGAAAAATACGGATACGACTATGAATCAGGATATAAAAGAATTTGAAGAGAATGAGATCCTTCCGTTTGATTTCCCTACTGAATCCAGGAAGATAATCAAGGTTATAGGCGTGGGCGGCGGTGGCGGCAATGCTGTCAAGAACATGTACCACGAGGGCATTCATGACGTCGTGTTTGTGTTGGCCAATACTGACCAGCAGGCGCTTGCTGATTCTGACATCCCTATCAAACTTCAGCTTGGCCGTCAGACCACGAACGGTCTGGGTGCCGGTAATGATCCCGAGGTGGCGCGCAAAGCTGCCGAAGAGAGCATTGAGGATATCAAAGCCCAGTTCAAGGATGATACTCAGATGGCTTTCATTACAGCGGGAATGGGTGGCGGAACAGGTACCGGTGCAGCCCCTGTGATAGCACGATGTGCACGTGAATGCGGAATGCTTACCGTAGGTATCGTTACCATACCCTTCAAGTTTGAGATGCGCCCCAAGATAAAACAGGCTCTCAAGGGTGTAAAGGAGATGTCGCAATATGTTGATGCATTGCTGGTTATCAGTAACGAGAAACTGCTTGAGATATATCCTGACCAGAGCGTGGCCACGGGATTCAAGCATGTGGATGAAACATTGACCACTGCGACCAAGAGTATTGCGGAACTCATAACCTGTCGCGGAATAATAAACCTTGATTTTCGTGATGTAAAGAAGATATTGAGCAACGGCGGCGTGGCCATAATGAGTACAGGTATAGCTAAAGGTGAGAACCGTGTGAACCAGGCTTTTGATGCGGCGCTCAAATCACCGCTTCTGTATAACAATGACATACATAAGTCCAAGAAGATACTGTTCAACATCTATCAGAGCACCCATGCAGAGTATCAGCTTATGCTGGATGAGATGAATGAAGTGCGCCATTTCATGGATAAGTTTGAGGATAAGAACATTGAGGTTATCTGGGGTCTTGCCAATGACGATACCCTTACTGATGAGGTCAAGATAACCGTCCTTGCCACCGGATTCGGAATGGAGAGCATTCCTATGATGGAGATGGATGATGAGGAGGAGGCTGACCGTGTGATAGAGGGTATATACGGTGACCGCGTTGACAAACGCCAGCTCTATCTCTATGAACTTAGTGAGGCAGATTTGGATAATGATGCACTTATTGATGCACTTGAATCATCACCCGCTTATCTGCGTAATCTGACAGGGCTTAATGAGATCAAGGCATTGAGAGCTTAACCGAATACCGTCTCAAGCACCTCAATGGATTTGAGAACCGGGAATGACGGTACGTGCAGACGGAAATAAGTGTTGAGTGAGCCCAGCAGCATGACGCGCTCCTGACCGGTCAGGGGTGCGTCTTTTATATGGTCATAGCTTGAACTCATAAGTTGATGCAACTTATAGGAAAGCTGTGCATCCAACCATTCGGTATGTTTGGGCTCCAGAATACTGAAACATCCTTCCCGCAGGTCAAGCATAGCTCCCGGCGTGTAGTCATCGGCATTGGGACATACGCCGGTAAATGCTGCCGTGCCAATCATGAATGCTATGTGAAAGTTGGCGTAACTGCCCTCGGCGGCATTGTCAAGCCAGTTGAGTGACTCGGTGAGGTACCTGAACAGAGGCGGATTGCTCTGCTCTCCCTTTAGAGCGTAAGTAAGAAACTCTGAAAGGAACAGTGAAATGGCGCTTTTAAGAGGATTGCGCGGGATATCCCTGTAGGGGGAACAGTTCTTTATCTCCTTGATGTGTTGCAGGGATTCTGTGGGAATGTATTCAGCCTGGAAATCCAGTTGTGTCAGTGGTTGCAGCAGGGTGTTGCGGCTGGCGTTCTTTCCGCTCTTGGACAGGAACCATATGAATGGAACCATACCGTGGTCGCAGGTAAAAATATGCGCCACGCTTGTCCTGTCGTTGTGACGGACTGAGCCTATCATTATACCTTTTTCCGGTATATACATTGCTGCAGATTGTTTATCAGTACAAAAATAGTCAATAATAGCTATCTGCAGTGAAACCTTGTAATATTCTAAAAAATTAAGAGAGAAAGTTTGCCGTTTGGAAAAATGTAACTACTTTTGCATCCGCTTTATAGGGCAGCCTCTCGAGGCTTACCGGAAAGGATGGCGCGTTCGTATATCGGCTAGTACTCAAGATTTTCATTCTTGCAAGATGAGTTCGACTCTCATACGCGCTACAAAGTGATAACAAATAAATAATTGATTTATAATGGCAAACCACAAATCAGCCTTGAAGGCTATCAGAAAGAGCGAGAAGAGAAGACTTCACAACCGTTATTATGCAAAGACCATGCGTAATGCAGTTCGTCAGCTTCGCGCCATGACCAACAAGGAGGAGGCAGTTGCAACCTATCCCAAGGTTCAGAAGATGCTTGACAAGATGGCTAAGACCAAGCTCATCCACAAGAACAAGGCCGCTAACCTCAAGTCAAAGCTCTGCGCTCACATCGCTAAGCTCGCTTAATCTAAACCCTCTTTGTCGGTTTGATTCTCACAGGTTGGATTTTTCCAACCTTTTTTGTTCCCTTTTTGGGGAAAATTTTAGGGGTTTGACGTCAAAACTACGGACCTTTCAGGTCCTATCCCTCCCACGCCTATGGCGCGGGCCCCTCCCGTTCACAAGCCCACGGGCGGCCATGGTTTTGCCTGCCAAATCCCCTAAAATTTTGTGCACCTGGCGGTGCTCAACGTGCTGTGTCCAGTTGTACCAGGTAAAACAAAAACTCCAGCGGAATTGCTGGAGTTTTGTTTTATGCGACCGGAGTAGTTTATGTCGTCAGGCATCAATGTTTGCATAGGTTGCATTTCTTTCTATGAATTCGCGGCGGGTGCCGACGTCCTCGCCCATGAGCATGGAGAATATGCGGTCAGCCTCAGCGGCATCCTGGATGTGAACCTGCTTTAAGAGACGGTTCTCGGGATTCATTGTGGTTTCCCAAAGCTGCTCGGGGTTCATCTCACCCAGACCTTTGTAGCGCTGTGTGATGATGTTCTGCTCAAGTCCGCCGCCGTACTGGTCTATAAAGCGCTGGCGCTGAACGTCATCATAGCAGAACTCCTTGACCTTACCCTTGGTGCAGAGGTACAGGGGCGGGGTGGCTATGTACAGATGGCCGTTCTCAATGAGTTCCGGCATGTAGCGGAAGAAGAGTGTCATTATAAGGGTGTCGATGTGTGAACCGTCAACATCGGCATCAGTCATGATGATTACCTTATAGTAACGCAGTTTGTCGTAGTTGGCTGCCTTGGAGTCATCTGGGTTAAGGCCGAAGCGTACGCCTAGGGCTTGGATGATGTTGTTTACCTCCTCATGATCAAAGGCTTTGTGCCACATTACGCGCTCCACGTTGAATATCTTACCGCGGATAGGCAGGATGGCCTGAGTGTGACGGTCACGGCCCTGCTTGGCGCTGCCGCCTGCAGAATCACCCTCTACGATAAAGAGCTCGCAGTTGGCGGGATCCTTGTCAGAGCAGTCGGCCAGTTTACCGGGAAGTCCGCTGCCTGAGAGTGGGCTCTTGCGCTGTACACTCTCGCGGGCCTTGCGGGCTGCTACACGTGCCTGGGCAGCCAGGATAACCTTGTCTACAATCAGCTTAGCCTCCTTGGGGTGCTCCTCAAGATAGAATGTCAGAGCCTCGCCTACAGCCTGCTGAACGGCACCAGCTACCTCACTGTTACCCAGTTTGGTTTTGGTCTGGCCTTCAAACTGAGGCTCTGAAACCTTGACAGAGATAACGGCTGTGAGACCCTCGCGGAAATCCTCACCCTCAATCTCTACCTTGGCCTTCTCAAGGAACTTGTTGTCATCGGCATATTTCTTGAGGGTACGGGTCAATGCGGTGCGGAAACCTACCAGGTGGGTGCCGCCCTCTATGGTGTTGATATTGTTTACGAATGAACGGATGGTCTCCTTGTACTCTGTATTGTAAAGGATGGCCACTTCAATGGGTACGCCCTGCTTCTCAGTGTTCAGGTAGATGGGTTCCTGGATAAGGTGGACACGGTTCTCATCAATGTATGAGACGAACTCCTTAAGACCTTCATTTGAGAAGTATGTGTCCTTCTTGGGTTCACCCTCTTCCATGACACGGTAATCAGTCAAAGAGATGCGGAGACCTGCATTCAGGAATGCAAGCTCGTGCAGGCGTGCTGCCAGGATATCATACTTGTACTCTGTGGTGGTAAATATGGAGCCATCGGGCCAGAATGTCTGACGGGTGCCGTTGATATCGGTGGTGCCTACGCACTCAACACCTGTTACAGGCTTGCCGCATGCGTACTCCTGGCGATATACCTTGCCGTCGCGGAATACTTCAGTGATCATCTTGGTGGAGAGGGCGTTCACGCATGATACGCCTACGCCGTGCAGACCGCCTGAAACCTTGTATGAGCCCTTGTCAAACTTACCGCCGGCATGAAGCACGGTCATTACAACCTCCAGGGCTGATTTGTGCTCCTTGGGGTGCATGTCAACAGGGATGCCTCGGCCGTTGTCCTGAACGGTTATGGACCCGTCCTTGTTTATTGCCACCTCAATGTGGGTGCAATAGCCGGCCATGGACTCGTCGATGGAGTTATCGACTACCTCATATACCAAGTGGTGCAGGCCCTTTTCACTGATGTCACCTATGTACATGGCAGGGCGTTTGCGCACTGCCTCCAGACCCTCCAGCACCTGAATGTTTTGCGCTGAGTAGTTGGCCTGCCCGTTGTTGATCTCTTCTGTCATCTTATACGTTTTGTAAAGCATACAAAGATAATGAAAAAGGTTGATTCCACATTGTTTAAAAATAATAATTTTATGATAGTTTTCTACAAGTATTATATCTGATTTTGCATACATTTCAGAGTCTTTTTTGTATTTTTGCCGGTTGAAACGGGATATTCCGTATATTAATACAAAATTCATGAATACAAAAGTACCAGTCGGAAAGAAGATCCGCTCCCTTAGGGAATCCAAGCAGATGGAGATTGAGGTGCTGGCCGAGCGTGCCCAGCTACCTTTGGAACAAGTTAAGGCTATTGAGGATGACGGCCCCCTGCCGGGTCTGGCTCCCCTGATCAAGATTGCCCGTGTTCTAGGCGTACGACTGGGAACTTTCCTTGATGACCAGCAGAGCGTAGGTGCTGTGGTAAGCCGTCATGAGGAGGAGCGTGAAAGCGTAAGGTTCTCCAACCATGGTTCAGAGGGACATGAGAACATGATTTACCACTCTCTTTCAGAGGGTAAGGATAACCGCCACCTGGAGCCTTTTGTGATTGATATACTTCCTGCAGAGAATGCCAAGTTTGACCTCTCTACCCATGAGGGTGAGGAGTTCATCTATGTTCTTGACGGCTTTGTGGAGATCAATTACGGCAAGAACACATACGTACTTGAGAAGGGTGACAGCATCTACTATGATTCAATAGTGAAGCATCATGTGCATGGTTATAATGGCCAGAAGGCCCGTATCCTGGCAGTTGTATACACTCCAATCTGATTAAGCCGATGTATCAGTTATCAGAAAAGACACTGGGTGACTGGCTTGAGCACTGGGCTCAAACTACCCCGGACAAAGAATACATAGTCTATTCAGACCGTGACCTCCGTTTTACCTGGAAACAGTTCAACGAAAGGGTCGACGACATGGCACGCGGTCTTATAGCCATAGGCGTGACCAAAGGCACTCATGTGGGCCTGTGGGCTCAGAACGTTCCAGACTGGCTTACGTTCCTCTATGCATGCGCCAAGATAGGTGCTGTGTGCATAACGGTAAATACCAATTACAAGCAGAATGAGCTGGAGTACCTGTGTAAGGACTCCGATATGCATACACTGTGCCTTACCGACGGCACATGGGAGAGCAACTATGTGGATATGGCTTACACCATGCTGCCTGAGCTGCGTGAATGCCAGCGCGGACATCTGGAGAGCAAGCGTTTTCCCAAGCTCAAGAATGTAGTTTATATCGGCCAAGAGAAGTATCGCGGCATGTACAATACGGCTGAGATCCTGTTGCTGGGTGAGAATACTGATGATGACGAGTTCATGCGTCTGCGCAAGTCTGTAAACTGCCACGACGTTGTGAATATGCAGTACACATCAGGTACCACGGGATTCCCCAAGGGTGTTATGCTTACGCATTACAACATAGCGAATGATGGTTTCCTTACCGGTGAGCACATGAAGTTCACCCAGGATGACAAACTCTGTGTATGCGTGCCTCTGTTCCACTGCTTCGGCGTGGTTCTGGCAACCATGAACTGTCTTACTCATGGTTGCACTGAGGTGGTTGTGGAGCGTTTTGATCCGCTGGTAACGCTGGCATCGGTCCACAAGGAGCGTTGTACGGCCCTGTATGGCGTGCCCACCATGTTCATAGCTGAGCTGAACCACCCCATGTTCGATATGTTTGACCTGTCATGCCTGCGTACAGGTATCATGGCAGGTTCTCTATGCCCCATTGAACTGATGCGTAAGGTGGAGGAGAAGATGTATCTGCACGTTACAAGCGTGTATGGTCTTACCGAGTCATCGCCCGGCATGAGCCAGACCCGCATAGATGATCCCGATGAAGTGCGTTACACCACAGTGGGCCGAGACTATGAGTTTGTTGATGTCAAGGTGCTTGACCCTGAAACAAACAAGGAGGTTCCCGTAGGAACTCAGGGTGAGATGTGCTGCAAGGGATTCAACGTAATGAAGGGTTACTACAAGAATCCGCAGGCTACAGCCGAGGTTATTGACGAGAACGGTTATCTGCACTCCGGTGACCTGGGGATAATGGATGAGAACGGCAATTACCGCATTACGGGCCGTATAAAGGATATGATAATACGCGGTGGTGAGAATATCTACCCGCGTGAGATTGAGGAGTTCCTTTATCATCTGCCCGGTGTGCGTGACGTTCAGGTGGCAGGCGTGCCCTCCAAGAAATACGGTGAGGAGGTGGGTGCATTCATCATCCTGGATGATGGTGCCAAGCTTACAGAGGAGGAGGTGCGTGACTGGTGCCGCGGAAAGATAGCCCGTTACAAGATACCCAAATACGTATTCTTTGTAAAGGAATACCCGCTTACAGGCAGCGGCAAGATACAGAAATTCAAACTGCGTGAGCTCAGCCTGAAGCTCTGCGAAGAACAGGGAATAGAAGTTGTCTGATTATGGAAATTAACGAACAAATCAAACAGATGGCCATGCGTCTGCGCGGACTCCGCGAGGACCTTGAGATGACCGTTGAGGAGGTGGCTTCAAAATGCGGCGTCACTCCAGATGAGTTGAAGAGATATGAGTCGGGCGAGTCAGATATCCCGATGAATTTCCTGTGCAATGCCGCGAATGTGCTGGGTGTTGAACCGCTTGAACTGTTCAGCGGCGATGCTCCCAACATGACCAGTTACTGGCTGGTGCGCAAGGGCAAAGGCCCGGTGATAGAACGCCAGAAAGCCTATAAATATCAGGCTCTTGCCATGGGGTTCAAACATGCCAAGGCATCGCCGTTCATAGTAACGGTTGATCCCAAGATGGAGAGTGAGATGCACCTTAATTCACATGAGGGGCAGGAGTTCAACCTGGTGCTCAAAGGCACGCTGCTGCTGAGCATCGGAGGTAAGGAACTTGTTCTCAATCCGGGTGACAGCATTTACTTTGACGCTACACAACCTCACGGGATGAGGGCGCTTAACGGAGAGCCGGCAAGGTTCTTTGCAATAATAATCTGATTTGTTTTTATGCTTGAAAAATACTTACGTAAAGTAGAGTTTGACTCTCTTGAGGATTTCAGGAAGAATTTTGAGATAATAGTACCTGACAATTTTAATTTCGGCTATGACGTAGTTGATGAATGGGCCAGGACTGACCCTGACAAGCTTGCCCTGTTGTGGACCAATGATGAGGGCAGGGAGCAACGTTACACTTTTGCCGACATCAAGCGCAAGTCTGACCAGGTGGCATCATTCTACCAGAGTTTGGGTATAGGTCACGGTGACTGCGTTATGATGATGCTCAAACGCCGTGCCGAGTTCTGGTTTTCAATAGTGGCGCTGCACAAGCTTGGCGCCGTGGCCATTCCGGCCACGCATCTTCTCACGTCGAAAGACCTTATATATAGAGCTAATTCAGCAAAGATAAAGATGATTGTATCAGCCGATGAGCCTATTATGATACAGCATGTGAATGATTGCCTCAAGGATGCTCCTTCGGTTAAGGTGCTGGTGGCAACCGGTTCATACAACAAGGATGGCTGGCACAGCATGGATGAGGGCATGAAAAATGCTGCTGAGTTTGTGCGCCCTGCCCACGTCAATGACAATCATGACATCTCATTATTATACTTTACATCCGGTTCAAGCGGCAATCCCAAGATGGTGGCTCACAACTTCCTCTATCCGCTGGGACATATTGTAACCGCCAAGTACTGGCATAATGTAAATGAGAAGAGCCTTCATCTTACCGTGGCCGATACCGGCTGGGGCAAGGCTGTATGGGGCAAGCTGTACGGACAGTGGCTGTCAGGTGCGGCGGTGTTTGTTTATGACCATGAGAAGTTTACGCCGGCCAACATACTGGAGGCAATGGCCAAGTATCATGTCACATCATTCTGTGCTCCTCCTACCATATACCGTTACCTTATACGCGAGGACCTTTCACAGTATGACCTGAGTGCCCTCAAATACTGCACTACTGCGGGTGAGCCGCTCAATCCCAGTGTATTTGATTTCTGGAAAGAGCACACCGGTCTGGACATACATGAGGGATTCGGTCAGACTGAAACCACAATGACCATCGGAACGTTCCCCTGGATGAAGCCAAAACCGGGATCACTTGGAATACCCAATCCTGCATATGATATGGATCTGCTTACTAATGACGGCCGATCCGCTGAGGACGGTGAAAGCGGTGAGATAATACTTCACACAGACAAACGCATACCATTGGGCCTGTTTGAGGAGTACTACCATAATCCGGAACTGACCAAGACGGTACACGACAACGGAATATATCATACCGGCGATGTGGCCTGGCGTGACGGTGACGGCTACTACTGGTTTGTGGGCCGTACTGATGACGTTATCAAAAGTTCAGGTTACCGCATAGGACCGTTCGAGGTGGAAAGTGCCCTGATGACACATCCCGCTGTTGTGGAGTGTGCCGTTACGGGTGTTCCTGATGAGGTTCGCGGTCAGGTAGTGAAAGCTACCATCATACTCTCAAAAGAGTATCGTGACTGCCCGGATAAAGAGGCTCTTATAAAGGACATACAGAATCACGTCAAGAAAGTTTCAGCTCCTTATAAATACCCGCGCGTGGTGGAATTTGTGGATGAATTGCCCAAGACTATAAGCGGTAAAATACGCCGTGTTGAGATACGTGACCGTGACGCCGCTGCAAAAAAGTAGACTTTTTTTGCTGAAAAAAGTTGTTTTTTAGGCCTTTAACACAATTTTTTTTAAAAAAATGCATCTCATATCCGAATAAATACATTAGATTTGCAATTCGAATAGGCTTCTCCCTCGATTTGAGGGGTGCTTTTTCGTGGAGATTTTTAGGGACTAACTTAAAAACGATTTAACTATTAACTATACTTTTAAACATCTCAACAAATGAAAAAGAAATTTGTTAGCTATTTGGTTTTAGCTGGCGCCGTATTCGGGTTGGCTATTGTTGGCTCTTGCAAGGACTACGAATATGATGTTCTTCAAGACCAGATCAACGGTCTGAACGGTAACACCGCAGCAGATGTCACCACACTTCAGAACAAACTTCAGGCTCTACAGAACAAGGTAGATCAAAAACTCAACAATCCCAGCACCACTGCTGAGTTGAGTGACTCTCTTACAGACGTATATAAATTGCTGGAGCAGCTTACAGGTCTTCCCGCAAATTCAAGCGTAGCAAACCTGACTGCAGAACTTAACAAGATCAACCAGAAGCTGGCCGGTGCATCATCAATCGCTGATGTAGAGGATGAAATCAATGATATGAAGTTCCTTTGGTCAGATTCTCTGTTTAAGGCTTACACTGCAGCTTACAAAGCAAAGCAGCTTGCTGAGGATGATTCAGTAAGAATTGATGATATCTTTGACAAGTTGGCAGATGTTGTAGCTGCTCAGGATACTCTGGTAGGCAGAATTGAACTGCAGGACAGCCTTGCTAATCTGGAAGCCCGTTATCAGGAGGCTGATGCGATGCTGGCTCTGATGTTGTTCGCTGTTTACATGGAGGTTGAGGAGCTGCAGGACAGCTTATCAAATCTGTATCTCACTGAGAAGAAGCGTATCACCAGCCTGTATGTACAGGGTGCCATGAACCCCGTATTCGGTTCATTTGCACTTCCTCTGGGAATCAGGTCAAATATCCTTGCTGCTTATACCGGCAATATTCTGGCTGAGACTGAGTTCCCGCTGTACTCTGACAGTGAGGACAAGGGTTCAATCGTTGATGAGGACATGGCTATCAAGGGAAATGAGTACCAGTACATTGACAAGAACTTGACCAAGACCAAGATCAAGAATAAGAAGGCTGCTGCTCAGGTTATTCCTGCAGGTTCTATCACAAGCACTGCCGATGACAATGCAGGTCGTATCTTCATAACTGTTAATCCTAATGAGGTGGAACTTGATGACAGCTATACATTCAGCTTTGTAACCAGTGACAACAAGACCACTCCTGCTACAATAGGTAAGTTTGTTCCTTCAACTGAGAAGCTTACATTCGGTTGGACCCGTGCTGCTTCAGCTTCCGGTTTCTATGAGGCTCCCGTTAAGATTGAGGATGCAAATGTTAAGGCTCTCGCTCCTGAATTTGCTGTAAAGAAGGATAAGCTGGTTGAAATTGCCAAGAACGTTGTCAACGGCGGCTTGAATCTGGGTGATATTGCATATGCCGTTTATACTCTGGCTCAGACCAAACTTGATGCGAATGCACTCAAGGTTGAGTGGGCTGACAGCCTGGGCGATCACAGTGTGACATCACAGTATGATGTAGCCGTTACAGCTCTCCAGCCTCTGTCATTCAATGCTATGACTTCACTTGCAGGTGGTACAACTGATTATAAGTTCCCGACCATCAATCCTGCAACTGAGCTTTCAGTTTCTCTGCCGAATGATATACACCTTGATCTGGGTGGCGACGCATTCAATGGACAGCTTGATACTGAGATGGGTAAGGTGCTTGATGAGGTTGAGGCTGCAATCAACAAGTCATATGTAGGTTACAACACTTACGCTAACCAGATGAACGAGTTCGTTGGTAAGATGAACGCTCTTGCTGAGAAACTCAATCCTTATCTGAGCCTTAACGCAAGCGCATTACTTGCTCCTTGGATTATTTATAAGGGTGCTGATGGCTCATTCCATCCTATGAGCAATGACATAGACAATCCTACCGTATTCAAGAAGGGTAAGGGTGGTATTACACTCTACACAACTTCACTGAGCGCAGAGTTGCTTGCTCCTGCTTACAAGAAGTTTGTAGCTGTAACCATGTATGAGACACAGAATGCTGATGGTTCATTCAAACAGTCTGCCAAGAAGAGTGTTACTCAGGCTATCAACAAGGAATATCCCGAGTATTACAACACCGTTCTGGATGGTGAGCGTTACGCTATACCGTTCAATCCTACGGAACCCGGTAGATATACCATCTACTACAGCGCTATGGACTATTCAGGTTTCATCGCTGCTACTAGATTCTACGTGGTTGTTGAGGAATAATGTGTAACAACATAATGATTTTAGGACAATGAAGAGTTATAAAATATTTGCAACAGCAGTGCTGATGTCATTGTGTGCTGTGTTGCCCGTTCAAGCTCAGAAATCAGCTGGACCGGTAGAGCAGTATGAATATGAATTTAATCCGCACTTCTTTGTACAGGGCCAGGTAGGTGGCCAGTACACTCTGGGTGAGTTGAAATTCGCCGATCTGTTGAGCCCCAACATTCAGCTTGGTGGCGGTTATGAGTTCAACCCTTGGTTGGCTGCTCGTCTGTCATTTGATTTCTGGCAGAGCAAGGCCGGCTTCAAACTGGGTTCAAATGCCAACACTTACAAGTGGAAATGGAGTTATCTGGCTCCTTCTGTAGATGCAATGATTGACCTTACCAACCTCATTGGCGGTTTCAATCCTGAGCGTAAGATCAGTGCTGGTGTTCTGGCTGGTATAGGTGCTAATATAGTATTTGATAAGGATGAGGCTAACACTGCAAGAAATCAGATCATTGCTGCTTATCCTCTGATCACCGATCCCACCAAGGTTGTACCTTACTATGATGAGAAAGGTCCGTTCCTGGCTTTCCGTTTCGGTGCATTTGCTGATTGGCATATTACAGACAATCTTGCTCTCGGTCTTGAGTTCCAGTCAAACGTTCTGTCTGACAAGTACAACTCAAAGAAGGCAAGTCCTGAAAGAAATTCAGACTGGTATTTCAATGCTCTCGCCGGAATCAAGTATTGCTTCGGTGATACCTATGAGAAGAGAGTTAAGGAGCAGCTGATTCCTATTTCAGAGGCACACGAGTATGTACCATGCCCGGAGCCCGTGGAGAAGATTGTTGAGAAGATCGTTGAGAAGCCTGTTACAGTTGTTACTCCTATGCTTTACGAGGAGATCTACTATGAGATCAATAAGGACAAGGTTAGTGCCGCTGAGAAGTACAAACTGCGTCGTATCATTGACTTCCTGCAGGAGAATCCTGAGGCTAAGATTGAGATTGCCGGTCATGCTGACAAGGCTACCGGTACCTCAGAGTACAACATGAAGATCTCACAGAGACGTGCTGACAATGTTGCCAAGGCTCTTAAGGATGCCGGTATAGATGAGTCACGTATCCAGGTTTCTTACCATGGTTCAAATGACAACATCTATCAGGGTGCTGACATGAAGTACAACCGTGTTACTATCTGCGAGGCTAAGTAATTTAGTTTTGAACTGATAAATTGATACTTGCCTGTGGTCTGCCGTTTGACAGGCTACAGGCAAGTTTCTTAATAACCTATGAAACGCATATCATTTATCATATTATTGATCTTTTCTATCCTGCAGCTTTCAGCGCAAGATCTGGAAGATGGTTATTACAGAGTGTCTAATGTAGGATCTGGCCGTTATGTCTATGTCAGGGACAATACCGGTAAGGTTGTATACCAGGCTACTACTGCAGAAATGGGTGCATTGGAGTTGTGGAAAGATCATTCCAAAACCTATTCTGATCCAGCTTCAGTTATCTATATAGAGAATAAGGGTACTAATAAATATGGTAAGATCTATGACCTTAGGGGTCAGGGTACCGGCGTATATTCTATTATACGCCGTTATGTGAATATTTACTATTCTAAGGGTATTTACCAGGTTTATGCAGAAGGCAAATATCTCAGTGATGATAATACCGGAACATCTGATAAGGGCAGGATGGGCACAAACAGGGCAGGTGACTACAGAAAGTGGAATGTCACAAAGATGGATATCTCCAAAGAGTATTTTGGGATAAAACCGTCTATAAAAAATGATGGCCGTTATTTCCAGCCTTTCTTTGCGGATTTCGGTTTCTCACTTGTGGGTACCGGGATGAAAGTATGGCTTGTTAAAGAGGTAAATGAGCATGCGGTCGTAATCACTCCTTTTACCGGTGAGGTTGTACCTGCACGCACTCCTGTAATCATTGAATGCGCCACTGAGATGGCTGCCAATAACAAGCTGAATCTGGTTTATGATTACTCAAAATTAGGTCAGACGAACAAACTTGCCGGAGTCTATTTCAACAATGCCAATAGGCCGGAATCTGCTGATGCCAGAAAGGAATTTGACAAGAATACCATGCGTGTGCTGGGTGTAATGTCTAATGGTAAGTTAGGATATGTGCTGTCAAAGGTTGCAGCTGATGAAGAAACCGGATTGCAGTACCTTGAGGCTAACAAGTCTTATCTGCCTGTGGAGTCAGGCTTCCCTGAAGAGATTCCTGTAATGACTGAGGCCGAGTATGAAGAGTGGAAGGAAATAACTTCTGTTCGCTCTCAGAATGCGGCAAACCGTAGCGTTACGGTCGTTATGCTTTCAGGACGTAGCTTGGGCCAGATGAATGCTGAGGAGATTAGCAGTCTCCCTGCCGGCATATACATAATTGGCGGCAAGAAGATGGTAATAAGATGATGTGATCAGATGATAAGAAATAAAGAGGCCTGCTTTTGAAGCAGGCCTCTTTTATTTCTGTTACTTGAACAGTGTATATGAAACACCCAGGTTCAAAAGCGGAAAGACTTTAAGCTTGTTTGAAAGATTAATATACTTTGCAACCTGTCCGTTAAGGTTATTGAGTGATGTTATTTCAGTTCCGTCATGGGTATAGACTTTAGGTGCACCGCCCCAGAACATGACACCGCAGTCAAATGAGAACTTTAACCGGTCATTATTACGGTAAATAAGGCCGTTATAGCCGGCACCAATGTAAGGTTTGAAAGCATTGACCTTCATCTGAGCCTTGACCATACTGTCCTTATCAGGCTCCATTATATAAGGTGTGCCGTCTGCAAAGTCACCCACGTGCATACCCATGCGGCCTGTACTAAGTATCTTTTCATTTATTTCATATGGAAATTCAAATCCCTTTCCAGCATGCTCACTTTCCGGGTTATTCTCTAAATCATAAACCCTATCATAAATGTTGTTGTACATAGATAGTGTCACAAGTGTGGTCATCTCCTCTGTACGATTGTAGGCACGGCCAATTACGGATGGACCGGCATAGAATCCTGCGGTAAAGTACCATCGCTTGTCATTGAATGGATATACATCAACCAACAGTTTGACATTGTGGAAATGAGGTTCACCAATCATATCAACCTGTTGGTCAATCTCAAATCCGGTCATCTCTTTAAGAGATTCCGCCATACGGTCAAAACGGGAGCGCCCCTGCTTGTCATAATAGGGTTTACCGTCACCTATCTGTATGTTGAAATGCATTGGGAACTCAAAATGTGGCATCCAGGTAAAACTGGTGCGTACACCGAAATATTCATTGACCCTTGATGAGACTCCGAACCCTATTCCTGTGGTTCCGGCTTCAACAGTAATGTTCAGGTCAGGATTGAATGCGTAAAGGTCCGGGTTGAACTTCATAGGCAAAGCTGCCGCACTGTTTAAAGACAATGCGGCTGCCATGATGATTGTTATTCCGAGTTTTTTCATCGGGATAGGTTTAGAGTTTTTACTTTACCAGCTCCATTCCGGCCTTGATGGCCTTCTCATTGAGCGGCAGATACTTCCAGTTACGCTCTGATACGGAGTGCTTGATGCCCTCCATGACATACTCCACATCCAGGATGGGGCGTATCTTCATGAAGGCGCCCAGCAGGAACATGTTGGCTACCTTTGATGCATTGATCTTGGCTGCCTCCTCAATGGCCTTGATGGGGTAGATGGTTATATCAGTGCGGGTGGGCTTGCGGGTAATGGTGCTGGGGGTATAGATAAGTACGCCACCAGGCTTTACCATAGGCTCAAACTTGTCCATAGACTGCTGGTTCAGGATGATTGCGGTACTGAACTTCTGCAGAATGGGTGAACTGATACGGCTGTCGCTCAGGATAACCGTCACGTTGGCTGTACCGCCACGGATTTCAGGACCGTATGACGGCATCCACGACACCTCCAAGCCCTGCATAAGGCCTGAATAAGCTATTATCTTGCCCATTGAGAGGACACCCTGTCCTCCGAATCCGGCTATGATTATCTCTTCTGTCATAATGATATGTGTCTTTTCAGGTTATCTGGGAGCGTTCATGTCCATGACTATCTTGCCATCAACTTTCATATCGCCCAGAGGATATTTCTTGAACATATTCTCAACCATCCAGTCATTGGCAGCCTTGGGTGAAAGACCCCAGCCTGAGTTACAGTTGGATACGACCTCTACGATTGATGTACCCTTCTTGTCACGCTGGTTCTCAAAAGCCTGACGCAGAGCCTTCTTGAGCTTGCGTACATTGGCAGGAGTGTGTACTGAATGGCGGGTTACATAGCATACACCGTCCAGCTGAGCCAGCAGCGGGGTGATATTGAGCGGATAACCCATGGTCTTGACGTCACGACCGCGGGGGCAGGTGGTGGTCTTCATTCCCTCCAGAGTGGTGGGGGCCATCTGACCGCCGGTCATACCGTATATACCGTTGTTGATGAAAACTATAACGATGTTCTCACCGCGGTTGCAGGCGTGCATGGTCTCACCGGTACCGATGGCGGCCAGGTCTCCGTCACCCTGGTAGGTGAATACGAACTTGTCGGGCTGTACGCGCTTGATGCCGGTGGCGACAGCGCAGGCACGGCCGTGAGCGGCCTCAACTACGTCGAACTTATAGAAATCATAAAGGAATACAGAGCAGCCAACAGGTGAGATACCTATTACGTCATGCTCAATGCCCATCTCCTCAATTACCTCAGCAATGGTGCGTACCACTACGCCGTGGCCGCAGCCCGGGCAGAAGTTGAACTGCTTCTCAGCCATGAGGCGGCTTTTCTGATATACCAGATTTTCAGGTTTGATTATATCGTTTACTTCCATTGCTCTGATCATTTGATGTTAAAGTAGTTGTAAAGAGCGGTCTCAATCTCCTCAGGTGTGGGAACCATACCGCCCAGACGGCCGAAGAAGCCTACAGGCTTGCGGCCCTCAACAGCCAGACGGATATCCTCAATCATCTGACCGGCGCTAAGCTCAACTGACATGAGGCCCTTGATACGAGGGTTGTCAGCAAGTTCACGGATCTGGTCATACGGGAAAGGATAGAGTGAGATGGGGCGGAACAGACCTATCTTGTGGCCCTTGGCGCGTGCCAGCTCAATGCTCTTCTGTGCTATGCGGGCGATGATGCCGAATGCTACTATTACGTAGTCAGCATCTTCACACTCTATCATTTCATAACGTACCTCATTCTGCTCCATCTCGCGGTATTTCTTCTGCAGGCGTATGTTCACCAACTCATGCTCCTGCGGCAGCAGGTTCAGGGAGGTGATGAAGCGGCGCTCCTTACCCTCGGGGGTACCGTTGGTAGCCCAGTCAGGATACTCGGTCATGCGCGGACGCTGTGCGGGCAGATAGATCTTCTCCATCATCTGACCCAGGGCACCGTCGGCCAGGATCATTGTGGGATTGCGGTACTTGAATGCCAGGTCAAAGCCCAATGCAATGAAATCAGCCAGTTCCTGTACTGATGAGGGAGCCAGGGTGAGCAGCTTGTAGTCACCGTGACCACCGCCTTTTACAGTCTGGAAATAGTCAGCCTGGCTGGGCTGGATGGTTCCCAGTCCGGGGCCTCCGCGTGATACGTTTATGAGTAGGCAGGGCAGCTCAGCACCTGCCAGATATGATATACCCTCTGCCATCAGGCTGATGCCCGGGCTTGATGAGGATGTCATTACCCTGTGTCCTGTTGATGCGCCGCCATAGACCATGTTGATGGCGGAAACTTCACTCTCAGCCTGGAGTACGGCCATGCCTGTGCGGGCGGTGGCATCGGTCTCCATGAGATACTCCATTACCTCCGTCTGCGGAGTGATAGGGTATCCGTAAAAGGCATCGGCGCCGGCGCGGATAGCAGCCTCGGCAATTGCCTCATTGCCTTTCATAAGTCTCATTTCTCTCTCTTCCATAATTACTCCTCTACTTTTACCCTATAGACTGAAATTACTCCGTCAGGGCAGATAATGCCGCAGTTTGTGCAACCTATACATGCTTCAGGGTTAGCCATGTATGCATAATGATAACCCTTGCTGTTGACGGCTGTTGACATGCCCAGTACCTGTTTGTCGCAGGTAAAGACGCATAACTCGCAGCCTTTGCAGCGTTCAGCATCAACTGTAACGGCACCTCTAATTTTTGCCATGATAAATTAATGTTATTGGTGTGGATATTGGTATATATTATCTCGGTGAAAGTTCCTTGCCTGTTCTGGCTATCTCAGTGAGATTTATCTCAAAAATAAGAGCGGAATATCCGGGGATACTGGTCTTATCGGTTGTTCCGTAGCCAAGTTGCTGTGGAATGTATAACTTCCAGTAATCTCCGCAGTGCATATAGCTCAACGCGGTGGCCACTCCGTCAATAAGACCTGATACCGCAAATGATGAAGGTATATTTACTGACGGGTCCAGATCAGCGGTCTTGAATGACTGGTCAACCACTTGTCCTTCAGGATAATTATGTGTAGGCATGAGCCTGACACGATAATTTACGCGGATACTGTCTGTATATTTGGGAGAAATGGTATCATCTCCATTTTTCAATTTTATGCAATATACGTAAGAACCGTTTCCGTGGGCGTTGTCGGGATTCAGACTGATAGACAGGAGTTTGAACAGCTGACCAACAGGAATCTCGTCAACGGAGGTGTACGCTTGGCTGTTGAGGTCACACTTAATGGCAATTGAGTCTATGAACTTTACGTTACGCTCTTGCCAGTTGGCGTGGTCATCGAACTCTTTTGTCTCACCGCAGGAGAAGGCAGAGATCAATGTAACAGCCAGAAGAACAGATATTGTCAGGAAACGCTTCATGATCAGAGTGTCTTGAGAACGCTGGTTATGGAAACGGTATCTGAAAGAATATTGCAGAGGTCTGCAATCTTGACGCGCTGCTGCTCCATGGTGTCACGGTTGCGCAGGGTTACGGTCTGATCCTCAAGTGACTGGTGGTCAACGGTTACGCAGAACGGGGTACCGATGGCATCCTGACGGCGGTAACGCTTTCCTATTGAATCCTTCTCGTCATACTGGCAGTTGAAGTGGAACTTGAGGTCGTTCTGGATTGAACGTGCCAACTCAGGCAGTCCGTCTTTCTTAACAAGTGGCAGTATAGCCAGCTTGACGGGAGCCAGAGGTGCGGGCAGATGCAGTACGACACGGGTCTCACCGTTCTCAAGGGCCTGCTCCTCATAAGAGGCGCACATTACGCTCAGGAACATACGGTCAACGCCGATAGAGGTCTCGATGACAAACGGAGTGTAGCTCTCATTTGTCTCAGGATCAAAGTACTTTATGCTCTTGCCGCTGTACTTCTCATGCTGTGACAGGTCAAAGTTGGTACGGGAGTGGATACCCTCAACCTCCTTGAATCCGAAGGGCATGAGGAACTCGATGTCGGTAGCGGCGTTGGCGTAGTGAGCCAGCTTGTCATGATCATGGAAACGGTAGTGGTCTGCGCCGAAGCCCAGTGCCTGGTGCCACTTCATGCGGGTCTCCTTCCACTTGGCAAACCAGTCAAGCTCGGTGCCGGGCTTGATGAAGAACTGCATCTCCATCTGCTCAAACTCACGCATACGGAAAATGAACTGGCGGGCTACTATCTCGTTGCGGAAAGCCTTACCTATCTGGGCTATACCGAAAGGAATCTTCATGCGGCCGGTTTTCTGCACGTTCAGGTAGTTTACAAAGATACCCTGTGCAGTCTCAGGACGCAGGTAGATTTTCATTGAGCCGTCGGCGGTAGAACCCATCTCGGTTGAGAACATGAGGTTGAACTGGCGTACATCGGTCCAGTTGCGTGTACCGCTGATGGGGCATACGATACCCTCATCCAGGATAATCTGCTTGAGTTCGTCAAGGTTGCCGTCATTCATGGCCTTCTTGTAACGGTCATGCAGGGCGTCGCGCTTGGCTACGTGCTCCAGTACGTTGGCACTGGTGGCGCGGTACTTTTCCTCATCGAATGAGTCACCGAAACGCTTGCGTGCCTTGGCTACCTCCTTCTCTATCTTCTCATCATATTTGGCTATCTGGTCTTCAATAAGGACGTCGGCGCGGTAACGCTTCTTTGAGTCGCGGTTGTCAATGAGGGGGTCATTGAATGCATCAACATGACCTGATGCCTTCCAGATGGTGGGGTGCATGAATATTGCTGAGTCAATACCTACTATGTTGTCATGCAGCAGAACCATGCTCTGCCACCAGTAGGTCTTGATATTGTTCTTCATCTCCACTCCGAGCTGTCCGTAATCATATACAGCTCCCAAACCGTCATAAATCTCACTTGAAGGGAATACAAAACCGTATTCTTTACAATGCGCTACAATCTTTTTGAAAACGTCTTCTTGTGCCATAATCAGCTATTTTCCGAAAATTTCCGCAAAGGTACTCTTTTATTTAATAAAAAGGAGGCTCAGTATTCTTAAAAAAGGTAATAATGAGCTGATTGTATAAAGAATGCATATTTTGTAGAATTGTTGAAAAGTTCATACCTGCAGGGCGTCAAGTTGAGCCTTCTTATTTGGGATTTGTCGTTGAAAAGCAGTATTTTCGCGTCTGAATATATCTGACTGGGTAATGAGCGACGAAATAGAAAGCACAGATGAGGAACTCCGTGAGGCGGAGACGGTAGAGACTGATGAAAACCAGGAGGCGGGCCATTCATCATATCATCCGGTCGTGGATGATAACGGAATGATAAGGCATCAGCTTTCAGGCATGTATCAGGGATGGTTCCTGGATTATGCCTCATACGTTATTCTGGAGCGTGCCGTACCCCATTTCGTGGATGGACTTAAACCCGTACAGAGGCGTATCCTGCACTCCATGAAACGCCTGGATGACGGCCGTTTCAACAAGGTGGCCAACATTGTGGGCCACACTATGCAGTTCCATCCTCACGGTGATGCTTCAATAGGTGACGCTCTGGTCCAAATGGGTCAGAAGGACCTGCTCATAGAGTGTCAGGGTAACTGGGGAAATATCCTTACAGGACACCGCGCCGCTGCTCCGCGATACATTGAGGCGCGTCTTTCAAAGTTTGCTCTTGAGACCCTGTTCAATCCCAAGACCACAGAGTGGAAGGCATCATATGACGGCCGTAACAAGGAGCCGGTCACACTGCCTGTCAAGTTCCCGTTGCTGCTGGCCCAGGGCGCTGAGGGTATAGCCGTAGGTCTTTCATGCAAGATACTGCCGCATAATTTCAATGAGCTTTGTGATGCCGCTGTCTCATATCTGCGCGGTGAGGAGTTCCATCTCTATCCTGATTTCCAGACGGGTGGAGCGGTGGATGTGTCACGCTATAATGACGGTGAACGCGGAGGCATGGTACGTATCCGCGCCAAGATATCAAAGGAGGCCGATAACAAGACCTTGGTCATAAACGAGATTCCTTACGGTGAGAACGTCATGACTCTGTGCGAGTCAATTGTAAAGGCCGGTGAAAAGGGCAAGATCAAGATACGCAAGGTTGAGAACCTTACTGCCGACAAGGTTGAGATACGCATATCACTTGCGCCGGGTGTGTCAAGTGACAAGACGATAGATGCGCTTTACGCATTCACCAACTGTGAACTGAGCATATCACCCAACTGCTGCGTGATTGATGAGAACAAGCCCCACTTCCTTACGGTGAGTGACGTGCTGCGCAAATCAGTTGACAACACTCTTGAGCTGCTGCGCCGTGAACTTGAGATAGAGCGCGGTGAGTTGCTTGAGCAGCTGCACTTTGCATCACTTGAAAAGATATTCATTGAGGAACGCATCTATAAGGACCGTGAGTTTGAAGAGGCTCCCACCATGGATGCCGCCTGTGAGCATATTGATGACCGCCTCACTCCGTATTATCCGCAGATGATACGTGAGGTGACCAAGGATGATATCCTCAAGTTGATGGAGATAAAGATGGCCCGTATCCTCAAGTTCAACAAGGATAAGGCAGAGGAGGCGATAGCCCGCATGAAGGCTGACATAGCCCGCATTGACAAGGACCTGTCAAACATGACTGCTGTGACCATACGCTGGTTTAATATGCTCAAGAGCAAGTACGGGGATGCGTACCCGCGTCGTACTGAGATAAAGAATTTTGACACTATCGTAGCCACCAAGGTTATTGAGGCCAACCAGAAACTCTACATAAACCGTGCAGACGGCTTTATAGGAATGGATCTCAAGAAGGACGAGTATGTATGCAACTGCTCTGAGATTGATGATATTATCCTGTTCTACAAGGACGGAAGGTACAAGGTGGTAAAGGTGGCTGACAAACTCTTTGTAGGCCAGGGAGTGCTTTATCTGGACGTATTCAAAAAGAATGACAAACGCACCATCTACAACGTAGTTTACCGCGACGGCCGCAACGGTGCCTATTTCATGAAGAGGTTTGCCGCCACAGGCTTGACCCGTGACAAGGAGTATGACCTTACTCAGGGCAAGCCGAATTCCAAGATATGCTACTTCTCTGCCAACCATAATGGTGAGGCTGAGGTTATAAAGATAACTCTTAAACCCAATCCCAAACTTAAGAAACCCGTATTTGACAAGGACTTCAGCGAACTGCTCATCAAAGGCCGTCAGTCAATGGGTAACCTGCTTACCCGCAATGAGGTCAAGAGTATAGGTCTTAAATCACAGGGCACATCGACTTTGGGAGGCCGCAAGGTTTGGTTTGACAAGGATATTCTGAGGCTTGACTTTGACGGACACGGTGAATATCTGGGTGAGTTTGACAGTGATGACCTGCTCCTGGTGGTAAATGCCGACGGTGAGTATTACACCACGGTACCCGATGCCAACTGTCACTTTGATGCCGGTATCCTGAGGATTGAGAAATATAATCAGGGTAAGGTATGGACTGCTGTCCTGTTTGATGCCTCGCAAAAGGGGTATCTCTACCTCAAGAGGTTCAATCTGGATCCGTCGGCCAAACGTATCAATATTCTGGGTGAGGAGAAAGGCAGTCGTCTTGTCCTGTTGACAGATACTGTTTATCCGCGTCTGTTGGTTACCTTGGGCGGTGCAGACAGTTTCCGTGAGCCTATGGAGATTGATGCTGAGACTTTTGTGGGAATCAAGGGCGTAAAGGCACGTGGCCGCAGGGTTACCGCATTTGCCGTTAAGGATGTAGAGGAACTTGTGCCGTTGCGTATGCCTGAACCGGAACCTGAGCCGGAGCCGGCAGAGGCTGATGTTGATGAAAATACAACTGAGACAGATAATAACAATGAAGCCGATGACGGACAGCTCTCGCTGTTCTGATTTGTTGCTGACAGTACTGGTAACGGTGCTGGCTGCACTCTTTCCACTGCGGGCATACAGTCAGCAGGATGTTTGGAGTCTGCCCCTGTACAAGGAGACCGTTACGGTCAATGCTGTTACATACGGTAGCGCATTTGCGCGTGATACATATCTTTCACAATCACGATATGAAGGTTGGGCAGTGGGCTTTGAGGATGACAGATGGAAAGGTTACAATCCTGACAAACTGTTCAATGTAGGCAGGACCCACTCCAGTATCCTGTTCAGCCCGATGAAAAACAGGCTCGGCGGCGGCAGCACACTCCAACTGGCCGGAACCGTTTATCACGGTTGGTTGTGGCATGCTGTGGAAAATGACAGGTGTGACCTGTTGGTGGGTCCGGCGTGTATGATGAACCTGGGCGTGCTGTATGACAGACAGAACTCCAACAATCCGGTTAATGTGGAGGGCTTTGTTGCTGCCGGCGTATGTGTTGACAATACATTCCGTTTCCGCCTGTTCTATTACCCCATGGCTTTACAGGCATCTTTTTATATGCCTCTTGCAGGAGTGGGGTTTGCTCCGGATTATGACCTGCCGTACTGGATGGCTTTCCGATACAATGATTACGGAAAGTTTATTCATTTCATAACGCCGTTCAACAATGTCGCCTTGTCTCAACAGGTTGCTCTGGTGGTTCCGGTACGTGGTGACAGGTTCAGGATAGGATATACTCTTGACTTCAATAAGAACAGGCTTGGCGGGCATTCCACGCGCCTGTTGAACGGTATGTTCTCCATAGGATATGCCATGCGGTTTGAAACAAAGAAGTGGAACAGATGAGCACAAGGTTTTTAAATAAAGTTTCTCTTCTGCTGGCGGTCGTAGGACTGCTGCTGTTACCCGTATCCTGTGCGTGGAATGAGGAAGAAGTTGACAGGGAGTTTTCCAATACCCCGCAGGGTAACTTTATGGCTCTGTGGACCATAATGGATGAACACTACTGTTTCTTTGATCTCAAGAAAGAGGTGCTGGGTGTGGATTGGAATGAGGTAAAGAAGAGATATTCTGAAAGCGTTTCAGACCGTATGTCCAGCAAAGCCCTGTTTGAAGTGCTGTGCAATATGATAGGTGAGCTGCGTGACGGTCATGTGAATCTGGTCAGCTCTTATGACTTTGGACGCAACTGGAGCTGGAAAACAGATTATCCTGCAAACTACTCACAGGATTTGCGTAACAGTTATCTGGGCAAAGATTATGTGATAGGCGGGAACGGCTATTATTACACTATATTTGATGACAATATAGGATATCTTGCGGTGGAGAGTTTTGAAAGCATCATCGCCAGTGGCAGATTGGGCATGATGTTCAATAACATGAGCCTTTGTAACGGTCTTATCATAGATATACGTGACAATGGCGGCGGTAATGTGATGGCATCGGAGTTCCTGGCATCGCATTTTACTGAAAAGAAGGTTACCGTAAGCTATTCATGTTACAAGAACGGTCCCGGACACAATGATTTCTCCAAGTTATACAGGAATGAGCTGAGTCCGGCCAAGGAGGATCTGAGGTGGACAAAGCCCGTTGTGGTTCTGGTTAACCGCGGCTGTTTCAGTACTGCCAATGATTTTGCTTACACCATGAAGGCGTTGGATAATGTAACGCTTATGGGCGATACAACCGGAGGTGGAGGCGGTCTGCCCATGTCATCCGAACTTCCTAACGGATGGGTGGTGAGGTTCTCATCGGCTCCCACTTATGATGCAGAGATGAATCATGTGGAGTTTGGCGTTGAGCCTGACATCAGACTGGATGACATGACTGATGAAGAAATAAGCAGGGGTGTGGATTCTTATATTGAGTCCGCCCGTAATTATATTAACGGCAAATTGATAAATCCTTAATTATATGAAGAAAACACGTTTGTTCATTATTGCCATTGTGGCTATGCTGCCGCTTATGGCTTGGGCCGGAAAAGGCAGAGTCTTGAAGATTGATTTCAAGAATCCTATTGCAGAACGTCCTGCCGCTTTTTCATCATTTGACATCATGTCACTTGTGCAGGGTACTCCCAGTTCTGTTACTCTTCTCGATTATGTGAATGCTATTGATGCAGCCGCTGAGGACAAGAGCATCAGCATGATTTATATGACTCCTGAGAACATATCGGCAGGAACAGCCCAGATAGAGGAGGTCCGTGCAGCTTTGGAGCGTTTCAGGAAATCAGGCAAGCCTATCGTGGCTTATTGCACATCTTTTGGCAATGGTTCCTATTATCTGGCATCAGTGGCTGACAAGGTCATTCTTGATCCTGCATCAGAGAGCACGATAACAGGTGTAGGCAGCCAGATGATTTTCCTCAAGGACCTGTTTGATGCCTTAGGCATTGAGGTCCAGCTGATACGTCACGGTAAATACAAATCTGCCGGTGAGATGTACACACGTAGTACTGCCAGCCCTGAAAACCGCCTGCAGAATGAGGAACTCATCAACTCAATATGGAATACTATGTCAAGCCAGATTGCGGCTTCACGCGGTATAACCCCGGAACAGTTCAATGAGTGGGTTGAGAATCTGGAGATGTGCCATGCTGAAGAGTACAAGGCTAAAGGTCTGATTGACGAGACATGGTACAAGGATGAGGTTGATAAGTATATCTGTGAGCAGTACGGTGCCAAGAAGATTACAGAGGTACAGTTTGTCAAGATCAACAGGTACGCATCAAAACTTAAGAAGGGTAGCCGCAAGAACAAGATAGCCGTTGTCTATGCAGACGGTGAGATAGTAATGAGCGGATCTGATGCCGATATCGTGGGCTCAAAGCTTGCCAACACCCTTAAGAAGGTGCGTGAGGACAAGAAGGTCAAGGCTGTGGTATTCCGTGTAAACTCACCGGGCGGCAGTGCACAGGCATCGGAGGCTATCAGACATGAGCTGCAGCTGTTGCGTGCTGAGAAACCGGTTATTGCCAGCTTTGGTAATTACGCTGCATCAGGCGGTTATTGGATTTCAGCAGAGTCAGACTACATCTTCTCTGACAACAATACCGTTACCGGTTCTATCGGTGTATTCGGAATGATTCCCAGCGTTGGGGATGCCATCCGTAAGAATGTCAAGGTGAACATTGAGATGGTGGGAACATCATCACACAGCGACATGTTGAGCGGTATGCGTAAGCTGGATGATGCTGAGGTTGAATATGTCCAGAAACAGATTGAGAAGATTTATGATGATTTTACCGGTCTGGTATCAAACGGCCGCGGCTTGTCCAAGGACAGTGTTGATGCAATAGGTCAGGGGCGCGTATGGTCAGGAAGTGATGCTATGCGTATAGGACTGGTGGACTGCCAGGGTGGTCTGAAAGAGGCTATTGATTATGCGGCCGGCAAGGTTGGTCTGAGCAAGAAAGAGTATCGTCTGAGCCTCTATCCGGAGATTAAGAATGTCTCATTCCTGCAGATGCTGTCAGGCAGCGCAGGTGATGATCCTGAAGAGAATCTGACTACCAGTATTGAGAGTGATCCTTCACTGATGGATATGTTCCCGGCCATAGCAAGGATGCGTGAGCTGAGAAGTCCCGCCCTGATGCTCAGAATGGAGAGCGTCATGGAAATAAAGTGAGGCTTGGTAGTTACAGCTAAATGAATTATTTTTGCAGCGCGTTCCGGAACAGGGACGCGCTTTGCATGCGGGCGTGGCGGAATTGGCAGACGCGCTAGACTTAGGATCTAGTATCTTTCGATGTGTAGGTTCAAGTCCTATCGCCCGTACTAGAAAAAGGTGGCCCGAAGCCACCTTTTTCTAGTACGGGCGATAGGAGGTCCGATTCCTTTTGCTAAATTTGCAGTACTATGAGAGTTGAGGAGATTTACAGCAGGTTCAGGGAGTGCAGTGGCGTTACTACTGATAGCCGCAAATGCGGCCCTGGGCTGATGTTCTTTGCACTGAAGGGTGAGCGTTTTGACGGCAATGAGTTTGTGCGCGGAGCGTTGGAGCAGGGTTGTCCGTATGCTGTAATGGACAACGCTTCACTTTATGATGCGGCCGATAAGCGCATGATACTGGTGGATAATGTGCTGAAAACCCTGCAGCAGGTTGCGGCGTATCACAGAAGGTTGTTGGGTACTCCCGTGATAGGAATAACCGGCACCAACGGCAAGACCACCACAAAGGAGCTTACCAATGCTGTGATGAGTACCACTTACAATGTGCTCTGTACGCAGGGAAACCTCAACAACTCAATAGGTGTGCCGCTGACAGTTCTTGAACTGAAACCGGAGCATAGGTATGCTATAGTTGAAATGGGAGCCAGCCATCCCGGTGATATAAAGGAACTGGTGGAGATAAGCCAGCCTGACTTTGGCCTGATAACCAATGTGGGAAAGGCCCATCTGCTTGGGTTCGGTTCATTTGAAGGCGTAAAGCGTACCAAGGGTGAGCTGTATGACTGGTTGCGTGAACACGGTGGTACGGCTTTCGTGAACCGTGACAATGAGCACCTGCTGCAGATGTGCATCGGGTTGCCGCTTATTGAGTACGGTAAGCCTGGACAGAATGACCTGCTTGTTGAGGGTGAGGTTTTGGAGTGCAATCCGTTTGTCAAGTTCCGCTGGCGCAGCGGTAAAGGTGATTGGCATATCGTTCAGACCAGTCTTATCGGCGCATACAATGTGGACAACGCACTTGCAGCCATCACGGTAGGCCTTAAGTTCGGTGTATCGGAAGAAAAGGCATCGGCTGCTGTGGCAGGATATAAGCCTCAGAACAACCGTTCACAGCTTACCGAGACCGGCCGTAATCATCTGGTTGTGGATGCATATAACGCTAACCCCACCAGTATGGCGGCAGCACTTGAGAATTTCAGCATGATTAAGGCCGATAAGAAAATGCTTATCTTGGGCGATATGCGTGAACTTGGCGAGGTTTCACAGGCTGAGCACAAACGTATAGTAGAGGATCTGCGGAAATACGGATTCACGGATGTGTGGCTTGTGGGTGAGGAGTTTGCCAAAGCTGCTTCCGGCAGCGGATTCAGTCTTTTTCCGGATGTAGATGCTGTCAATAAAGCGCTTGAGAGTGAGCCTGTTAATGGTCTTACCATTCTTATCAAGGGTTCCAACAGTATGGGATTAACTAAAACAATAACCAATTTATAATTATGAAAAAATTAGTAGTTCTTTTTGCAAGTGTTCTTGTATGCGGCATGATATCCGCACAGTTGAAGGTCTCCGTAATGGGTGACTCTTACTCAACTTTCACGGGTTCCATGCCCAAGTATTATGACACTTTCTATCCCAACCAGTTCTGCGGTGTAACAGAGCAGAGCCAGCAGTGGTGGGCTCAGGTAATTGAGAAGAACGGATGGGTTCTTGAAAAGAACGACTCATGGTCAGGCAGTACTGTTTGCTGCCGCGGCTACAACCACGACGACTATTCAGACCGTGCTTTCGTAACACGTCTGAACCGCATAGGTGCTCCCGATATCCTGTTCATATTCGGCGGTACCAATGATGACTGGACACACGAGCCCTTTGGTGACTACAAGTATTCAGACTGGACAAAGGAGGATCTCTACTTCTACCGTCCCGCATTTGCATACCTGCTGGCCAACCTCAAGGCCCTGTATCCCAACATGAAGATCTACTCTCTGCTCAATGACGGCATGTCAGAGAACCTGGGTGAGTCAATGAGAGAGATCTGCAAGCACTACGGTGTACCCGTAATTGCTGTAGATGGAATTGAGAAGCGCATGAATCACCCCACAGCTGCCGGTATGACCAAGATTGCCGAGCAGATTCAGGCCTTCCTGGACGCAGAGAAGAAGTGATATGGTAAAAATAATGGGAATAATAAACGTGACCCCAGACTCCTTTTGGAGCGGGTCACGTGTACAGGACAAGGCTACTCTTGTGGAGCGTGTCCGGTCTATGATTTCCCATGGGGCCGATGCAATAGACATCGGTGGCTGTTCCACTCGTCCTAACGCTGTACAAGCCTCCGGAGAGGAGGAGATGGAGCGTCTGGAGTGGGGGCTTGATGCAATCAGGGAGGAGTTCCCTGATGTGTTGCTGTCAGTTGATACATACCGTCCGCGTATAGCAGATCGCTGCGTTAAGGAGTGGAAAGTTGACATCATCAATGATGTGTATGGCGGTGATGCTGATATGTATGGCGTGGTGGCAGGAACCGGTGCGCAGTATGTACTTACCTGGGCGGAACAGGTAAAGGATAATCCTGTGGAGGAGATGAAGTCTTTCTTTTCAGAGAAATTGAGGCAGATGGAGAATGCAGGCGTAGATGTGGCTCACAAGGTTATTCTGGACCCGGGATACGGATTTGGAAAGACTCTTGAGCAGAACTATACCGTTCTGGCCCATCAGAAAGAACTGCGTATGTTCGGACTCCCTGTACTGGCGGGCCTGTCACGCAAATCAATGGCCTGGAAACTGCTTAAGATCACTCCTGAAGAGGCGCTTCCGGCTACTGTAGTCATGAATACGATAGCTGTTGAGCAGTGTGCCGATTGGCTCAGGGTACACGATGTACAGGAAGCGGTTCAAACCGTAAAGATTGTTCAGGTATTAGAAGCAAACAGATAAGGATATGGTTGACTATTTTGTTTCATTCGGAATAAAGGACATAATTGACGTGTTGTGCGTATCGCTGCTCCTGTTCTACCTCTACAAGCTGATGAAGAGGTCAGGTTCACTCAATATGTTCATAGGAATACTGGTGTTCATATTCGTATGGATAATTGTGTCACAGGTACTCAAGATGCAGCTGTTGGGAGCGGTGATGGACAAGTTGGTCGATGTGGGCGTGATAGCTCTGATAGTGCTTTTTGCCGATGACATTCGTCACTTCTTCCGTGACATCGGCACCTCCACGCGTACCCGCAAGCTGTTCCACTGGCTTACCCGCAGGCATCATGCACAAGGTGATACCGCCAAGTGGGAGCCTGTGGTCAAGGCTTGTGAGAGTATGAGCCACCGTAAGGAGGGAGCGCTGATAGTGATTGGACAGAATGATGAACTGCATGATATCAAGGCTTCCGGTGAGACTGTCAATGCCAATGTCAATCAGCTGCTTATTGAGAATATATTCTTCAAGAACAGTCCGTTGCATGATGGTGCGATGCTCATAATAGGTGACCGTATAGAGGCTGCCGCATGCATATTGCCCGTTTCACAGTCTGAGGAGCTTCCCAAGAGTTTCGGTTTGCGTCACCGTGCAGCGATGGGTATTGTCGAGAAGACAAATGCTGTGGCTGTGGTGGTATCGGAGGAGACCGGATACATATCGGCCTTCCATAAGGGCTCTTTCCAGCGTAACCTTTCAGCTGAGGACCTGGTCAAGTATCTGGCAGACAATGTCAGATAAGATTTATAATTGTGCCAAACTGTCATAATGGGTGTGCCACATTACACCTGCTTGAAGGTTTGGCACATTTTTGGCTCTATCCGTTATGCCCGATGAGGGGCTTTTGACAGGAAACAAATAACTCAAAACAATATAATTATGAACATTAAACCACTTTCAGACCGCGTTCTGATACTCCCGGCAGCTGCTGAGGAGAAGACCATCGGGGGTATCATCATTCCTGACACAGCAAAGGAGAAGCCCCTTAAGGGTGAGGTAATTGCAGTAGGTAACGGCACCAAGGATGAGGCTATGGTTCTCAAGAAGGGTGACCAGGTGCTTTACGGCAAGTATTCAGGCACTGAGCTTGAAGTTGAAGGGGAGAAATATCTGATTATGTGCCAGAGTGATGTTCTGGCCGTCATTGAAAAAAAATAAGGAGATACTATTATGGCAGCAAAAGAGATACTTTTCAATACCGATGCCCGTGACCTGATGCGTCAGGGTGTTGACGAGCTTGCAAATGCAGTCAAGGTTACACTTGGACCTAAGGGCCGCAACGTTATCATAGAGAAAAAGTTCGGTGCTCCCCAGATCACCAAGGACGGTGTTACCGTAGCCAAGGAGATTGAGCTGGCTGATTCATTCAAGAATACCGGTGCTCAGTTGGTAAAGAGCGTGGCTTCAAAGACCGGTGAGGATGCAGGTGACGGTACAACAACCGCAACCGTTTTGGCTCAGAGCATCGTGAACGTAGGTCTCAAGAACGTTACCGCAGGTGCCAATCCAATGGACCTCAAGCGCGGTATCGACAAGGCTGTTGCAGCTGTTGTTGAGAACATCAAGAAGCAGTCAAAGGCTGTTGGTGACAACTTTGACAAGATTGAGCAGGTGGCTACCATTTCTGCCAACAATGATGCTGAGATAGGTAAGCACATTGCCGAGGCCATGCAGAAGGTTTCAAAGGATGGTGTTATCACCATTGAGGAGGCCAAGGGCCGCGACACATACATTGACGTTGTTGAGGGTATGCAGTTTGACCGCGGTTACCTGTCATCATACTTTGTAACCGATACTGAGAAGATGAACTGTGTTATGGAGAATCCTCTGATTCTTATCCATGACAAGAAGATATCAAACCTCAAGGACCTGCTTCCTATCCTGGAGCCCGCCGTACAGTCTGGTCGTCCATTACTTATCATTGCTGAGGATGTTGACTCTGAGGCCCTGACCACTCTGGTTGTAAACCGTCTGCGTTCAGGTCTTAAGATCTGCGCCGTAAAGGCACCCGGATTCGGTGACCGTCGCAAGGAGATGCTTGAGGACATAGCCGTTCTGACAGGTGGATTCGTAATCAGCGAGGAGCGTGGCGTAAAGCTGGAGCAGGCTACAATGGATATGCTTGGCACAGCTGAGAAGATCACCATCACCAAGGACAACACCACTATCGTTAACGGTAAGGGTGCCAAGGATAAGATCGCTGACCGCGTAGCACAGATCAAGGCACAGATCAAGACCACCACAAGTGACTATGACAAGGAGAAGCTCCAGGAGCGTCTTGCCAAACTGTCAGGCGGTGTTGCAGTCATCAAGGTGGGTGCTCCCAGCGAGACTGAGATGAAGGAGAAGAAGGACCGTGTTGACGACGCTCTGTGCGCTACCCGTGCTGCAATTGAGGAGGGTATCGTAGCAGGTGGCGGTGTGGCTTACATCCGCGCCATCAGCGCCCTTGACAAGCTGAAGGGTGACAATGCCGATGAGACCACCGGTATCCAGATTATCCGCCGCGCCATTGAGGAGCCTCTGCGTCAGATCGTATTCAACGCAGGCAAGGAGGGTTCAGTAGTTGTTCAGAAGGTTATGGAGGGCAAGGGTGACTTTGGTTATAACGCCCGCTTTGACCGCTACGAGGACCTTGTAAAGGCCGGTGTCGTTGATCCCGCCAAGGTAACACGTGTTGCTCTTGAGAACGCCGCCTCTATTGCAGGTATGTTCCTGACAACCGAGTGTGTAATCGTTGAGAAGAAGGAAGACAAGCCAATGCCTGCTATGGGTCCCGGAATGGGAGGCATGGACGGCATGATGTAAAAAACGATACCATTGGGGACGGTTCCGTTTGGTACTGTTTTTGAGCAAAAGGCGTTCGGATAAAGTTCCGGACGCTTTTTTTCTTGAATTGTAGATTAAAAAAACAGTACCAAACGGAACCGTCCCCAATGGTATCGCTTTTTTGTGTACCTTTGTGACTATGATACGATTAGCGATACTGGCATCGGCCAACGGAACAAATGCGCAGGCTATAATTGAGGCTGTTCGCGCGGGTAAGTTGCAGGCCGATGTAAAGGTGGTGTTGACCAACAAGGAGGATGCCGGAGTTATAGAGCGTGCACGCAAGTTGGGCGTGCCTGTGGAGATTGTTCCTTCAAAGGGTATCCGTAACCGTGCGGAGTATGATGCTCTGGTGGTTGAGACTCTGAAAAAGTATGACGTCGACACCATTGCCCTGGCCGGTTGGATGAGGATTCTCAGCGAGGTGTTCGTGAATGCCTATGAGGGCAGGATACTGAATCTGCATCCGGCACTGCTTCCCAGTTTCAAGGGTGCTACGGCAATTGTTGATGCTTATGAGCATGGTGTCAGGATTACCGGCTGCTCGGTTCATCTGGTTACTCCGGAATTGGATGCCGGTCCGGTGATAATTCAGGCTGGTGTACCCGTTAACGGTACTGTCGATGAGCTGGAGGCTCAGATTCACCGTATGGAGCACCGTATTTTCCCGCAGGCTCTGCAGTGGTTCTCGGAGGGCCGTATCAGCACTGAGGGTCATAAGGTGTTTGTGGCTCCCGCTAAAGGTGGCGTAAAGAAGATTGATTACATTGAGGGGTGCATCGTGTCACCTCCTCTTGAAGAGAAATAATTATGAGTAGAGAAGATACCCCGTCGGCCCATATCGCCGCCCAATACGACGATATAGCCAAGACAGTGATCATGTGCGGCGACCCCCTGCGCGCCAAGTTCATAGCCGATAAGTACCTGGACAATCCGGTCCTCTTCAATGAGATTCGCGGAATGCTGGGATACACCGGTTTCTACAAGGGTAAACGCGTATCGGTTATGGGACACGGTATGGGTATCCCGTCAATCGGCATTTACTCTTATGAGCTTTACAACTTCTATGATGTGGAGAACATCATCAGGGTTGGTACGGCCGGTGCACTCAGTGCCGATATGAAGATTGGTGATATGCTCTTTGCCCAGGCTGCCTGCACTGACTCTGATTACGGTCACCAGTACGGTTTCCCGGCCCGTTTTGCGCCGATAGCCGATTACGGCCTGCTGGAAAGTGCAGTCCGTGTGGCTCGTGAGAACGGATTCGAGTTCCAGGTGGGCAATATCTACAGTGCCGATGTGTTCTATGATGAGTCAAACCTCCAGATGACCTGGGGCAAGTTCGGCGTGAAGGCTGTCGAGATGGAATCGGCCGGTCTTTATATCAACGCCGCCGCTGCGGGCAAAAAGGCTCTTACCATCTGCACTATCTCTGACCAGCTGGTTCACCGCAAGTATGCATCGACCGAGGAGCGCCGGACCAGTTTTACCAATATGATGAGAGTGGCACTTGAGATTGCCTGACTATGAAAAGACTCCTGTCGCGCATTGATGATGCCTTGGGCAGACGTTATGACGCTCAGGAGCTTGAAACGATAAAGAGGGCACTCTGCACCGAACTGCTCGGTGTGAGTGCCCTTGCTTTTTACACTAAAGAGACACTTCCTGCCAACCCTGAGCGGGACTCGGTTTTGGAGTCTGCTTTGGAGCGTCTGGCCAAGGGTGAGCCTTTGCAATATGTGATTGGTTCCACTCCGTTCTGCGGACTTACTATCAGGGTTGACAGTCGGGTGCTGATTCCGCGTCCGGAGACTGCGGAGCTTGTGGAGTGGGTGGCTCAGGATGCCGATTCTAAAGGCTCATTGCTGGATGTGGGTACGGGCAGCGGATGCATTGCAATCAGTCTGGCTCACCGCCTCCTTGGTTGGAAGGTTCAGGGCTGGGATATCAGCGATGGGGCGCTTGAGGTGGCTCGGGAGAACAACCGTTTGAACGGTACTGAGGTGGAGTTGCGCAAGGTGGATATCCTTAATGCCGACTCAGATTGCAGGTTCGATGTGATTGTCAGCAATCCTCCGTATGTGCTGGATTCGGAGAAGGGGCAGATGGAGGATACGGTTCTGGATTATGAGCCTCACTTGGCTTTGTTTGTATCGGACTCGGACCCGCTTCTGTTTTATCGGGCTATTGCGGCGTTCGGGCATCGGACCCTTAATCCGGGCGGAAGGCTCTATTTTGAGATCAATCCTCTTAAGGTGGAGGAGATGAAGGATATGCTTATGGGGGCGGGCTACCGTGATGTGGAGGTCCGCAATGATATATTTGGAAAACCACGAATGATAAAAACTATACTATGACAGAATCTGAAGGAAAGACACTGGCCGAGCGATACTGCTCTGGCGCTGAGCATTGCTGCGCTGAAGTGCGGGCTATGCTTGAACGGCACAAGGTTGAGGCCGATGACATAGGCCGTATCCTTAAATATCTGGTTAAGGAGGGGTATGTTGATGAATCGCGTTATGCTGACGCTTTTGTCCATGACAAGGTGCGGTTTGCCAAGTGGGGACGGGTCAAGATCGGCCAGGCTCTTTGGCAGAAACGGATTCCGGCTGATGTGGCTGATGCGGCTCTCTCACGTATTGATGAGGATGAGTATATGACGGCTCTTAAGGATGTCGTTGCCTCACGTTACCGCCAGACTAAGGGTGCAACTGATTATGAGCGTAAGATGAAGACCATGAAATCTGTTTGTTCCCGCGGGTATGAGCCGGCTCTTGTGCGGAAGGTTCTTAACCTGCAGGATTCCTTTGATGATTGATTATGGAGGCGGGTGGTTTCAGGCGCCCGGGAATTGTACGCAAGTTGTTTGAGTTTGTTTTTCCGCATTACTGTATGGTTTGCGGGCATCGGCTTGATCCTTCCGAGGAGCAGCTTTGCATTACTTGTTTTCTGGGTATGCCGCGGTTGGAATACCGCAGGGATGTTATTAATCCTACTGAGCGGATGCTGCTTACTGAGAAGTCTCTGGTCAGGGCTGCTTCTATTCTTCATTACAGTAAGGAGAGTGATTATCGGAACATTCTTTTTCATCTTAAGTATTGGCGGCATCCTCGGGTGGGAGTTTGGCTGGCTCGGGTGGGGGCTCAGGAGCTTATCCCTCAGGGATTCTTTGAGGGTATTGACTGCATCGTTCCTATGCCTATCACTTACTGGAAGGAGATTAAGCGTGGGTATAACCAGTGCTCTTTTATTGCTAAGGGCATCCGAAAAGCTACGGGTCTTCCCATTATCAATAATGCTGTCAAACGTGTTCATGAACATTCCAAGCAGGCTGGTCTTGGAAAGTATCAGCGTTGGAATAATGCTCAGGATCTTTTTGCGGTTGCTGATCCTTCTTTATTGGCTGGTAAGCATGTGTTGATTATTGATGATGTTATTACTACTGGGGCGACTCTTTGTTCTCTTATTGATGTTATGGAGGCTGGGATTCCTGACTTGAAAGTTAGTGTGTTTACGCTGGCTGTCGCTGATTAGTTGGGGGACGCATTCCGGATTACTTTTTTGGGGGCATTGACGTCAAAACTACGGGCCTTTGGCCCTATCCCTCCCACCGCTTTGCGGCGGGCCCCTCCCATTCACAGAGACATGGGCGTCTATGGTTTTGCCTGCCAATCCCCCAAAAAAGTAATCCTCCATTTCTGCGGGATTCTAACCTTATCAAATTCTTTGTAATTTTGCTGCCTGAAATGGAGGAGAACGTTAAACATATTCGGATTAGTGAGTTTAATTATCCGTTGCCGGATGAGAGAATTGCTAAGTTTCCTTTGGCTGAAAGGGACAGTTCAAAGCTGTTGCTGTATAGGCATGGGGAGGTTTCTCATGATGTTTTCCGTAATCTTCCTGAGTATCTTCCCAAGGGGGCATTGATGATCTTTAATAATACTAAGGTGATTCAGGCTCGTTTGCATTTCCGCAAGGAGGCTACCGGCGGACCAAAGTCAACAGGAGCACTTATTGAGATATTCCTGCTTGAACCGGCTGAGCCTTCGGATTATCAGGTTATGTTTACTCAGACTGAGCGGTGTTCTTGGTATTGCTTGGTTGGTAATCTTAAGCGGTGGAAGGAGGATACTCCTGTTCTTCGGAATTCAGTTCAGATAGGTGAGCGCACAATAACTCTTGAGGCTCGGCGTGGGGCTTTGCATGGGACTAGCCATCGGATTGATTTTTGTTGGGATGGTGGTATAAGCTGGGCTGAGCTTTTGGAGGCTGTGGGGGAGATTCCTATTCCTCCATATTTGAATAGGGAGTCACAGGAGAGTGATAAGGTTACTTATCAGACGGTTTATTCTAAGATTAAGGGTAGCGTGGCGGCTCCTACTGCTGGGTTGCATTTTACGGAGCGGGTTCTTAAGGAGCTTGATGCTCACGGCATAGATCGGGAGGAATTGACTTTGCATGTGGGTGCTGGTACTTTCCGGCCGGTTAAGTCGGAGGAGATCAGCGGACATGAGATGCATACCGAGTTCATTGCGGTCAAGCGCGGCACCATTGAGAAGCTGATTGCTCACGGTGGTGAAACCATTGCCGTGGGAACCACATCGGTCCGCACCATAGAGAGCCTTTACTATATTGGCGTTTACCTTAGCACTCATCCGGATGCTACTGAGGAGGAGATGCATGTCAATCAGTGGACTCCTTATGAGACGGAGCCTGATATGACATCGGTCCAAGCTCTCCAGTAGATACTGGATTACCTGGACCGTCATCATTTGGATGTGCTTAAGACCAGCACTCAGATTATCATTGCGCCGGGTTACAGATACCACATCGTCAAGATGATGGTCACCAATTTCCACCAGCCTCAGAGCACTCTGCTTCTGCTGGTATCGGCCTTTGTAAACGGCGACTGGAAAAAGATATACGATTACGCGCTAAAGAACGGTTTCCGTTTCCTCAGTTACGGAGATTCTTCGCTTCTTATTCCTTGATATAATACATTAAAACAGAATAATATGGAAAGACCGACTGTTGCGCTGATGTATGATTTTGACGGAACGCTGTCTCCGTCATATATGCAGGAGTACGACTTTATGGATGCCATAGGACTGACCGATAAGGAGTCATTCTGGAAGGCATCGCACGGACTGGCAGAGAAACAGCAGTCCAGCACCATCCTGGCTTACATGAAGCTGATGGTGGATAAGGCCCAGGAGAACGGCATAAGCATCCGCCGTCAGCAGTTCGTGGAATTCGGCCGCGGAATAGGGTTCTTTCCCGGAGTGGAGCAGTGGTTTGACCTGATCAACCGCAAGGGTGCCGAGATGGGTGTCAATGTGGAGCACTACATAATCTCATCGGGCCTTAAGGAACTTATAGAGGGTACAAGCATAGCCAAGTATTTCAAGCAGATATACGCCTGCTCATTCATGTATGAGAATGACAAGGCCGTATGGCCCGCCGTGGCAGTGGATTTC
>JAGBPB010000051.1 GCA_017633615.1 Bacteroidaceae bacterium | reverse complement strand
GGGGCATTAGCTCATCTGGCTAGAGCGTTTGACTGGCAGTCAAGAGGTGACGAGTTCGAGTCTCGTATGCTCCACAATAAACCGCTTCACAGACCCTGTGGAGCGGTTTCGCTTTTAAAACCTTGTTAAAACCTTGTTACATTTAAAAATGTTTTGGCCGGAAATTATCACAATCTCCGGCCAAATAGATATTTTAAACACAGCCTTTATGTCCGAACTGTGTTAGTACAAAGATACTCAATTTTTTAATCTCCCATAAAAGAAGTATCTTTGGTAAACAAATAAAATCACCACAACCATGAAAATATACCTACTCCCAGCAATCACCCCCTCTATCCCCCAGACCAAATCCCCGGATGCCCGCCTCAGTGTCCCGCAATACCTCAGTGACATAACCCATAGCATCTGCCAAAGTCTGACCCAATCCCTCAAACACACACCGTTCATCACCGTCCAAACCCTGAATCCACCCATAGACCAGATAATCCCCCGGATCCAGACACTAACCCCGAACACCCCGACATCAACCAATTGCCTCATAGCCGTAGGCCTAAACGCCTCAACCTATGACGGCCACTACCATTCCTCCCACGGCTGGTCAGTCTGTAACAAGGTTTGTAACAAGGTTTCCGGCCAGCTTGCCCAGAGCCTTGCCAACGCAGCACTTCACACACTCGGCCCGTCAGCCATATCATCGCCCGGACAGATACCATCCCAGCGCTACCTCTGCTGGGCCGGCCTCCTCTCAGACCTTCCAATCCCCGCAGTCCTCACCCTCAACCTCTATCAGGACAACCGTCAGGACATAGCATATCTGCTCAGCAGCGCAGGCCGCCAAGCCATCATAGATCTGCACACCAAAGGGATAACGGATTACCTAAACATCAGTCAAAAAACAGAGCGCCCTTCCAGCACTCCTTCCAGCCAGTGCCGTCAAAAGCATAATCATCCAGCCGGCTCTCCAGATACTTGAAATACTGCATCCAGGCAGCCTCAAACAGCCAGTCAAAGTCAGCCTCAGCAAAATTCCGGTTATAGCCACAAACAAAAGAGACATAATCCGCCATAGCATCAGCCACAGCATTCTCATCCTTAACGCGACGCATCGTCAGCTCATCCTCGGGAACCACCTCCAGCTTATCCTTAAGCAGAAAGGCCAGCGTAATGTTTGCCAGAATCTCAGCCACACCATTGTGGTCTTTTTCAATCAGGAGTGTCTTCATAGCATCACAGCTTTCCCATCTGACCCTCGCCACATACTTCTCCATCTCAGGAGTCACATAATAGGAACGTTTCATTATCATAGGTTTCATAAAAATAATGTGGGTGCCTCCCGAGAGGGTTTCAGGCGTCTGCAACTGCCCATACGTACACAACCAGGAAAAACACCCACATTACACAGGTGTCCATTCCCTAATCGCGTTGTGTACAGGTTCTTCAATTTGCAGACTTCGAAACCCACATGCGAAAAGCGAATTTCTCTACTTTTCAATCTCACAAAAATCACCAAACAAGGCCAGTGATTACATGACAAAGATAAATAAAACAGAATTAAAACAACAATACCTGCAAGATTCTATTTTTCAACCGTCCCAAAACCATTGCACACTTTCCTCAAAAGTGTTACCTTTGCTACATAACAATACCACTATGAAGAACACAAACATCACCCTTCTTATTGCTCTGAGTATTGTCCTTCCGATGATGCTCAGCTGCCGCAGCACCCGCCAGCAGAGCAGCAACAGCTTAAACACCACCACCATCAGCACCACAACAGCAGACAGCATAGCGAAGCGCCTGATGTCTCAGCACCGTAAGACCACCAGCATAACTGTACTTCCGATGCAAACACCCGGCCTAAAACCTCTTCCCAAGACCGATGTCCAGGCACCGGTCCAGGACCTCATCACCCAACTGATAGAGCAAGGCGGAGGCACCATCATAATAGAGGAGGATGAGCAGCTCCAGCAAGACCAATCAACTATAATAAACCATGAATCAGTCCAGGACACAACCACCACACAAAACACCCACCATGAACAAACAACCTCAAACCCGCCAAGGGCCTCACCCATAATAGACAAGATCTTCTACATCTTCCTGCTCCTGCCATTCATTATAATACTACTCCAGGGCAGGAACCGTCAATGACACACCGTTCAAATAATCAACCATAAAACACACAACCATGAAAGCAACAAATTACGCACTTTTACTTATAAAAAGTTTTGAGCAGCTACGCCTCAACTCATACCTCTGCCCGGCCGGTCGCTGGACCATAGGCTACGGCCACACCGACGGTGTCAATCAGGGCATGCTAATAACAGAGAAGACCGCAGATGCTTTCCTAAAACAGGATATTAAGCACGCTGAGAATGAAGTGAACAAAGTGGATGCAGACCTAACCCAAGAGCAGTTTGATGCCCTTGTAAGCTTCGTCTTCAACGTAGGTGTCCAGGCATTCAGAGTAAGCACTCTGCGCAAGCTCATTGAGCGCAATCCCAACGACCCCAAGATAGCAGATGAGTTTAGGAGATGGGTCTATGCCGGCGATAAGAAACTCCCCGGGCTCATCAAAAGGAGAGAGCAAGAAATCAAATTATACTACTCATAAACACCACAGCACCATGGATACACAAATAACAACCATAATTACAGACTGCCTGGTACCAGCAGTAACAGCAGCCGCAGGCTGGCTTGCCGGCAGCAGAAAGCGCCGCAATGACGCTTTAAAGTCGATGCAAGACTCCATAGACATCCTGAGCAAAGAGAACAAACACCTCATTGAAGAGTTGACTGCAGTAAACCGTGAAGTGGTGGCCCTGCGTAAGGAGAATGGAGAACTCAAGACCTCAGTTGACAAACTCTGCAAGGAGAATGCCCAACTCAAAACCGAAGTCCAGGATCTGCGCAAGCAGCTAACCCAAGCACCTGCGTAACATCCGATGCTGGGCATCGGTTCCGTCCCGTAACCATCACCTTTCACGAAAGCTGATGATTACGGGGCGGCTGATTATAAACCTCTGCTCACTCAGGCTTTCTCTGCCGGAACTTGGATGATGGTCAGCCACTTCTCAGGGTCTTCCTGATTCCATATACCGTCCACATAGACAGCACGGGGTGAATCAGTAACTTTCCATCCCTCTTTCTCCATCCAGGCAAACAGGTCTATGTAATTCTGGTACAGACGGTCGTAAGGACCATAAACTTTCATACATACGGCAGTCGGCACCTCTGGAATGTCCTTGAACTTGATAATATCCGAGTCCTTTCCCTTGGCCATAACCTTCTCGCAATACTCTATGTCTATATCAGTAGGTTTGTATCC
>JAGBPB010000050.1 GCA_017633615.1 Bacteroidaceae bacterium | reverse complement strand
TATGCATAATAGCGCATGAACGCGACATCCAGACACCGCCTGCCGTGGTTGACAAAGCTTTCAGTGAGATGTACGGCGGTGCCACGGAGGTGGAATGGGAAAAGCATCTGAACGGGTATAATGTAGAGTTTATCTATGACCGTCACGAGATGGAGGCACAGTTCAGCAAGAAAGGGATATGGAAGAGTACACGCAAGGAGATTGCTGTTAGTGAGGTGCCCGATGAGGTTATGAAAAGTATCGCTGAACAGAATACCGGAAGTTGGCAGATAGATGACGTATATCTGCACACAGCCCCGCAGGGTAATAAAGAGTATTACCGGATTGAACTGGACAAGGAGATGACGGGCCGGGAAAAGACGCTGTGCATACTCCCTAACGGCACGGTTATGAAGATGTAATCAATGTTAGAGAGCATACAGGACTTGATATTAGTGTAGTAAATTAGGTTAATAACGGAGACTGCCGGTGACTATGATGATGGTTTCCGGCAGTCTGTTTTGTGTTTTATTGGGGTGCTGGGTGCGCTGCGGCCTATATCAGACCGCCCCGTAATCATCAGCTTTCGTGAAAGGTGATGGTTACGGGACGGAACCGATGCTGTGCATCGGATGTTACGCAGGTGCTAGGGTTAGCTGCTTGCGCAGATCCTGGACTTCGGTCTTGAGTTGGACATTCTCCTTGCAGAGTTGGTCTATGGAGGTCTTGAGCTCTCCATTCTCCTTACGCAGAGCTACAACCTCACGATTCACTGTGGTCAGGTCCTCTATGAGGCGTTTGTTCTCCAGACTGAGGATATCGATGGACTCCTGCATGTTCTTGAGGAAGTCATTACGGCGCTTTCGCTTGCCGGCAAGCCAGCCTGCAGCTGCTGTTACTATTGGTACCAGGCAGTCTGTGATTATTGAGATGGTTTGTGTTTCCATGGTGCTATTCATTTTATGAGTAATACAATTTGATTTCTTGCTCTCTCCTCTTGATGAGTCCGGGGAGTTTCTTATCTCCGGCATACACCCAGCGGCGGAACTCATCGGCTATCTTTGGATCGTTGGGATTGCGCTCAACGAGCTTGCGCAGAGTGCTTACTCGGAAGGCCTGAGTGCCTACGTTGAAGACGAAGCTTACCAGGGCATCGAACTGCTCTTGTGTGAGGTCTGCATCTATGCGGTTGACTTCATCCTCAGCGTGCTTGATGTCTTGCTTCAGGAATGCATCAGCCGTTTTCTCTGTGATGAGCATTCCGCGGTTGACGCCATCGGTGTGGCCGTAGCCTATTGTCCACTTCCCTGCAGGGCAAAGGTATGAGTTGAGGCGTAGCTGTTCGAAACTTTTGATGAGCAGGATTGCGTAGTTAGTTGATTTCATGGTTGTGTTGTGTTTTTATGGTTGTTTGAACGGTGTGTCATTGGTTCCTGCGCCCCTGGAGCAACACTATGATGAATGCCAGGAGCAGGAAGATGTAGAAGATCTTGTCTATCCAAGGTGATGCCCGGGGAGGATTGGATTGGGATTGAGTTTCATTGCTCTCTGATTCATCTTGGGTTTGTTCTGCATTTGTTGTATGGATTACGGTGGTTGTATCGTTCTGCAGCTGCTCTTCCTGGGTGATGATGATAGTGCCTCCACCCTGCTCGATGAGGGCGGCGGCCAGATCCTGGATTGGTGCGGGGAGTTCTTGGCGTGCGGGCATCGGCCCCGGGGCGATATCGGGTGCGGCGGGTTTGGAGAACGCAGGTGTTTGCATCGGAAGAAAGGTTATGGTGGTGGTTGTCTTCCGGGTGTTCAGGATGCTTTGCGCTGCGCTGTCTATGGTATTCGTCAGGCTGCTTGAGATGGTGGACTGGGTGCTGCTCATCTGCTTGGTGGAGCGGCAGCTGATGGTCATCAGAAGTATGATGGTGATGGCCACGATGTGGGTGGTGTTCGTGTTCTTCATGGTGCTAACGATTTATAGCAAAGGTAACACTTTTGGAAAAAGTGTGCAATAGGCTTCTGAAGGTTGAAAACTTGATTTTAGAATAGAGCATAGGATATTCTAAGATTTATCTATATTTGTCTCGGATTACCGATGTTTGCACGGTAAACTACGTACATAAGATAATTGGAAGAATTCGCTTATTGCATGTAGGGGTTGAAAACTGCTAATTATAACTACAAGCTACAGTGCAACAAGGGAACGGACACCCGTGTAATGTGGGCGTCTTTCCTTGTTGTTGGCTTGACGGTATTAGCAGTACCTATACCCCTACGCAGGAGGCGCTCACATTATTTTTTAATAACCAAAGATGATAAAAAGGTCATTTGTAATTTACCCTGAAATGGAGAAGTTTGTTTCTGACGAAAATAACAGAAACCTGGATTCCATGAAAGTGCTCTTGTTTGACAGTGACGCTGAAGCCGTGAAAGAAATCATTGCTAATATTTCACTTGCTTATCTGCTGAAGGAGGAGGATGAGATTGTGCCGGAGGATGATGAGCTGATTGCAAGAGTCAATGATGAAGACAATGTCATTGACGCAATAAACAGATATGCATCGTTCGTATGTGCTTATAACAGTAATTTCAAGCCTACGGACTTTGATTACATATTCTCACTTGCTTTTGATCATTACTTCGAGTATCTGAGTAACCGTCTTGACGATTATGCGTTTGACGGATCCAGCTGGAAAAAGTGCTGGAAGGGTGCTTTGTTTATGAGCTGAGAGCAAGGTACTCCAGGATTCCTTTGATGTGAAGGTCTATGATGGCTTGGCGGCCGGTGCTGCTGAGTATATACGCTGCGTCCCTCACGTTATCCTGATAGAGATTCAAAGTGAGAGCTGCAGGGATTTTGAGTTCTGCTAAGATGGCTGTAAAGTTGAGGTACCGCTGACTTGGGAACTGGTCTTGTGGAGATGCTGCCATTGAGCCTAGAGTTTGGAGAGCGGCGGTGGCCAATGACAGGGCGATAATATCTGATTGCTTGCTGACTAAATTGTTGCAGACTGACCAGCCTCTTGACGTATGGTAGTGGCCATCATCAATTGAGGCGTTAAGGCCTACTGCTATCAGCAGTTTGGAGGATGGCGGGGTGTTCCGGGATAGAGTGTCTATCTTGGGGATGGATTTGTCTATAGGAGCAGCGAACTTGGTGATTGTGATGAACGGTGTGTCTTTGATGGAGTCAGTGAGAGCGGCATGGATTCCATCTACTATACCGGTGAGATAGGTAAGTTCATCAAGACTTGGATTTGGATTACGGTGGCTCAAGTAGCAGCTTGAGACTGCAGGGGTGAGAATAATGTTCATGGTACTTATGATTTTATGTATATAGCAAAGGTACTACTATTATGCGGTATTAAGAAATTGATTACCTTTGCATACAACGATGGTTGACATAAAATCATCGTTATAAGTATCTATTTGACCGGAGGCTGTGATAGCCCCCGGTCATTCATTTTGAGAAAGGTTCCTAAAAAAATTCTGGTTATTATCTAAAACCTTGTTACAGATATGCTGTAGAGGGGGTAAAACATTTTCAGATGTAACAAGGTTTTAACAAGGTTTTTTAAATAGAAATGCCCTACAAGGCTTGTAGGGCATTTTTTAGCGGTGCGTATGGGAC
>JAGBPB010000049.1 GCA_017633615.1 Bacteroidaceae bacterium | reverse complement strand
GCTGGCACGAAAGGGCGGATCAGTATTACGGGAAAGAGGGAGCGGAAATGGATTACGCCAGGAGTGTTGGAAGAGCGGCAATATATGGAACGGTAGCGAATCATCTGCGGCAGATACTGGACGAATGGGAAGAGGAAGGGGATGACCGGAAATGAAAATTGCAATCGAAATCAATCTGAAGAAGCTGGCTATCATCGCAGGTATGGTACTGGCAACATACATCGGATGCAGAACCGGAATGGGAGATGCTCTTGTGGTGATCATACCGGCCGGATTGTATGGGCTGGTCAGCAAGGAGGTGTGAGGTGGCAGAAATTAAGGAACTGGCAGTCGAGTATGACTGGGTAGGCCGTACACTGAATGACCTGATAGAAGGGAAAGCAAAACTTTATTTCTATGATCTGGCAAAGGATATGGTCACGAAGAATGTGGAGGATGTCTTTCCGGATTACACAGAAAATCTGATCAAGGACTTGAAGGTGTACTGGATCGACCTTCGCAGGCAGATCCGGGAAAAGATGGACGAGGGCGAAGCGGAAATGCTGGAGACCACGGCAGCAGAACCGGGGATGATTGCAGAACCGGAACAAGCAATACCGAAGAATGACTACAGACGGCAGCAGAACAGCGCAGAGGAGTGAACAGTATGGAGAATGCCAGAAATTCGACCGACATACGGGAAATGCTGATCGAGGATATTCACGGGAAACTTACCTCCGCAGCAGAGGACGCAAGAAAAGGAAGACCGCGGCCGGCAATCCTGAAGAAGGATGCAGCGGATGTGCTCTGGACTTGGGGAGCCGGTCACGGATTTCTGACAGAGGAAGACCGGGAGCAGTTGTATGGGAATCGTTTCAAGGTCGGTGGCAAAGGAGAATACAAGGAAGGCATTTTTCCGGAAGATGCAGAAGCGAAGTGCAGGAAGATTATAGATTTTGATGATGTGGAAAAGGAAGTGGTGAAGCGCGTGTCGAATATCTTAAATAGGGCACTTGCAGTGATCACTTCCAGAGCGGACCGTATGGCGGTCAAGAGGATATTTGATGAGATACCGAGGGTGTAGCAATGGGAGCATTCAGTTACGAGATAGAAGAAGTACTGGGAATATTGTCACAGAGCGAGGACGGACAGTACACAACAGAGGTCAATATGATCTCCTATGGTGGCAAACGACCGAAGTGCGACATCCGGCGCTGGAATAAAAAGGAAGGTAAGATGCTCAAAGGTGTGGCGCTCACCTGGGAAGAGGTGCAGAAGTTGATAGAGATATTGCAGGAACTGACGGGAGCGGATTTCAGATGAACGAGATCAGGATCTATATCAAAACACTCTGTGGAGTGGAAGGCCTTGGCGAAGGGCAGGGTATCGGCGCATATTATATGACCTATTTCAAGGACGGAGAGTGGCGGGAACCACCGGAAACGCAGGAATGGTTGGACAAGCAGAATCAGCGTCGGAAGTGTCTGTATGTGACCAGGCCGTGTATGGAAGTGTTATTACTGACGAATGCTCTCCGGGAACTGAAGGGAAAGAGCCGAGTGGAGATCTTCTGTGATACGAAGCAGTTGGTCGGATTCATTCACAACTATATACCACTCTGGAAAGACCGGGGCTGGGTGGATTCCAAGGGTGAACCGATACGGATGGAATATAGGGATCTATACGAGGAACTAGCGAAACACGAGCTGAAGGATATCACAGATGGACCGCATGAGTATTCAACCGGACTGGAAACGGAACTGATCGGAGCAATCCGCAGAGGTGCACCGGCCTACGGAACAATGATGAAAGTGGTTTGAACGAAAGGGGAAAAGAAATGGCAGCAGGATTACAGACATATATCGACATTAAGAAATTACGGCAGCATCCGAAAAATGTGCGTAAGTCCTATGATGGCATAGAGGAGCTGACGGCATCCGTTAAGGAAAACGGCATACTGCAAAATCTGACGGTAGTGCCGGATCAGGCTACGGAAGGATACTATCTTGTGGTGATCGGTAATCGCCGGTTACTGGCAGCCAGAGAGGCGGGGCTGAAGAAAGTACCGTGCCGTATTGAAGAGAATATGGACGAGGGCGAGCAGATCGCCACAATGCTGCTGGAGAATATGCAACGCAGAGACTTGAATCTGATCGAAGAATCCAAGGGCGTACAGATGACGCTCGATCTGGGATTCAATATCGATGAACTGTCGAAAAAGACAGGTCTGTCAAAGAAATCACTGAAAGAACGAAAGAAGATTGCGGATCTGGAACTGGACTATTCGGAAGTACCGGAAGAGACAATGAAGCAGATCACGATAGCAGATATGGAAAAACTGGCCGGGGTACGGGACGAAGAGGCAAGGCAGGAACTTCTGAAGAATGTGGGCAGTGATGATTTTTCATACTATATCACGCAGCAGATGAACAAGGAAAAGTACGACCTATGGCAGAAGTGTATGGCCGGACTGCTCAAAGGGAAGGCAGAGCAGGTATATCAGGCACCTAAATACGGAACCTATGAGGATAGTTTCTATTACTACGAAGCAGATCGGGAAAAGCCGCTGCCGCAGTTCAGTGAGATGTACAGATATGTCTTCTTCTTTAACAGCGCAAGATCTATGACAATCTACGCGATAGATAAAGAGAACGAACCGGAAGCAGATGCGGAGGTTGAATACGAAGAGGACGATGATACCGCATACGAGAAGGTACTTGAAGAGCGGCAAAAAAGGCAAAAGAGAGAGCAGGCCCGGAACGAAGAGGCGGAAACCTTGCGCACGATGCGCTTGAACTATATGAAGAGCAAGACAGAACGGAAAGACCTGCCATATAACCGGATGCTCTACTGGGTAACATACTGCTGGGTTGGCAGTGAGGATATCGACGGCGAGCTGTATGCAGAGCTGATCGGGAAGAGCGAGGAGGAGATCGAAGTATATGATCTCAACGCGGAGGATGCGGCCAAGGATGCAGAGTTTGATCCGGTCAATGTGATCCGGATGATCTACGCGGCGCTGGAATGTCGGTGGCATATGAGACACATCCCTTGTGACAGTAGCGGTTACTACCAGGAGGGCTTTTCTCAGGAAAGCTGGCAGACGATGTACAACTTCCTGGATGAGTGCGGATACAAAGTGAGCAAGAGGGAATGGGCGATCGTTGGCGGTACCAGCGACCTGTACGAAAAGGATGAAGAAGAGGAGGAAGACTGATGGATACCAGACAGATATCGGAACGATACACAAAGATAGGTGAGTTCCTGATCGACAATGTGGAAGAACTGGAAGCTCTGAAGAGTGAGAACATCATCTATCTTTCCAGTACAGCAGAAAAGAAATCAAAGCGGCGCAGAGTCTATGGCGAGTGCGAGAAGGTGCAGGAGAAGAATAAATGGGCGATACCGTGTGATTTTACGATCACACTGTTTGAGCCAAATCTGAAGGAAATGAGTATGGAGCAAATTGCCGTAGTGATTTGGCACGAACTGCTCCATGTAGGTTCTGACGATGATACCAAGTATGTCCGGCACCATGATCTGAACGACTTCAAGAGTATCATTGAGCGCTTCGGAGTGAACTGGTCGGAGAAGGGAAAGATCATTAATGACGAGGTGGCAATTATGGCAGCGGAAGAGGGAAAGGCAGTTTGAAATCGATCATCCAGGATAAAAAGACCGGCAGGTGTTTCATCTGTGAGAGATGGCGGGGCGATGAGAGCGAGAAAAGGGATCTGGAAGAGCACCATATCTTTTATGGTCCGAACCGTAATCTTTCAGAAAAGTATGGATTAAAGGTGATGCTCTGCCGGTATCACCATCAGGGAGACATCCACGGGGCGCACGATGCGATCCACAACAATCCGGACAAGACAAACGATATCCGTCTGAAACAGATCGGACAGCAGGCGTGGGAGCGGAAGTATGCAAGGGCGGAGGCTGGGACAGAGGAAGCGCATCAGGAGTTCCGGAGAATATTCGGAAAGAATTATATGTGAGGATATATGAACAAGATTGAAGATATGCTGATCAAGAGGGGCATCTGTATCAAGTGTGGACTGGCAAAAGCGCGAGAAGGCAAATATATGTGTAGTTGGTGTCAGAAGGAAGAAGAGAAAAAACCAAAGAAGAGCTATTATACCAGATCGCCGGGGAATGAGCCGAAGCCGGAAAAACAAAAGAAGCAGAGGAAGTACACGCTGGACGAGGTATGTCAGATGGCAAGGGAGCGCGGCATATCGTACGGACAAATGGTGATCCTTCTGGAAAGGGGGAAGGAATGATCGGATTTAAGATCAAAACCGGATGCAAGGATATCCAGAGGGATGAGCGCGAGCGATTTGGGCGTGCAACATGTCCATATTGCAATCAGCGCCACTTCTGGAAGAGAAACGATAAGTGGCAGTTGCTGAAGAATGGACAGGTCAGCGTATGGTGCCGACGCTGCGAAAAAACATACTGGATCATACTGAATGTTGATGGCATAGGAACACATATTAGAGCAAAGAGGGAAGAGAATGACGATAGTGATAATTTTGGCGGTATTGGTAGTGGTCTCGATAGTCGCAGCGGTTGTGGAAACGATTTATGATGCCGGATACCGGGCAGGATACCAGGAAGGGAGAAAGGATGCGTATGGTGGTCGTAAGGTGTGACAGATGCAAGAATGATATGGACCCGCAGGGGGATATCGGAAAGATATCCTGGGGGTTCAAGCGTGGCATTGAGGGGATGCTTGGGGAGAATCAGCTTTATGGCAAGCTTTATTGTGAGCATTGTATGGATCTGATTATGAATTATATACAGAATCCGGAGATGGGAAAGCTGGTGGCGAAGACAGAAAGTACAAAAAAGCCGCATAAAACAGCAAAGATCAGCAAAGAACTGCCTAAAACAGCAAAGCGGAGTGGCAGGCCATCATCGATCAGTAAGGAAAAGGGAGAGGCAATCCGGGAACTGAAGGAGCGAGGGTACAAGATCCGAGAGATTGCGGAGGAACTGGAGATGACAAAGGTGCAGGTGCAAAACTTCCTATATAGGAAGAGATGACATTTAGTGAATGTCAAAGGAGAGTGTTATGCATTGCGAAGGATCAAGACAGCCGGAAGTAGACTGGGATGCTCTTTGGGCGCAGAGAAAGAGGGAAATCGCAAAGCGGTACAGAGAAGAGCATAAGGAACAGATCAAGGAGCGAGAATCTGAGCGCAGGGAGATCCGGAAAGAGCAGCGCAGGGCAGAACGGCAAAAATTCAAGGAAGAACACGAAGAAGAATACCGGCAATACCGGAATGCTATCGTGAGAAAGAGTCAGATGAGACGCAGGGCAGAGGCCAGAGCTAATGGTCTCTGCATCCAGTGCTGCAAAGGTGTACCGACTCCGGGGCGTAAGAGCTGCCCGAAGTGTCTGGAACGAGCGAGGGACTATGCGAGAAGAAAGCGGGATGTTTCTTCTATATAAAGCGGTTTAATTGAATACGCCGGCATAAAGCCGATTGAAAGTGCTATATAAGGATATTAAAGTTAGGAACAGGGTAGATGGCTTACAGAGAGTGGATATACAAATCGTCATGGGGAATCGAACATGTCTTTCAGTACATGGGTGTATGCGGTGGAAAACATGAGAAGAGGGCAGATCACGAGAAGCCGACCAGAGATCAGATCAAGAGACAGAATCAGAAGAATAAAGAGAACCGTGTCAGAAGAACTATACAACTCAACTTTAAGCCGGGGGACTGGTGGCTGACTCTGAAATACCCGAAGGGGACAAGGAAACCGATCGGGGAGGTGATGGATGATTTCCGGGATTTCATCCGAAGGATGAGAAAGCACTATGGCAGGATGAATGTAGAGCTGAAGTATATGTACCGGGTAGAGATTGGGAAGCGCGGTGGAATCCATGTCCATGTGGTGATGAACCGTCTCTCTGATCCGAGGGGGGATCTGCTGATCTCAGATGCCTGGACAAGAGCAAGAGGGATGACTCCGATCGAGGATATGCTGGAGGATGGTCTGTGTCCTGCGGATGGCCTTGCGCATCTGGATCATGTGAGACGCGTGGGCAATGGAGTAGATCTGGCGGAGTATTTGGTAAAAGAGCAACCATTGGAGCTGGAGGATGGTACTGAGCTTTCCAAGGACGAAATCAAGGTTACGAGCAAGTATGGGAGCAGCCGAAATCTGCAAAGGCCGGTACCGGAGATAAAGACATACAATCACTGGACACTGCGTCGCCTGCTGGATCTGGGTGCGGAAGGACTGAACACGAAGCCGAACCGTTACCGAACGGAAGGCTATGCGGTTGACAAGGATAGTTGGAACTGTGGGATCAATCCATACACGGGATTGTCTTATTTGTGTTACATGGAGATACCGATAGGGAGGACGAAATGCGAGACGGAGAAGAAAAGGCCGCATCGGCAGGCAGAGTATACCATGGCTGCGATAATTGCGGGCACTATGTAGGCAGAGTATGTAAGATCACGGGGGAAGAGCTGACAATGGTATGTGAGAAGTGGGAGGGGCGAGATGGCAAGACGAAGCAAGAAGACCGGTAGGTGGAAGATTGATACACACGAGTTCTACATGGCACTGCACTTTGCGTACCAATACAGGAAATGGGTAGAGGAGCTGGAAGGACTGACGGACACATCCAAGGCGATCACCTACTCGGATATGCCAAAGGGGAACATCAATCCGGATCCGACATTTGATCTGGTTGCACGCAGGGAGAGACTGGTGAGGAATGTGGACCTGGTAGAACGGTGTGCAAGAGAGGCAGAGCCAGATCTGTATGAGTACATACTTGCAGGCGTGACTAACGAGGGGATAACATACGACAATCTGAAAGCATTGAAGGGAATACCCTGCGGGAAGGATATGTACTATGATCGCCGACGGAAGTTCTACTACCTGCTAAGTCAGAGAATAAATACAAAAGAACCGTAATCAGGGGGCGTATTTTTATGATATTCTGATAGTGTCGGAAGATGTGAGAAAGAAAGCTATCCATTGTAAACACCTCATCAAAAGAGGGGATGGTCTGAAAATGACCGCCCCCTCTTTTGGGTTGGTGATCGGGCTTACTTTCTTCAAACCCCTTTCGGGGGCTGCGGTAATACCGTGGCCCTTTTTTGATACGGCTATGAAAGATACCAGGGCAAAGAAACGACCCGATCAAAGCGGGACACACAGAACCACATACGACAGAAATAAGCAGCGTATATATTCCACCCAGTCTATCTGCGGAATATGCGGACTGCCGGTGGACTTCTCCGTGAAGTATCCTCATCCTCTGTCGCCTTGTATTGATCATATCATTCCAATCGCCAAGGGCGGACACCCGAGCGACATACAGAATCTGCAGCTTGCTCATTGGATTTGCAACAGACAAAAGTCTGATAAGTTGGTGATCAAGAAAGAAGATCAGAAAAAAGAAGTGGGAAATTTTGATATCCCCTGGTCACTTGATTGGGAATCGTATAGATCGTGAAGAAATATTTTTGTTTTATATATAAATATTAAAGGGGGAGCGAGCCGATTGCAAGAAATGCCGTGATGAAACCAACGGCATTGGCCTGCCGTTTTCGGATCGGCGAGGCACCGGACGGGGGGTGGGGTACCCCCTGGGGGGGGTCGGCGAACTTCCCCCGCCGCACTACGAAAAAAAACACACGCTGGAGGAGAGAGACCACCGGCAGCAGGATAGGAAATTATGGCAGAGTACAAAGGGATTGGATACCTGAGATCAAAATTGAGCGCACGAAGCAGCAGAGTGCTGACCAGATACAAGTACTACGAGATGAAAAACGCAAGGCTGGACCCTTCGCCGATCATCCCGGCACAGATGAAAGCAGACTATCTGTCAGTACTTGGATGGTGCAGCAAGGCAGTAGACGCACTGGCTGATCGATTGACATTCCGCGAGTTCAAGGAAGATAACTTTGAGATCAACGAGATCTTCCAGATGAACAATCCGGATGTCTTTTTTGATAGTGCAGTACTGTCCGCACTGATCTCCTCCTGCTGTTTTGTCTATATATCGCAGGACGAAGACGGCTATCCGCGCCTTCAGGTGATTGATGGAGCCAACGCAACCGGAGAGATCGACCCGATCACTGGCCTTCTGACGGAAGGATATGCAGTGTTGCAGCGTGACAGCGACAACAATGTTGTGCTTGAAGCGTATTTTGTGCAGGGGCGTACGGATTACTATCCGGCGCAGGGTGATCCGTACTCGATCAAGAACAAAGCACCGGCTCCGCTGCTGGTTCCGGTCATATACAAGCCGGATGCGAAGCGGCCGTTCGGACACAGCCGTATTTCCAGGGCGTGTATGAATGTAATGGATAAAGCAAGGAACACGATCACAAGAACGGAAGTGGCTTCGGAGTTCTATTCCTTCCCGCAGCGGTATGTCTTGGGAACGAGTGACGACGCAGAGCCGCTGGATAAGTGGAAAACGACCATATCCGAGCTGTTGGAGATCACCAAAGACGAAGATGGCGATCATCCTGTGGCGGGAGTATTCCAGCAGCAGAGTATGGAGCCGTCTATCGCACAGCTCCGTATGTACGCATCGGTGTTTGCGGGAGAAACCGGATTGACGCTGGATGATCTTGGCTTTGCGACAGACAATCCATCCAGCTCCGATGCGATTGCCGCAGCACATGAGAACCTTCGGCTGGCAGCGCGGAAAGCACAGAGAACCTTCGGAAGCGGCTTTTTGAATGTAGGATATGTGGCAGCGTGTCTGCGTGATGAATATGCATACCAGCGCAGGCAGTTCTATATGACGCAGCCGGTATGGGCACCGGTATTTGAACCGGACTTCTCGGCATTCTCAACCTTCGGGGATGGAGTACAGAAACTCACACAGGCGGCTCCGGGATATTTTGGTATGGATAATATGCGGGAAATGTTGGGAATCGAGCCGAGCAAGGTTCCTTTCCCGGTAAGTAATGGAGAATAACGATGGCAGACGATATCGCGCCGGAATTACTGGAAAAAGTACAGAGTGATTACCGAAAACTTCGGGAAAAAGACGAGGAACTGGCGCGGATCAGTGAGCGCACGGCAGCAGGATCAGCAGATGGCAAAGATCTTGATGCTTATGCGGTAAGAGAAGGAGAGTTGCTGGCGGAGGCACTGCACAGAAATGTTTCGGGTGACGTTTTACCGAATGGGAAGATGTACTTTAACATCGCTGATCGGGTGCTTCCGTCGGTACTTAGAGAAAATTACGACAATGTAGCGGATATGTCGGAGCGGATTATTGCCGGAATGAACGACAGAGCAGGTATCCACATCCGCGCACAGCGTCCGGATCTGAACGAGGACCGTGTGAATGGTTTGGTGAACCTTGCGGCCACTGCTGATCAGTACGAAGAGCGAAGAAAAGAGATAGAGGCTGATGTCGTGAACTTCTCTCAGAGCGTAGGCACTGACACGGTACGCAAAAACGCTGACTTTCAGTACCAATCAGGACTCTCTCCGAAGATCCACCGCACTGCAGAGGGTGGATGCTGTAAGTGGTGCGCAGGCCTTGCCGGTACATACGATTATGCGAGTGTAAAAGCCGGAGGTGATGTATGGCTGCGCCACCGTGATTGCAGATGCATTGTCGAGTTCGATCCTGGCAACGGGAAACGACAGAATGCTCATACAAAAGCGTGGAGAACTGACGAAGACAGAGCGAAGCGGATACAATATAGCCGGGAGACGGATGAGGAAAGACAGAAACAAGGTGAGCAAGCAAGACAGGAACGGATAGAGACTGATAAGTATGCAAGAAGTGAAAGAAATCCGGCTAACTGGGGACCATTAGGAAGAGGGGCGGCCGATATTGGAAGCGGGAAGTATGTATCCTATGATGAGAATGCAGATTATAGAGTTGAAATAGCAAAATATTCCGATGAAGTAAATAAAAGCCTATCGGAAGCTGCCAGAAAAGTAGCCATGTTTGGTAGTAGGGATAAATATGAGTACGCCTCAATTATTGATATAAAAACTGGAGAAGAAGTTGATTTTGATTCTAGCAAAGAGTATGATAGTGTAAATAGTTATTATCGATATCTTAAACAACATTTGGATGGGCATTTCGCTATGGTTCATAACCATAATACAGAGAACGGTTTTAGTCTGGCGGATATCCAAGAGTTGGAAATGTGGGAAAACCTCGATTCAGTTATTGCTGTGACAAATAACGGCATAACATATTCAGTAATCTCCAATGGTTTACAGTCAAGAGAACTGTTAAGTATGGAGTTTGAAGACATTGGGAAAGAAGAATCAAACTATATAGAGCAGGAAAAGAAGCAAGTTATTGCAGCGGTTGAGAGATACGCAGATGGAGGAATTACAATATATGACGGAAGATCTAAACGAAACAATTGATAATTGGCCGCATATTATGTTGGAATATCCATTTGTTCGTAGAGGGATGACCAAAGCAGAGTATTTTGAAGAAAAAGAGTACTATAAGACAATGACTCCAGAAGACCTCAAAGAAGAAAGATATAAACCATTGTGGAAACAACGAGAGGAAGAAAATGGCAAAAGATGAGTATTATGTGATCGTTTGCAAGATCCTAGTGTTTCTTTACAAGAAATTGAAGGGAAAAGACAAACGGGAAAATGATGAATACATAGTGCCATTATCAAAGGATTTCCCCATCGATGAAGAATATCTGATGTATGTCATCGAGAAGATGGTGGAACACGGAATGGTCGAAAAAGTGAACATCATGAAAGCCTGGGGCGGTGATGTGATAAAGATTGATTATTCCAAGATGAGGATCACGGTTGAGGGGATTGATTACTTGCGAGAGAACTCTGTGATGAGAAAAGTTGCAGAAACGCTTCAGGAAGCAATTCCAATATTTAGTTTGTTTCAGTGAGAGTAAAGCATCGGAAATCCGGTGCTTTTTTGATGGAGAAATTATATGACAGAGGAGCGCATAGGAAGGCAGACACCTACCCTCTGCGCAGTACTGCCATACACAAAGACACGAGGCGCGGAGGCGGTAGAGCTTTACAACAGAACAGGACGGAAGGCCAGAGAGTGGCAGGAAGTCCAACTGTATGACATTATGGCCGAGAATGATGACGGCCTGTGGGTGCATACACGATACGGATATGAAGTGCCGCGCCGTAATGGTAAGGGCGAAGTGCTCACGATGAGAGAATTGTGGGGGCTTGCGAATGGGGAGAAGATCATGCATACAGCACATAGATCATCCACTTCGCACAATGCCTGGGAGCGTCTGTACGATCTGGTGAAGATGTCCGGAATGAATATCACATCAGAGTACAGAGCGATGGGCAAAGAGCATATCTTTGTGGAGGGTGGTGGGAAGATTGAGTTCCGAACACGGACTTCCAAGGGTGGTCTCGGTGAAGGTTATGACCTTCTGATCATTGACGAGGCGCAGGAGTACCAGACGGATCACGAAAGCGCTTTGAAGTATATGGTGACGGACAGCAGTAATCCGCAGACGATCATGTGCGGAACGCCGCCGACCGCAGTTTCTACCGGTACAGTATTCACGCAGTACCGGCAGCAGACGATACAAGGCAAGAATACAGATGCAGGCTGGGCGGAGTGGTCAGTACAGCAGGAAATGGACCCGTTGGATGTGGATTCCTGGTATGAAACCAATCCATCATTGGGATTACAGCTGAAAGAGCGTGATATCAGGAACGAGTTCACGGGAGATATCGTGGACTTCAACATACAGCGTCTGGGACTGTGGATTTCTTACAACCAGGCATCCGCGATCAGCAGAGCGGAATGGCAGAGATTGCAGGTGGAAGAAGACCTGAATATCTCCGGAAAACTATATGTCGGAGTAAAATACGGCATAGATGCGAAACGTATGGCGGCAGCAGTCGCCGTGAATGCCGGAAACGGTAAAGTATTCGTGGAAGTGCTGTTCTGCCAGGAGATGCGAAAAGGAAATAAGCGCCTATTGGATTTCCTGAAGCGTGCGGATGTCGAGAAGGTGGTCGTAGACGGCAAGGCCGGGCAGGATCTGCTGGCGGAAGAGATGAAGAAAGAGAAGATGAAGAAACCAATCCTTCCGAAGGTGTCAGAGATCATCGTAGCGAATGCAAAGTTTGAGCAGGCGGTCGAAAAAGGACTACTACTCCACAACGGACAGCCATCTCTGGAAGAAGTCGCCGCGAACTGTGAGAAGCGGACCATTGCGTCTACGGGATTCGGATACCGGTCATTGAAACCGGATATGGAGATCGCCATACTGGACAGCGTGATCCTGGCATATTGGGCCGCGGACGAGTTCAAAGAGAAAAAGAAACAGCAAGCAAGGTATTAAAGTCGGTTCTGCCGGCTTTTTTATATTATACCGTCACTGCCGGTTATAGCAGGCACACCGTCACTGCCGGGTTAATGCAGGAAAGGAGAAAGAAATGGATTTAGAGACACCAATCACCACACAGGAAGCACTGGACGCATATGTGCAGGAGCAGGTAAACAAAGCAGTCCAGAGCAGAGCAGCGAGAGATGCGCAGAAGTACGAAGGCTATACTTCTCCGAATGATCTGAAGGCCTTGAAAGAGAAGTATGAGAAGCAGATCGGAGATCTGAATGGCGCTCTGAGTGCCGCTAATGAAAAAGCGGGACAATACGACAAAGACATTGCCGAAAGAGATGCCAAGATCAAAGGTTATGAGACGGCAGCAGTAAAGACGCGTATCGCTCACGAAATGGGACTTCCATATGAGCTGCACGGACGCCTGAGCGGTGAAACGGAGGAAGAAATCCGGAAAGATGCGGAAGGGCTGGCAAAGATCATCAAAGCACAGTCAGCACCTCCGATGGCAGCAGCCGAAAAACCTGTGTCAAAGCAGGATTCGCAAACAGCAGCATTTAAGAATATGCTGCAGAATCTGAAAGGAGAAAACTAAAATGGCAAGTGTATTAAGCAGAGGGACACTGTTCCCGCCCGAACTCACAAATGAAATGTTCAACATGGTATCCGGTAAGAGTTCTCTGGCAGCCCTGAGCGGTCAGAAGCCGATCCCGTTCAATGGCGCGACCATGTTCACCTTCAACTTCGATAAAGAGATTGATGTACTGGGTGAAAACAGCGCTAAGTCCAACGGTGGCGTGACAGTCGAGCCGGTAACGATCAAACCGATCAAGGTGGAATACGGTACCCGTATCTCTGACGAGTTCAAGTACGGCGACGAAGAAGTACAGTTGCAGTACCTGCAGGCTTTCGCAGAAGGCTTTGCAAAGAAGGTTGCACGCGGTATCGATATCATGGCAATGCACGGTATGAATCCGAGAAGCGGCCTGATGGCAACCGAGATCATCGGCAACAACCACTTTGACTACAAGGTTACTCAGAAGGTAACACAGTCCAATCTGACCAACGCAGACGAGGATGTAGAAGCAGCAATCGCTCTGGTACAGGCAAATGAGGACGATGTGACCGGTATGGCAATGGCTCCGGCATTCCGTTCTCAGTTGGCAGCACTGACCGACAGCGACGGACGCAGACTGTATCCGGAACTGGGCTGGGGCGCAGCGCCGAGCAACATCAAGGGCCTTCCGATCTCTGTAAACAGCACTGTTCACAAGGCTATCGCGGCAGCAGAGACCATCGACCAGATGATCGTTGGTAACTTCCGCGATTACTTCCGCTGGGGCTTTGCAAAAGAGATTCCTATCGAGATGATCGAATACGGTAACCCGGATAACGATGCAGATGCAGGCGATCTGAAGGGACACAACCAGGTATATCTGCGTGGTGAGGCATACATTGGCTGGGCTATTCTCAGACCGGAAGCATTCGCTAGAGTAGTTGCAAACCCTTCGTGACCCCCACCGTAAGAGCTGAAGATGGTGGGGTTGACATGTGGGGAACGCTTGTCAGCAGCATGCAGGAAAATGTAACAGTAACCGGAAACAAGATCAAAGGTAAACTGAAACCTCTGACAGAAGGGCAATTGGTAACGGATTGGGGAGAAGGATATTTCCTGGCGCTCCATTACACGAACAATGATCCGGCGGTAACATCCATCAAGGTTGGTCTGAATCCTTCTGCAAGCAGTATGGAACCGCAGGAACTGGATGAGGATATGAACAGTGTGATGAAGATCACGGATAAGGATACACAGAAACTCCTTGTTATTTCCAGCAATGGAACTGTTACAGATACGGATACCTACGATCTGTCTGAATTGGAACTGGAGGAATGATATGATCTACAGGAACCTGAAGACCGGCGCGGTAATCAATACACCCTGTAAGATCTCCGGAAAAGACTGGCAGGAGACTGCTCCTGCCGGTTTTCCTCTGAAAGAGAAAGAGGTAGTACCGGAAGAGAAGACAGAAGAGCCGGCGAAAGAAAAGGCAGAAGCGGAAGCGCCGAAGGAAGAGCCGAAAGAAGAAAAGAAGGCTACCAAAGGCGCAACGATCAAGCCTAAGAAAGGAAAGTAACTATGGCAGAAGCATTTGCGACAGTCGAAGATGTGGAACTGCTTGGAGGCAAGACACTGACAGCGGATGAAACGACAAGAACGGCGGCATTACTGCCGGTCATCTCGGATCTGCTGCGGAATGAAGCCAACAAGGTAGGCAGGAATCTGGACGGAATGATCGTGGCAGACGAAACGGGAGCCTATGGCAGTACCGTGAAACTTGTGACGGTGGATATTACGATCAGAGTACTGCGCCAGGACACAAGCGGCGAACCGATGAGCCAGGAGTCGCAGTCGGGCCTTGGATATACCTGGTCAGGCACTTATGCGATACCGGGTGGCGGGATAGCAAGTGCGATCATGCGCAACGACCTGAAGCGCCTGGGACTGCGTCGGCAGAGAATAGGAGCACTGGATATCTATGGGACAGAGACTGAAGGGTGAGACAGTAAAACTGATCACGAAAACAAAGACAGGAACGGATGACTTCGGAGCACCGATCTATAAGGAGACTGAAGTGACAGTGAGTAATGTGCTTGTGGGACAGCCGGAAGCGCAGGATATTACGGATGAACTGAACCTGTCGGGAAAGCGGATCGCTTATGTGCTGGGAATACCGAAGGGTGATGCAAATATCTGGTATGACACTTTCGTGATCGTACGCGGGGAACGCTGTAGGACCATAGGCAAGCCGGTGTATGGAACACCCGAAAATATGCCGATGTGGTGGGGCGGAAAGGTAGCGGTGGAACGGTATGGCGGTTAGAGTAGAATTGAATCACGATGGTGTAAAAGAACTGCTCAGATCTCCGGAGATGCTGGCGATATGCGAAGAACATGCACAGAAGGCAGTGCAGAAACTGGGCGAAGGCTATGAAGTGACCACACACACCGGCGCAGGCCGTGTGAATGCTTCCGTAGTCGCAACGACCAGGGAAGCTATACGAGAGAACAGCGCAAATAATACGGTATTAAAGGCGGTGATGTCATCGTGATAGAAAAGATCATATTGGATTATCTGAAAGCGAAAATGACAGAACCGGCATATATGGAAGAGCAGGAAGATCCGCCGGCAGAATACCTGCGGATTGAGTTGCAGGGTGCGTCTGTAGTAGATCATGTCAAATCGGCAGTGATCACGGTGCAGTCATATGGCAGCAGTATGTACAGAGCGGCGCAGATCAGTCATCAGATGGTGGAACATATGCTTTCATCCGTAGAGTGCAAAGAGATAGCCAAATGCTCACTCAATTCGGAGTACTGTTTCACAGACACAGAAACACACAGATACAGATATCAGGCAGTATTTGATATCGTTTATTTCTAACAGGAGGAAAAAGAAATGGCAAACAATGCAGAAAATGTACAGATCGGCAAACCGAGTATTGCCGGTGGTGTATGGGTTGGCGATGCTGGTTCTACTTTGCCTACCAGTGCCACATCCGCGATCGACACAGCGGTTTTTGCTTGCGCAGGTTACTGCTCTGAAGATGGCGTGACCAACTCCAGCTCCATTTCCACATCGGATATCAAGGCTTGGGGTGGTGACATCGTTGCAAGCCCGCTGACCGAGAAGAAGGACACATTCAAGTGGAAGATGATCGAGGCTGGCAATAGCGTAGTACTGAAGATGGTGAACGGTGATGATAATGTTACCGGAACCATCGTGAGTGGTATCACCGTGAAGGTAAACGCTAAGGACAAGGTACCTCACGCATTCATCATCGATATGCAGGTATCCACCAACATTCTGAAGCGTATCACCATCCCGAATGGTAAGATCACCGCAATTGGCGATATCGTGTATAAGGACGGCGAGCCTGTAAGCTATGAAGTAACAGTGACGGCATTCCCGGATGCTCAGGGCAATACCCATTACGAGTATATCGTGGAAGGTACTCCGTCCGGTGTTACCTACATCTATACTGCAGTGGAGCCGGTTGGTTCCGAGAATCCGAGCAGCGAGGGCTGGTATGTACTGTCCGGCGATGGCTATATGCCGACCGCAGACACTACTGTGGATACCAACAAGACCTACTACGAACGGACAGAAAGCACCTGACAATCATAGGACGAATGCCCCGGCGATCTGCCGGGGTGTTTTTTAGAAAGGGGATAAAAGAATGAAAGTAGAATTGGAAGACAAATTTGTATTGGAAATTGATGATCGCAAGCTGGATGATTACGAGCTTGTGGAAGCTCTGACAGATGTGGATAACGGCAAAGTGGCACGGCTCACGGATGCAGTAAACATCCTGATGGGAGATTCCAAGCCGGTGCTTTTTGAGCATATCAAAGAGAAAAAGGGCTATGTATCTACGGAAGAAGTGAAAAATGCACTTCTGCAGATCATCGGAGGTCTGAAGAACGGAAAAAAATCCTGATCCTTGCCCATATGTGCAAGATCGATGAAGATGCTTTGATTTGTGATCTTGCAGAGTATTACGGGATCTATGATTACCACAGTCTGCCGGCCGGTACTATTGCGGTGCTGGCTTGCGGATTGCGTGAAGGGGCAAGGATAAAGAGTGAACTGCTGGAAAGAAGATATACCTATGACGAAGTGATGAAGGCAGTGATCGTGGACCGGCTGAACTGGCTGTGCTGGTCAAAGACGAAGGACGCAAAGAATGGATGGAACCGTCCGGAATCACTGGCGAAGAGAATGATGACAAAGCCAAAGGTGCACAAGGCACAAGGCTTTGCATCGGTTGATGATTTTATGGAATGGCGAAAGAAGTTTATCGAGGGCTGATATGGCAACAGAACTTGCAAAAGCGTATGTACAAATAATTCCATCGGCGCAGGGGATCCAGGGAGCGTTATCGAGCGCTCTGGATGGAGAAGCAACTGCTGCAGGTACCAGCGCCGGAACAAAGCTAGGGAATGCTCTTCTGGGTGGAGCAAAGGTCGGAGTAGCTGCATTTGGGGCAATGGCTACCGGCATGGGAGCTTTCGGTGCATCTTCTGTGGAAGCAGGGAAAGAGTTTGATGCTGCAATGTCTCAGGTGGCGGCAACGATGGGGACCACCGTGGACCAGATTGGCGACCTACGAGACTTCGCAATGGAGATGGGATCAACCACCGCATTCTCCGCAACGCAGGCAGCAGAGGCATTGAATTATATGGCCCTTGCAGGTTATGATGCGGAAACATCTATGGCAATGCTGCCGAATGTATTGAATCTGGCAGCAGCAGGTGGTATCGATCTGGCAGCTGCTTCTGATATGGTGACAGATGCATCGAGTGCACTTGGTCTGTCCATAGAAGAGACGGCCGTCATGGTTGATATGATGGCTCAGGCATCGAGTAAGTCAAATACATCAATCGCACAGCTTGGCGAGGCATTCCTGACAGTTGGTGGTACCGCTAAAGATCTGAACGGAGGTACGCTTGAATTATCGACTGCACTCGGAATATTGGCGGATAATGGTATTAAAGGCTCTGAAGGTGGTACTGCATTAAGAAATATTATCCTATCGTTGGAAGCGCCTACAGATAATGCGGCGATTGCGATGGAGAAACTTGGGTTGGAAGTATTCGATTCTGAAGGGAATATGCGTAATCTTAACGACATATTCCGGGATATGAATACTTCGCTTTCCACAATGACACAAGGTGAGCGGACTCAGGTACTTAATCAAATTTTCAATAAGGTGGATCTGAAATCTGTTAATGCATTGTTAGCAAATACAGACGCAGGTCTATCTGATATAGGAAGCACTCTTGCAGAATGTGGTGTTGAATGGGGGAAATATAACGAGAATATCCTGCTATCACAAGGAAGTGCAGAAGCACTCCAGGAATGGTCTACTGAAATGCTGTGGACGAACCTTGACACAGCAGAAAGTATGGCAGAAATGCAGGAGTTTCTGCAGTATGAATATGGTTTGACCGCTGAAGATGCAGAAATGGCTGTAAAGGCTGTCAATGCATCCATAGAAGAACAAGAATCTAGATGGGATGAGCTGACCGGATATATTGATGATGCGGCAGGAGCATCGCAGAATATGGCGAATACGCAGCTGGATAATCTGGCTGGTGATATTACTCTGTTTGAAAGCGCTCTGGAAGGAGCAAAGATTGTAGTATCGGACCAACTTACACCAGGGCTGCGTGAGTTCGTACAGTTTGGTTCTGAAGGCATTTCTGAACTAACGATGGCATTCCAGGAAGGCGGACTGGCTGGAGCAATGGAAGCTCTTGGCGGTATCATTACAGAAGGTGTGGGAATGATACTGGAATCCCTGCCGGAAGTAGTGAATGCAGGCGCAGAACTACTCACATCATTGGTACAGGGCATCGCGGAAAATGCACCGCTGATTGCAGAGACAATGGTAGAAGTTGCCAGTACGATTACGACAACATTGCTGGAACTGTTGCCTACACTGCTTGATGCGGGACTTACAATCCTTGCCAATATCGCTATGGGAATCGCGAACGCTATACCGCAGTTAGTATCGACCATAGTGGATGTAATTGCAAAGATTGTTGAAGTAATAATTCAGAATTTGCCGATGCTGATAGAGGCAGCGCTGCAGATCATTATCGCATTGACAACCGGCATCTTCCAGGCGCTGCCGACATTGCTGCAGAGATTACCGGAATTGATCAAGAGTCTTGTGGAAACCTTGCTTTCACAGATCCCGGTGATCATTCAGGCCGGCGTGGATCTGTTGATCGCTCTGGTGGAAGATCTGCCGACGATCATCAAAACGATTGTGGAAGTACTGCCGGAGATTGTCACATCCATTGTTGACACGCTGATCGACAACATACCATTGTTGATAGATGCAGGTTTCCAGTTGTTTGTGGCTCTGATCGAGAATCTGCCGGAGATCATCGTGACTCTTGTGGCAGCAGTGCCGGAGCTGATCGGTTCACTGTTGGACGCTCTGGGGGATGCAGCAACACAGTTTGTCGATATGGGCTTCCAGTTAATGATGGGCTTGGTCGATGGTATCGTCAACTCTGTCGGGACGGTTATTGAAAAATCCGTAGATGCTCTTGGTGGTGTTGTAGATTCAATCAAGAAGTTTTTCGGTATCTCTTCTCCGTCAAAAATGTTTGAAGAGTTCGGTGGATATCTGGATATGGGCCTTGCTATCGGTATCGAAGATAATACGGATCTGCCGATTGACGCAATGGCCGATATGTCATCGGAGCTGGAAAGAGCATACGACATTGATGCAGAAGTGAAAAGGCAATATACATTCGAGCCTGCGCTGGAAGGCGGAGATATTACGATTCCGGTGTATATCGGTGATGAAGAGATCGAAACCATTGTAGTGAATGCGCAGGACAGAAACCAGTACAGAAGCGGAGGAAGATAAAATGGCATTGGCAAGCGGGATCGTATCGTTTAACAGTACAGCGTGCACCATTCCGCCGACATCTGTGGAATACAGTTTTGAAGAAATTGAAAGCGTAATGAAGACAGAGGCGGGCACCGATATGGTGTCCGTCACTCGTTTGAACAAGCACAAGTTCAAGTTCGGCTGGGAAGGCATTCCGAGTTCATTTCTGGACACACTGGAAGGATATGCGAAAGCAGCGACTGTGTCAGTTGGATGGCGTGGACAGTCATATACTTGCCGGATAAGAGACTTCTCTCCGCAAATGATATCCAGATCGGAAGTATACACAGCATCGGATGGCTTGTGGAATGTGTCTTTGACGGCAACGGAGGTATAGGATGTACGCAACAAGTGCGGCATACAAAACAGCGGCGGCACTGCCGGTGCAGGAGAGCAGAATCACAGGAACCATTGGCTCCATATCGTTTACGGATGAAAACATTGCTGTAGGTTCGTTTTCTATATCCAACCAGTGCTCTGACAATAAAAATGTCGGAATCGGTCAGGTATATATCGGTGTACTAAAGGCAACCTTCCGGGGAATCGCTTTGAACGAGAACGAGTGGCAGGGGAAAGTGATCACTCCATCCTTCGGATTGAAACTGGCAAATCAGAGCTTTGAAGATGTACCGCTCGGAGTTTTCACGGTATCATCCGTGAAGAAGACCACGCAGGGCATTAGCGTGACGGCCTACGACAATATGTCAAAGCTGGACGGACGCATTGATCTGTCGGTATTAGTCGGTTCACAGACGGCGCTGACATTTGCAACGGCAATCGCTACGGCCTGCGGGGTACAGATCGGAAATACGCAAGAGGAGATGGCGTTGCTTCCGAACGGGGCGGTGCAGTTTGCGCTACATCCGGATAATGATCTGTCAACTTGGAGAGATGCATTGTCGTGTCTGGCGCAGGCGGTATGCTCATTCGCTACGGCCGGAAGAGATGGAAAAATATATTTCAGAACATACGGATCTACTGCAGCAGCGACGATTGACAGTGCACACAGATCGTCTGATGGAGCATATTCGGACTTTGTGACACAATATTCTACCATCTGGTTTGACAATACGGATGACGGAACCGAAACGAGTTATTCCAGCGGCAGTGGTGGATTGACCTATGAGGGCGGAAGTAATCCGTTCCTGCAGAAGAGCACGGATACCAGCTACGAAGTGATGCGCCAGAATATCATGAACGGCCTGCGTAATATCAATTATTCGCCGTTTAATGTATCTCTGATGCCAGATCCGTCGTTTGACCTTGGTGATGTGATCAGTTTTACGGGTGGTATCGCCGGGAAGACTTGCTGCGTGACGCAGTTCACATTCAAGCATAAGAAGAGTATCAAGGTGGTTGGTGTCGGTAGTGATCCGAGTATAACCAAGGGCAAAGATCACGCAGCAAAGAGCATTGCAGCGCTCAAAAAGGAGCAGGCGAATACGAATGCGCAAGTCGCCGGAGTGCAGACGCAGGTGTCTGTGGTGCAGGCTCAGGTGGAAGATATTGCCGGGCAGGTAATGGCGAATTATATTTTGCCGTTTGGTATGTCACTGGATGAGATCACTGATCTGGATCAGGGCGGAATGGCAGTCAATATATTGCAGTTCCGGATATCGAATGATTCGGATGGAAATACGGCAACATTCTACGCGCAGCTCTGTTTCAATGTTCATACATTTGAAAAAGAGATCGATGATGTGGACTACTTCCAGGATGCAGTCGTTACAGTAGATTATCTGTACGACAACCAGTTGTTGCAGCAGGCAGTTTACCATTTCCGTGACGGTTGGAAGATGCTGACACTGATCGGAATGGTTCCGAGCGTTACGCAGGGGATCCATACATTCACTGTACGGATGAGTGTACGGGGCGCGAGTTTGTTCTAGGAGGGAATATGCAAAAAGGATATACGGGGACAGACACCGCGCTGGATTATCTGTTTGAACATGCAACGGAAGTGGAAGTGATGCAGGTACTGGTGGCGGGAACGGCTATAGCAGTAATCGAAATAGATGGAGATCCGATGCCATTATATGCTCCGCCTGCAAAAGGGATCACAGTGTCGAATGGAAAAGTATCACTGACATAAGGAGTAAAAGATGATATTCAATGCGGCATATATGCTGATCAATAAAGCTATACCGAATACAGGCGGACCGTATACGGTAAGATTTTACGATGAAAACGGAACGCTGATCCAGACAGATGCAAATGTCCCACAGAATGGACGGGCATCGTGTACATTGTTGGATGGCACATTCAATAGCAATCTGGAATACTTCAAAGGTTGGAATCCGGCTCCGGACATAGTCGTGAGCGATATGGAGTGCTTCCCGGTGTATGGCGACTATATTATCTCACACGAAGAGATACACGACTCTTGGGAGACGATCTGCGCGGATAAGGGTGCGCACTATCCTTTGGGGGCTTATAAGTCGTTGGTGTTTGACTTCGGTGTTACCACAAATGATGTTGTCTGCCGTTGGGAAGCAATATATAATGGTTCTACTTGGAAATATAAGGCACAACCGCAGGAAAATTATTCGCAATATGTTACCGTTGCTTTGGATATGGTGAAAGTGGCAGAAGCAGAAGATGGCTCCACTTCTACTTGGATTTCGGATAAGTGTATCGTGATACCTAATAACCCAGTTCACGGTGCTTACCGTACACAAGATAATTGGCAGACACAAGAGTATTGTGCTAGTTGGGTAGATGTTAGAGATACTTTAATGCGTACATACTATTCTGGATCTTCACATACTTTAGGTGATTTTTGCCACGATTGGGGAATGTCGAGAGTAAGAAGTTTCCTGAATGGAATTTTCTTTGATAAAATGCCGCAGACTTTGAAAAATAGTATCAAGAGTGTCAATAAGAGTTATTGGGGTATCACTTCGTTGTATACAACTGCGAGTAGGTCGCAGAAAACCAGCCTTGACAAGATATGGGTTCCTTCCGTGAAAGAGTTGAATACAACATTATCTCAATATACGATACGAGGCAGTATGTACCCCGGCACTTATGCACAAATCTGTGAGGATGATGGTATAGATTACGCTTCTGTATACGAGATTGTGCATCCTGGATGGTACATAACACGGTCTGTGAATAGTAGTAATAGTAGTCAAATGAACTCGCAATTGATTGGAGCGAATGATAATTCTGATTATTTAGTAAACTTAAATTATTTTCAAAACATGGGTATTGGATGGAACAATATAATCCCGTTCGGTTTCTGCCTATAAGGGAAATAAGAAAGCATAAGAGTAGATATTTTATAAAACAGAAAGGAAAATCATATGTCATTTTCAAGACCACAATCAAGAGAAGAAGCAATCCTGCAGAATATGCTGGGGGCACACAACGAACTGGAGCGACCGCAGAGCAGAGTAGAAGCGTTGCTGCAGGAGATCCTGAACAGCGGAGGCGGAGGTGGCGGGACAACAGATTACGAGCATCTGGACAACCTGCCGCAGATCAACGGTACAGAACTGAAGGGGGATATGACTCTTGGCCTGTCTGTTACCGGTGGAAAGGTATCATTTTATGAGGAGGTAGAATAATGAGTTACGCAGGCATTTTTACAGATAAAAATAATGCAGATCATCCGGTTACATCTACATTGTATGGAACATGCGATACGGCAGCAGCAACTGCGGCAAAAGTAGTCACATGTGCAGATGTGGATGTACTGACATCCGGAATGACAATCAGGGTGAAATTTGCTAATGCAAACACAGCAGCATCTCCTACGATCAATGTTAATTCTACAGGAGCAAAGACAGTGTATCGTTTCGGGACTACTGCTCCTGTTGATGGTGATTCTTGGAAAGCAGGGGAAGTGATAGAACTGCTTTATGATGGAACATACTTCTATATGGTAAGTGCGGACGATATCGGAAGCAAGCAGGACACGTTGACTTTTGATGATGTGCCGACAGCCAACAGCAATAATCCTGTAAAGAGTGGTGGCGTAAAAAGTGCGATTGATGCGGCGGTGTCGTCTGCATATCACCACGCAGGAACAAAGACATGTGCAGAACTTGTTGCCGGACTTTTGGTGGCAGGGAATGAAGGTAATGTCTACAATATGACCGATAGCGGAACGACTACTTCTGACTTTATCGAAGGCGCAGGACAGCCGATCAAAGCAGGTGATAATGTAGGCATTGCAAAGATCAGTGATGGCGTTTACAAGTTCGATCTTCTTTCCGGGTTCGTAGATACAACAAACTTTGTTCAGAAATCGTCCACTGCAGGACTGATCATGAATGATGGTACGATTGATACCGTTGCAAAACAGCCTGTTACCGACAACAATCTGACCACAACCGACAAGACAACCACGGGAGCGATTAATGAATTAAAGAGTGGTTTAACGACCCTCGATAACGAGGTCAACGGCGATGCCACCACATACCCGTATGCCGATGTTATCACCATCGAGGATGCCGTACCCGCTAATGTAGCGGATTGCAGTGTAAAGATTGAGCCTGTGCAGGACTTGCATGGATATGATAAGCCGTGGGTAGGTGGAGCTGGTGATAACAAACTTGATACATCCACTGTAACCGTGGGCAATGTAACATTTACAGAGGACACTGATGGATATGTTTCTTGTGCTGATGGGGATGGAAGAAGTTGGAGTTATGACAACTGCCAGTATAAATTAACATTGCCGAGTGGGAGTTATAAGTTTGTTGTAGATACCAAAACAGTTGGATCTACTGGGAAAGGTTGCGTATTTAAGGATTCGTCTAACAATGATGTACTATCAATCAATAGTGCAAATCTGTTTGCTGAGGTTGGTGTGGTAGCTTACGATTTTACATTATCGGCAGAAACAAGTTTTGGAGCAGAAATCAAACACGGTGGAGCAGTGGCACGATTTATGATTGTCAGTTCCACAGTAGCAAACACATGGCAACCCTACACCAACATCTGCCCCATCAGCGGACATACAGAGGCGAGTGTGCATAGGGATGGACGGAATTTCCTTGACACTAGCACTACGGGAAACTTCGTGCAGGACGCTAATGGCTATGTTACCTATACATATAGCGGTGGTTCGACTGATCCTAGACCGTTTAATTATAGCAATGCTCAATATAAATTAAGATTACCCGCTGGTAGTTACAAACTTGTTACGGATGTAAAAGAAGCAACAGATATTGTGTATGCGGAGACGCAGTTAATCACATCTGCTAGTGTGGTTAAGTTCTCGTCTAAACCATTTGGAACTGTCGGGATAAGCAGTGCTAGTTTTACTTTGACAGAACCGACAGATATCGGCATAATGTCAAAACAGTATACAGCTGTTGCTCGATTTATGATTGTTAAGAGTACAGACAGCAACGATTACGTCCCCTACGCAGGCAAGACCTACACTATCGCCCTCGGAGATACCATCTACGGTGGTACTGTGGACTTTGATAGCGGTGTGATGACGGTGGATAGGGCGTACATCGAATTTGATGGTTCTGTTGATGAAAATTGGGGAAAATCTGTAACTCTACCATCGGTATTTTATTATATGAATACAGATATATCCCCTTCTATTGTTGCGAGTGCGCCATTTATCTGTAATAGAGCGAACTATGTGAATAATATCAGCGATTTTATCTATGGTTGCTGTTATAGTGATGCTAATGCAATATCATTTTATTTAGGTACAGACTCGGAGACAATTGAAGAATGGAAAACATACATTGCAAGCAATCCGTTACAGGTATGCTACGAACTTGCTACTCCATTCACCATCCAGCTTACCCCTCAGCAGATACAGATTCTTCAGGGCACCAACACCCTCACAGCATCCACAGGGGATATATCCGTAACTGTAAATGGCGTGAGTGGGGCGATCGGCAGCGTGCAGGAGCAGGTAAACGCTACGGATGAAGCAGTGGCAGAGCTTGCGGAAAAGTTACCGACCGCACCGACTACTGACGGGGCATATGTACTGACAGTGACAGTGGCAGATGGAACGCCGACCTATAGTTGGGAGAGTGCAACGTAATTCGTTAAAGGGCAGACGGTGGCGGAATAGGTAGACGCTGGTTAGGAGGGTTCCAAAGGCATCTTGTGAGTGTGATTCCGTGTGGGTGTAGATGCTATGTAGGGTGCAAATCCCTATCCGTCTGCTTAATTAAAGGGCAGTTTAACGGTCAGAAATCCTTTCGTTTTTCTATTGACAAAGATACGCCAATGGCGTAGAATGAAGAAAAACGAAAGGAGGAAAGACCAATGGAAGAAATCAAAGAAATGAGATCGGAAACCGGAATGACGCAGAAGGAGTTTGCGGAGTATTTCGATATACCGATCGACTCGATTCAGAACTGGGAGACGAAGCGGAGAAAACCACCGACATATGTTCCGGGGCTGATCAGACGACTTCTGGCATATCGCCGTAAGTATGGCGAATTGAAAGAAGGTGATCAGTAATGGATATCATTTTGGATGTTGTGGCCGGAATGGCTGATTGTCTCAGCAGGGAACAAACTGACAAATTGAAACTGGTTATGGCGCAGTGTCTGAAGAATTACGATGTGGTAGAGAAGTCAACAGAAATCGCATTGCCGTACCAGACAGAGAACATTGAACTTTTGAAGAGGTACTTTGCCTGGAAGGCAACCGAAGGGATGAGCGTCCGGACATTGAAACAGTATAAGTTTATCGTGGATAAGGCTCTGGATGAGATGAAGAAGCCGATACCGGAGATTACCGAAGACGATGTCTTTATGTATCTATCAATGATGAAATACAGAGGTGCGAAAGATACATACCTGCGGAACGTACGGAATTATCTATCAGCAATGTTTACTTGGATGCATAGTAAGAACCTGATAAAGAAAAATCCGATGAAAGGGATCAGTCCAATCAAGGTGGATAAGGTTATAAAGGAAGCATTCACAGATGTGGAGTTGGAACAGTTAAGAAGGGCAACGGAGAATGCAAGGGATCTGGCGATAGTCGAGTTGCTGTATGCTTCGGGGATGCGAGTATCGGAGATGGAACAGCTAAATCGATCAGACATCGATTTGATCAATAAGGTGGTCAAGGTTTACGGCAAGGGCGGAAAAGAGAGGCGCGTATATATATCAAATACGGCGGCATATTACTTGGAAATGTATCTGAAAACGAGAAAAGACAGCGATTTCGCATTGTTTGTAAGCAATCGGAAGCCATATGAACGGCTGGAAGTGAGTGCGATCCAAAGGATGTTGCGGAAACTGGGAAAGAAGACCGGAATAGAAAAGGTACATCCACACAGATTCAGAAGAACACTGGCAACCAACCTGCTCCGGAAAGGAATGACGATCGAAGAGGTATCGCAGATCCTGGGACACGAAAAACTGGATACGACAATGGTGTATTGTAACATCAATCAAGACACTGTCAAAAATCAATATATGCGTATTATGTGCGCATAGCATCAAAGGAAAGAGCATGGCATCGACCGTGTTCTTTTTGTTTGGAGGGAGATATGAAGAAGATACAGGCGATACTGATCGGAGTATTCACGGGAATCAATGCCTGGTTGGGGAACCTGGCAATCCCGGTATATGTATTACTTGCATGCAATGTAATTGACTATATCACGGCACTGATCGCGGCTCCTAAACGTGGGCAGGAGATAGACAGCCTTAAAGGGCTGAATGGCCTGAAGAAAAAAGTGTTGATGTATCTGCTGGTAGCAGTAGGTGTCCTGGTAGATATTCTGATCAACTATGCAATGCAGCAGGTCCGGCCGGATTTCAGACAGCCTTGTATCGTTGGGATTGTGGTAGCACTATGGCTGGCGTTTAACGAGATGCTGAGTATCATAGAAAATATTGCGGATGCCGGGGGACCAGTGCCACCGTTTCTGAAGAGGATCATAAAATCGCTGAAGAAAAAGACTGAGGAGGTAGCGGGTGATGAGCGAGAGCAGTCTGGTAGTGTACAGGAATCTGACGAAAAACTACAGCAGAAGAACATCGGTGATCAGTAAGATAACGATACATCATGCGGCAGGAGTGGGAACAGCTCAGAGCATTGTGGATTCGTTCATTCCGGCCAGCAGAAAAGCATCTGCAAATTACTGTATAGGTAATGACGGCCAGATCGGTCAGTCGGTACTGGAAGCGAACAGGGCGTGGACTTCATCGTCTTACTGGAACGATAGCCAGGCAATCACAATAGAGGTGAGCAATTCACAACGCGGCGGGAACTGGCCGATATCAAAGGAAGCATATGCTTCTCTGATCAATCTGTGCGCTGATATATGCAAAAGAAATGGCATAAAGGCAGTGAATTATAACGGAACAAAGAATGCGGTGCTGACAGAGCATAGAATGTTTGCAGCGACGCAGTGTCCGGGGGAATATATACATGAGATGCTGAAAAGCGGAAAAATAGCCCAGGACATCAATGCAAGACTAAAGACGGCAGCAGGGCGGGATTTTATCTATGAGGGAGTAGATCTGTCACCGGTCTTCAATGCGGTTTATTATGGCAGCAGATATCCGGATCTGCAGGCAGCAGGATTAAAGACACAGGAACAGCTCTGGATGCATTTTGTGACATTTGGTATGACAGAGGCAAGACAGGCTTCAGCAGAGTTCTCTCCGGTGTCATATAGAAATTGCAATCCAGATCTGAATATGGCATTTGCAGATGATTGGGAGGCTTATTATAAGCATTACTGCATGTGCGGGAAAAATGAGATAGAAGAAGGGAAGCGTAAAAATATTATGTAACCTCGTATATAAGCACGCCATATATCACACGGATATCACACAAAACATCGATTCGGTATAATTTCGTGTGATATTTCATGTGATATGTGTGATATTTTTGGTGCATTTTGGGTGTAAAACGGTACACTTTGAGTGCAAATGAGAAACGAGAAAACCCCGTATTTATCGGCTTTTGCGGTAAATACGGGGTTTCTTTGTTTCTGCGGAGAATGGGACTTGAACCCATTCAGAAAACACTTGAAACAAGCATGAATACTAGCCTTCCGAAAGGGCGTGTGATATTTCGTGTGATACAATTTCTTTGTGCAAATTGCCAGTGCCTAAAATATTGCCACGGAAATACTCATTTGCCTTGTCTGTGAAGACCTTATTCTTGTCGGTCAGAACATTACGGTAAACCGCTTTTAGGGTGCCATCGGTGGACCATCCGCCGCGCTCCATAATGTACTGATCCGGCATACCGATCGCGTGAAGGATAGACGCTGCATAATGACGGAGATCGTGAAAGCGACACTGCAGTCCGAGTTTTTTCCGGAGATAATCAAAGGCGTTGGTGATGGCGGTAGGTGTCTTTCCATAGACGAAGTCTTCCGGATCACCGTGGCCGATCTCAGCAATGATCTCAGAAGGCAGTACAACGCGCCGGATCGAAGATGCATTCTTGGGCATTTCCTTGTGTATCCACTTGCCGGCGGGATCTTTTACGACATCGGTATGCACATAGACTGCAGAAAAATCATACAGCACATCTTTATACTTCAGTCCGCAGATCTCACCCCTGCGGAGCGTTCCGACGGATGCCAGGAGAATACAGAGCCGCAGGCGGGGATTGGCGTTCTCCAGTAACAGTTTCACCTGATCATCATCCGGGATGTGTAGTTCCTTGGGCGCACGGGCCGGGAGCGTGACGGTATAGTTCCGATCAGAGTAGAGCCGGATGGATGCCAGCACCATATTGTAGATATTCTTGACGCTCTTCGGGGATAGTTCCGCAGCCAGAGTATTCACATACTGCTGCAGATCCACGGAGCGTACCTGATCCACCATATAGGAACCAAGGAACTCCAGACGGTTCCGGTAATTGATCTCATAGGCACGGAGAGTGGAAGGGGAGAGCACTTCGCTCTTGGAATCGATATACTTGCGAACTGCCTCACGAACGGTCAGATTATTATGCGCATACCGGTCCTTGTCATTGGCGAACTGTGCGGCCATCATCTCTGCTTCGGCCTTGGTAGCACCGGTAAAGGAACGGTACCGGGCTTTCTTGGTTCCGTCCACGATTTCATAATGTGAGAACACCTGGACACGCCAGGAGCCGGATGCGAGTTTCTTTGCTTTTGCCATAGGATCACCTTCTTTCTGCTTATTGCGATAAATACAGGACTGTGCTACAATGTACGAGCCGCGACCTCCGGCAGGAAGGAGGTGAACAGCCGGATGGAATATCTCATATCGTTCATGCTTTCTGTCGTGGCGGGTATAATATCATACTATATCTGCAAATGGTTGGATGGGAAGAAGCGGTAAACAGCCTAAAACGGAGTAGCTCGCCGTAAAGAGTGAGAAACGCCCAAGTACTCGCAATACTTGGGCGTTTCGTTTGCCGGATGAACCGACATATCTCATTCGTTCACAAGCAAATGATACAACACCCAACCATTTATGTCAACATTTTTAAGATACGAAAAAACGGACAACCGAAGTTGCCCGCTCATTAGCCGAATAAACAGGTGGGGAGACATTCCTACATCTCCAACGAGGGTGACGGCTGCCCGTTCCGTCCTCTGTTATTCGGTATTGCTCATTGCAACTTCATTATACAAAATCTGCTATAGATGTCAATTTCCCTTCGTATAAAAAAATACCCACGGATTCTTCGCTTCCCGGATTTTGGGAGGAGTACTACCGTGAGTATTAAGATTGGCGCTGCTGCTATGATGGCTGCCTTACAGACAGCTTATGCTAGTGCACTCGCACACCACAACAGGCTGACACGCTATAATGCCGCTTAACGGCTTTGTATTGGCTATTATAATACTCACGTAGTATTATGTCAAAATATTTTGCCATTTTCGTGGTATCACGAAAATGGCTCATAGTATATAATATCGTTCACGCGCCGGTACCGGATACCGCGCTTTGTTCGTCTGATGCTTTCTCATAGCGGCCACCGGCCACCAGATCAGAGGTATAATCAAGTACCTTTGCCTTCCCCTCATCATTCAAAGAATCATACTTATCCAGCAGATCCTTCCGATCCGGAGAAAGAGACGGAGCGGCAGCAGGAAGTGAAGAACCATAGAGTTCATCAAGATCGATATTGAAGAGGTCGGCAAGTACCTTTGCTTTTTTGATAGGCGGTTCTGATACGCCGGATTCCCATTTCTGTATTGTGGTAAAGGATTTATATCCGAGCTTTTCGGCTACAAATTCCTGAGACATATTATACTTCTTTCGTAATTCACGGATGTTCTGAGCAATCGACATACCGAATCACCTCCTTGATTTTGAGATAATATTACATCAAAAAAGAAATATATTCAAGCAAACACGAAAGAAAACACAAAACAGTTGAAAAAAATTCAAGAAAAGTATTGACACTTGAAATATATTCAAGTATGATACAAGGCAGAAAGGAGGTAGACGCCTTGGAAGAAGCACAAAGATACACCCTCAAAGAGTTGAGGGCAAGAAAGAATGAAACACAGGAACAGACGGCCAGAGCGCTTGGAATCTCGGTACAGACATACAATGCGTGGGAAAAGGATATCTCCAATGTGGCGATCAGCAAAGTGGCAGCAGTAGCAGAGCATTTCGGAGTTGCTCTGAAGGATATTTTTTTTGCTCTTTGACTTGAATATAATTCAAGCGCTGATACGATCGTATCAGGTTTATGAAAGAATGTATTGACATTCTCTCATAAACCTGATACGATCGTATCAGGTTTATGAAAGAATGTATTGACATTCTTTCATAAACAATGATCCTCACTGGAACAAATTGCGAACGGAGGTGAGCGGATTGAGATTGGATCAGGTAAAGACCTTTGCAAAACTGAAGGAAAAGGGGCTGACGCAGGAAGCAGTCAGCAAGAAGGCACAGATATCCAGGGGAACAATGAGTGCGGCTTTCAACGGAAAGAGTTGCAAAGAGAGCACGATCAGGGCCATAGCGGACGCGATGGAGTGCCGTCTGGACGAGATCACGGCAGCAGGATAGGAAAGGAGGGCAGGATATGACAGCATTTGAGCAGACGATCAAGATCAATATGCTCCGCGTAGGAATACCGACGGTGGAAGACCTGGCATCCAGAACCGGAATGTGTCGCAGGACGATATTCAACCGCTTCAAAAATCCGCAGGGTTGCTACGCATTCGAACTGGAAGCGCTGGCAGATGTACTGGGAGTAGAGATGGGAGAACTTGCAGAGTCCTGCCGGAAAAAGAAAGGAAAGAAGATTGCATGATCGCAGAGTGTTTAGCGGCAATATGGCTCGGCATAATGGCGCCGCATCTGGGAGAGCCGCAGACAGTCAGGTGTACCTGCTATCTGCCGACAGGCCACCGCACAGCAGACGGGACAGTTCCATATGAGGGTATCATCGCATCGAATAGGGATCATCTGGGAGATATGGCCATCCTGCTGACTCTCGATGGGGAATATATAGCCACAATGGAATGCAGGGATGTCGGAGGGCATAGGAAGCTCCGTAACGGCACGGCAATCGATGTGTATCGCGATAATATGGACCGCGCCTGGGATTGGGTGCATACCTACGGCGACTATGTGCAGATCATATGGATACCGGCGGAGGGATAGCTATGAGCAACAGAGACAAGGTAGAAGACGAGTGGAAAAAGTGCAGGGCACTGGAAGCGAGCTGGCACGAAAGGGCGGATCAGTATTACGGGAAAGAGGGAGCGGAAATGGATTACGCCAGGAGTGTTGGAAGAGCGGCAATATATGGAACGGTAGCGAATCATCTGCGGCAGATACTGGACGAATGGGAAGAGGAAGGGG
>JAGBPB010000048.1 GCA_017633615.1 Bacteroidaceae bacterium | reverse complement strand
TCTGCCCCTGTCACTCTGCATAGGACGTGACGAGCAGTCATGCGGTCAGGATGCCAACCCCTACATCTGCGACGCCATGATTGACAACGTAGGCGTGTTTGCCGATTCAGTGCTTCCCGGCAGTTTTGATCCCGCCAAGGCAGCCCTGTGGCTTGACTTTGAGGAGGAGCAGAACCAGGGCACATTCTACACATACGGACAGGGAGCCCGCACCTACGGCTCAATTTGGCCTAATCGCGTACCCCAGCCCGAGATGTGGCAGATGAAAAAGACCGTACAGCCGCTCTCATTCACGCTGGTTGACCTTGTTTTCGGTAACGTTGAGGTATGGAACCGCAACCACTTTACCAATGCCTCAATCTATAACACCAAATGGTCACTCATGGCCGATGACAAGGTAATAGAATCAGGCACACTGAATCTGGATGTGGAGCCGCTTACCAAAAAGATGGTAAGGATTCCCTTCCATAAGCCCGCCAAGATTGAGCCAGGCAAGGAGTACCGTCTGGAGATAAGCTCATCACTCAAGAAGGATGAGGTTTGGGCCAAGGCAGGTCATGAGGTTGCATGGGATCAGTTTGAACTCAAGTCCTGGAACAAACCTGCCCTTGTCGGTCCTGCAATAAAACGCAATATAACACTTACTCAGGGCAGTAACGGCATAGTAGTAAGCGGACAGGGATTCAGCTACCGTTTCAACGCACAGAGCGGTGCTCTTGAATCAATGAACGTTGACGGCAAGGAGATGCTCAAGGCTCCCGTTACACTGAATGTATGGCGTGCTCCAGTGGCCAATGAGATTGACGGATGGAACGGTAACAATGCCGGCCAGCCCTCCATCCAGGGTTACGGAAACATCGGCGCCAATACCGTTCTGGCCAGCCATTACTATGCAGCCTCATTAGACAAGAGAAACCTTGTTCCAGTATCGGTCAAGGCCTTTAAGGGTGCTGATCTTGTAGTGATTGACGTGAAAGAGAATTCACTCTCCACCAATGCTACCGATAACCGCTTCGAGAATGACTGGCACTGGGTAGTAAATTCTGACGGAACCGTCACCGTACATCATAAGGTAAGCCCCATGGGCAAGATGCCGCAGTGGCTGCCCAGAATTGGTGTCACCATGAGTTTAGACAAGTCACTGAGCAAGGTAGAATGGTACGGACGCGGACCTCAGGCCTCATATCCTGACCGCAAGACCGGATACCGCGTGGGCATATACAACACCACCGTAAACGATATGTATGAGCCCTACCTCATCCCACAGGATTACGGCCTCAGGACCGATAACCGCTGGGTTCGCCTGACCGACAACACCGGCAAGGGGCTGGAGTTCTCTATGGATCAGTACTTCAACTTCAACGCATACGACTGCACTACCGATAACCTGACCAAGGCTATCTATCAGTATCAGCTGCAGCGTGGAGGTGATATCACCCTGAACCTTGACTACGCCACCTCAGGCGTAGGCTGCACCTGCCAAGGAATCTTCCGCGACTACCGCGTCCAACCCACCACCTACCAGCGCACCATCACGATTCGCCCGCTACGCTGATTTTAAAATTGATAAAACGCCGCATTAGGGCCGTTTCCTAATGCGGTGTTTTTATTAATTTTGCAGTTGGTATGAAAAGAACTCTGTTGATATTTGTTTTTCTTTGTTGTGTCCTGCTTATAAACGCTAAAGCAGGAGCTACAACTATAGAACAAAATGCAGCAGGCTGCATCACTCCAGATCAAGATCAGACTGCAGCGCTGATGACTATCAGCCAGTCACAGACTGCCTTACCTGTCAACATAGAGGATGCAAACGCTTGTTCTGTCGTTCTGCATTCCGTGAACAGTCTGATACAACGTGAAGTCAGACGCTTACAGCGCTTATTGAGTTTTTCTTTCACACTCCGGAACAGGACTGAACTCTCCCAATGCTTTATTAGCACCCATTTTTTTGCAACCCAAAGATTCTCTGGCGGTTTTCATATCTACGGCCGCCATCAGTTGCGCTGTTAGCGGTATTGTAACATATTAAAAACTATTGCCCCTATAACATCACTATATGGGCAATGATGTGTTTAT
>JAGBPB010000005.1 GCA_017633615.1 Bacteroidaceae bacterium | reverse complement strand
CTTCTTACCCATACCGCTGTCGAATGAAGCGTAACGCTCAGCCTTCATCTTCTTGTAGGGTGACTCCTCAAGCAGCTTTGCAGCTGACTCAAGAGCGCGAGCCATAGCATCCATACCGCTGATGTGAGCGATAGCGATGTCATCAAGATCAGTTGAGTTACGACGTGTCTTAGCATCGAAGTTGGTACCACCTGTGCCAAGGCCACCGTTACGGATGATCTCCATCCAAGCCTGAGTGAGCTCATAGTTGTCAATGGGGAACTGGTCAGTATCCCAACCGTTCTGAGCGTCTCCGCGGTTAGCGTCGATTGAACCGAGCATGCCGGCGTCAACAGCGCAAGCCAGCTCATGCTCAAATGTGTGACCAGCCAGAGTAGCGTGGTTAACCTCGATATTTACCTTGAAGTCCTTATCCAGTTTGTGAGCCTTAAGGAAACCGATAACGGTCTCAGTGTCAACATCATACTGGTGCTTTGAAGGCTCGCATGGTTTAGGCTCAATCAGGAATGTGCCCTTAAAGCCCTTGCTGCGTGCATAGTCACGAGCCATGGTCAGCATGGTAGCCATGTGCTCTTTCTCACGCTTCTGGTCAGTGTTCAGAAGGCTCATGTAACCCTCACGGCCACCCCAGAATACATAGTTCTCAGCGCCCAGCTCGATACCTGCATCGATAGCGTTCTTGATCTGAACGATAGCGCGAGCTACAACGTCAAAATCAGGATTGGTAGAAGCACCGTTCATGTAACGTTTGTTACCGAATACGTTAGCGGTTGACCAAAGCAGCTTGGCACCGGTCTCTTTCTGCTTCTCCTTGATGTAAGCTACGATAGCCTTCATGTTAGCCTCATACTCTGCAACGTTCTTGCCCTCTGAAATGAGATCAACATCGTGGAAGCAGAAATAAGGAATACCCAGCTTCTGCATGAACTCAAAGCCGGCATCTACCTTGTTCTTAGCCTGCTGAAGAGGATCAGCGTCGGTCCAGGGGAAAGTCTTGGTACCACCACCAAACTGGTCAGCGCCCTCTGCGCACAGTGTGTGCCACCATGCCATTGCAAAGCGCAGCCAATCCTTCATCTTCTTACCCATGATAACCTTGTTCTCATCATAGTAATGGAAAGCCATCGGGTTCTTGCTGTCCTTACCCTCGAATTTGATCTTCTTCAAACCGGGAAAATACTCTTTTGCCATAATTGATTTTTTATTAATAAAACGTGAATAAATACTCTCTTTTAACGCCCCTGCGTGCGCGAAAGGCAAAGTTACGCTTATAATTCAAATTATCAACTTTTCAGATGTTATTTTTTGCAACATCAGAACTCGTTGAGATACATATTCAATATTCTCTTCCAGCGGGCATATGCCTCCTCATACTGCGGGATGAGTTTCTTGTCAGGCTCAATGACATTGATCTTCTCCAATGTGGCGAATGCCTCGTCATTGTTCTTGTAAACACCTGCTCCCATACCGGCACCCTTGGCAGCACCTACAGAGCCGTCAGTATCATACAATTCAATGGTAGCGCCTGTTATGCCGGCCAGAGTCTCACGGAATACAGGATTCAGGAACATATTGGCGTTTCCGGCGTGAATCTTTGAAATCTCCATACCCATCTCAACCATAACGTCCATTCCGTACTTGAATGAGAATACGATACCCTCCTGCACGGCACGTGCCAGATGGTTACGGTTGTGTATGTTGAAGTTGAATCCGTGTATGCTGCAGCCAACGTTGCGGTTGCCCAGTACACGCTCTGCGCCATTACCGAACGGGAGTACTGACACACCGTCGCAGCCCACAGGTATGCTCTGTGCGATCTTGTTCATATCGCTGTATGAGAGGCCCTCCAGCATGATGTTGCGGCGTGTCCACGCATTCAGGATACCTGTACCGTTAATGCACAGGAGCACGCCCAGACGGGTCTGCTTGTTGGTATGGTTCACGTGGGCGAATGTGTTCACTCTTGACTGCGGATCAAAGTTAACGGCTCCGTTCACTCCATATACCACACCCGATGTTCCTGCTGTAGCGGCAATCTCACCCGGATTGAATACGTTAAGAGAGAGAGCGTTGTTGGGCTGGTCACCTGCACGGTATGTTACAGGGATACCTGCCTCTATTCCCAGTTCCTTGGCTGTAGCCAGAGATACACGGCCCTGCTCTGAGAATGTAGGTCTTATCTCAGGAATAAGAGACCTGCTGAACCCATAGTAATCAAGCAGGAACTCTGCCACATCCTTATCCTTGAAGTCCCACATCATGCCCTCTGACAGGCCTGACACTGTGGTACTTGTAGTTCCGGTAAGACGCATGGCAATATAATCGCCCGGAAGCATTATCTTGTCAATCTTCTCATATATCTTGGGCTCGTTCTCCTTGACCCAAGCCAGCTTGGCTGCTGTAAAGTTACCCGGTGAATTGAGCAGGTTGGTCAGGCACTGCCCCTTACCTATCTCACGGAATGCCTTGTCACCGTATGGTACGGCACGAGAGTCACACCAGATGATTGCGGGGCGTAATGCCTTGCCGTTCTTGTCAACGCACACCAGACCGTGCATTTGATATGATATACCTATTGCCTCAATGTCAGAGCCACTTGCACCAGACATCTTCAGAACCTTGGCGGTCACATTCTTTAAGTATGTCCACCAGTCATCGGGTTCCTGCTCAGCCCAACCTGGATTGAGGGCCTTAATGGGGGCCTCTGAATCAGGGTAAAAAGCTGATGCTACACTCTTTCCTGTCTCAATTGACACCAGGCTTGCCTTCACTGAAGAGCTTCCTATGTCATAGCCTAACAGATACTTCTTCATAAGTTTATATGTTTTGTTAAAGTTATTACCTCAATATCATCCGGTAACGCGATATGCGATCACCTGTATAATTCATTTCAGCCTCAACAATCCTGTCGGGCATGTGATAACGTATTTTGAATTTCCTGTTGCCCACCGCCTTGTATGAACCGGAACGCAGGCCTATGGTGAAATAACAACTGTATTCATCCTCTGTGAACGTTATCGGAATCATAGAGAATACACCGTTTCTATATGCATTGCTTGTACCGTCATCCTCATACAGCATGAAACTGCCATTACTGCCTGCATAACAGTCAACTGTAATATCGCCAGCAGGATTCTCATCAACATAATTCACATCGTTTCCTGATACGAGAATAGCTCCCGACGGCACGAACAATGGGATACGCTCATATGGAGCATCTGCCACGATGGTCTGTCCGCCGACAAAAACGGAATCAGTGTAATAGTCATACCACATCTTACCCTCAGGCAGATAAACGTCCCTGGCCGTAGCGCCATATTCATATACCGGGCATACCATCAGTGACGGGCCGAACATATACTGGTCCGATACGTTACGTGCCTGTGAATCTTCTGTATAATCCATCACCAGACCGCGCATGATTGTCTTACCGTAAAGCCATGCCTGACCGGCCAGAGAATAGATATACGGCATAAGACGGTATCTCATCCTGTTGTAATAGACTATTGACTTGTATGCCGGATGATCCTGCGGAGCAATGTTCCAGACCTCACGCAACGGATACTGGCCGTGTGCACGGTATAACGGGCAGAATGTACCGAACTGATACCAGCGGGTCTGCAGTTCCCTCCACTCTTTCAAATCCGGAGTCTCTATGCGTGAACGGTCATAGAAACGCTGCGCGTTGGCATAACGGTTCTCCACGCAGAATCCGCCTATATCCATGGTCCAATAGGGATTGCCGCAAAGAGAGTAATTAAGTCCTGCCGTTATCTGTGAGCGCATATCCTCCCAGCGGGTGCCAATATCGCCGCTCCATGAAGCTGTGGAGTAACGTTGCAAGCCTGCAAAACCTGAACGTGTAAGCTGGAACACGCGCTTATCAGGATCCTCTTTCATTAGACCTTCATAAATAGCCTGGGCATTCATAAGCGAATATGCCATAAGGTACTCTGTTGATGAGCCCAGTGCAGTTGGCCCGCACAGAGCCTTCCAATAGTCCATAGGAACGCAATCACGTATATTGGGCTCACTGGCATCCATCCACCATGCATCAATACCGTAACCATAAAGATGATCTTTAAGCTGGTTCCAGAACAACTCACGTGCTCCGGCTGAATATGCATCATAGAAAGAGCCTATGTATCCGGGGCCCACCCAGTCACGTATGCTGTCCTCTACAGCACGTGTGTACATCCATCCGTGAGAATCAAACTCCTTGTAGTGTTCTGTTGACGCGTAGAACTTGGGCCAAACAGATATCATCAGATGGGCATTCATGCCATGCACCTGATCCATCATGCCTTTGGGATCCGGATAACGTGTCTCATCAAACTCATGTGATCCCCATGCATCCTGTTTCCAGTAATTCCAGTCCTGAACAATATTGTCCAGACCTATCCCGCGACGACGGAATTCACGTACAGTCTGCACCACTTCGTTCTGATTCTGATAGTGTTCACGGCTCTGCCAGAATCCCATAGCCCACTTGGGCAACATATTGGCTCCGCCTACAAGACTCTGAAGACCACGTATCACACCATCCATGTCGTCAGCAGCAATGAAGTAATAGTCTGACTCCTGAACCATCTCATTCCACATGGTCAGCTTGTCTTTCTCTTCCCGGCTGACCGGGGCATAGGCGCGCAGGCCGCAATATGACGTGCCACCATCAGGGCGCCATTCTATACGCAGGTCATATTTCTGCCCCTGCTTCATGTCAAAGCAGAACTTGTATGAATTGGGATTCCATGATGTGCGCCAGCGTTCCTTTACAACCTCCTCACCGCCTAGGAATACCCGGATATAACCTGCATAATAGAGAATGAAACTGTAAGTTCCTGATTCTGGAGCCTCAAGAGCGCCTTCATAAAGCACTCTCTGCCCCAAACGCGGCAGATTCTTTACAGTCTCTGAATCAACGTAATAGATTGAATCCTCATCTCTGGTCTGAGTCCTGCCGCGCAAACCGCCGTAATAGGTTCCCGTAAGGCATCCCTGCTTACCGTCCTTGTCATACAGTTTGAATAGACGGTTGAGCTGCTGATACGGTTCAGTATTGCCGAACCTGCCCTGTGAGTATGAATCCCACAGGATTCCGTAACCTGCCGATGAAATCACAAAAGGAATGCTGATCTTAGTGTTGTATTGGTAGAGCTCTTCATTCTGACCTTTGTAATTCCACTGGTCTGACTGATGCTGCCCAAGACCGTATAATCCTTCATCCTCAGAAGTGTCAAAACGGTTGATTGTTGAATATCCGTGCGTTCCGTCAACTGTAATCGGCGTAAAAGATGCGGGCTCCGCCTCATTGGTTATACGGTTACCTCCTGCATCAGTAAAACGGACCTTGCCGTCAGTCTTGCTTACATATGCACTCAATCCCGCGGTCTGTAACTCTACCTCATCCTTATAGTTACGCACAGCAAAATCCGCTTTGCCGGCAGCACCAGGCAGTACGATAAGACTGTTTCGGTCATGGAAAGACTTATCGGGGGTAGCTGTCACTCTGATGACATGGTCAGACATCACTGAAAGACGCACCTTCTGCGGGCCGTCCTCATTGAATTCCCTGACGTTGACAATCACGCCGTCATCGAGAATCTTATATTCCCTCTCCATGCAGGATGCCAACACAAGCAGCATGAGCAAAGGGATAAAATGTAGCGACCGGATATTCATACATAAGCCAATAAGTTTACAAACTTAATGATTTTTGGAATATAATCTACCCCAATATAAAAATAAAACAAGCGCAGCCCTATTTTACCTGTCTGAACTACCGGACATAAAGAAAATAGGAAGGACATTTGCCCTCCCTACTCTCTTTTTATGTGTGTTTATGGTCTGTCTTACTTCTGCAGAAGCTTGCCGTCTGAACCGAGTACCTCTACAATCTTGTGGATGTACATCTTCTTCATGTTCTCGCGGGCGGGCTTGAGATACTGACGCGGATCAAAGTCACCCGGGTGCTCAGCAAGATGCTGACGGATGGCAGCGGTCATGGCCAAACGTGAGTCTGAGTCAATATTGATCTTGCATACAGCGCTCTTGGCGGCCTTGCGGAGCTGCTCCTCAGGAATACCTATAGCGGCCTCGAGCTTGCCACCGAACTTATTGATGGTGTTAACCTCATCCATAGGAACAGATGAAGATCCGTGCAATACGATGGGGAATCCGGGAAGTTTCTTCTCGATCTCGGCCAGTACATCGAATGCCAATGGAGGCGGAACCAGAACACCGTTTACAAGTGTGCACTGTGCGGGAGTGAACTTGTGTGCACCATGTGAGGTACCTATTGAGATAGCCAGTGAATCGCACCCTGTGCGGGTAGCAAAATCAATAACCTCCTCAGGCTTTGTATAGTGTGACTCAGCAGCTGAAACCTCATCCTCAACACCAGCCAGAACACCCAGCTCAGCCTCAACTGTTACATCATACTTGTGAGCGTAGTCAACAACCTGCTTAGCCAGAGCAACGTTCTCCTCATAAGGAAGGTGTGAACCGTCAATCATTACTGATGAGAAGCCCATGTCAATGCAATCCTTGCAGAGCTCAAAGCTGTCACCGTGATCAAGATGAAGAACAATCTCAGGATGAGCGCAACCCAGTTCCTTGGCATATGCAACAGCACCCTCAGCCATGTAACGCAGGATAGTAGCGTTAGCATAGTTACGGGCACCTTTTGATACCTGCATGATAACCGGTGACTTGGTCTCGACTGCAGCCTGAACGATAGCCTGCATCTGCTCCATTGTGTTGAAATTGAATGCCGGGATAGCATAACCGCCCTTGACGGCTGCGGCAAACATTGCGCGGGTGTTAACAAGACCCAGATCTTTGTAGTTTACCATAGTTGAATTGGTTTTATTTAGTGAATATTTTGCTCGTTTTTTATTTCCGCCGCGAAATTACGATCTAAATCATCTATTAAAAAATACAGAGACCAAAAGTTATCCACACTTTTACAAAGTTTAAGTACATATATGGCAAACTGCTAACATGACTTTGCAATATAGGCCCAACTTCTTAAATTTCCACACAAACAGTGCCTGTTTCAGGTTCGTTGACCGAACTGCTCAAACCTTTAACCATCATAAGTGAAAGTGATTTTTCATCAGTGCTGTCAAGTATGTTTTCCGTTGCATTCTCTTGACGGAAAGCCATGCTCAACCCTGACGTCTTCTCACTGTACTCAATCGTCAGTTTTACCGGACCACAGAACGGCATTATCCCGCAGAGCATCTCTTCTGTTATATGCTCCACCTTATCAGAAACTTTAGTTCCCAATCCGTATTTATTGCAGAATGTATGGATTTTTCCAAACAATCCATATAAATCGAAATTACGGCTTTCAAAAACGGATTCAAGAGTGCGTATTCTGTTTATAAAAGCTCTTGTGACAGGTTTCCGGGGATTCTCAAATATCTGTTCCGGAGTTCCCTCTTCATAGACTATACCGTCATTCAGGAACAGAATCCGCGTACTTACATCGCGTACAAACTGCATCTCATGACTTACTATACACATAGTCATGCCATGGTTTGCCAAATGTCTGATAACAGCAAGGACTTCACTTACCATAGTGGGATCCAAGGCCGATGTAGGCTCATCAAACAAGATTATATCCGGTTCCATGGCAAGACAGCGGGCTATTGCGGCGCGCTGTTTCTGGCCACCGGACAGCTCACGGGGCAGACAGCCCGCCTTATCATGAAGGCCCACCGTCCCTAGCAGTTCCAGCCCCCTTCTCTCAGCCTCCTCGCGGCTTTTCCCAAGCAGAGTCATAGGGCACAGCGTCAGATTATCCAAAATGGTAAGATGCTCAAACAGATTGAAGTTCTGGAACACCATACCCATTCTGCGCCTAATCAGGTTTATATCGGTCCTGTGGTCCAGAATATCCTTTCCATCAACCTCTATCACCCCCGACGTAGGCTCCTCCAAACGGTTAAGACAACGCAAAAGCGTACTCTTTCCGGTACCGGACGGTCCTATGATGGATACCACCTCACCCGTCTCAATATCACAGTTTATGTCTCTTAACACCGTAAGTTCATCACCGCCGGGTGTTCTGAAAACCTTCTTAAGATGCCTTACCTTAATCATATTTATCTGCTTTTAGGAGTAAGTTGATTTTCAAGGGCTTTCAGCCCCATACCTGTCAGCCAAGCCAAAATGATATAGACAACAGACACCAGGATAAGCGGGAAAAACGCGTCAAGCGTACGTGCCCTGATTATATCACTGGCCTTGGTCAGATCAACCACCGCCACATATCCCACCACCGATGTCATTTTAATAAGCGCTATCACCTCGCCCTTCAGTACAGGTATTATCCGGCTCAACGCCTGTGGAAGTGCAACCTTTAGAAATGTCTGGAATTTTCCTAACCCCAATGCAAATCCGGCTTCCCATTGCCCTCTCTCCACGCTCTCCATTCCCGTACGGAACACCTCACTGAAATATGCTCCATAGTATAACCCGAAACTCATCACGGTAACCCAGGTTCCGGTTATCCTGGATGAAGCGAATATGACATAGAACATCAGCATCAGGACAACCAGTAACGGAATTCCGCGTAATAAATCAATTACAAGACCTGTAGGTGAACTTACAATACGTCTGCGGCTCATACGCAGCCTGCACAGAATTATGCCGGCTAAAACTGCCGCCACTATTGAGAGAACTGAAATCTGAATGGTCACCCACAATCCGTCTGCCATCAGTTTCCAACGCCGCTCTACAACAAGGTTGTTATTGAAACTCTCCTTGATACGGCTCCATATTCCAGCACGTTCACCAAAACATACTCCATTCTCACTTCGGCATACAGCAGCTCCTCCGCCTTCAATATACGCATCAGAAAAAAGCACCTGTTTGGAACGTTCCTCCGTCATGCGCATATGTGACAGAATAACATCTATCTTACCTGAATTCAACGCCGGAATAAGAGCACTGAAATCATATATCTCATAATCCACAGGATATCCCGCCTTCTCACAGAATCTGTTGAACAGATCCACCTCAATTCCGGTCAGATTGTTTTCCTTCAGGAAAAGATACGGATAGGTAATGGTAATGCCTACATGCAGCGGCCTGCCACCTGGTTTTTTCTCATGTTTGGGAACAAGCAATGAGGCATCGGCCATAGAATCTGAGGCCGATGTCCACTCATCAAGCCATTCGTCATACTCCCCGGAAGCCATAATACCCCTCAGATAGCCGTTGAATTGGGAACATAGCAGAGAATCACCCTTACGGAATCCGGCACCGGCAGTTCCCTTGAGTATGTTTTTGAACTTTATTTCCAAACCGCGTGATTCAAGATTCAGCATTCCGGCCTGATACTGGTCAATGATACAAAAATCAGCCCTTCCCTTCTCTACCGCCACCAGCAGCTCACCCACGCCCAGTCTGATGATATCAATTCCGCCCATCTCTGAAAGCATAAGGTCATACGAGCCGCCCATTGCCACGGCCACGCTGTGTCCTTTAAAATCCTCAACGCAGTTTACGCCAGACAGATCCTGCGCCTTGCGTCCGGTGCAGGAACTGAGCCAAAGTACAGCCGCAATCAGAAAAAGCAATCCTCTTCTCATATCTTACGGCTTTTAGGGGTGACACACTTCTCAAAAAGGTCAAGCAATGCCCCAAGTATCAATGTAAGCAACAGATAAACCGCCGCTACCAGCAGCACCGGAAAGAAAGCATCGAATGTACGTGAGCGTATAATATCACCGGCTTTGGTCAAGTCCACAACGGCCACATAACCTATTATTGACGTACTCTTGACCAGAGTTATCAATTGGCCTTTATATACCGGGATTATTTTCTTAAGCGCCTGTGGCAGAATAACCTTTATAAATGTACGCCACGGAGTGAGGCCCAATGCATATCCGGCCTCCCACTGCCCACGGTTCACACCCTCTATGCCGGAACGGAATATCTCACAGAAATAAGCGCTGAAATAGAGCGTAAAGCATACAATGGCAATCCACAAGGATGACAATGACACGTCTGCCAGAACCACGTAAAACAAAAGCAGCAACAACACCAGCAGCGGAATGGCACGCATAAGCTCCACATACCATTTCACCGTACTCCTGGCCCAGTTTCCTGAATTCATCCGTATGGCGCACAAAACACCGCCCATCAATGTCGCAAACAGGATAGACCATAACGAGACAGCCAGGGTGTTAACCAGGCCGTCCGTCAACATTACCCAACGGTCCTCTAAAAGAAGGTTTGAATAAATGCTATCCTTTATTCCCGACATAAATCATTCAATATCCGCTAAATTAGCATTTAATTTGTCAGATTGTGCTGGCCAAGCAAAAACTCCAATAAACATTTTGCCATTACAAGAAATAATCATACCTTTGCGCGCTGAAACCCCCATAGCATAGTTCCACCTATATTTCGGCGGACATTTAATGGAGTAATTAAAAACAAAATAAGTTATGAAAAAAGGTATTCATCCCGAAAACTATCGTCCTGTAGTATTCAAGGACATGTCAAACGGTGATTGCTTCCTGTCACGCTCAACCTGCGCAACCAAGGAGACAATTGAATTTGAAGGTCAGACCTACCCCGTTATCAAGATTGAAATCTCAAACACTTCTCACCCGTTCTTTACCGGTAAGTCAAAGCTGGTCGATACCGCAGGACGCGTGGACAAGTTCATGAGCCGCTACGCCAAGAGCCGCGGAGGCAAATGATTGTTTTAATCCATACAAAAAGAAAGCCGATGCATTTGCACCGGCTTCTTTTTTTGCGCTATCTGCCAGGTTTAAAACGTTTACCGTTCCAAATGTAGCGTAATGGTTCCGATTTGAACCAGGAGCTGTATTTATCTGCATCCTCTCCTATATACTCCAAAGAGGTATAACGGAACTCAAGCGCATCGTCGTTTGCTGTAACAGACTGCAACCTGAGCATTGACTGTTTTTTGAGATCCGCAAGTGAATCATTCTTAATGGCTTCTTTGGTCAGGAAGTCTTCAAACTGAGGGAGTTTGATGACAGCCTTTGTATCCACCGGTGTCCAATCCTCATTATAGAATGACAATCGGGAATCATCATATCGTGCCGTTATGGTCTTGATGATGCAAATCAGCTTTTTGCCGTTATTGCGGGTATACAGAACCATATCCAGACGGCCTGCAGCCGAGGTCTTCACTGTAAGCATATTGTCCTCAAGCACAGTCATTTCACTCTCACCTCCCAGCCTGTTCTTTACTCCACCTCTCATGCCGCTGTCCATGTAATCCAGGAAATCCATCCTCTCACTCCTGGTAAGCATAGGCATTATGGAATCCGGCATATTGATGAACAGAGTCCTCAAATCAGCAGCTTTTGTCAAAGATACAGCAAGAACCAGAACTATTATAGTAACAAATCTCTTCATATCACTCTTTTACATATATATCATCAGGATAATCTATCCTATACAGAAACAACCCCTGCGCTGGAGCTGAATCTCCGGCTGAACAGCGGTCTTTCTTTTGTATGACAGCCCTGAACTCCTCAACAGTCATACGGTGACGGCCCACCTCCATAAGGGTTCCCACTATGGCACGCACCATATTGCGGAGAAAACGGTCTGCGGTTATGGTGAACACCCATCTGCCGTCAGGCAAATTCTGCCATGCAGCCTCAGTAACACGACAGTCATTGGTCTTGGTATCAGTATGAAGTTTACTGAAACTGGTAAAATCAACCGTTGAAAGCAGTATTTCCGCAGCGCGGTTCATCATCTCAAAATCCGGCTCATTGAGCAAATACCAGGAATAATCCCTGTTAAATGCACTCTTGTCAAGAGTTACGTAATATTTGTATGTTCTTGAAACAGCATCAAAACGTGCATGAGCATCAGGCTTGACAGGAAAGATTCTGTGTACAGCTATATCAGGCGGCAGTATCCCGTTCAGTTTATGAGTCATCCAGTCACAGTCCTGAGGTACTTCCAGATCAAAATGCGCTATCATCTGGGCCGCATGCACCCCGGCATCGGTGCGTCCTGCCCCCGTAACATCAACCTTCTGACGAAGGAACAGTGCCAGGGCCTCCTCCAGTGTCTGCTGCACCGACGGTGAATGCGGCTGTATCTGCCAGCCGCTGTAGGCAGTACCGTCAAACTCTATGTCAGCAAAATATCTCATCAGCGTTTCTGTCCTGCCAGATTCATAATATGCACAGCCACAAGCGCGGCAGTCTCTGTACGCAGGCGCGACGGCCCCAGTGAAATGGGTTTGAACCCTGCCTTAAGTGCCATCTCTATCTCTGCCGGACTGAAATCACCTTCAGGACCTATCAGTACAAGAGTATCCTGTCCCGGCACCACAGCATCCTGCAGCAGCGTTTTATCACCCGGCTCACAATGTGCTATAAACTTGCTGCCATTGAAACCGCGTTCCACAAAACTGCGCAACGGGGTCATTCCGTTCAGCACGGGCAATGTTGCCTTCTGTGACTGTTTAATGGCAGACACCGCAATCTTTTCTATACGTTCCATCTTGATGACATCGCGTTCAGAATGCTCTGTCTTTATGAATGTTATCTCATCAACACCTATCTCAACCGCCTTTTCAACAAACCACTCGTTACGGTCCATAAGCTTTGTGGGGGCCATTGCTATATGAAGATGTCCTTTCCATAACGGCTCCTGATGCTCCTCACTTTCAATGTGAACCATGCACCTTTTACCCTGTGCCGCACTTATTACAGCATTGTAGAAACTGCCTTTTCCATCGGTAATACGCAGACGGTCACCCTCTTTCATGCGCAACACACGCAGGCAATGACCGGCCTCCTCCTGGGGCAGCTCCATATCAGTCTTTATGTCAGGACAATAGAATAGCCACATAATGCTTCAGATTAGGTCAGAATCAGTCTCGTCACTATGAATACGGCTGTTTATCTCATCCCTGAGCCTTGCCGCAAACTCATAGTTCTCCTTGGCAACAGCCTGAGCCATAGCCTCTTTAAGCACTTTTGTACTTGCCGTAGCTATAGGGAGTGAATATGCGCCGTTTGATTCCAGACGGATGCAGTTGCGCTCAAGCAGTTCCTCCTCAATATAGATGGGCACGCCCGTGCGCACCGCAAGAGCAAGCGCATCCGATGTACGGCCGTCAACATATGATAGATTGCCATCACGCTCTATATAAAGGTGAGAATAGAAAATTCCACCTTTTATCTTGTATATGTCAACCTCCTGAAGAGAACCGTCAAATGACTTGAGTGTTTTAAGATAAAGATCATATATCCCGGGACGGGGCATTTTATGGTTATACAGGCTCGTAGCTATAGCCTGCGCCTCCAGAGGCCCCACAAGCACCGGCAGACAGCGGGTTCCGCCCTTCTCCCTGAGCAGGGTCACAAGCGCAAAATCAGCCGGCAGCCTGTTCAGGATCTCTCCCACCTCCATCTCTATCTTATGATTCTCCTTCATACTAATGCAAAATTACTAAAAAGGGATATTAGAATGTCAAATAAAGAATGAATTAGTTGTTTTTCATTAAAGGTTTACCGAACTCGTCTTCTACGTTTCTCGAAACGTAGAAAGCGAGTTGTCGTCACGACAACTCGCTTTCAAATTAAATCTAATACCATGAAAAACACGTAGCAAAGATATGTGTTTAATTTATATACGATTCTTATTCAGAACAAAAATCTTGACAATTAACATATTTTTACATTATTCCACTGAAAGCACAAGGCCTTTGAGATACTCCCCTTCAGGATGGAATATGTTTATAGGGTGATCTGACGGCTGATGTAACTGATAGAGAATCTTTACACTACGCCCAGCCAGAGCTGCCGCAGTGAAGACTGCCATACGGAACTGGTCCTTGGATACCACCTGTGAGCAGGAGAACGTAAACAGTATGCCTCCGGACTTGATTTTCTCAAAAGCCTTCTGGTTAAGCCTTCTGTATCCTATCAAAGCGTGCTTAAGCGCATCCTTATGCTTGGCGAATGCCGGCGGATCCAATATAATAAGGTCATAAATTGAGTCCATCCTGTCCAGGAACTTGAACGCATCCTCAGCAAAAGCCGCATGACGTGTATCACCCGGAAAGTTATCCTCAACACCTCCTGAGGTCAGTTCAATGGCGCGGGCGGAACTGTCAACAGAGTGCACAAGCTTGGCACCTCCACGTAATGCAGCGAGAGAGAAACCGCCTGTATAACAGAACATATTGAGTACCGTACGGTCCTTGGAGTATCTTTCAAGCAACGCCCTGTTCTCACGCTGGTCAATGAACAGACCTGTTTTCTGGCCGTTTATCCAGTCTACCGGCATCTTCATACCATATTCCAACGGGGTGTCATCGGATGGACCGCCCCAGATGTATCCGTTGCCGCGGTCTATATCGGCCTTAAACGGAAGTGTGGTCTCTGATTTATAATAGATACCGCTTATAGAACTGCCCATAACCTCACGCAAGGCCTCAGCTATAGCCTCCCGGTCACAGTGCATACCCACTGAATGAGCCTGCATAACGGCTGTACGGCCATAGATATCAATAACCAAACCGGGCAGATTATCGCCCTCGCCGTGCACCAGACGGTAGATATTGTGGTCTTTGCGGTCTGTCAGGCCAAGTGAACGGCGCAACTCATATGCAACAGTAAGCCTTTTGAGCCAAAAAGCACGGTCAACAGGCTCTTTTCGGAAAGAAAGGACACGAACGGCTATGCTACCCACCTGTATATGGCCTACGGCAATCCATTCACCGTCACGGGTATAGACATCAACCACGTCACCCTCCTCAGGCGAGCCCTCTATTACCGCGATGGCACCTGAAAAGATCCATGGATGAAAACGCCTCAGGGACTCCTCCTTACCCTTTTTCAGTATTACTCTCTTCTGCATATTTCATGATTATTCTGTACTCACCGGATTCCTTGAGTTCCGTAAGATACCTGTATATCCTGAGACAAGCCCACGCATCAACCGCAGCATACTGCCTCTGACTCTCTGTCAGGCTCTCTATCTCCCAGTTACTGAGCTGCTGGTTCTTGGATATACGCTCCCCGAACAACAAGCCGTACATTTTCTGCAGTCCCTTTTCTTCTATTCCCATGCTACCGCACAAATCCTGCAGCTCAACAAAACCTGCAGGCTTGAACTTGCGGCGGCTGGCAAGCGATGCAAAATCATCCTTAACGGACAGGCCCACCTTAATGATATTCTTATCTGAAAGGAAATCAGCCACACAATCCGGAATACCCATCTTGTTAAGACGGAAAAGATAAGCCATATTATTCGTGGAGAGCTGCAGCAGAGCTATCTTATGTCCCAGTCCTTTGGTAAATGACGGACGGGTCTCCGTATCAAAGCCCACAACCTTCTGCTCACGCAGTGTCTCAATGGCTTTCAGGGCTCTATCCTCAGTATCAATCTCTTCAATGATACCGTTAAACACCACCCTCGGCTTGTCTGCCAGCTCTGATTTGTCTATCTTGTTAGGTATCTCAATCATAAAGTGATGGATCATCGGGATTCTGGTCAGCACTGTATCTGACACTGTGAACTGCACGCATGGTGTTGACCAGAGTCTGTCCCCAATATGTCCTGAATCCCTCAGAACATACAGCCACAGCCTCATCCATAACCTCATCAAGACCACTGCGATAGGAATGGACAAAATTCTTGAGAGCCTGATAAATATCAGCCAGGTCCTCCGATATGCACTTGCGCACGGGAGTATCGCTGTATCTCATATCCTCTACAAAAACTTCAAGATAATCATCGTTTTCACCGAACTTTTCCTGCAGGGACAGACGTATGGCATCATAATCAGGTTCTGAAACAATCTCCTCAAGATAGAGGCCCTCAGGCTCTGTCTCAGCAAGCATGGCAGCCTTTAGATAGACAAGCGGCAGCAGTTTTGACAGGACATCAACCACTCTTACAGGCTCTTTATCAAAAACCTGCTCCAGAAATGCGCAATATTCGGCCGCAACTGTCACGAACTCAACCGTATTCTTGTCAAATGCCGTCTGTTTTCCCATATCATTCCGTTACAGAGTGCAAAAGTACTCACAAATCACCGATATGCCCACCCTATTTTTTGATTTTTTATTATCAGAGATTCTTACTACCTTTGCAGATTAAGCAAAACAAGGGTTTTCCACGACATTATGGGCTTAACAAAAAAGGATACAAAACCCCGCACCGGGACACAGAAACCTGAAAGGAAATTCAGTCTGTCAAATATCTCTGACACGTTCCGCAACGAGACTTTTCTCTTTACGGGAGGAGCCGTGCTGACGGTTATCGCCATATTTGCTTTTGGCGCCTACATCTCTTTCCTGTTCAATGGCGGCACTGACCAGAGCGCAGTGAGCAGCGGCATAGGTGAAATCACCAACAAAGGCGGCAACCTGGGTGCAAAACTTGCCGAATTCATGGTAAACGGCTGGTTTGGACTTCCGTCTGTGCTGATACCCGTATTCCTTACCGCATGTGGCCTCAACATGATGCGTATAACCCATTTCAAGCTGGTGCGCTGGTTTGTAAGCTGCACCTTCCTCATGGTATGGCTCTCTGTATTCTTACACTGGACATTTTCAGGATTGGGCATTTTCAAGAGCTCTTTCCTGGATCCCGGTCCAGGCGGCACCCATGGAATGAATGCCACAAATTTCCTGTGTAACAACATTGGAGTATGGGGGCTTATCCTGTTGCTCGTGCTTACCATGCTGCTCTACTGCATCTATCTGACACGCCGTACCATAGAATTCATACGCGGTGGTGCAGACCGCATGAAACAGGGAATCCGCAGACATGAAAAAGAAAAAGAACCTGAAACTGAGACCGAGCCTGCAGTTGAAACTACAGCCGGCATGGATGCTGATGAGACCGATATCACTGACGATGACCCATATGCCACAGCCCCTGATATCACAGCAGCGCAGGATAAGCCTGAAACTGTAGAGAAACCCGCCCAACCCGCGCCTGCGGAAAAGCCGGAGACTCCTGCAGAGGATATTAAGATGACCATAACCGCAGCCGGTGAGGATGAAAAAGCCGACGGCAAGATCCAGGAGCCCTATGATCCGCGTCTGGACCTGTCACATTACAAATTCCCTACCCTGGACCTGCTCAAACACTATGACAATGACGCTCCAGCCATTGACGAGAGGGAGCAGGAGGCCAACAAGCACCGCATTATACAGGTATTACGGGATTTCGGTATAGAAATTGAAACAATTAACGCCACCGTAGGTCCTACCATCACATTGTATGAAATTACTCCCGCCGCCGGTGTACGCATTTCAAAGATACGCAACCTTGAGGCCGATATAGCTTTGAGTCTGGCCGCCCTTGGAATACGTATCATTGCGCCTATACCCGGCAAGGGTACGATAGGTATTGAGGTTCCTAACGCCAAACCCGTTATGGTATCAATGGAGTCCATCCTCAACAGCAGAAAGTTTGCCGAGAGCAAGATGGAACTTCCCGTAGCGCTGGGCCGCACAATCACCAATGAGGTATTCATGTTTGACCTGGCCAAGATGCCTCACCTGCTTGTAGCCGGTGCCACCGGTCAGGGTAAATCCGTAGGTCTGAACGCCGTCATCACTTCACTGCTCTACAAGAAGCATCCCGCAGAGCTCAAGCTGGTTATGGTTGACCCCAAGATGGTTGAGTTCAGCATTTACGCTCCCATCATCAAACATTTCCTGGCCAAAATGCCCGATGAAACCGACGCCATCATAACAGACACCACCAAGGTAATCCACACGCTCAAGTCTCTCTGCATAGAGATGGATAACCGCTATGAGCTGCTCAAGGACGCCAATGTACGCTCTGTGATTGAGTACAACAACCTGTTCAAGGACCGTAAGCTCAATCCTGAAAAAGGCCACCGTTACCTGCCGTATATTGTTGTAGTTATTGATGAGTTCGGTGACCTTATCATGACTGCGGGCAAGGATATTGAGATGCCTATTGCACGTATAGCCCAGAAGGCACGCGCCGTGGGTATGCATATGATCATAGCCACACAGCGTCCTACCACAAATATCATTACCGGCACCATCAAGGCCAACTTCCCCGCCCGTATGGCATTCCGCGTAAGTTCTATGATTGACTCACGTACCATTTTGGACCGTCCTGGTGCCAACCAGCTGATAGGACGCGGTGACCTGCTGTTCCTGTCAGGCAGCGATCCCGTACGTGTACAGTGCGCATTCGTGGATACTCCTGAAGTTAACGCCATATGCCAGTACATAAGCCGTCAGCAGGGTTACACTGAGGCATATCCTCTGCCTGAATATGTTGATGAGAATGAGGGCGGCGGCATGGACAGCGGCGTTGAAATGGGCAAATTCGATCCCATGTTCGCAGAGGCCGCACGTCTTGTGGTAGTCAACCAGTCAGGCTCCACATCACTCATACAGCGCAAGTTCGCCATCGGCTACAACCGCGCAGGCCGTCTTATGGACCAGCTTGAAGCCGTTGGTATAGTGGGAAAAGCCGACGGAAGCAAGCCACGCCCTGTTCTTGTAACTGATGAGGTCCAGCTTGACCGCATTCTTGAAACCTACAACATACAGTAAACATGCGCAAGTATCTGCTTTTCCTGATGTCAGTCATGGGCATTCTGCAATTATCAGCACAGAACAGTGCTGAAAAGCTGTTGCAGAAAACCGTCTCCAAGCTTGAGAAAGACGGAGACATATCCATGTCACTTGAAGCAGAAATCAAGAATGACAACAGTACTGACCGCATTGATCTGGAACTCAAGCTGTCAGGCACAAGTTTCTTTGTTCAGGAGGATGACAATCTCATGTGGTTTGACGGCAAGACGCTATGGCGCGGAAATGATTTCGGCTCAGGAATTGAGGAGATTTACATCACCGAACCCACCCCCGAGGAAAAGGCCCGTTACGATATTATCAGCCTGTTAAGCAAGCACAAGGGGTTTACAATAAGTGGAAACGGCACTGATACATTTGTCCTGATTGCCTCAAATGCTGAACACAGCGTGGAGGGCATCCACACCATAACCGTAATAGTTGACCCAAAAACTTACGTTTTCAAGAGCATCAACATCGTCTTTGCAGACGAACTGGGAAATCTCACGGCAACTGTCCTGCTCAATGAATACCTCCCTGACCAGAAGTTTGACAAAAGCACATTCACCTGCCCTGTCAAAAATTACAAGGATGCTGAGATTATTGATTTGAGATAAAAACTGAAACACACTATATGGAAAGAGTAAAATGCCTTATCATCGGATCCGGACCGGCCGGATTCACCGCATCAGTATATGCTTCACGCGCCAACCTGAGCCCCGTACTTTATGAAGGCCCGCAATCCGGAGGTCAGCTCATAACCACTACCGTGGTTGAGAACTTTCCCGGCTACCCTCAGGGAGTAAGCGGATATGACATGATGGAAGACCTGCGTGCACAGGCACAGAGATTCGGAGCCGATATACGCATGGGCATTGTAACTGCTGTTGATTTCAGTGCAGCCCCCTACACCGTTACCATTGATGACGGCACACAACTGCAGGCTGACACCGTTATCATATCAACCGGTGCATCAGCCAAGTATCTGGGTCTGGAGGATGAGAAGAAATACGCCGGACGCGGAGTGAGCGCCTGCGCCACCTGCGACGGATTCTTTTTCCGCAAGAAAATAGTGGCAGTTGTAGGCGGCGGCGATACCGCATGTGAGGAAGCCAACTATCTCTCTACCCTGGCCAGCAAAGTCTATCTGATAGTGCGTAAGAACTACCTGCGCGCCAGCGACATAATGCAGAAACGTGTACTTGAGAACCCCAAGATAGAGGTCCTGTTCAGCCATAATGCAGAAGGCCTTACCGGCGACAGCAAGGTACAGGGCGTAAAGTTGGTCAAGGACCTGGGTCTGCCCACTGAGGAGCATTATGAGCGCCCCATTGACGGATTCTTCCTGGCTATAGGCCACAAGCCCAACTCAGATGTATTCAAGCCCTGGATAGAGACTGATGAAAACGGCTATATCAAGACCGTTAACGGTACTCCCGTAACAAATGTACCCGGTGTTTTTGCTGCAGGCGATGTGGCTGACCCCGTTTACCGTCAGGCTGTATGCGCTGCCGCCAGCGGATGCAAGGCCGCCATTGAAGCTGAACGTTATTTGAACAAATAATCCAAACCCAATAATATCAAGATGAAGATTTCAGAGATTCTTGCCAAGAAAAAAACCCTTTCATTTGAGATTTTCCCTCCCAAGAGAGAGGAGGATACATTTACCCTGATTGACAAGACCATCAAGCAGCTGGCAAGTTACAGTCCGGATTACATGAGCGTTACCTACGGAGCGCTGGGCAACACCCTCAGCAATACCGCCATGATAGCCAAGAATATCAAGAATAATACCAATGCGCTGCCACTGGCACATCTTACATGCGTAGCATCCACCCGTGAGAAGGTGGACAGCGTTTGCGATGAGCTCAAGAACTACGGTGTGGAGAACATCCTGACTCTGCGCGGTGACATACCCAAGGATACTGAAACACCCATATTCTCAGATTTCAAACATGCCAGTGACCTGGCTGCATATATAAAAACCAAGTATGACGGCACGTTCGGTATGGCCGGAGCATGCTACCCCGAGAAGCATCCTGAGGCTGACAACATCGCCACTGACATTGAGTTCCTCAAGGTTAAACAGGATGCCGGTATGGAATTCTTCAACAGCCAGCTTTTCTTTGACAACGAGGTATTCTACCACTTCCTGCTCAAGGCCCGCAAGGCCGGCGTCACCGTACCCATCATACCGGGAATCATGCCGGTTACCAACTATAACCAGATAAACCGTATGATACAGATGAGCGGCTGCAAGGTTCCGCTCAAGCTGCTCAACCAGTTTGACCAGTACAAAGATGACAAGGATGCCATTGAAGAGATAGGACTCATCTTTACCAGCTACCAGATACTTGACCTCATGGCCAATGACGTGGACGGAATCCACATCTACTCAATGAACAAGAGCGGATTCATAAGCAAGCTTATGGACAACATAAGCTATGTGGCATCAGGTTTCTTCAAATAAGACGGCAAGATGACAATAGACAAGATACAGATATTTGACGGAGCGCAGGGAACTGTGCTTGCCGACGCCCATCCCAAGGAACCTGGTGATGAGGGCAAATCCAAGCACAACGGTGTGGCTGTACTCAACCTCACCAATCCGGCCCGTGTGCAGAAGATGCACACTGACTACCTTGAGGCCGGAGCCCAATACATAACCTGTAACTCATTTGAGCTCAACCCCGCCAAGTGGCAATCACCTGAATATACGTGGCAGGAGATAGCTGACGCCGCCATACAGAATGCCCGCACAGCCGTTGGCAACAAGGCAATGGTCATGTTTGACGTCTCCACCTCCGGCCAGCTCATGGAGCCCGTAGGCCCGTTTACATTTGAGCAGGCCTATGACAACTTCCGTCAGGTAGCGGAATATACCTATGACCGCGTTGACGGATTCCTGCTGGAGACATTCAGTGACCTCTATGAACTGCGTGCCGCCATACTGGCCATACGTGACGTATGCAGCAAGCCCATATTCGCCTCAATGACTTTCGATGAGCAGGGCCGCACACTTACCGGTTCCACACCAGAGATTGTATCCCTTACCCTCTCATCACTGGGCGTTGACGTGCTGGGCGTAAACTGCTCCAACAATCCCGCGGGAGTGGTAGATGTGGTTCGCCGCATGAAACCTTTTGCCAACTGCCCCATCCTGGCCCAGCCTAACAAAGGTCTGCCTGAGATGCGTGACGGGCAGGTGGTTTATAACTGGACTGACCAGGACTTTGTAAAGATAGGCAAGGAACTGATTGAGGCCGGCGCCTCCATATTGGGCGGATGCTGCGGTTCATCACCATCTACAATAAAGGCCATATCAGTATATAAGGGCCAGCCCGCACCTGAGATCTCAAAACCTGACGGAACATACATCTGTTCATCAACAATAATGCTCCGTCTTGAGAAGGGCCTTATATGCGGTGAGCGTCTCAACCCCACAGGCAAGAAAAAGCTCAAAGCCGCACTTGCTGAGGGTAACTTTGAGTACCTGCAGCATGAAGCACTTGCCCAGAAAGATGCAGGAGCTGATTTCCTGGACCTGAACTGCGGTGTTCCAAACTCCGATGAAAAGGCACTTTTATGTCAGGCCGTACGCAAGGTTCAGGAGGTTTGTGACCTGCCGCTACAGCTTGACTCATCCAACCCGGAAGCTATCCAGGCTGCAATCCGTCTGTATAACGGTGTACCCATGATCAACTCCGTGAACGGAGCTGAGGAGTCGATGTCGCGCCTGCTGCCCATCATAGCCCGTTACCAGGCTCCCTCTGTAACCCTGCCGCTCGATGAACGCGGTGTTCCTGAGACCACTGAGGCCCGTATCGAGATAGCAAAACGTATAATTGAACGTGCTGAGAATATGGGTATTGATCGCCGTCTGCTGGTATTTGACGGTCTTGTTATGGCCATCTCATCAAACCAGCAGTACGCCAAGATAACCATCAATACCCTAACCGCACTTAAGGAACTGGGTGTACTAACCACCGTAGGCCTTTCAAACGTATCGTTCGGTCTGCCTGAACGCGGCACCCTTAACCGCAACTTCCTGGCCATGGCTTTCATGGGCGGACTCGATATGCCCATCATGAACCCGCTGGATCATGATACGGTAGCAACCGTACGAGCATCGATGGCACTTACAGGTAATGACCCTGGCTGCGCGGGTTTCATATACTTCAACACCCAGGCACAGGAGGAGCAGACCGTTGACAACCTGTACAATGCCGTATCACAAGGTCTCAAAGACCGTGTCAAGGAGTGCATAGAGCGTGAACTGCCTGATATGGGCAAGGACCGCGTCATAAATGAGATTCTCATACCCGCTTTAGGTGATGTAGGCGCACGGTTTGCACGCAATGAGGTGTTCATGCCGCAGCTTATCCGCTCTGCAGAGGCTGCAAAGCTGGCATTCGCCGTCATCTCTGAACAGTTCAGCACAAATGATACCGAGGCTGCCAAGGGACATCTGGTCATAGCCACTGTCAAGGGCGATGTCCACGACATAGGCAAGAACATTGTGAAGGTGGTTGTACAGAGTCACGGATTCAGTGTAACAGACCTTGGCAAGGATGTGCCCAAGGAGACCGTGCTTGATGCCGCCCGCAGCGAGCATCCCAACGCAGTTGGTCTGAGCGCCCTTATGACCACCACCGTTGACTCCATGAAAGAGACCATAGAGCATCTGCGTGCTAACGGCATCACCTGCCCCATCATAGTGGGCGGAGCCGTCATGACTCCTGATATAGCCAGTGCCATTGGCGCCACATACTATTCAAAGGATGCCCTTGAAACCGCTCACCTGATGCAACAGATATGCAATACAGGTGAATGACAGCGTAAGACTATGACTCTTGAGAAGCTCTGGAATGCAAACTACATAAAGATATGGACCACAAATTTCTTGGTCCATTTCTCTTTTATGCTCATAGTTCCACTGCTGCCTCTATACCTTAGCGAGACATTCGGAGCCACCAAGGATACCATTGGCATGGTGCTTACCGGATATACCATCATGGCGCTGGTTATCAGGCCGTTCAGCGGATATCTTGTTGACAGTTTTCCGCGCAAGACTGTGCTTGTGGTCTGCGGTTTTCTGTTCTTTGGAATATTTGCAGGCTATCTGGCAGCCGGCTCCCTGGCAGCATTCGCCGTTTTCAGAACCCTGCACGGTGCTCCATTCGGAGCTACCACGGTAGCGGCCAGTACGGTTGCCATTGATGCCGTACCATCCTCACGACGCGGTGAAGCAATCGGTTACTACGGACTCAGCAACAACCTGGCTATGGCGCTCGGACCCGCTATCGCAATCTTTCTGCTTGAAGCGTTCAAGGGTAATTACAAGGCTCTTTTCTGGGTATCACTGGCAGCATCGTTCATAGGACTCTTGCTGGAGCTTTCAATCCATCTGCCCAAAAGGGATTTTGTTCCAGAAAAGAAAGTCCTTTCACTTGACCGTTTTTTCCTGCTCCACGGCTGGCGTGAGGCTATAGGCATTGCCTGCTTTGCATTCAGTTACGGAATCATCTCCACATACGTGGCCATTTACGGCAAGGAGGAGTTGGGAATAACCGGTGGAACGGGACTTTTTTTCGGGCTCTGCGCCATCGGCCTCATACTGTCCCGTCTTACAGGAGCAAGGTATCTGCGTGACGGCAAGGTATCACGCAACGCCTCCATGGGCATGTGCGTATCACTTGTAGGATATCTGCTGTTTGCAGCACTCCACAACCCCATAGGCTATTATGGAGCCGCACTTATAATAGGTCTGGGCAACGGCCATATGTATCCCGCCTTCCAGACCATGTTCATCAACCTGGCGGAACACTCGCAGCGCGGTACTGCAAACTCCTCCATACTGACCTCCTGGGATGCCGGTGTAGGCTTGGGCGTACTCATAGGTGGCCTATTCAGTGAATACTTTGGCTACCACAGCGCCTTCTGGGCCTCCTGGATTATCAACGCATTTGGAGTCACATTCTATTTCCTCTCCATCCGCAACCACTTCGAGTCCCACAAACTCCGTTAAAACAGTAACATAGTAAAGTCAGTCCCCCTTTGTGTGTGTTAAGATTTTTCTTGAAGAACGACACAGTTAAATAATGTTAGTGGTGGAGAATCGTGAACTAAAAGCCCTACTTTTGCATTGAAGCTGTATAATTAATCATTCTGTTGCTTATTTGTGATAAATAAGTAACTGTATGAACGTGCTTGTTTCGTAATAGTTTTCGAAACTTATTTAATAATAAACATAATGTAATTATCAATGGTAAAAAGGACTATTATCTCATTATTTGCATTTTTCTTGAGTCACGGTATTTCATCTCAATCCGTTGAACATACTACCAATATCCCGCGTAGCGGAGATATTATGTCCCGCCAGATTCTTGAGCCTTTCCCGCAAGGCGATAGCGGACAAGGTATATTATGGGATTTTTCCTGCCTGACTCAAGAATCTGACAGCGTTGAAGACATCTATGTAGAATACTTCATTGATCCTGATTCTTCCCGTCTGTCTGTAGCTGACGGCAATGTCATACTCCGTTACTCTGACTTAACAGATACACTTCAGATTATTGGGCAGGAAACTGCCCTTGAAAGCATCTGTTATGATGTTCCTCAGAGCATAATGACATACCCGTTCACATATGGAAATGTCATTTCCGGTTCATACGGTGGTCACGGCACCTATTGCTCGCGTCTCAATGTCAGCGTTGCAGGCACGCTACTTGTGGAAGCAGATGCCGAAGGAATCATTTTAACCAGTGAATGTGATACTCTGTATAACGTTCTGCGTGTACATACGTTACGAACCGGCTCAATAAGCATGAATTCAGTCATGGACGCAAATAACAGTGACACCACACACGTCAAGCAGGAGATAGAAGAACGTTATGAATGGTATGCCCGCGGTTATCGCTATCCTCTATATGAAAAGGCCACGGTAGCATACTACGACAATATGACTATGATTCATGAGTCACATTCCGCCAGCCGCATATCTCCCGACTTCATGCATCTTCCGGATGATTCCTGTAACGACAGTATTCTTGCTTATGATGCCTATGTCCGTAGCACCATGTTTCCGTTTGACTGGCTTCAGCCTTCCGGACCTGACGGGTCAGACCCGGAAAATGCAGATATTATCAGATACACAGTTTTGACAGATGGCAATAGCCTTATTCTTGATTATGACCTTGACCAAGATGCAACACTCACCTTCATTATCTGCAATAAGATGGGAATGCTGTTTGTAAACCGAAGGGAAACTGTTATGGCAGGATCAGGTCATACAGCAGAATTCGACCTCAGCGGCTTTGCTCCCAATGACTATATCCTCTACATCAATGTGAACGGAACAATCAACAGTGAAGTTTTTAATGTAAGGTGACATGAGAAAGAATAACATCATAACGATTGTAGTCCTGTCACTTCTTGTTGTCACATGGCAGGAGGCTGGTGCTCAAATCCTTCGTGGCGGCCTGGTTGAGTCCACCATCACCGTCCAGTCACCTGAGGTAGCCGCAATGACTGCTTATGTTGACCGGCCGGTGTCATATTTCAACGGGACCGTTCCTGTAACCATCCCTCTCTGTGAAGTGACTGCCGACGGATATACATTGCCTATAACTCTTACCTACAGCACCAGCGGCTTCCGTCCCTCGCAGGAGGCCACCTGGGTAGGGTTAGGGTGGAGCCTGAGCTTGAACGCCTGCATATCAAGGTCTATAAAATGCGTTGATGACTTTCTTGAATACAACAGGGTGCGTAAGGGATTCTTTGGAATCAACAAAGGATACTACGGCTCGGCAGGGATAAGCACTTCGGAAATGACCACATTCAATCTAGTGTATAAGTGTCCTGTCCATTTCTTGCCGTGCGGTGATGACATTTACGCCACAGACCTTGTGGTAGACACTGAACCTGACATCTTCAGCGTCAGCCTTTGGAACTGTACTGACAAGTTTGTTCTTAACGATGATATGACATCGTCTGTCAAGGCTATATTCATGGACCGTCCCGCGGGTAATGTCCTGCGGATTCTTACGCGTAATGAGCAAAACAGGTATGTGCATTTCTTTGAGCTTGTGACAAATGACGGCACGATTTATGAGTTTGGACGACGGGAACTCTTATGCACACTTAGTTATCAGGGTCAAAGATGTGGCTTGGATTATCATCCTGGAAACATTTTTTTGGAAGGTGATGCCGACTTGAACGCATCCTCATGGCATCTTACAAAAATAACCATGCCATCAGGCAGGAGCATATCTTTCCAGTATGATGAGGAAGTCTATGAAGCTCCCAGCACCGAGACTTGTATGAAATTCAAGCCATTATATAATACTTATTCATACTATCAGAACCCTGAACTCATACTACCTACATTGTACGGTTCTGTTCCATTTTATGAAAAGGAAGCGATCTATTCATCCTTCAAGACTGAAGTTAAGACGGCAAGGCTCAGGGAGATAATCTGGGACAGCGGTGCTGCCAGAATCAGTTTCAAGACATCCGGCCGTGACGACATGTACAATACATCAAACTATTGGCAGGCGCCAAGTAAACTGGACAGCATTAAAGTGTTCAATGCCTCTGACAGTCTGGTTCACAGCTACCATCTGAGCTATGGTTATTTTAACGGCCAGCCCGGTAACTCTAATCAGACGTATCTTTACAAACGCCTCAGATTGGACAAGGTAAAGGATCTGCTTACGCCCGGTTGGGAGTATTCTTTCGAATACAATGAGAGTAGCCCATTTCCGTCCAAGATGACACGTTCCGTTGACTACTGGGGCTACTACAACAGCATGGATTATGGTGCTGAGTACTATTGCCAGGCATATGACTGGGAGACCCGGAAACTGTATTCCGGCGCTGTGAAGACCAGTGATTCCGTTTCAACGTATTTAGGTACCCTTACGGCCGTTGTCCATCCCACCGGCGGACGCGAGACATTTGAATATGAGTTGAATCGGTTCCATTGGATAGACTATGTTCAGGAAGGCGGCTTCCTTCTGCAAACGCTCAACATGATGACATCCTTTAATCTTCCAGGCAATTCAACAAACGAGGCTGAGGAGACTTTCACTCAGAATACATCGATGCGAATCACCTTGGATGGCACTATGATTTACCAAAGCGGCAGTACAACCGGATGGTCAGATACGTTGGTGAGCATTACTGATATCAGTACTGGTAGAAAAGTCTGGAGCTATTATGATGCCGTTGTCAGTTCTGGAGTTTATAACAGTCTTGTTCCGATGGGGACACAACAATGCATTCTTCCGGCCGGTACATACAGGATAAAGGTTCACCAGCCTCCGTTAGGGTGGCTGTCCTCATGGCAGGTGAATATCAGTGAGAGCACTCCCGTTACGTATAGGCCTGATACTATTGTGACCGGTGGAGCCGGGTTGCGTATCAAGCGTATCACCGGGGGTGGCAAGAAGCGGGAGTACAGCTATTCTATTGGTGAACTTCTGGTAGACCCTATTTTTTATCAGAAAAAGAGTTTCACTGGTACAATGATTGAATTAGACCCGCAATATGGAACAATTACAAATTATTATCCCTATACACAGACATGTCTGATACAGTACTCCGAGTCCACAATACCTCAATTCACCTTGGCCAAGGGTTTCCTGCTGGGATATGACCAAGTCTGTGAACACGTGACAGGTAGCGGACATGACATATCCGCCCGTTACAGTTTCAGCCGGACAAAGGAACAGCGCATTTCACCCAATCCTTACCAGGCTACCATGCCTATATTTTCAAACGGTCGGTTGGGAAGTAGGATAGTGAAGGATAATAACACTATTGTAAGTACTGAGAATTATACATATCAAACAGGATCGTCAGCCAACATCAGAGCATATGACTTTACTTACGTGACAGGTCTTACACCCATTCCGGTTTACAGATTTGAGTGGAATGTACCATCCTTTATCAGTTCCACTGTTGACGGACTGACAACCCTGACTACTTACAGTTACAATAATAATTGGCAGTTGTCTGAGAAGAGCACCAAGTTTAGGAATGGCTCAGGGACAGTGGGGTCTGTAGTAGATGAAAGCTATCTTTACACCAACGAGAGTACCAATCCTGTCTGCATTGAGATGGCAGATTCCAACATCATATTGCCTGTAAGGGAACTGGTATATACAGACAACCATCTTTCAGGCGGCAGTAAGGTGAGCTACAAAAAAGAGAATGGGCGTTTTCTTCCTGATACGATCTTTGATGTAAAACTTGATGCTGTAGATATGGATCATTCTGACAGCTACAGAGCCCGTGTCATATATGACCTCTATGATAATGCCGGCAATCCTGTCCAGGTGACACGTGACGGTCTTACCACACTCTACGTTTGGGGTTACAAGGGCCAATACCCCATTTCAGAGATTACCGGCAGCATGAACTACAACCAACTTGCCGGCTATGTGGGCAGTTCAACATTGACAAGCATGCGTGACGCCGCCGCCCCTACCAGCTCACAATTTAGCATACTTGACAATCTGAGAGCATCAATGCCGGTCTCCGCACCAGGCTCATTGATGACCATAAGGCGCTTCAAGCCTCTTGTCGGTGTAAGTTCACTTACAGCACCCAATGGTATGGTCACCTTGTACGGTTATGACAGAGGTGGTCGTCTCATTGATATAAGGCGTTCCGGCGGCGGAACAGAACAGCTTGTGGAGCGGTATTTCTACAATCTTACAGGAAACGGTTCAAATCAGTAGTAACAAGTATTATTCTGATAAGTTATGAATAGTCATTCTTTTAGTATATCTTTGACGTTGTTGTCAACCTTGTTCGCTATGATTATCAGTCCCCACGCCCGTAGTCAGGATGCCTCGTTCAACTACATAGCCACGGAGCGCATGCTTGGCCCCCAGGGTGCCGGCGTAAAGAGCGTCCAGTACTATGACGGCTACGGCCGCCCGGACATGCTTGCCGCCGGCGGCGTGAACACCACGGGCAGCTACGTATACAGCATGACAGAATATGACTCGCTGGGCAATGTCTCACGCCAGTGGCTCCCGTCTGTCGGCGGCAGCAGCCCCTCGCGCATCAGCGGCCAGACTATGGCATCATATTCCTTCTCCACCTACGGCAACGGTGATGCGTTGAGTGACCTGACGTATGACGCCTTGGGGCGTGTCAAGTTCCGCTCCACAGCCGGCAGCGAATGGCGCCTGGACGAGCGTGGCGTCACGGAGTCCCGCTTCACCAATGCCACATGGTCCGTGCGCAAGATAGCGCTTGAGGACGGTCTCCCCGACTTGACCACAAGGTCATATTATCCGGCCGGCACCCTGTCAGGCAAGAGCATCATCGATGAGGACGGCCACCGTATTGACGTCTATAGTGACGTGTCCGGCCATACCGTACTGGAACGCAGATATGACGGCGGCTCCGACTCCGACCCCAATGACACCTACTACCTGTATGAGCATGGTCTGCTGCGTGCCGTGGTCCCTATGATAGCCCTTGATACCGAGAACACGGAACAATGCTATCTATACAGTTATGACTCCAACGGCCGTTGCATAGAGAAAAGCCTGCGCGGTGGCGTCACTACCCGATACTGGTATGACCGTCACGGCCGTCTCTCATTCCTTCAGGACGAGCGTCTGTCAGCAGGCGGCCAGTACCGTTTCTTCCTTTATGACGCTCAAGGCCGTCCTGTCGTGCAGGGCCTTACCGGCACCCTCATCACCGATGCCGCGTATGATGCCCGGGTCGTACCGGGATCCTCAGACCCCGTCCTTGCGTCAACCGGCTACTCGCAGACCTACACCCCTGCCATGACCGGTTGCGTGCTGGAGCAGGTCAGTTACTACGACAGCTACTCCTGTCTGCAGACCGCACTGTTCATGGCGTGCACCATCCCCTCAAGCCTGCTGCACGCGGACAACACGTACCCTCAGTCCCTGCTCACTGCACAGGTAGTCTATGACACATCCGGCACCCCGCTGTTCAGTGTCATGTACTATGACTGGCAGGGCCGCTGTACTGAAACCCTCACCAGCTACCTTGAGGACGTGACGGTAAGGAGCTGTTACCGTTACTCATACACCGGTCGGACCACATCCGCCACCACATCCCTGTACAAGACAGGCCAGCTGGTGCACAGCGTCACTGACAGCATCAGTTATGACCTGCTCTCCGACCTTCCCGTCACGGAAAAGCTGTCAGCAGACGGACATTCCTACATCACCGTCTCGTCAACGGTGTATGACTTACTGGGCCGTATCAGCTCACGCCAGGCATTCAACGGCATCATAACTGAGGAGTACAGCCATGACCTGCACGGCAAGCTGACCCGTCACTATGCCCAGTCCGGCCAGTACCAGGGCATATACCTCGTGGACGAGAACCTGTACTACGCCTCCGGTCCCGGCACCCCGTGCTACAACGGCAGCATCAGCGCCATGACAGACTGCCTTCTCAACCCCGGAACGAACCAGAACTACAGCGGCTACACGTTCAGCTACGACGGCATGAACCGTCTGCTGACCGCCACCTCACGCGGCGGCATGAGCTTGAACAGCGCCCCTGCGATAGACCTGACGGAACGTATGGAGTACAGCGTGGACAGCTCCCTGAAGAAGCTGATACGCCGCGGCAAGTCCCACACCGGTGCCCGTACCATAGACAGCCTTACGATAGGATGCGGCTTTGGACGCCCGGTATTGATACAAGAATACGCCGCCACCAACCTCCTGACCGGAACCTTTGAGGTGGTCAAGAGCGGCAGGCACCGTTATTACTATGATGATGCCGGCTCACTCTCCAGAGACGTATCACGCGGCATGAATGTCAGCTATGACCTGAACGGCAACCCCGTGTTCATGGCCTACAACGCAGGCAGCGAGACGGAGGCAGGCTATACCGCCGGCGGCCAGAAGCTGTGGACCGTACACCGCACTGCGGCAGGCACCATACCCGCCGATGTGCTGTCTGACCCCAACAAGCCAAAGCCTACACCTGAGATAGGCACCACCCCCAGCCAGTACTCCCGTCTGAGCGACAACCTCATCCAGAGCGTTGACGTGACCCGCTATTATGACGGCTTTGAGTTCTATGACCGCAACCTGACAGAGGGAAAGTTCTATTTCAGTAACGGTTACGTAAGCTTCCACACAGGCAATAGTGTTGATTACAGTGCCATCATCACCGACTACCGCGGCAGCACCCGCGTAGTGATGACAATGGACAGCACACTCAGCACCAGTAACATAGTCCAGGCCAACAGCTACTATCCCAGCGGCGCACTGGTAACAGACGTGCAGACCTCTGTCCAGCTCAGCTCCACATCGGGCGATGTGCAGACCCGTAAGTTCCTGGGCAAGGAGCTGGACCGCATGTACGGCCTGGACTGGTACGACCTGGGTGCCCGCCGCTATGACGCCGCCGCAGAAACATTCTGGACAATGGACCCCTTATGCGAGCAATACTACCATATCAGCCCCTATGCCTACTGCGCCGGTGATCCGGTGAACCGTATTGACCCCGATGGAAAACGCATCTTCATTACAGGTAATCACGCAAACGATGCGCTATCCCAAATCCAATCAAGGATAGGAAATTCCATAATGTTATCATTGAATGAAGATGGATCTTTGTCATATATTAATGAATCTGGCAAGAAATTGAGGTCATTATCTAAAAAAGTTGCCTCTATTATTGATGATCCCAATACTGACGTAATTATGGGAACGAGAGACTCTTATGGAACATCTAACGGAAGATTATTAATCGGTGGTTCTTTTATGGGCAACAGAGTTGAAAAAGGTCCTGATGGAGAAGTTACAAGGGTTATTACAAATCAGGAAATAAATACAGAAGTACTTTCCAAGGTTGACACTTATGTGAAACTGGGAACATCAATCATGCATGAACTTACGGAATCTTATGAGGGTGCTAAGATTGCATGGAAAAAGAGTATATCAATCCCTATAGGGGATGAGAAAAATAAATATTTCAATAGAGCACATAGAAGAGCAACCCCTCAAGTATCCAAATATTTATTTGGTGTGACATATTATGATTTTTACGGCAATATTGTTACAGACAGTAAAATAGCGGCAAGAGCTGATTTATACGTTAAACCAAGCCTTTTTTCTAATGAAAAAACTATTTATCTAACTATTCCATAAATATGAAGTTTTGTATTCCGTTCTTTATTTTTTGCTTTGTCGGATGTATAACTGTTGAAACACCGATACAGCATAATTCTGGCTTAGATTATACCATCGATAAAAACATTGGAATGAACTCCATTTCAAATGTTGAACCGGATACAATTTCTGCTGAAAGCCTACAATTAGGAAATACTCGAATTGTTCATTCTGTAGCGGACTATGTGGTTAAGAAAACCATCAGGGTAAATAAACAACTATATGTCATTGACTTGGAACGCTCAGATTCTGTTTACAGGGTATTCAGTCATTATGATGGCATAAAGAACCCAGATGATATTAAACTGCATAAACATGACATAATAAGAGTTGAACTGATTGAACCGTCGGAATTTGAAAGATTTGTCAGGTGGGATGCTTATTTTGTTTATATGAGAGTCAAAATGGAATATTATAATGTTTATATAAACAAATACCTCTACAGAAATACCTTCCGTTCTCCATACTATTTTGAGATTCGTTTTTGTGACGACTTGAATGGCCCGTATTTAAGGTATAAGAAGGATTAGCTCTGTTATGATAATGATAGGCAACACCCCCAGCCAGTACTCCCGCCTGAGCGACAACCTCATCCAGAGCGTGGACGTGACCCGCTATTATGACGGCTACGAGTTCTATGACCGCAACCTGACTGAAGGGAAGTACTATTTCGGCAACGGCTACGTGAGCTTCCACCCGGGCGACAGTGTGGACTACAGCGTCATCATCACCGACTACCGCGGCAGCGCCCGCGTAGTGATGACGTTTGACAGCACACTCACCACAAGTAACATAGTCCAGGCCAACAGCTACTACCCCAGCGGCGCACTGGTAACAGACGTGCAGACCTCTGTCCAGCTTGGTTCCACGTCGGGCGATGTGCAGACGCACAAGTTCCTGGGCAAGGAGCTGGACCGCATGTACGGCCTGGACTGGTACGACCTGGGTGCCCGCCGCTATGACGCCGCTGCAGAAACATTCTGGACAATGGACCCCTTATGCGAGCAATACTACCATATCAGCCCCTACGCCTACTGCGCCGGTGATCCGGTGAACTATGTAGACCCCGATGGAAGGGACTGGTACGAACTATATGACAATGATACAAATGAAAAAACGATCTCATGGACAGACTATCATAGTCAAGAGGATATGAACAAAGGTGGCATAAATGGCCGATATCTGGGTCCTGCTGTTGTTGTCTTCAACGGGTCAAGAAGTGAACGATTGGGGAAAGGGGATAATTTGTTTGGGGAAGGTGCCGTTTTGGCAGATGTTACGGTGTATGGACCAAGTGGATATGAGGATATTGGTTATTATAAGGGATTTACATTGAGTTCCAACTTTGAAAAATTTGGCGCTATCGATGACGGTGAATATGGTGTTATTTATGACAAAAAAGGAAAGGGAGGAAATCTTTCTTCTAACTGGGCTGTCGAAGGACGTAAGCCTGTCAATTGCTTAGATGGGATTAATCCTAGTCCTGACGCATATCATCCATTTAGTTCAACACAAAAGGACCAGATTTTTATACATAGTTCAAATCGGGATGGTTTTGCAGGCGAAAATAAAGAAAAAACGAAAGCAATCTCAACTGGTAGTTTGTTAATTGCGCCCACACAATACGATAACAAACAGAATGTGTTACAAGTAGGATGGACAGAATTCAACAATCAACTATATGGCGTAAAACAATTTAAACTATTCTTAAAAAGAGATTAAACTATGAATAAAAAAGTATTATACGGCATACTATTGTTATTTGTAATTGTAGATATACAGGCACAAAAACAAAACCATTCATTCTGTCTTACTTCTAACAATGCGATTATACCAATTTATAAAAATAGAATTAGCTATAAGCCATTTGGAACCATAATGAATGATACTATAAGCGATATATATCCTATTATCTCTCCAATAAAGCAGTCTTCTTCTCGCTTTTATGCAAAAATTGAGTATGGAGCACTTTCATCGGAAGATATGCCATATATATATTGTTGGATTGAGAAAAAATACTGTGGCGTGTACATGTGCTTGCTTCACGAGATGAAGAACTATGCGTTGTTGTATGAAAAGCCAAATGAGATGTCAGCATGTATTCAATTAACCGAGGTCCCTTTCTCTCCTGTCATAGTTTTAGATTATAAGTCTGAATGGTTAAAGGTGAAGTTTTCATTAAATGGCATACGATATGTTGGTTGGACCAAGGACTATGGAGAAAACTTCTTTTGCCCGTGCGGTGGATAGAAAAAAAGAGGACATGATTTGTTCGGATGGATTCGATGTGAAGAACAGTGACGTATCACGCGGCATGCATGTCAGCTACGACCTGAACGGCAACCCCGTGTTCATGGCCTACAACGCAGGCAGTGAGACGGAGGCAGGCTACACCACCGGCGGCCAGAAGCTGTGGACCGTACACCGCACTGCGGCAGGCACCATACCAGCCGATGTGCTGTCAGACCCCAACAAGCCAAAGCCTACACCTGAGATAGGCACCACCCCCAGCCAG
>JAGBPB010000047.1 GCA_017633615.1 Bacteroidaceae bacterium | reverse complement strand
CGTAGACCAGCGAGTAGGGCTTGATAGAGTTCACCTTCATGTCCCTGCAAATGAAATCAAGCATGACGTCCGGGAATTGGAACATGTTCTCAGTGTTGTAGAATCGGCTCTGGCCTATCCACTCGTAAACGTTGATGTTGCAGACCGTATGAGCCATATCCACGAACGCCTCTGACAGAGACGGATGTGCCTCCAGAATACTGTCCAACTGTGCAAAATGCTTCTCTCTCCAGTCAATCACATAGCCCAGATAGCCCTCTATGTCATTCGCAAACGCTGATTCGTCCATCCTGTCGGGGTAACTGAACACCTCATGATAGAAAGCCTGAATCTCATTCTGGAGTCTCGGTTTCCGGCCCATCACATAAATGCGGTCCTTATACTCATCCTGATAGACGAAATAGCTCTGGCCGGGCTCCACGAACATATCAACCGGCGCGCTGCCGATTGACTGCCTGAACATAGCGGCCGATGTGTTGGCCAGCGGGAACGTGACGGTAAAGTAACCCCGCTCGTCGCTCTTGAACATATACTTGGGATTCTCGCCCTGAACCGCGTCAATGACATCGACCGTGAAAGTCGCATCGCTTCTGTCGGGGCCGATGAGCACACCGCTGATAGTCACAGAATCAATCTTTTCATAACCGTAATCAGTCAGCTTGAAATTGTGACGGCTCTTGACCGGATAGTCCGCAATGTACTTGGACTCCAGCAGGTTGCACTTATAAGACTTGGACGCACCGGGAATGTCGACCTTTATGCGGCGGATACCGTTCTTCATCGCGCCGATCTTGACCGTAGCCTGCTCACCATAGCAACTCATCCTTATAATCTGGGCCGATTCGCAATTATCCTGAAGCTTATCGTCATACTTCCAGAGCTTCTCAGCATAGATAACGTAATCATCCATGAAACTGATGACCCAGTCACCCGTGCGCTCGTTGCGCCAGTTGGTGCCAGCAAGTTTCAGGACATCAGGATTGTATCTGTGGATTCCGTAGATGTTGAAAGCGCCGGGATCGCCCGCAGCCTCAATCAGGTCAAACGTGTTTGCATCGGCCGGTAAGGGCTCGAAATGGAGGGTTACACTGTGTTGCTTGGTTTTGCCTATGGGGGTGAACTGGCCGGGAATCAGACCGTCGGCTGACAGCATCTTGTATGATTGGCCGTCGGAGAGGAGTGTCGTGCCCGGGGCGAACGTGAAATATCTCTGCTCGTAGCCGCAAACCTTCATGCGAACTGTGGTCTCGGTCTCGCCCAAAATGACCTGCTCGATTACGAATTCGTAACCGCCGTTGTGGCGTGAGAATGCCGCGCGCTCAAATGGGGGATTGTTCCAAACTGCTGAATCTGTGTCCTGCACCGGACTGTTGGTGCAACTCAAAAGCGTTGCGCAAAATAATGCAAACAAAAAGCCTAATTTTCTCATAACCCTATTGGAAAAGTGTTGATTAGACCGTAAAGATACAAAAAAAGATGACAAAGGGGAAGGTTCTCTTTGGCCACTTTTGGTGACAAAGAGAACCGTCCCCAATGGATCACTTGAAGATGAGCTGGGCGAACTGGTAGAGGCTGCGGCGCCAGGTGTGCCACTCGTGGGCAGTGCCCTCGGATATGTAACCTACGGCCTTGACACCCATACCGTTAAGAGCCTCGGCTGCCTCCATGACTCTGGGGTTCTCCTTGCTTCCTGAGCTCATGAACACCAGCTTGGCAGTATTCTTGAAACCGTTTGCACCGTTGACATCATCGGGGCTGATTGTGCCGCCGCTGAACATACCTATATAACCGAACTTGGTGGGATTGGCAAGTGTTATACGACGAGTCTGACCTCCCCCCATTGACAAGCCGGCCATACCGCGATGAGCGGCATCAGTATATACACGGAACTCCTTCTCAATAAACGGAATTATATCATTCATCAGCACAACTGAAAACGCGTCATTGCTGGCACCGCGACCACCCTGCTGGCCCTGCTGCTGGGGCTGAGGCTCCGGAACATATTTGCCAACCAGATGAATGTTCTGACCCTGACCGTAATCCATCACGATTATGAACGGAACAGCTTTCTTTTCAGCAATCAGGTTATCCATGATCTGGCCGGTATGACCCTGAACGCTCCATCCGTACTCATTCTCGGCATTTCCATGCTGCAGGTACAGGACCGGATACTTCTTGTTAGGATTCTTATCATACTCATTAGGCAGATAGACATAGCAGTGACGCATGCTCTCTGTGGCTTTTGACCAATAGTATTTCTCAACTATTGAGCCCTGGGGTACATCCTTGACCTGCCAGAAATCCATATCATCGGACGGAATCTCGATACCACTACCCCAACGGCCAGCTCCGAAGTATGAAACAGTTCCGGGATCTGGCATTGCAGTTCCGTCAACAATAAGCTGATAGTAGTGGAAACCTACATCCTGAGGGGCCGATGTGCCAGTCCACACACCATTCTCATCCTTGACCATCTCATAACGGCGGCCCAGATCCAGCTGGACTGATGTAGCGCCGGGAGCACGCAACTGTACACGTACTGCACCCTGAGAGTTTACCATCGGATACTGACGTCCGGGCTGGTTTGTTATTACTGAGGGCTTGAAATCCTCAACTGCATCGGCAAATGACGGAACCGTTGCGTTCCTCTGTTGTTGCTGAGCCTGTGCTGAAACGGCTGCAAGCATCATTACTGAAAGAATAATCTTTTTCATAAACAAAAAAGTTGGTTAGTAATAAGTTGGAAATATGACAAAGATAGCAATTATTTGGAGTATCTTTGCGGCCGTTTTAGAAAATACTGTCATGGATCGGTTCAAAAGGGTTGTAAAGCAGGCAGTGCCCAGGGCATTCAAGACTATATGGTGGATATTCAAGATTACCGCTATAGTCTCATTTATAATGTTCCTGCTCAAATATACTGGCATACTGACCTGGATTGCAGCTGCCGTGAGTCCCGTGTTCCGTATTTTCGGACTTCCGGGCGATGCTTCACTGGCATACGTCAGCGGTTATTTCATCAACGTCTATTCGTGCATAGCGGTTGTATCTACCATTGACCTTACAGCACGCCAGATCACCATACTGGGTACCATGACACTGGCAGCCCACGCCATGGTGGTTGAGACTGCCGTTCAAAAGAAGACCGGAGCACCTGCTCTCTATACGGTATTGATTCGCACATTCGGCTCGCTTGCGCTGGGTATTATCATGAATCTGGTTCTTCCGGGACGTCCTGTTTACGATACAGCCACTGTCAATCTCTCAGAAATCCCGTTTTTCCAGATACAGGGTGATTTCTGGCCTATGTTCATGGTATGGCTCAAGGGACTGGCCAAGCTTGCCGTATGGATGACTGTGCTGATAACCCTTCTGAACGTACTTCAGCGTGCATTCTATGAGTATGGTATCATGGACAGGATATCACGGCTTTTCAGCCCGCTGCTCACTATGTTCGGACTACCAAAGGAGACATCGTTCCTATGGATTGTGGCAAACGTGGTAGGTCTCTCGTACGGATCGGCCGCAATCATGGATGAGATGGAACGCGGTGAGATATCGGACAAAAGCATTCGTCTGCTAAATACCCATATCGGAATATCACACAGCAACCTGGAAGACCTGATGCTTTTTGCGGCCGTAGGGGGCATATGGTACTGGATGCTCCTGTTCCGCTGGGGCATGGTAACCATCTTAGCCTGGTCCCTCCGCCTCTACTTCAAACTTATAAAACAATAAAACAGTACAAATGGGGACAGACCCCAATTGCACGTGGATAGTTTTGCGATAGTCGTTTAATTAAGCATGTGCAATTGGGGTCTGTCCCCATTTGTACTGTTTTTAGAACTCGGCGGAACGTGGAGTTCTAGGAAAGGGTATTACATCCCTTATGTTCTGCATACCTGTTACAAACAATATCAGGCGCTCAAAACCCAAACCGAAACCGGCGTGCGGGCATGAACCCCAGCGGCGTGTATCCAGATACCACCAGAGATGAGTCATATCCATCTTACGGCGATTGATCTCACCCATCAGTTTATCATAGTCTGCTTCACGTACTGAACCGCCGATGATCTCACCTATCTGCGGGAAGAGGACATCGGTACCCTGCATTGTTGATGCGGGAGCCTTGACACCATGATAACCTATTGAACCTCCGTCAGGAGTAGCCTCATTCTGTTTCATGTAGAATGACTTGATGGCTGTAGGATAGTCAGTCATGATCACGGGCTTGCGGAAGTGCTCCTCAACAAGGAAACGCTCATGTTCTGAAGCCAGGTCATCACCCCAGTTGCACGGGAACTCAAACTTCTTACCGTTCTTGATGGCATCCTGAAGGATGTTGATACCCTCAGTGTATGTAAGACGTACAAAGTTCTCTTTGAGTACACCGTTCAGACGCTCCAGAAGTGTCTTGTCAATCATGTTGTTGAGGAACTCCAGGTCATCCTGGCAGTGGTCAAGTGCCCAACGCACGCAATACTTTATGAAATCCTCCTCAAGGTCCATAAGCTCCTCCTGATCCAGGAAAGCAATCTCAGGCTCAATCATCCAGAACTCGGCCAGGTGGCGCGGAGTGTTGGAGTTCTCGGCACGGAATGTAGGACCGAAAGTGTAGATAGCTCCCAGAGCGGTAGCACCAAGCTCACCCTCCAGCTGACCGCTTACGGTAAGTGAAGTCTGCTGACCAAAGAAATCATCATCATAGATAATCTTACCCTGATCATCCTTCTTGAGGTCATAGAGGTTCTTGGTTGTTACCTGGAACATGTTACCTGCACCCTCGCAGTCACTTGCAGTGATAAGCGGAGTATGGAAATAGAAGAATCCATGCTCATGGAAGTAGGTGTGTATGGCCATTGCCATGTTATGGCGGATACGCATCACAGCACCGAATGTATTGGTACGCAGACGCATATGGGCATGCTGACGCATATACTCGAATGTCTGGCCCTTCTTCTGCATGGGATAGTCATCACCACACAGACCCAGCACCTCAATCTCCTTAGCCTGAACCTCGACAGCCTGACCTGAGCCGATGCTCTCAACCATAGTACCCTTAACGCTGAGGCAGGCACCGGTGGTGATCTGTTTCATCAGGTCATCACTAAACTTCTCAAGGTCAGCCACAATCTGAACATTCTTGATTGTCGATCCGTCATTGAGAGCTATGAAGTTCACGCTCTTGCTTCCACGCTTAGTCCTTACCCAACCTTTGACGACAACCTCCTGACCGTAATCGGTACGCTTAAGGAGGTCAACAATCCTTGTTCTCTTGATATCCATTGTTTTCTGATAATTCGTAGTTAGTTATTCATATGCACCCATGCGGAGCATGTTTACCTCCTTCTCGGTGAGGAAACGCCAGTCACCGCGACGCAGACGCTTCTTGGTGAGACCTGCAAACTGTACGCGGTCCAGCTTGGTAACGCGGTAGCCCAGAGCGTCGAACATACGACGAACCACACGGTTACGGCCTGAGTGTATCTCAATGCCTACCTGAGTCTTGTCATCGTTAACGTAGCTCACCTCATCGGCACGTACGATATCGCCATCCTCCTCACCAATGTTTACACCGTCCAGAAGCTTCTGAAGATCCTCACCGCTCACTGCGCGGTCCAGACGTGCATGATAGATCTTCTTCTTGAGGAACTTGGGATGTGTCAGGCGGCTTGCCATCTCACCGTCATTGGTAAGCAGCAGCACACCGGTAGTATTGCGGTCCAGACGGCCTACGGGATATACACGCTCCTTGCAGGCCCCCTTGATGTAATCCATAACGGTCTTGCGCTCCTGGGGATCATCAACAGTAGTAACGCAATCTTTTGGCTTGTTAAGAAGGATATATATCTTACGCTCTATGCTTACAAGCTGATCATGGAACAGCACATTGTCACCGCGATGAACCTTGGTACCAAGCTCTGTAACAGTCTGGCCGTTTACCTTGACAACACCTGCCTGGATGAACTCATCGGCCTCACGACGTGAGCATACACCGGCATTTGCCAGGTACTTGTTCAAACGTATCTCCTCCTCGGGATCGTGAATGACATCCTGATACTCTATGCGCTTGCGGTTGTCCTGACGCTTCTGCATGGGCTTGCGGAAACCGCCCTGCTGGCCGTAACCGCCACGGTTGTTATTGAATCCGCCCTGACGCTGGCCATAGCCACCCTGGCGCTGATATCCGCCCTGACGCTGGCCGTAGCCTCCCTGGCGCTGGTAGCCACCCTGACGCTGGTAGCCGCCTTCCTGCTGCTCACCGCCCTGGCTCTGAACACGCTCCCTGTAGAAACGGGGCTGACCCTCATCGCCGTTATTGAACTGACGGTTCTGACCATAACGCTGCTGTCCGTAACCCTGACGGTTATTATTGTATCCACGGTTCTGATATCCGCCCTGGCGGTTCTGACCGTAGCCCTGATCTCCATAACCCTGTCCGTACTGTCTGTGCGGACGATCCTGATTATAGCCCTGCTCGCCATCCTGGCGCTGCGGGCGCTCTACTCTTGAATACTGAGGACGATTGTTGTAATCAACCCTTACAAAACGGGGTCTGCCTTCGCGACGGTTAGCCTGACTGTTCTCATCGGAGTTTCCACCAAACCTGTTGAAGCTGTTCTCCTGTCCTTCCTGATTCCCGCTCTCGTCGTAGAATCGGTTTCCATTCTCTGTCTCCATCATAATTGCAATTTTTTTAAGGAAGCCATCACGGCTTCGGATGATTTAGATTTTTAAAGTTAGTCTCTTATACGCCGTAATAGTTGCCAGGCGCAATGGCTTTTAGTTCTTGTTTAATATTATCGTTAACGTTAAGTCCGTCAATAAATTCACTTATAGACTGCTGAGTTACCTGACTGTTGGTACGGGTAAGTGCCTTGAGTGCCTCATAAGGATGCGGATAACCCTCACGGCGCAGGATGGTCTGGATAGCCTCGGCTACCACGCTCCAGCAACCATCCAGGTCAGCGGCAATCTTCTGCTCGTTGATAAGCAGTTTACCCAAACCCTTGAGTGAACTTGCTATCGCTATCATCTGATGTCCGAACGGCACACCGATGTTACGTATAACCGTAGAGTCTGTCAGGTCACGCTGCAGACGTGATACCGGGAGCTTGCGTGCCAGATGCTCCAGAATGGCATTAGCCATACCAAGATTGCCCTCAGCATTCTCAAAGTCTATGGGATTTACCTTATGAGGCATAGCGCTTGAGCCCACCTCACCGGCCTTGATCTGCTGCTTGAAGTACTCCATTGATATATACTGCCAGAAGTCACGGTTCATATCAATCTGGATGGTGTTCATGCGCTTCATTGCATCAAACAGGGCTGCCAGATTATCATAGTTTGATATCTGGGTGGTATATTCCTCACGCTTAAGACCCAGTTTCTCACTCAGGAACCTGGCACCGAATGCCTTCCAGTCAATATCAGGATAAGCTACATGATGAGCGTTGAAGTTACCTGTGGCACCGCCGAACTTAGCAGACATGGGTACAGCCTTGAGCTGAGCAAGCTGCTCACGCAGACGGTATGCAAAAACCTCTATCTCCTTACCCAGACGTGTGGGTGAAGCGGGCTGTCCGTGGGTGCGTGCCAGCATAGGCACATCCTTCCAGCGCTCAGCATACTCCTCCAGTTTATCAATGAGTGACTGGATGGCAGGATAATAGACATTTTCCAGAGCCTCTCTGATTGACAGAGGCACTGATGTATTGTTTATATCCTGTGATGTGAGTCCGAAATGTATGAATTCCTTGTAGGGAACTAGTTCCGGTACAAGGTCAAATTTCTCTTTTATGAAATACTCAACCGCCTTGACATCGTGGTTGGTAACCTTTTCAATCTCTTTTATGTGAGCGGCGTCCTGCTCGCTGAAGTTCTGCCATATCAGGCGCAAACCATCAAGCGATGCATTTGATACACCCGCCAGCTGCGGAAGCTTAAACTCGCAGAGAGCCGTAAAATACTCTATCTCCACTCTTACCCTGTAGCGGATAAGCGCAAATTCTGAAAAATAAGATGCAAGTTCCTGTGTCTTGCCACGGTACCGCCCGTCAATGGGGGATACTGCCGTCAACTCATCCAATTTCACTTCTTTACTAAAAATCGTCTTACAAACTAATTCTCAAATACTCTAAGCACCAAATCTTATATCTTAAACTTTCTTTTCAAGTTTTTTTTCGCTTTCGTGCGTATCTGCTTCTCAGCAGCGCTGCAAAATTAATAAGAAATTCATAATTTTGCGTCTCCGAGTAGTCATAATAATAATAAAAATATGTCACAGACCGTAACCAAGAAAATAAGTGAGAGCAAGGGAGCACGCTGGGCAGCCCTTATAATAGTGTCATTTACCATGATGTGGGGCTACTTCCTGACCGATGCCCTGTCACCTCTGATGACCATGCTTGAGGAGCAGATGGGATGGACCAGCCTTGAGTTCGGACAGTTCAACTGGGCCTACTGCTGGTTCAACGTATTCCTGTTCATGCTCATATTCGGCGGCATCATTCTGGACAAGATGGGTGTAAGGTTTACGGGTATCGTAACCTGCTTCCTTATGCTTGCCGGTGCGCTGATAAAGTATTACGCAGTCAATTACATATCACCGGGTGCTGAGGCCGGAACCGTATTCGGAGTGCGCACTCAGGTATTCGTAGCATGCCTTGGTTATGCCATATTCGCTGTAGGTACCGAAAACTGCGGTATCACGGTATCAAAGGTTATCACCAAATGGTTTGCCGGTAAGGAACTGGCTCTGGCTATGGGTGTCCAGGTGGCAGTAGCCCGTCTGGGTACAGCCGCAGCTCTGGTCTTCAGTCCTATGATCGTAAAGCATTTCTCTCTGTCAGCACCGCTGCTCTTCTCTGCGATACTGTTATGCATAGGATTCCTGGCATACCTGGTATTCTGCCGTATGGACAAGAAGTTTGACGCCGAGGTTGCACAGACACAGACTGAGCCCGATGACGTATTCAAGGTAAAAGACCTTAAGCTGATAATCACCAACCGCGGATTCTGGCTCCTGGCACTTCTCTGCCTTATGTTCTACTCTGCAGTATTCCCGTTCATGAAATACGCCGCATCGCTTATGGAGAACAAATACGGCGTAAGCACCACTCTGGCAGGTATCATACCGAGCCTCATTCCGTTCGGAAACCTTATCATGACACCGCTCTTCGGCGGCATTTATGACAAGAAGGGTAAGGGCGCAACCATTATGATCATCGGCTCACTCCTGCTCATTCTGGTACATGTACTGTTTGCGCTGCCTCTGCTCAACTACTGGTGGTTTGCAGCATTCATCATGATAATCCTGGGTGTGGCATTCTCACTCGTGCCGTCAGCCATGTGGCCCAGCGTACCCAAGATCATACCGCAGAAACTGGTAGGCTCCGCATACGCTCTCATATTCTGGGTTCAGAACATAGGTCTGGGATTTGTTCCGCTGCTCATAGGCGGCATTCTTGACAAGTACTGCAAAGCAGGTACACGCCTTGTAGAGGGAGCCGAGGTTACACAGTACAACTATACACTTCCGATGGTGATATTCGCCCTGTTCGGTATTGTAGCCCTACTGCTTGCCATTCGACTCAAGGCAGTTGACAAGAAAGAGGGTTATGGACTTGAGGAACCTAACATCAAAGCATAATAATGGAGAGACGCAAAGAGCGTTTTGATAGCCATTTCGGGATGATCATGGCCATAGCAGGCTCTGCCGTAGGCCTTGGTAACCTGTGGAGATTCCCGTTCCTGGCTGCTCAGAACGGAGGCGGAGCCTTTATCTTTGTATATCTCATACTTCTGCTTACCATCTGTCTGCCGGTACTTATGACAGAGATCACACTGGGCCGCAAATGCCGCTCAAACGTGACCCGTGTTTATGATAACTTGGGAGCACCCCGTTGGCGCTGGGCAGGATTCATCACCCTGCTTACACCCATAGTAATTATGGCTTTCTACACCGTTGTAGGCGGATGGTCTGTCAAATATCTGGTTCAAGCATGCACATTCAGCTTCACGGATCCCGGCTCCGATTATGCGGGTGCTTTTAGCGGATTCATCAGCTCAACTTATGAGCCTCTGGTCTATACTCTGATATTCCTTGCAGTAACAGCCATAGCCAATTTCGGCGGCGTTAAGAACGGTATTGAGCGTTTTTCAAAACCCATGATGACGGTGCTGTCCATCACCATCATCCTTGTGGCAATCCGTTCACTCACACTGCCCGGAGCATCAGAAGGAACAAAGTATCTGCTCATACCTGATTTCAGCAAGATAGACGGCAAGGTGCTCATCACAGCTTTAGGACAGGCCTTCATGTCGCTCAGCATAGGTATAGGAATCCTGCTAACCTACGGCTCATACGTTAAGACCAAGGAGGATATTGCAATGACAGCCGTTTCCACCGGTCTCATTGACACCCTGTTCGCCATCATTGCCGGCCTGGCCATCATACCCGCCGTCTATGCCATAGCCTTCATGAACGGAACTACACCCGCCATCAACGCAGGCCCCGGACTGGTATTCATAACCTTGCCCGGAGTGTTTGCCTCCATGCCCGGCGGCAGCATAATTGCCATTCTGTTTTTCCTCTCGCTGTTACTGGCTGCCGTAACATCGGCCATATCAATGCTTGAGGTTATTGTGGCATATTTCATTGAAGAGTGGCATCTGTCACGCAGCAAAGCCGTCACAGTAAGTATGGTTATAATCATTCTTCTGGGTTGCATCTGCTCCCTGTCGCAGGGCATGCTTTCAGGTATTACCCTGGCCGGCATGAACATATTTGATTTCTTTGATGTCATATCATCGGATGTACTGATTACAGTGGGCAGCCTCATCATGGTCCTGTTTGCAGGCTGGCGCATCAGGAAAGCCGATTTCCTGGATGAGCTTACCGGCCATAACACCTCTAAGACTCCTGCCTGGCTGTTCCGCTACGTCTATTTCATGGTACGTTGGGTTGCTCCGATAATAATCATCGTGATCATGCTCAGCAATATCCTGCTATAAAACAAAAGGGACGGTTCCGGAACCGTCCCTTTTGTGTCTGTTATTTCTTTTTAATCCTGTGTAGCTGCCTCAAGTTTACGGCGAAGGATAAACATAATAAGACCTGCTATAACGCATAGACCAATCAGTATCGCCCAGTTGGCCATAAGAGGAATCCTGTTCCAAAGTTTTGAAGGGATACTGCTCAGGTAGTTACCTATAGCGGTAGCGGCAAACCAGCCACCCATCATCAGACCCTTGTACTTGGGAGGAGCAACCTTACTTACAAAACTTATACCCATGGGGCTCAGAAGCAACTCGGCTACGGTCAGTGTAAAATAAGTTCCGATAAGCCAGTTGGGACTGAGTACGCTCTGTGCTGAGTCACCAAGATCCATAGGCGAAATCAGGTCAGTCGAGGCTGCTGTGATAACTGCAAAGCCCACACCGGCCAAAAGCATACCCAAACCGATCTTTACGGGAGCTGAGGGCTCCTTGCCTTTCTTTCCCAGAGCACCGAACACGGCAACTGAAACCGGAGTAAGAGAAACCACGAAGAATGGGTTGAACTGCTGGAAATCAGATGTGGCTGCATTGAAAGATAACGGCATCTGCAGATAGAAGGCGATGGCGCCTGCCCAGAGAACCAGTGTAGCAATGGCTGCGATGGTACGTGACTTCTTTGTATCGCTCTGGAATATTGCGAACAGAGTATAGATTGATACTGCTATCAGTGCCAGTGACCAGATGTTGAACCAAATACGATTGATTCCGGTAATGCCGTTCAGCTTGGTATACTTATCGGCAAAGAATGTCAGGGCCGATCCGTTCTGATGGAATGCCATCCAGAAGAATATTACAACGGCGAACACAAGCAGCAGAGCCACAATGCGGTCCTTGGTCTGCTTGGGAGTGAGTTCCTGAATCTGAGCGTTCTGGGCCTTGGCCTGCTTGGTGTTGACATCGGCATGCTTGAACCAGGGGCGGCAGAAGAAATAGATCATAAGGGAGAGCACCAGTGATGCGCAAGCAACAAAGAAACACAGACGGTAGCCCTCGGCCAAAGATTGCAGGTATGCGCCTGACTGTGAGCCGAACTCTACGGTAGCATTGTCAATGGGTACAAAGTGATAACCTGCGCTCTCGATATGAGGGTTGTAGAGAGCCTTTGCCATGGCAGGTGCGAACATAGCACCTATGTTGATAGCCATATAGAACAGACTGAACGCAGCATCACGTTTATCGGCATACTTGGGATCATCATAGAGGTTACCCACAAGTACCTGCAAGTTACCCTTGAAAAGACCTGTTCCGACAGCAATCAGCAGCAGACCGGCATACAGGGTCCACATATCGACATTCTGGGTTGCCATAGGAACGGCCAGAGCCAGATAACCGGTAATCATTACGAATGCACCGATGGTAACACACTTTCCATAACCGATCTTATCGGCTATGATACCACCAATCAGCGGCATGAAATAGACTCCTGCAAGAAAAATTGAATACACAAGTCCGGCAGTATCAACATCCCAGCCGAACTTGGCTCTCAAATAGAGAGTAAAGATGGCAAGCATGGTGTAGTAACCGAACCTTTCGCCTGTGTTGGCAAGTGCCAATGCGAACAGGCCTTTAGGCTGTCCCTTAAACATATTACGATTTAGTTAGTTTGATTGATTGTAATTGTCCGCTAAATTACTATTTCCCGTATAATTAAGCAACCCCTCACCTAAAAAAGGTATGGAATCCGTCAGCGCCCACAAAAAAAGGAGAGTCTCATCGAGACTCTCCTTGTGGGCGTTGACGGATTCGAACCGCCGACCCTCTGCTTGTAAGGCAGATGCTCTGAACCAGCTGAGCTAAACGCCCGTGCTTTCTGTAAAAGCGGTGCAAAGATAAGCACTTTTGCGTATAGTCAAAAACTTTCAGACCTTTTTTTCAAATATTTTTCCCCGTATGGCTCTTTTATGGTATCTTCGCGGTGCAAAAACACTAATTTGATCAAATGGAAACAGTTCTCAGCGGCATTCGCCCTACAGGAAACCTTCACCTTGGTAATTACTATGGTGCAGTAACAAGCTTTATCAAACTTCAGGATTTGTACAGATGCTTCTTCTTTATTGCTGACTGGCACTCCCTGACCACGCACCCCACCCCTGAGAACATCCAGAACAGCGTCCGTACCATACTGGCTGAGTATCTGGCCTGCGGTCTGGATCCTGAGAAGGCTACCATTTACGTACAGAGTGATGTTCCTGAGGTAGTAGAACTCTACCTCTATCTTAATATGAATGCTTATCTGGGTGAGCTGGAGCGCGTAACCTCATTCAAGGAAAAAGCCCGCAAGCAGCCCGATAATGTAAACGCCGGCCTGCTGACCTACCCCACCCTGATGGCATCGGACATTATTATCCATAAGGCCAACAAGGTACCTGTAGGAAAGGACCAGGAGCAAAACATGGAGATGGCACGCAAGTTTGCACGCCGTTTCAACCAAATGTATAAGGTGGAATACTTCCCTGAGCCCGCATCATTCTCATTGGCCAAGGAGGGAGGCATAAAGATTCCCGGTTTGGACGGTTCCGGCAAGATGGGCAAGAGTGAAGGCAACTGCATCTATTTGTGCGATGAGCCCTCTGTTATCCGCAAGAAGGTTATGAAGGCTGTTACCGATGCAGGCCCACAGTCCATGAACAGTGAAAAACCTGAGGTTATTCAGAACCTCTTTACCCTTCTTGATGTGGTTTCATCAAAGGATACCTACAACTACTTCAACGACAAGTGGAATGACTGCACACTGCGCTACGGCGATCTTAAGAAACAGCTTGCCGAGGATATAGTTGCTGCTACAGATCCCATCCGCGAGAGAATCAAGGAGTTTGCCAGCAATACCGAGCTGCTTGACAAGATTGCACGCGCCGGTGCCGAAAAGGCCCGTGAAAGCGCATCCAAGACTCTGCGTGAAGTACGCCAGATAATAGGCTTCAAAGTCTATTAATCAAACCATTTAGAGATTTCCTGATCCGACTTGACAACATACGTCGGTCTGGCATCAGGTGTGCGTGACGGCATACTGCATGCCTTGAGAGAGCGCAACAGTTCCTGCATCTCATTCTCCGACAGATGACGGCCGGCAGGTATGGCTGCCTTACGCGCCATAGCGAGTGCCATAGATTCCAGCTGACGGTCCTCCTCCTGAGTGGGATTGATACGCAGATCGGCTATCATATCAGTAATAAGCCTTTCATAATCCTGTCCCTCCATTCCTGACGGGATGCCCTGCACTGCAATGGCTCCGCGTCCCATATCTGATATATCAAAACCCAATGCTGCAAACCGCGGTTTAAGCTCAGCAAAAGCGGCGGCATCAACCTGTGACAGCTGGAACATCTCAGGAAACAGCAACCCCTGTGACGCCGCTCCATGACTCTTGGCCTCAGAGAGGAAACGTTCATAAAGCACGCGAATATGGGCACGGTGCTGGTCAACAATCATAAGCCCCTGCTCTGATTGAACAATGATATAGCGGTCAGCATATTGGAACGGATGCAGAGGCTGCTCATCTGCCTGAATGAGAGTCTCAGGATGTCCGTAAGGTATTGCGCCCTCGCTTATCTTGTGTTCAATAACATCACCGTACAATTTGCTCCAGTTGTCTGCATTGCTACGGCTGGGGCGCGGTTCGATGCGGTTGCCGGCAAAAGGATTGAAATCCTTATTTATATCAACCTTGGGCTGTATGGCGGGACGCGACGCATCATAGATGGGAATATCAGGCATATCAGCCGTATTGAAATCTATTGTGGGCATCTCCTCAAACTTACCCACAGTCTCCTTGACGGCAGCCATAAGGATTTTCCATATCACCTGCTCATCCTCAAACTTTATCTCAGTCTTGGTAGGATGTATGTTCACGTCAATGGTATCGGCCGGAACAGTAAGGAACAGGAAATAAGACGGCTGTTCACCATCAGGGACAAGGCCCTCATATGCGCTCAGAACAGCCTTATGGAAATAGGGATGACGCATGAACCTGCCGTTCACAAAAAAGAACTGCTTGGCACCCTTACCCTTTACGTTATCCAGATTTGAGCAGAAACCGCTCACCTTTACGACCGATGTCTCCACCTCAACCGGCAGCAGAGCCTGATTTATCTTACGCCCAAACAGATTTACTATTCTCTGTTTTACAGCCGATTCCGGCAGTGACAGTACCTGCTCACCTTGATGGGTCAGTTCAATGGTTACCTCCGGATGAGCCAAAGCCACCCGCTCCACCTCAGTCAGGATATGGCCGAACTCAGTCTGGTTGCTCTTGAGGAACTTACGTCTTGCCGGAACATTATAAAACAGGTTACGTACGGTAAAGATACTACCCACGGGGCACACGCAGGGTTCCTCCTGCTCTATTTCAGAAGCCTTTATCAGTATTTTGGTGCCGGTATCGCTGTCTGCTGTACGGGTACGCAGTTCCACCTCCGACACCGCAGCTATTGAAGGCAGAGCCTCTCCTCGAAAACCGAATGTGGTAAGTGAGTAAAGGTCATCTGACTCACGGATCTTGGAGGTGGCATGCCGCTCAAAAGCAAGGCGTGCATCTTCAGGAACCATACCGCAACCGTCATCAATCACCTGAATTGATGTCCTTCCCGCATCGGAAATGATTATCCGGACAGTCCTGGCACCTGCATCAACAGCATTCTCCACCAGCTCCTTGACCACCGATGCCGGACGGTTTACCACCTCACCTGCGGCTATCTGGCTGGCTACAGCCTGTGACAGTACCTTTACCTTTCCCTCCATATTATTATTTTCAGAATATACTGCCGTTAAGTATTGAGAACAGCAGCACCGTCAGGAGCACTATCAGTACTATCGCAACCGGGAACCCCATTCTGGGACCACCGTTCTGCTTGCGGCGCTTAAGGTGTGTGGTAGCTTCCACAAACTTACCGCGTATGCGCTCCGGATCAAACTCATCCTCAGGAAGCATACCGAGTTCACGCTTAGCCTTCTCTTCTATCTTGGCCAGTTTTTCCTTGCGCTCGTCATAGTAGATGTATTTATGCTCAAAACGGCGCGGTTCCCTGATGCTGAACATTCCCATAGCTACTGTTTGTTACGGTTTAGTGTAGGAAGCGGAACTTCCTTGTTTGAATTAGACTTCTTAAGCTGTTCCTCCACTCTCTTTCCCCGCCAATAGAACACATCCTCCCTGTCAATAGGTCTTATCCTGTCAAACCAGTTGAAGTCACTCAGGAACATCTTTTTCTCCTCAAGCTGATCCATAGGATACAGCACTCCGCTGGAGCGACCGTGCATTACAATCTTGTCAACGGTACGCACCTTGAAATGTATCCTCAGACTGGAACCCTCAGTGGTATTCATACCTATCATGATGGAGTCTGAATCCAACGGATAGAATATAGCCAGTACATTACCCTTAACATCAGCATAGTCTATCTCACCTTCCTTGAAGAAAGCCTTCATCTCACGGCCTGATATCTGGTTATAATGCACGGAGTCATTTCTCTGTATAAAAAGAGCCTGTCCAATCACATGAGCCCAGTCTATGGTACTGTCATTGAGATAGAAGATTATCTTCTCACCAAGCACCTGATTATCTTCATTCCAGAGTATGGGATCACGGAACAGCGTCAGGCTGGAATCCGCAGTGGTAAAGAGCATAGAGTCTGCCACCATCTGCATATCCGGACGATAGGCACGCACCTTATTGAATCCGCGCAGCTGACGCTCAATGACACTGTCATGGTCAGCATTGTAGAAAGTGACCACACGGAACGTATCGGCATGTACAAAAAGACTGTCTCCCTGGGAGTATTCTATCAGGAGAGCCCTGCCTGTAACAACGGCTGAATCATTGTTCTGATTGTAATAGACATATTCTCCGTGAACATCTATCTTGTCCTTGTAGTTGTTAATGATGACATCACCATAACCCTGCATCAGCCCTTTGTCTTTGTCATACACTATACTGTCGCCCGTCATGCGGGTCTCACCGTCATCCTGCTCCACCACAGAACGGTCAAGCAGTACGGCGCTGTTGGTCTGCGTATTGAAACGGCCGTTTTCAGTGTTGATCACATTATCTTCATTGACAATTGTTGACGGGCAGGAAAGCAGTGCTATATGAGTATCAGTATTATAATGTAACGTATCAGTCTTGAGGGTATAATCAGGACTCTCCATTGAAACACCGTCCATGAACACAGCCATCTTGGTGTTTGTGTCAAACTGTCCGTATTCCGATATCAGCGTACTCTCCTCATCCAGCAGCGTGCCGCCGTCAAAGAACCACCCCAGGCCTGTATTGCGATCATAGTTAAGACTGTCAGTAAGCAGTACCATGGTACGGTTCTCCAGACGTACGTTGTCCCTTACACGCAGCAGACGGGTATCGCCGTTATAAAAAAGCGAATCACCATACATAAAGAGGGTATCGCCCTGTTCAACCCGGATATTGTGATAAGCATCAAATGAATTCTTCTTCTGATAGAACAAGGCACTGTCACAGTACATGTACATGCTGTCGTGACGGAATACCACATTACCTATCAGGCGCTGGGCATCAGGGTTTATATACTCTTCAAAACGGATGACATCGGCATTAAGCAGATATACATAATCCGTATCAACCGGTTCAGGAATCTCAGTGCTGTCAGGCGTAGCCCATATACCATGCGCGCCTGCTGATATGAAGGCGCACAATGAAAGAATGAAGGACAGAAGCCTGGATTTGAGCATTGATGTATGCTGTCTTTTAGTAGTTACCCCATCCCGGGTATTTGAATTCACAATCGTTCCAACCGTCACTGATCCTGACATAGGTGGTACGCTGCTTTTCCCTTATCCATTTTTCAAGAGTCTCCTGCTTACGTATGGTACTGACCATTTCAAACAGGATCTCATAGTCATCGGCCATGGTGGCCTTATGCCCGCCTATCTTGTTCTTGAGTTTGACAATGGCACAGGTGGTCTTACCGTTTCTGAGCTGCATAGTAAACGGATCCGATATCTCACCCACATGCATTCTGTCAACAACTTTTGCCACATCCTGCGGCAGTTCCTGCATCTGGAACTTGGAAACACCCGGCATGCTGGGATCCTCGCGGTAAGTCATAAGACCGTTGTTGTTACGGGTATCCTTGTCCTGTGAGTATTCCGCTACACAGAACTCAAATGTATGGTTTCCGTTACGGATATTCTGAGCAATGGTGTCAAGTTTTCCCAGACAATTGTTTATGCTTTCTACAGGAACCTTGGGCTTACGCAGCAGGTGACGCACACGCACCCTGTCACCCAGTCTCTCCACGAACTGGAGGATATGGAATCCGTACTCTGTTTCAACAATCTTTGATATCTTGCTGGGATCAGTCATGTTGAATGCCACAGCCGAGAACTCAGGTACCATCTCACCACGCCCGAAAAATCCGCAGTCACCACCGTTACGGGCTGTACCCGGATCATCAGAATAAAGACGTGCCAGGGTGGAGAATGAAACCTCACCTGACTGGACACGGTCAATATACTCACGAAGCTCAGATTTTACTGCATCTATCTCCTCCTGAGGTATTGTAGGATCAATGGTTATGATCTGTACTTCAACCTGAGTAGGAATATAGGGAATATCATCGGCCGGAAGATCCTTTATAAAACGTCTTACCTCCCCCGGAGTCACCTTGACACGGGATATTATCTTTTCACGCACCTTGCTTATGATATATTCCTGGCGGCGTGTCTCATAGAGACGGCTCTTTATCTGGTCGGCTTTCATGCCGTAATACTCCTCCAGTTTATCCTCAGTACCTGCCTGAGCCACCATCTCCTTGTAATAATACTCCACCGCCTGTGAAACATCCGCATCAGTGGCTGTTATACTGTCAAGCTCAGCCTGATTCAGAAAAAGTTTGTTCACGGCGAGCTGTTCCGGTATGAGACAGTAGGGATCGCCGTCCCATTGGGTACCACTCATCTGCGCATCCCGACGAGCCTCTTCAACCTCCGATTTGTAAATAGCCTCATCGCCTACCACCCACACAACCTCATCAATCACATTGTTCTGGGCCGCAGTTTCAGTATTCTGCAGTAAAGCCGTAAACAGGCAGACCGCCACGAATATGCTTTTTTTCATTACTTTTTCTTTTGGTGAAAAATAATTCTGTTCTTATCAATTGCGGCATCATACAGATCCTCCCTGATCTTTCTCATGTATTCAACCTCATTATTGTTAACCAGTAGGCCGCGTATTCTGGTTCTTGCACGTTCAAGAGGTTCTATACCTCCCTTGGGTATGAACCTGCTCACATTCAGCAGATATATGAACTCCTCATCCTTAAACTCAAAGTTACAGCTGTCCGTCAGGATTGACTCAAGAGGATTATCCATGGCAGGAAGCATCACCTCTATCTCAGCCACAGTGCGCCAGTTGTCATAAAAGAAATCACAACGGCCGGCGTTGCGGATGCAGTATTTCTCTATTCCCTCAAATGACTCATCATCCATCTGGGTATAAAGTTTCCTTATCTCTGACAGGTCATGTGAACGGTTGGAGATCTTAAGGAACAAACCCCTTACAAGTGATTCATCCAACACGAACAGCCTCTGGTTGTCATTGTAGAATTTTACAATCTCATCTTCTGATATTTCAGATGAGAACTTCTGGTCTATCAGCCTGCGCTGATACTCATGCTCTATCAGGGAGCGCTTGTAGTTCTCAACCAGACGGTCTATGTCTTTTGTGTCCGGGATATTCCTAATGGCATTCTGATAAAAAAGGACATCCTCAACCCAGTTCTTTATGTACCGTTCAGCAAACGCCGTACTGTCTGATTCAGACATTCCCAGAGGTATTACCTGTTTCAGGTCTTCATAATATAAAACGTCATTGCCTACCTCAACTACAGGAGTCTTACCATAGACATACTGTGTTGAATTGCCTCTCCACCAGCATGAAACCACCGGCAGCGACAGCAGAACCATCAACAGCCCTGCCTTGAGATCATGACACAGACGTTTTCTATTAATCATTTGCTGTCAAGGTTTACTTGCTTCAGCGCCTTGCGATTGATTGAGTATTTATATTTTTTGCGCAGGGATTTAACCCATTCCTTCTCCAGATAGTTCTGGTAATCCTCACTGACCTGGCCTATAACATCGTTCATGTTTTCAGGCTTGCTGAGAACCTTGCCTATCACGTTTACGTATGGGAAATTGGGCATAGGATCATACTCACCCTCACCGAACACCAGTTTGTCAACATAAGCATTCTGTCCTTTCTTGAAGATACCGGTCTCACCAGAACCTGTCATGACACGGACCTGGATCTTCTCCCTGTTGTATGAAACAAGTGTATCAATCCAATCATCGATATAAAGATCACGGACAGCACCCTCTACCTCACGGAATACATCCTCATTGATGCAGAAGAACACCATTCCCTTGAAACACGGCTCATCAAACTTATACTTCTTGACATTTGACTTGAAGTACGCCTCCATGCCTTCAATATCATTTGAAGCTTTCTCCCAAACCTCACGGCTGCTTATGTCAAACAGCAGGAGACCGTCATGATACTCTCTTGATATATTGGCAAAGTCAGGATTCACCTCCTCAAGAAGGCTGTCCAAATAAGCAACGGCTGTATCATTTCTGAACGGCCAGTCAAGACGTGCAGCATATTCATTGGCCTTACGGCGTTTTGCCTCAGGATAAATATCATCCTGTTCCCTCATCCACTCATATATCTCACTGCGGTTCTGGGCGTATGTACCGTACTCACGACGGTTATTTACTTTGACTATAAAAGCGGTACCATCTGAGATGAAGGGTTCACTGCATTGCCTCGGTTCAAGGCTGAAAACTATGTCAGCCACATCATCCGGAATCTGGCCACGTGTAACCCAACCCAGAGCTCCGCCTGAAGCAGCCGCCCTGTCATTGGAATATTCTCTGGCAAGAGCTTCAAAATCATCTCCGGCCACGATTCTGTCATAAACAGCCTTCAAGTAATTAAGGCATTCCTCTTCTGTCTCACCGGCACCTCTTCCCGGCATACATGATATTACGGAGATATCGGCTAAGCCTTCTGGACCAATGCCCATTCCCGCCCTTTCATAAGTCTCTTTGGCACGTTGTTCCAAGAACGCCTTATCTATCAGATAATCCTCAGCCTGCATATCCCTGTAGGTCTTGTACTCCTCCAGGAATGATTCAGACTTGTCCATCCCCTCATCAATCGCAGCCTGAACCTTAAGCTTAAAGTTCAGATAGAGATCTGTATACTCCTGTAGCGTTTTCTTGGTAACAGGCTCATCCGTCCTGTTTTTCTTGAAGAAATACTCAAATTCTGATTTACTGACATCATAACCGTTCACTTTCATCACCACTGGATTATCGGTCTGCGCATAGCAAGGAGCACAAAGCAGAACAGAAAAGATGCCTATAAGGATACGTCTCATAATTCCTAAATACAAAAGAAAACTGTTTATTCGTGGCGGCTGTAGTTGGGAGCCTCACTTGTGATGGCAACATCATGCGGATGGCTTTCGTTCATACCGGCATTTGTAATGCGGACGAACTTGGCATCATGCAACTTCTCGATATTGGGAGCACCGCAATAGCCCATGCCTGAACGCAGACCGCCTGCCAACTGATATACAACTTCATAGAGAGTGCCCTTGTAAGGAACACGGGCTGCGATTCCTTCCGGAACCAGCTTACGGGTATCCTTGGTGTCGGCCTGGAAATAGCGGTCCTTTGAACCGTTCTCCATTGCCTCAAGAGAACCCATGCCACGATATGACTTGAACTTACGTCCGTTGAATATGATGGTCTCACCCGGTGATTCCTCTGTACCTGCCACAAGTGAGCCGAACATTACACTGTCACCGCCGGCAGCCAGAGCCTTGACCACATCACCTGAGTAACGCAGACCGCCGTCGGCAATGATTGGAACGCCTGAGCCCTTGATGGCTGAATAAACGTCATATACGGCCGATACCTGGGGAACACCTATACCGGCAATGATACGGGTGGTGCAAATTGAACCGGGACCCATACCTACCTTTACGGCATCAGCACCGGCCTCTACAAGCATCTTGGCTGCAGCACCGGTTGCTATGTTACCTACAACTATGTCAATGTTGTTGAAGCTGGCTTTTGCCTCCTTAAGCTTGGCTATAACGCTCTTAGTATGACCGTGGGCGGTATCAATCACGATAGCATCGGCGCCGGCCTCTACAAGTGCGTTCATGCGCTCAAGTGTATCGGCTGTAACACCGACACCGGCTGCTACACGCAGACGACCCTTACTATCCTTGCAAGCCATTGGTTTATCCTTGGCCTTGGTGATATCCTTGTATGTGATAAGGCCCACCAGCTTGCCGTTGTTGTCAACAACGGGCAGTTTCTCAATCTTGTTTTCCTGCAGAATCTGTGAAGCAGCCTCCATGTCAACCTGCTGGTGTGTGGTAACCAGATTCTCCTTAGTCATGACATCCTCAATCTTGACGTCATAGTTACGCTGGAACCTGAGGTCACGGTTGGTAACGATACCGCACAGCTTACCGTCCTCCTCAACAACAGGAATACCGCCGATATGATACTCTGACATCAGAGCCAAAGCGTCACGTATTGTATTTGAGCGCAGGATTGTTACGGGGTCATATATCATTCCGTTCTCAGCACGCTTTACTATTGCCACCTGGCGTGCCTGTTCAGCGATAGACATATTCTTGTGTATTACACCGATACCGCCCTCACGTGCAATGGCAATGGCCATGCGTGATTCAGTAACAGTGTCCATAGCTGCGGTCACAAACGGGATGTTAAGGCTGATGTTACGTGAGAACCTTGAAGTAAGATTGATGTCACGCGGCAAAACATCTGAATAAGCAGGAATAAGCAGGACGTCATCAAAAGTCAAGCCCTCCATTGCAACTCTATCTTCTAAAAATGACATATTTGTTTGTTTTTTAGTTATTTATCCTTTTTAATTACCCATTTCAGAGATGAACTTGATCCTTACCAGACGAATCTCCTCCTCGCTGTAGTCATCACCCAGTTCGTCAATGGCATCATCAATTGAATCACTCTCAGACTCTCTGAAATACTCATAGATATCCTCGGCACGGTCCTCATCCATCACGCTGTCTATGAAATAGTCAATATCCAGTTTGGTTCCAGAATTAACTATAGCCTCTATCTCCGTGAGCAGCTCATCAAAATCAATACCCTTGCTTATAGCAATATCATCAAGAGCCACCTTCATATCAATGCTCTGGATTATGCTTACCTTGAGTTTTGACTTGTTGGCTACAGTGCGTACACGCAGGTCCTCAGGACGCTCTATTTCGTTCTCCTCGACATGACGCTTTATCAGATCAATGAACTCCTGGCCGTAACGTTTGGCCTTGCCGGCACCTACACCAGGAATATTCTGCAGTTCATCAATGGTTACGGGATATGTGGTAGCCATAGCCTCCAGTGAAGGATCCTGGAATATAACGTATGGAGGCAACTGCAAATGCTTGGACAACTTCTTGCGCAGGTCTTTGAGCATCGAATAGAGTTCCGGATCAACGGCAAATGATCCGCCTCCGCGCATCGGGCCTTCTGTCTCGTCATCCTCAAACTCCTTGTCCTCTACAATCAGGAATGACTTGGGGTTCTTGAGGAAATCACGTCCCTCTTCTGTTATCTTAAGCAGACCGTAGTTCTCAACATCCTTGCGGATGTAACCGGCAATCAAGGCCTGACGTATAACAGCGTTCCAGGTCTTCTCCTCCTCATCGGAGCCTGAGCCGAACACCTCAAGGTCATCATGCATATGGTCTGTTATCTCGGAGGTCTCCTTACCAAGAAGCATATCGATGATATAATCTGCCTTGAAGTTCTCCTTAACTGCAAGTATGCACTCAAGCACGGTCTCAAGCAGTTGCTGTGCCTCAACCTGCTTCTTGGGATTCAGGCAGTTGTCACAGTTGCCGCAGTTATCCTCCTCATAGTTCTCACCAAAGTAGTGGAGCAACAGCTTGCGGCGGCATACTGATGACTCACAATAAGCCGTAGTCTCAGCCAGAAGCTGACGCCCTATATCCTGCTCAGCCAGAGGCTTGCCCTCAAGGAACTTCTCCAGTTTCTGCACATCTTTGCTATTATAGAATGCTATGCACTGACCTTCACCGCCGTCACGTCCGGCACGTCCGGTCTCCTGGTAGTAGCCCTCAAGGCTCTTGGGTATATCATAGTGAATGACATAGCGTACATCAGGTTTGTCTATACCCATTCCGAACGCTATGGTAGCCACTATCACATCAATCTTCTCCATAATGAAGGCATCCTGCGTTTTGCTGCGTGCGGCAGCCTCCATGCCGGCGTGATAAGCCATAGCCGATATGTCATTGGCCTGGAGTATCTCAGCCAACTCCTCAACCTTCTTGCGGGACAGGCAGTATATTATACCTGACTTGCCGGGGTTGGACTTTATGAACTTGATTATATCCTTATCAACATTCTTGGTCTTGGGCCTTACTTCATAGTAGAGGTTGGGTCGGTTGAATGATGACTTGAAATCCTTGGCATCCTGTATGCCCAGGTTCTTCTTGATGTCATCGCGCACCTTGTTTGTAGCAGTGGCCGTAAGGGCGATGATAGGCGCCAAACCTATCTCCTTGACTATATCCCTTATCTTGCGGTACTCAGGACGAAAATCATGTCCCCATTCAGAAATGCAGTGGGCCTCATCAATGGCATAGAACGATATCTTGACCTTCTTGAGAAAATCCACATTCTCCTCCTTGGTAAGTGACTCGGGAGCCACATACAGGAGTTTGGTCTTACCGCTCAGGATATCGGTTTTTACAAGATCTATTGATGTCTTGTTAAGCGAGGAATTGATGAAATGAGCTATACCGTCCTCCTCACTCAGGTTTCGCATGGCATCAACCTGATTCTTCATAAGTGCAATAAGGGGAGAAATAACTATGGCTGTTCCATCCATTACAAGGGCAGGCAGTTGGTAGCACAAGGATTTTCCTCCTCCGGTAGGCATGAGCACGAAAGTATCGTTACCGCCCAACAGATTGCGGATAATGGCCTCCTGGTCTCCCTTGAAAGTATCAAAACCAAAATGGACTTTCAGGATTTCCTGCAAATTAACGTCTTTTGCCATATCAACTAATAAAAAACATCCGGTCTACCCCATGGGGATAGAAAACAAAGTTAAGTACAAGTATTTTATACTTGCAAACTTTTTACCAAAAAAAACTGCAAAAAAGTATAATAAAACGCCTATCGGCGCAAGGACTATCTTTCAACTCATCAAGAGTTCTCAAACACCACTCCGTCAGCCTTGTCAAGTTGCGCCTTGGCATAATCCAGAGTAACAGCGTAGCTCTTCTTGCCAGATGACGGAATCTCATACATAGCGTCTATCATGATGGTCTCAACTATTGATCTGAGACCACGGGCGCCCAGTTTGAACTCTATCGCCTTGTCAACGATGAAGTCCAGGACTTCAGGCTGGAATGTAAGCTCCACACCGTCCAGTTTGAATATCTTGATATACTGACGTACTATTGAGTTCTTGGGCTCTGTAAGGATGTTACGCAGAGCAGCACGGTCAAGCGGCTGGAGGCTGGTAACCACCGGCAGGCGGCCTATTATCTCAGGGATCAGGCCGAATGATTTCAGATCCTGGGGTGACACATATTTCATGAGGTTGTTTAGGTCAACCTTGCTGCGCTGCTCCACTGACTCAAATCCCACGACCTGGGTGTTCAGGCGATTTGCAATCTTGCGCTCAATGCCGTCAAAAGCACCGCCGCAGATAAACAGTATATTCTTGGTGTCTATCTGAATGAACTTCTGCTCCGGATGCTTACGGCCGCCCTGTGGCGGAACGTTCACAACAGAGCCCTCAAGCAGCTTGAGCAAGCCCTGCTGTACACCCTCACCGCTCACGTCACGTGTTATTGAAGGGTTGTCACTCTTACGGGCTATCTTGTCTATCTCATCAATAAACACTATTCCACGCTCTGCAGCAGCCACATCATAATCAGCCACCTGGAGCAAACGTGACAGGATGCTCTCCACATCCTCACCCACATAACCGGCTTCAGTCAGCACCGTCGCGTCAACAATGGTGAACGGAACCTTGAGAAGGCGGGCTATCGTCTTGGCCAGAAGAGTCTTGCCTGTACCTGTGGCACCTACCAGGATGATATTGCTCTTCTCTATGTCAATATCATCAGTCTCAGGCTGGGTAATACGTTTGTAATGGTTATAGACGGCAACAGAAAGGTATCGCTTGGCTGCATCCTGACCTATCACATAGTCATCAAGAAACTTCTTGATCTCCTTGGGCTTGGGAACCGAATCCATAGTGAAAGTAGGTTTAGGCCCACCTCCTTTGGAGTCACGGACTATCTCCGAGGCACGCTCAACGCACTCATTGCAGATGCAGCCGTCAATTCCTGTTATCAGGAACCCCACCTCCTTGTCAGAGCGTCCGCAAAAACTGCAGCTTCTGCCTTTCTTTACTCCTGCCATCTAACCGTTTATTTACGTTTTTCCAGAATCTGGTCAATCATTCCGTACTCCTTAGCCTCCTGTGCGGTCATCCAATAGTCACGGTCACTGTCAGCCCATACCTTGTCAAACGGTGTATGTGAGTGCTCGGATATGATTGTGTAAAGTTCTTTCTTTATCTTCTGAATCTCACGGGCAGTAATCTCAATGTCACTTGCCTGGCCCTGTACTCCACCCAGAGGCTGATGTATCATCACGCGGCTGTGAGGCAGAGCTGAACGTTTACCCTCCTGGCCTGATACCAGCAGCACGGCAGCCATGCTGGCAGCCATACCGGTGCAGATGGTGGCTATAGGGCTAGAGACAAACTGCATTGTATCATAAATTCCCAAACCGGCAGTAACGCTGCCGCCGGGGGAATTCAGATAGATTGATATCTCCTTGGACGAATCCACTGAATCCAGATAGAGCAGCTGCGCCTGGATGGTGTTGGCCGTATAATCATTGATTTCCGTTCCAAGGAATATGATGCGGTCCATCATGAGGCGTGAGAACACATCCATCTGGGTCACGTTCAGCTGACGCTCCTCAAGGATGTAAGGGTTCAGATACTGTGATTCTGCCTTGATCACATCATCAAGTACCTGGCTGTTCATACCCAGGTGACCTGTAGCATATTTGCGGAAATCGTCCATATTGATCTGTTTTAAATGTTTTTACTTCTTGGCTTTCTTGCCTTTTGCATCAGCAGGCTCAAAGAGCTTGTTGAACTCATCAACGGTAACCTTCTTGGTCTTGAGCTTGACCTCACCCTTTAGGGCAGCGGTAAGTTTGCTCTCAATAGCGCGGTTAACCAGACCATCTACGGTCTCACGCTTCTTGAGCATCTCCTTTGAGTAGTTGTCAAGCAGTTCATCAGGAATGTTCATCATTCCGTACTGGGCAAACTGGGCGCGGGTAGCCTCACGTGCCATAGCCTTGACATCGGCATCCTCAACCTTTATGTTGTACTTCTCAACCAGCTTCTCCTGGATAAGATGCCATGTGAGCTCCTCAAGGCTGCGCTGGAATGTAGCGTCATCCTGCTCTGCATCGGGCTTGTTAGCCTTCATGATACGCTTGAGCAGATCCTCAGCGTACTCCTGCTTGCCCACTTTCTCCATCAGATAGCTGCGTACATCAAGCAGGAACTTGTAGTCGCTGTCAGGAACAAAGCTCTGGGCGAGTGACTCCTCAACCTTGGCGCGGAAACCGGCCTCATCCTTGACAACATCCTTGCCGAATACGCGGTCAAACACCTCCTGGTTCAACTCGCTCTCAACAAAGCGGGTAATATCCTGTATTGTGAGTGAGAAATCAGCGTCGATGCCCTCAACCTCCTCCTTTTTCTTGTTGAGAAGTGAAGAGATCTCTATCAGATTGCCTTCATAAGCCTTGGCAGGATTGAATACTATAACATCACCCTTCTTGGCCTTGCTGAAGAGCTTCTTCTGAGCGGCATCCTTGATGTACTGGGGCATCAGGGTGGCACCCTCAACCACGATACCGCCCTCCTTGGCTGAACCGTCCAGGTTGAGTTCCACAAGCTGGCCCTTTACGACATCATTCTCCTGATAGCTGTCCACCTGCTCATACTTGCCGTTCTGCTGAGTGTAAGCCTTAACCTGGTTGTTTACCATCTCTTCAGTAACCTTGATCTCATAGTAGGTGATGGCATCATCCTTACCTATCTGAGCCTCAAACTTGGGAGCAAGAGCTATATCAAAGAAGAATGTCAGGTTATCATCATCTATATTCAAGCCAGCCTCCTTCTCATCATTTGGCAGAGGCTCGCCAAGCATATCAATCTTGTTATCCTTGATGTAATTGTAAACCTTATCCTGAAGCAGCTTGTTAATCTCATCGGCCTTGATCTGCTTGCCGTACATCTTCTGCACAAGACCCATAGGAACCATACCCGGACGGAAACCCGGCATATTTACTTTCTTCTTTGCCTCTTTGAGAGCCTTGTCAACATTCTCCTGATAATCAGCCTTCTCCATGCTGATGGTAAGCAGGCCCTGTACCTTGCTTACATTCTCAAACTTTACGTTCATTCTGTGTTATATAATTGTCTGTGATTTCTCTTTTTTAATTAGGGTGCAAAATTACTGTAATTCTTACAAATGGAGAAATTATTTTATTTTTTTAAGGGGACAGTCCCTTTTGTGTCGTGCCTGATTCATCAGCTAATTATAATTTTCTTGACACAAAAGAGACTGTCCCCGGTGGAAATGGGTTACTTTTGCCATATTGATTGGTTTTATTATCTTTGCGGTGATTATGGAAGAGATTCTACAAAACAACGCACCCGATCACAAGATGGTTCTCAGAACCGAGAATCTGGTCAAACGTTACGGAAAGCGTACCGTTGTGAACCATGTTTCATTTGATGTAAAGCAGGGTGAGATAGTAGGTCTGCTGGGGCCCAACGGAGCCGGCAAGACCACTTCATTCTATATGACCACCGGCCTTATCACCCCCAATGAAGGGCATATCTATCTGGATGATCAGGATATAACTGACTATCCCGTTTACAAGCGTGCCCGTGCCGGCGTAGGCTACCTGGCCCAGGAGGCCAGCGTGTTCCGCAAGATGAGCGTTGAGGACAACATCGCATCAGTATTGGAGCTTACCGGCAAACCTCTTGACTACCAGCGTGAAAAACTGGAGAGCCTCATCAATGAGTTCCGTCTGCAGAAAGTACGCAAGAATCTGGGCGACCGCCTGTCGGGCGGTGAGCGTCGCCGTACCGAGATAGCCCGATGTCTGGCCATTGAACCCAAATTCATCATGCTGGACGAGCCGTTTGCGGGCGTTGACCCCATAGCCGTTGAAGATATCCAGCAGATAGTATGGAAACTCAAGGACCGCAACATAGGTATTCTTATCACTGATCATAACGTACACGAAACTCTTAGTATAACTGACCGTGCCTACCTGCTGTTTGAGGGACGCATACTGTTCCAGGGAACCCCCGAGGAACTGGCCGTCAACCCGATAGTTAGGGAGAAGTACCTAAGCCAGAGCTTTGAACTGAAAAAGAAGAACTTCCAGGAGTAAGTGAGGGCCTTAAAGCACATATTGGCTTTAGTGGCTTGTCTAATAGTTTTTACCTCAGGCCACGCTGTTCAGATCCGCAGAGGACCCGGATATTCCATCCCGGAATCAGTTTTATCCACAGACCATGACAATCCCGCCGTATGGACTAATGCTTCATACCGCGCCATGACTCGTGCGGTCGCTCCCGGCGGATATGCCGTGAATGACATACCGCGCACAGGTACCATTGAGTATCTTCTGGTGCTGGTTGATTTCAATGACCTGCATTTTATTATCGAAGATACTGATGCACTCAGAAAACAGTATAACCGCATGTTCAATGAAACAGGTTACACTGATACCACTACTTACACTTTTAAGAACATCACCTTCAAGGGAGCCACAGGCAGTGTATCGGATTATTTCCATTCACAGTCTTACGGACAATACACACCGGTATTCAGGATCATCGGCCCCGTCCATATGTCAAAAGGATATGCCAGTTACGGTAAAAATAATTATGCCGGATATGATGACAGCAATGTCATCACAATGGTACGTGAGATATGTGATTCTCTGGCCTCTTATGGAGTCAACCTGTCTGAATATGCCAGAAAGGGCAACATTGATCAGCTCTCCATAATTTTTGCTGGACGCGGTGAGAACTACACCGGGGCTGACGCAAAAACCATCTGGCCTCAAACCAACACGTTTTCCTACAACAAAAAAGGCATAAATGATATAAAGTTTGCATGCAGTTGCGAGCTGTTCTGGGATTCCGACTCCATACTTGACGGGATAGGCGTATTCTGCCACGAGTTCGCTCATACGCTAGGATTACCGGACTTCTATAACACCTCTGACTATTCAGAATCTGAGAAAAATGCAGCCATGGGATACTGGAGTATCATGGACTACGGCAACTATGAGAATGAAGGATTTGCTCCTGTGGGATTTACTGCCTTTGAGAAATATTCACTTGGATGGATGGATCTGGAAGAGATAACCTACCAAGGCATCTACACCCTCAACGAGATAAGCCGTAAGCCTGATCCCGATACAGGTGTCCACACTGCATACCGCATCAGCACCGATAATGACAATCAGTTTTTCATTCTTGAGAACCACACCAAGACAGGCTGGTATAAATATCATGCCGCAGAGGGCCTGATGGTGACAGCCGTTGACTACAATTACAACAGCTGGGTTGACAACTCACTCAACAACAACCGTAACCGCAAACGCTACAAGATTCTTCCGGCCGATAATAACTGGAATAGATATACCAATGCGGATGACCTTTTCCCCTATATGAATATTGACAGCATTACCACAGCAGGTACCCCTGCTCTGGCCATAACAGGGGATGCCGGACCTATATATCCGCTCTATTCTATCTACAACATAACAAAAAACAGCAACACTGTATCGTTCAAGGTTGTAAATGATACAGATACCCGTGTTGCCGATACCCCCGCACAAGATATATCTATCAGCATTTCAGACGGCGAACTTGTTGTCAACGCACCTGCAGGCAGCCCGCTCTCCATTCATGACATCTCCGGCAAGACAGTTATTGAAACTGTCATTCCCGCACCTAACCAGCGGATCAGCCTTCCGGGCCGCGGAATATGGATCGTCAAGTGCGGGGATAAGATCAGGAAAATCCAAAAGTAAGATAGACTATAGGGTCTCAGGGAGCCTCGCACCCACGCGTGGCCAGTGAGAGGGCAATCTCCCCGAGACCCTATAGTCTATCTTACTTTTGTCTGATAAAAATATTGATCGGGGTACCGCTGAAATCCCACTTCTCACGGATCTTGTTCTCCAGGAAACGCTTGTAGGGATCCTTTACGTACTGCGGCAAGTTGGCAAAGAATATGAATGTAGGTATCTGCGGACCCTGCAGCTGCGTGCAGTACTTGATCTTGATGTACTTGCCCTTGGTTGATGGTGGCGGATAAGCCTCGATCAGCGGCAGCATCTCGGCATTCAGCTTGCCGGTAGAAACATGATTGGTCTTGTGCTTGTAAACATCCTTGGCATATTCCAGCACCTTGAGAATGCGCTGTTTCTCTATGGCCGATGTAAACACTATCGGGAAATCCACGAACGGAGCCAGACGTGAGCGTATGGCATCCTCATAGTTATGCATCACCTTGGCGGAGCGGTCCTCAATGAGGTCCCACTTGTTCACCACCACCACAAGACCCTTCTGGTTCTTTACGATGAGTGACACTATGTTCATATCCTGGCTCTCAATACCACGTGTGGCATCAAGCATGAGCACACAGACATCGCTGTTCTCAATGGCACGGATGGAGCGCATCACGGAGTAGAACTCCAGATCCTCCTCCACCTTGCTCTTCTTGCGTATACCGGCAGTATCAACCAGATAGAAATCAAATCCGAATTTTGTATATCGGGTATAGACCGAATCACGTGTGGTACCGGCAATATCGGTAACGATGTTGCGGTCCTCACCTATGAAAGCGTTCACTATTGAGCTCTTGCCCACATTAGGACGGCCCACAACAGCAAAACGCGGTATATTCTCATCAGTCTCTGCATCAGCTTCAACTGGCAATTTGCTTACAATAAGATCCAGCAGCTCACCCGTACCGCTTCCGTTTGCGGCCGATATGCTTACGGGATCACCCAACCCCAGACGATAGAACTCTGCCGCAGCATACTGCAGATCAAAAGTATCCATTTTGTTGGTAACCAGTATCACAGGAGTCTTGGAGCGGCGCAGTATGCCGGCCACCTCATCATCCAGATCCGTAACACCGTTTTTTATGTCAACCAGGAAGAGAATCAGGTCAGCCTCTTCAATTGCAATACCCACCTGCTTGCGGATCTCCTCCTCAAACACATCATCAGAGTTAACCACCCATCCTCCGGTATCTACCACAGAGAATATGCGGTTACCCCACTCGCACTTGCCGTACTGGCGGTCACGGGTGGTACCGGCCACATCATCCACAATAGCCTGACGTGTCTGTGTCAAGCGGTTGAAGAGAGTTGATTTGCCTACATTGGGGCGGCCTACTATTGCTACCAGGTTGCTCATATCGGTAATCTTTTAATCCTGTCCGTAACCAAAGTTCTTAAGCTCGCGGTCAGAACTGCGCCAGTCTTTATCAACTTTTACAAACAGCTCCATGAAGATCTTCTTGCCGAAGAATTTCTCCAGATCCTTGCGGGCTTCAATGGCCACACGCTTAAGGGCCTGACCTTCATGTCCTATCAGGATACCCTTCTGTGACTCACGCTCCACATATATAACGGCATTGATAACTATGCGTGAGTGGTTCTCACGGAACTGCTCAACCACAACCTCCACAGAGTAAGGTATCTCCTTATCGTAATGGAGCAGGATTTTCTCCCTGACTATCTCCGATACGAAGAAGCGCGCCGGTTTGTCTGTAAGCTGGTCCTTCTCGAAATAGGGAGGACACTCCGGAATAAGTTCATTGACACGCTTGAGCACCGTCTTTACTCCGAATGAAGTTGCAGCCGATATAGGTATTATTTCTGCATTGGGCAGTTTCTCATGCCATGACTCCACCAGCTTTACCAGGTTCTCCTCATCGGTCAGGTCAATTTTGTTGATTATAACCAGAACCGGAACCTTCATCTTGGCCACCTTCTCCAGGAATTCAGCGTTCTTATCGGCCTTCTCAACAACATCAGTCATGTAGAGCAGGACATCTGCATCAACCAGAGCTGATTCTGAGAACGCCAGCATGGATTCCTGCAGCTTGTAGTTGGGTTTGAGCACACCCGGAGTGTCTGAGAAGACTATCTGTGACTCCTCAGTATTGACAATACCCATTATCCTGTGACGCGTGGTCTGCGCCTTAAATGTGGCAATGGATATGTGCTCGCCCACAAGCAGGTTCATCAGTGTTGACTTACCTACGTTGGGGTTACCCACTATGTTTACAAATCCGGCCTTATGCATACTTTGTGCTGATTCTGGAAAGAGTCAAAAAAAACGCATCTGGTAGGATGCGTTTTCCGTTTAAGTTTATTCAGCGGCTGCTTCCTTGACTACTGCCAACTTGCCTCTGTAATAACCGCACTCACCGCATACTGTGTGATAGACGTGCCATGCTCCGCAGTTAGGGCAGATAGCAAGTGTAGGTGCAACTGCCTTATCGTGAGTCCTTCTTTTTGCAGTTCTAGTATTGGACTGCCTTCTTTTAGGATGTGCCATTTTGTTTTGTTTTTATTATTGTTATTTATTCGTTATCTGATTCCATTATGCTGTTCAAGGCATCCCAGCGCGGATCATTGGAACCGGAATCATCCATGCCGCCATCCTCACCGCCTTCTTCAGCTGAATGCTCATCAAGTTTCTCCATCATACCCTTGTTGCACTTACCGGGAGCATGTACATGCTTGATCGGAATGGCCAGAGCTATGAATTCATAGATGTACCACGCCACGTTCACGATACCCTTGTCCTCAGGTACAACAACTATGTCACCTTCATCGGCAAAATCAGGACCCAGCTTAACCTTAAGCTCACCTGTATTCTCCACGTCCAGAGACATATCGTCAAGGCAACGGTCACAGGTTACTATAACCGTACCTGCAATTGAAAAAGCCAGATGAAAGATACCGGATGCTTTTGTAACCTTAAGGTCTACGTTCACCTTGCCGCGTTGAACCTCTTCGCCCTCCACAATGCTGAAGAACTCCTGGTCAACGGTCCAACTGTAAGAAGAATTGCTCTCTGTAAGCCCCTTCAGGTCAACGTTATATTTATCCAGTCTTCCCATCAAACGATTTTTTCGGGGCACAAAGATAAAACAATATTTTCGCTTAATAAAATGATTAAGATTTTTTTTACTTGAGCAGCTCTATGCGGAAAGTGGTGCCTTTGCCCAGTTCAGAGTGGGCTACGTAGATTTTTCCCTTGTGGTATTCAGTGACAATGCGCTTGGCCAGCGAGAGGCCCAGGCCCCATCCGCGCTCCTTTGTGGTATAGCCGGGATCAAATACAGTGCGCCATGAGTTCTTGGCAATGCCCTTACCCGTATCAGTCACATCAATAGTAACATGATTCTTCTCTTCCATAAGCTTTATGGTAAGCTTGCCCTTGCCGCCCATGGCATCAACCGCGTTCTTGCAGATATTCTCAATAACCCACCCGAAGAGTGAGGCGTTCACCTTGGCGTTGACCGGAGGATTTGGAAAATCACGAACGAACTTGACTGTGGCGGGAGACCTATGCTCCACATAATCTATCACGCTGTCAAGCACGCCCACCATATCGGCGGTGACAGGCTCAGGCATGGAACCTATCTTGGAGAAACGCTCGGCCACCATCTCCAGACGGTTCACATCCTTCTCCATCTCCAGGATAAGGTCATCATCATATTTATCCTTAAGCAGTTCTGTCCACGCCATAAGTGATGATATGGGTGTACCTAACTGGTGTGCGGTCTCCTTTGAGAGCCCCACCCATACACGGTTCTGCTCTGTTTTCTTGAAACTGAGCAATGCAAAGATGGCTATCAGCACAAAGAGCACCACAACGGCCAGCTGGATATACGGATACACGGTGAGGCGGTTAAGCAGAAGTGATTCATCATAGCACACCTCATAGTAACGTGACTCATCCTCATCATCAAAAGCAATCCTTATGGAATTACCGTTGGCACGCATACGGCGGGCATAATCGGCAATATACTGGGCTGTATCTTTCTTGCCTATCTCAATGTTCAGCCAGCTTATCACGCTTTCATTCTCATCAGTAACTATCACGGGAATAGTCTTGTTGCCCGATATCACGGCCAGCACCAGACCCAGGTCAGTGTTCTCATCGGCAGCATTTATGGCCTGATAAGCCTTGGCAAACACCTCCATCTTGCTGTGCTCCTCACGTGACAGGTCCCTGACCAGTGACTGTGACACAAAAAGCGATATGAACGCAATGATTATTGCAACTATTATAAGGACTGTCCTTATACGCTTGAATTCCTTGAATTTTCTCATTTTGAACTGCCGCACTTTTAAGCCGGCAATGAATAAACGGATTATCTGCGCGGTTATTGTACCGGATGCTCAAAGTGAGAACAGGCGGCAGGCGTTCCGATATGTAATATCCGCCACCTCACTGGCGGTGCAGCCGTACACCTGGGCCATCACGGCGGCGGTATACACTATATATGAAGGCTCGTTACGTTTACCCCTGTAGGGAACAGGTGGCAGATAGGGGCAATCTGTCTCCAGCACCACGCGCTCCACTGGTATCAGCGGCAGGACCTGTGGCAATGTGGATTTCTTATAGGTAAGCACCCCGCCTATCCCGAACATGAAACCCTTGAACTCCATCAGAGCCTCCGCCTCAGAAGCGCTGCCAGAGAAACAGTGGAATATACCCTTCAGACCACTGTTCCTGTAATCAGACATAACCCCGTACAGTTCAGCAAATGAATCCCTTGAATGAATCACTATGGGCAGATCATACTGCAGGGCCCACTCTATCTGGATACGGAAGGATTCTATCTGGTCATCCAGACGGGTTCTATCCCAATAAAGGTCAAGCCCCGTCTCACCTATTCCTATAAAACGGCGTTCACCACCCTCCTTGCGATCCTGGTCCAGAAGCTCCTTCAACCCATCCAACTGGGCATGATAATCCTGTGCCAGATCCTCCGGATGCAACCCTATCATAGGATAGCACAGATCCGGCCACATGCGGCACACGCGGAGCAGGTCAGCAAGAGTATCGGGATTAATATTGGGGAGCAGCAGGCGTTCCACACCCGCCTCACGGGCGCGTTCAATCACGCTGTCCAGATCATCACGGAAAGCCTCGTCATAGACGTGGCAGTGAGTGTCAATCAGTCTTTTCACCGGTACGGTAATAGTAAATCAGACCGTATTCGCGGCAAACCTTAAGTTTCTTCTCAGCAGGAAGATCAGAGAAATAGTTCTCCACAGAGTTCCATACCTCAAGGATAATCTCATCAATCTGAGGCCTCATGAGTGAAACCACAAGCAGAGCCTCATCAGTGAGCTGACGCAGTCCGCACTGCTTGTCATACAACTCCTTGAAGAGGTCATAATGAACAGAAACCTTGGCTATGGTAGGGTTGAAAATAGGTATTCCGCCTTTACCGGTCCTGGCCTTTTCACCATTAATGGTATTCTCACAGCAACGTATCACTGAAATGTCACTTGACATATCGGGCAACTCACCTGAGTCCTCGGGGATGGAATAATACGCTCTGTCGGCAGCCCTAATCTCACCTCTCTTGACACACATGTTGAACACCATAAGAAAATGCGATACATACATCTTGGCGTTCTTTAGCCTGGACTGATAGGATTCTGATTTGGAATAACTCACCTGAGCGTCAAGTGAATCCAAGTATCTGTCAACAGCCTCCCTGAACTGCTGCAGTTTTTTCTCAGCTTTTGAGTAAAGCTCAGGTGAAAGGACAGGAGCATAATACTCACTGTTGCGCATCCTGCTTATTGCAGTCTCCAATGAACGGATCCTGGCTTTGTCAGTGTTAGGCAATCTTCTGTAAGGCATAAATCAAATGTTTCTGTTCATTAGGCTCTTAACGTACTCTCTGAGTAACGCTTTACGGGATTCAGGCAGGCTCACCTCATCCATTTTTGCCAATCCTTGTGCAAACAATGAATCTATCAGTTTCTCCGAGAGGGCTTTCACACCCACCTCATCATAAATGGCGCGCACGCCCGCAATTTTGGAATCAGGATCATCACCCTCATATGCTGCCCAACGGTCAAGTTCCTCTTTCTGTCTCTTGTCCGCCAGCAGGTAAGCATTAATATACAGATAAGTCTTTTTGTTGCACAGAATATCACCTCCTATCTTCTTGCCAAAGACAGCCTGGTCACCATACACATCAAGCAGGTCATCCTGAAGCTGGAACGCCAGCCCCACCTTCTCACCGAATTCATAAAGCAGAGCGGCATCCTTGGCTGATGCACCGCCCAGTACACCTCCCATCTGCGCACATGCAGCCAGAAGTACTGAGGTCTTGAGCCTTATCATCTCAATGTACTCTGCCTCAGTAACGTCATCACGGGTCTCAAACTCCATGTCATACTGCTGTCCCTCCATTATCTCAGTGAATGTCCTGTTGGCTATATCAAGCAGTTCCGGTACATGAGCACCCCTGATGCCGGTAAGGAAACGGTAAGCCAGAACCAGCATTCCGTCACCTGAAAGTATGGCTGTATTCACATCCCAACGCTTATGTACGGTAGGCTTTCCGCGCCTGACATCAGCATTGTCCATCAGGTCATCATGCAGCAATGTGAAGTTATGGAAGATCTCCATTCCGGCTGCCGCACGGAAAACGCTCTCCGTATCATCAGCATACATGTTGTAAGAAGCGATAAGCAATGTGGGACGGATACGCTTGCCGCCAAGTGAAAGGACGTACCTTATGGGAGCGTAAAGGGCATCCGGTTCACGCGAATAATCCAATCCCTGCAGATATTCCTCAAAACTGTCCTGTATCTGTTGTATTGTCTTCATCTTTACAAAAGTAAGAAGTTGTTTTTGAATATGAAAACAAAACGAATATAAAAAAGCGAAGAGGCCGGGAAGGGCCTCTTCGCAATAACTTTCTATTTCAGAACGATCAGTTCAGACGGAAGTTTACAGGAACGGTGTATTTTACACGTACGGGTTTACCACGCTGGTAACCGGGTTTCCACTTAGGCATGGTTGAGATCACGCGGAGAGCCTCTTTGTCAAGTGACGGGTTAACGCCCTTGATAACTTCCGGATCAACAATACCGCCGTCCTTGTTAACCACGAATGATACGATTACACGACCCTGAATGTTGTTCTCACGGCAGATAGCCGGATACTTGATGTTCTTACGAAGATACTCCAGAAGAGCGGCAGTACCACCCGGGAACTCAGGCTGGTCCTCAACGACCATGAAAACCTCTTCCTCCTCAGGCTCGGGCTCAACCTCAACAATATCGTATGAGTCAATATCAACCCACTCGTCATTGTCCTCGTTTGAAGCCATGATGTCCTCTTCAATATCAGCATCATTCTCAACGATATCGATAATCTCAGCTTTGGTTACGGCTGCTGGTGGAGGGGGAACTGTCTTCTTCTCAGGAATTGTGATAGGAATCATCTCCTCATTAAGTGAAAGATCAGCGGTCTTGTACAACTCAGAGTTGTCTTCCACCTCTCTTTGAGTCCACTCAAGCGCCACGAACATGACAGCAAGAGCCATTACGAATCCAATCAGGAGAGAGGTACCTTTTCCTTTCTCAAGATCTGCATGTTCAGACTTTTTGATTTCCATAATTATTGTTAGTTTTTAGTTTTTGACACTTTTGTTATCTCGCGCAAAAATACGAATCTTTTTTCATCCAAAACAACAAAAGGTCAATTTTGTGTATTTTTAATACTTAACAAGGCTCTCTCATCTTCCCTGTTTCTATCCCGTAAACGATACAGTTTGAAATGTACGTCTCCGATTCTGAAAAAAATTTTCTGATTGCCCCCGTTTTTTCTTACGGCACCCGTGTATCGGTTTGCCGGTAAAAAACGTTATAGTAAAATAAGGTATGTTCTAAGCGTTTTTTGTACATTTGTTCCCAATGAAGAGAAACCTCCTGACAATAGCACTGGCTGCATTTATTTTTGGAGCAAACAGCACCCGCGCCCAAAGCCTTGACAGCTCGTTTGAGTTCCTCAAGCTTCCAGTTTCAGCCCACAGTTCCTCTCTGGGTGGCCGTGCCGTTTCCGTCTTTGATGCAGACCCCACCCTTTTTATAAACAATCCGGCCCTGCTTTCTGCTGCTGAGTCAAGGTTTCTGGGACTCAATGCCATGAGTTGGTTCTCCGGAACCACTGTAGCAGGAGCCCAGTTCTGCAACAGTTTTGACGAACGCTCACACTACGCCTTCAACGCCCGCTACGTCAGCTACGGCAAGATGAAGGAGACCTCAGCCGACGGCACCGTGACAGGCTCATTCACCTCTAAGGACATAACTATAGGAGCCACCTGGGCATACATGCTCACTGATAACCTGAGCGGCGGAGTAACAGCAGACTTAATAACATCCCGCTACGGCTCATTGACATCAGTAGCCATAGGAGTGGACCTGGGGCTGCTCTGGGCTGATTATGACAACGGCCTTACCGTAGGACTTGCCGCTACCAATCTGGGCGGTCAGATAAAAGCTTTTGAGAACTTATTCCAGAAACTGCCGTTTGACCTCTGTGCCGGAGTAACCTGGAAACCGGCCCATGCCCCACTGCGGTTTACCGTATCAATGGATAACCTTACAAGGTGGGATTCGTCGGACTTCTATTTTGCTCAGGATGCCGATAAGGGATTCGGCGAGATACTCAAACGCCACCTCTCAATGGGTGTTGACATAAACCTCACCGAGCGTTTCTACGTGGCTGCCGGATGCAACCTGCGCACCCGCGCCGAGCTTGCCTCACAGGGCAGCAAAGGATTCACGGGACTCTCCATAGGAACAGGATTGCGCATTGGCAAGATCATGTTTGACCTCTCCTACGGCAAGTACCAGGTATCAGAATCATCATTAATCTGTAATTTCGCATTCAACATATGAAAAAAATAATCATTGCAATAGACGGCCATTCGTCATGCGGCAAAAGCACTATGGCCAAGGCGCTGGCCAAAAAGATAGGCTATACTTACATTGATACAGGCGCCATGTACCGCGCCGTCACGCTCTACGCCCTGCGTCGCGGGTTCATAGGCAAGGACAGCATTGATGAGGAGTCTCTCCGCAAGGAACTGCCGCAGATAACCATTTCATTCGGGCACGAGAACGGCCAGCAATATACCATGCTCAACGGTGAGAATGTGGAACGTGAGATACGCGGAATGGAAGTATCAGGCAAGGTGAGCCCCATATCAGCCATCCCGTTTGTACGTGAGGCCATGGTAGTACAGCAGCGTCAGATGGGCAGCAAGGGAGCCGTAATCATGGACGGCCGTGACATAGGCACCACAGTATTCCCCAATGCCCAGCTCAAGATATTTGTTACCGCAAGTGATGAGATACGCGCCCGCCGCCGTTTTGAAGAACTTACAATGAAGGGTGAGAACCCGGTATTTGAAGATGTGCTCAAAAACGTACGTGAGCGTGACTACATTGACTCACACCGCGCCGTATCGCCACTGCGCCAGGCCGATGACGCCATTGTGCTTGACAACAGCAACATGACCATCCCTGAACAGGATGAGTGGTTCATGGAAAAATACCTCAAAGCAGCATCAGAATAACAGATGAAAGTTGAGATTGACGTTGAATCCGGATTCTGTTTCGGTGTACTCTCTGCAATAGGCAAGGCTGAGGAGGAGTTGCGTAAAGGCGATGAGCTCTATTGTCTGGGAGATATTGTACATAACGGCATAGAGTGTGACCGCCTGCAGAAACTTGGTCTTAAGACCATAAACCATGATCAGTTCAAGACCTTGTGCGGAGCCAGGGTGCTGTTCCGTGCTCATGGAGAGCCCCCTTCAACCTACCGCACTGCTCAAGACAACGGCATTACCCTTATTGATGCCACCTGCCCTGTGGTACTAAAGTTGCAGCAGCGCATACACCGCCAGTATCAGCAGCTTGATCCTGACACACAGCAGATCATCATATTCGGACAGAAAGGTCATGCCGAGGTGCTTGGTCTTGTAGGCCAGACTGACGGCAAAGCTACCATCATTGAATCTGTTGATGATATAGACCGTATTGATTTCAACAAGGATATTTTCCTCTACTCACAGACCACAAAATCAGCCTCCAGTTACAACCAGCTCATTGAAAAGATTGCGGAGCATATCCCCTCTGACCGCAAGTTCGTACATAACAACACCGTTTGCGGACAGGTGTCACACCGCCGTGAGAACATTCGTGAGTTTGCCAGCCGGCATGATATCATACTGTTTGTATCGGGCCGCAAGAGTTCTAACGGCAAGGTGCTCTTTGACGAGTGCCTCAACGTAAACCCCAAGTCATATATGATTGAGGGCAAGGAGGATATTGACTTCAATAAACTGGAGGGAGCTGAATCTGTAGGAATCTGCGGAGCCACCTCAACACCCAAGTGGCTGATGGAGGAGTGCAGAGACTATATACTTAAATGGAAGAATTGACATTAAACCTAATTACATACCTTACTTATGAGTCTGAAATATAATGAAATCGGCAAGACCGGAATGAAGGTGGCAAGACTGGCCTTCGGTGCATCATCACTGGGTGGTGTATTCCATGATATCAATGAGAAAGAGGCCATCAATGCCGTATTCACCGCCGTTGATAACGGTCTGAACTTTATTGACGTATCACCCTACTACGGCCATTACAAGGCTGAGACCGTGCTGGGCAAGGCACTCAAGGATATACCGCGTAACAAGTATTTCCTTTCCACCAAGGTGGGCCGCTACGGCAAGGACGGTGTAAACACCTGGGATTACAGCGCCAAGCGTGCCACAGAGAGCGTCTATGAGAGTATGGAGCGTCTCAACATAGACCATATAGACCTTATCAATGTACACGATATTGAGTTCCAGGCTGCACTTCCTGGCGGATTGCAGAAAGTGGTCGATGAAACCCTGCCCGCCCTCGTGGAACTGCGCAATAAAGGCATTGTAAGCCATGTAGGCATAACAGACCTGCAGCTTGAAAACCTAAAGTGGGTGGTTGACCACGCTCCAGCCGGAACCGTTGAGAGCATACTCAACTTCTGCCATTTCTGCCTCAATGATGACAAACTCAATGACTATCTGGGCTACTTTGAGCAGAAGGGCATAGGCGTAATCAACGCCTCCCCACTGGCTATGGGCCTGCTCTCAGAGCGCGGCGTGCCTGATTGGCACCCTGCACCCAAACCGCTTGTTGAGGCCTGCTCCAAGGCAGCACAGCACTGCAAGGCAAAGGGTACATCCATTGAGAAACTGGCCGTACAGTACTCCTACAGCAATCCGCGCATAGCAACCACGCTCTTCAGTTCTGCCAACCCCAAGAACGTGCTTAAGAACATAGAGGTGGTGCAGGAGCCGCTTGACTGGAATCTGGTATTTGAGGTTCGTGAAATAATAGGCAACCAGCAGAGGGTTACCTGGTGCAACTCATGAAAATAATAGACACCCACTCACACCTGTGGCTGCGTCAGGACACCGTTGTAAACGGCTATCCCATACGCACCCTTGAGAACGGACGCTCCCTGTTTATGGGTGAGGTACGCCAGATGGTGCCCCCGTTCATCATTGACGGGCGCAACACCGCTGAGATATTCCTCTCAAACATGGACTACGCCCAGGTGACCGCAGCCGTTGTGGTGCAGGAGTTCATTGACGGCCTGCAGAATGACTACCTGGCCGATGTCCAGAGCCGCTATCCGGACCGCTTCATAGTATGCGGTATGGCCGATTACCGCCAACCCGGCTACCTGGAGCACGCCCGCCAGTTGATGACACAGGGATTCAAGGGTATAGCCATACCGGGACACCGCCTGCAAACCCCTCATGGCCGCGTAAGCCTTACCTGCCCGGAGATGATGGATATGTTCCGCCTTATGGAGCAAAAGGGGGTGTTCCTCTCACTGACCCTTGAGGACGGAGCAGTACAGGTGCCTGAGGTTGAAGAGGTCATTAAGGAGTGCCCCAACCTTAAGATTGCGGTAGGCCACTTTGGGATGGTAACCGTACCCGGATGGATGGAGCAGATACGTCTGGCCCGGCACAGAAACGTGATGATAGAGTCAGGCGGCATAACCTGGCTTTTCAACGATGAATTCTACCCGTTCAAGGGTGCAGTACGTGCCATACGTGAGGCAGCCGATGAGGTAGGCATGGACAAACTGATGTGGGGATCAGACTACCCGCGCACCATCACAGCCATCACCTATCGCATGTCATATGATTTCATACTCAAGACAAATGAACTCACGGAGCATGAAAAGGAACAGTTCCTTGGGCTGAATGCCGCCGGGTTCTACAATATCAAGACTGAAATAGATTTACCTTACATTAAAAATATGTCAGAATGAGCAATAATCAGAAATCAAAAACCTTCACCGTTGCCCTGTCAATGGTAATCTGCCTGTTTTTCCTCTGGGCAATAAGCAACAACCTGCTGTCATCGGTTGTAAAGAAGATGATGACCCTGTTTGACATAGACCAGGCCAAGGCTGAGTTTGTGGAGACCTCATATTGGTTTGCCTATTTCCTGTTCCCCATACCCATAGCCATGTTCATGAAGCGTTTCAGCTACAAGGCCGGCATAGTGTTGGGACTGCTCATAGCCGCTGTAGGCGGACTGCTGTTCATGCCCGTAACACGCATGCACAGTTTCCCGCTCTACTTGTGCGCCTTCTTCATTGTAGCCATAGGCATGTGTTTCCTTGAGACAGCGGCTAACCCATACGTGACAGAGCTGGGTGACCCCGCCACCGCACCGCGCCGACTGAACCTGGCGCAGGCATTCAACGGACTGGGTGCATTCATAGCCGCCATGTTCCTGAGCAAGATCATACTGGGCACTGAGGCCACCCGCACGGCCGAGCAGGAGATTCACACCTTCCGCATGACATACGCCATATTTGCCATAGTGCTCATAGTGATAGCCATAGTCTTCATCTTCACCCACCTGCCCCGCATACAGGCAGAGGATGCTGATGAGGGCAACACCAAGCTCATATCATTCAAGGTGCTCAAGCGCAGCCACCTGCGCAACGGCGTCATAGCACAGTTCTTCTACAACGGCGGCCAGACAGCCGTGAACAGCCTGTTCCTGGTATATTGCATCAACTACGTGGGCATGACCAACAGCCAGGCCACCACATTCTTTGGCTTCTACATGCTGTTCTTCCTGTTGGGCCGATGGGTAGGCACTACGCTCATGGTCAAGTTCCGCCCTGAGAACATGCTGGTATTCTACGGCATTGCCAATGTGCTGCTCTGCATAGTAGTATGCGTGGTTGGCGGCAAGGCTGCCGTATATGCCATGATGGGCATATCATTCTTTATGTCAATCATGTACCCCACCCAGTTCTCATTGGCGCTCACTGACCTTAAGGGCGACACCAAGAGCGGATCGGCATTCCTGGTAATGGCAATAGTAGGAAACTCCATCTTGCCCATCCTAACCGCATATGTACAGAAATCAATGGCCAATCCCAACATCGCATACGCAATTCCTTTGATCTGCTTTGCCGTATGCGCATGGTACGGCTGGCGTGGACATAAAGTAATTGACTAACTTTGGCGTTGGCTTTAGCGTTGGCTTTTTAGCGGCCCTTTGGGCCGAGAGACACGCACCGCATGGCAGCCAAAGCCAAGGCCAAAGCCAATGTAATAAAAAACAAACATGAAACAGATTAGAATTCCCGCACAGGGACAGATGATAGTAGAGGAGGCACAGAAGCCGCAGGCCGGCGCAGGTGAGGTGCTCCTTAAGATAGGATATGTAGGATTCTGCGGATCAGACCTCAACACATTTCTGGGCCGCAACCTTATGGCCAAAGAAGCTGTAATTCCTGGTCACGAGATTGGTGCTACAATTGAGAGTGTAGGCTCCGGAGTTCCGGAATTCCTTGCTCCCGGAATGGTGGTAACAGTCAATCCTTACACCAGTTGCGGCCACTGTGCCGCCTGCCGTTCAGGCCACAGTAACGCCTGTGAGTTCAATGAGACCCTGGGTGTGCAGCGTGACGGCGCCATGCGTGACTACATAGTCCTGCCTTGGCAGAAGGTGATACCGGCACCAGGCATTGCCCTGCGTGACTGCGCCCTCATAGAACCCATGAGCGTAGGATTCCACGCCGTATCACGCGCTCAGGTCACAGACTCTGACACCGTACTTGTGTTCGGTTGCGGAATGATAGGCGTAGGCGCAATAGTACGTGCATCACTGCGCGGCGCAACCGTTATAGCCGTTGATCTGGACAATGACAAACTGGCCCTGGCCCGCCGTCTGGGCGCAGCGCACACTATAAACTCAAAGGAGCAGGATCTGCATGCTGAACTTGTAAAACTCACAGACAATCTTGGCCCCACCGTAGTGGTTGAGGCCGTTGGCAGCGTGCCCACATATCAGGCAGCAATTGATGAGGTTGCGTTCTCCGGCCGCGTGGTCTGCATAGGCTACTCCAAGAACGATGTATCTTTCCACACAGGTCTGTTCGTAAAGAAAGAGCTCAACATTCACGGCAGCCGCAACGCCATGCCGTCAGACTTTGAAGCGGTTATCCGATATCTGCAGCGCGGCACCTGTCCCGTCGATGAACTCATCTCGGCCGTAGTAAAACCTGAGCAAGCCCTAAGCGCCATGCAAAAATGGGTTGAAGCCCCGGGCAAAGTCTTCCGCATTCTGGTAGATTTTACGCTAGGAGATTGTCAACTTCTGTCTTGAGTTTAGGGAGGTCGTTGATTACGATTTTCCACATTACATCATCTGTAACTGCAGCATAATCGTGTATTACGCGGTTTCTGGTTGCAATTATTGCTCTGGCGTTAGATATATCAACATCGGGATTTTCTTTAAAAATTTTATTGACTGCTTCACCGATTATGCCGATATTTCTCTCAACTGCCCTGCGCAACATCAGGTTCTTGCCATATTCGTCAAATTGTTTTGGGACCTAATTAAAGAATAACTGTATTTCATCAATAGCCGATGAAATATCAAATAAATGAGCTTTAAGATGCCTGTCCATAGATTAGTTTTTTTGTTTCATCGAGTTCTTCTTTGAAATAGGGATTATTCACGGCATTGTATTCAATAAGATCAACGTCACGCTTAAGAAGGTCTTCTAATGCAAACTTGAACTCGAAATAGTTATCTCCGTACATTAAGAGCGGCAGGGATGGCTTGTCAAAAATAACGACAAAGTCCACATCGCTTCTCTTGTTGAACTTATCAGTCAGAACTGATCCAAACACATATAACTCCAACACCTTATGCTTTTGACATAAGGCTATTATCTGTGCCATATATCTTTGTATCAGTTTCATAACAACGCAAATATATTGTTTTTTCACGTATAATTCCAAATTAAGTATTCTAAATGTGATGAGGGAGTAGTAAAGAAGTTAGCCTGTAGATGTAATGAAGATGAGAATAACACGCTCTAGGACAGACTCAAATTGTACTTTTTATATTTCTCAATTATGTAAGATTAATTTTTTACATACATTTGTTTATTAATATCAAAACCTGATATTTATGAATAGGACAATCAAATCAGCGCTCATGCGCTTTATGGCACTCATACTGCTAACATTAGGAACCGCATCGGCATCTGCGCAGTACTATATGAATATCCAAAAAAAAGACGGTACAAGAATCCAGTATATTGTTACGGACTTAGATAGTGTATGGTTTACTGGTTCGGCTGTTTCTACTCATGAGTATGTTGATCTTGGCCTTCCTTCCGGCTTATTATGGGCCACCTGTAACGTTGGTGCCGATAACCCATGGGACTACGGTGAATACTTCGCTTGGGGTGAAACAGAACCCAAGGCTAATTATTCAGATAATAATTACAAGTTCTATAAAAGTGACACCTCATCAACCGATGATATTGAATACACAAAATATGATTATCGGTATGATTCAAGACTTGATCCCATAGATGATGTCGCTCATGTTCAATGGGGTGGTAACTGGCGTTTGCCAACACAAGATGAGTTTAATGAATTAATTTATTATTGTAGATGGGAATGGGAAACTGTAAATGGAATTAACGGATATAGGGTCACAGGCTATCATGGAGGAGGTTCTATTTTTCTGCCGGCTTCAGGTTTTATTTCCGATTCAATAGTTAGTCAAAAAAATAATTCTGGTGTTTATATGTCAGAAGATCTACAAAATGATAGATATTATACTGGCGTGTCATCTTTGGCGTTTGTAAAAGGAAATAGAGATATTATTCTATATCCTCGTACATTTGGTCTTTCTGCTCGGCCGGTTTGTCCATCAGATGAATGGTTGGAACATACAAAGATTTCATTAAACACTGATTCTGCAACTATAATTAAAGGAGGCATATGTAAACTAATACCAAATGTCGTTTTTGCAGACTCAGATAAACCATATTATGGATTTGAGTGGAAATCAGATAATCCTTCAGTTGCAGAAGTGGATCAAGATGGTATAGTGCATGCTAAATCATGTGGTATAGCTCATGTAACAGTTTCATTGTATACTCTTTCTGTTCAGTGTATTGTTACTGTAATTGATGAATCCGTAATAGAACCTGAATATGTAGATTTGGGGTTGAGTGTAAAATGGGCTTCTTTCAACTTGGGTGCTTCTTCTCCCGAGCAGTTTGGTCATTATTATGCCTGGGGGGAAACGGAAACCAAAGACATTTACAGTTGGTCAACATACAAGTGGCGTGATGAAAAATCTTCTCGTATTAAAATGAAAAAATACTTTCAGGATACAGGACATTGGCCTATAGAAGATGGTAAAACTCTCCTTGACCTTGAAGACGATGTGGCTCACGTAAAATGGGGAGGAGATTGGCGTATGCCTAATCATTCAGAGTTTAATGAATTATTATTTAACTGTGTTTGGTCATGGACTACAATAAACGGAACTTCAGGTTACCTTGTAACAAGTAATTTATCCGGCTATGAAAAAAATTCTATCTTTCTCCCTGCTTCCGGATACATATACTCTACTTCTTTTTGCAATGAATATGATGGTCCCACGTCCAAAGACCCTTGGGGCTTTTATTGGACTAGTTCATTGGGATATGTATCAGAACGAGACTATGTTGAGTGTTTAGGAATAAAAGAAGGTTCTTCAGCACCAGGAGGCTGGGTTTTATTTAGTGGATATTATGGCCTACCTGTTCGTCCTGTCTGCACTTCAGATGAATGGCTTTCACATATAAATCTTGTACTGAATACTGATTCAATTACTTTAGCACCGGATGGCCTTTCTCAATTATCCGTTAATGTTAAGTACGATGGTGAAAACTACTCTTATTACGGTTTTGAATGGTCTTCGGACAACCCTTCTGTTGCTAGTGTAAATTCAGATGGTATTATAACAGCATTGTCAAAGGGGACAGCTCATATAACCGTATCATTACGTTCGGTTTCTGTCCAGTGTACAGTAACAGTTATAGATGATTCGGACGTTAAACCTGAATGTGTTGATTTAGGGTTAAGTGTGAAATGGGCAACATTCAATGTTGGGGCTTTTTTGCCAGAACAATACGGTGGTTATTATTCTTGGGGTGAAACTAACACTAAAGAAAAATACTTTGGATATAATTATAAGTGGCATAGTATGCCTGGTTATAGTTTATCCAAATATAACACTGACCCCAAAAATGGAAATGTTGATAATAGAATTACTCTAGAACCTGAAGATGACATTGCTCATGTTAGATGGGGTTTTAATTGGCGCATGCCTACCGACGCTGAGATTGATGAATTAATCAATCATTGTAAATGGATATGGACCTCAGAGAACGGAGTGGATGGCTTTAAAATAAACAGTTTAATACCAGGATATGAAGAAAATTCTATCTTTCTGCCATCTGCGGGATATAGATCTGGGCCTTATCTATGGAATACTAATTATGCATATTACTGGTCTAGTTCTTTAGATACAGACGATCACTCTTTGATATCAGTTATATACTTTAGTCCTTCTGAGATTAATAAAAGCAGTTTTGGCCGGAGTTTAGGTATGCCGGTACGTCCTGTCTGTCCATCGGAAGAATGGATATCACATTTATCTCTCTCTTTGAGTGATACATCAATTACAATGATTCCAGATGAGGTTTGTAATATTATGACAGAATTAAAGTATGATAATGATATTTATTCTTATATTGCTGATTTTGAATGGACGTCAGATAATCCTTCGGTTGCAACAGTTGATGAAAATGGAAAAGTGACAGCAATATCCAAAGGTACTGCCAACATAATAGTTAATTGGCGTACGCTTTCAACTATGTGTAAAATAACAGTTCTTGATGAATCCATTCTTACCCTTTCTTTGAGTGATACATCAATTACTATGATTCCAGATGGAATCTGTATTATTGAGGCAAGACTTAAGTATGATAATGAAGATTATTCTGATTATGCGTATTTTGAATGGATGTCAGATAATCCTACGGTTGCAACTGTTGATGAAAATGGAAAAGTGACAGCAATATCCAAAGGTACAGCCAACATAATAGTTAATTGGCGTACGCTTTCAACTATGTGTAAAATAACAGTTCTTGATAAATCATTTATTGTTGACTTAGGACTCAGTGTTATGTGGGCTACCTGTAATGTGGGTGCCACTAAACCTGAGGAGTATGGTGATACCTTTGCATGGGGTGAAACTGAACCTAAGTCAGAGTACAATTGGTCCACTTACAAGTGGAGCAACGGCTCGGCTAATACTCTAACTAAGTACTGTAACAATAGCGATTATGGTAATGAAGGTTTCACGGATACCAAGACCACTCTTGATCTTGAAGATGACGTAGCTCACGTTAAGTGGGGCGGTAACTGGCGTATGCCCACTCAGGCAGAGCAAGAAGAACTATTCAACAACTGCACTTGGAAATGGTATAGCAAAGGCAACACAGAGTTTAATGGTGTAGCTGGTTATAAAGTAACAAGTAACAAAGAAGGATACACTGACCGCTTCATCTTTCTCCCGAACGACGGCGCCAATTGGTCCAGTTCGCTCGACACGGAGAATCCAGATAACGCTTGGGCTTTCTTCCGCCTTCCTTTTGCGCCTTATCGCTACGTCCACTATGGCTCTGAACGCAACTTCGATCACCCAGTTCGGCCTGTCTGCCCATCCGCAGAATGGCTTACATCTGTAAGTATAAGTTTTGTTGAAAACGATAAGACATTGCTGGTTAATGCTAGTGCAGTATTAAATGTAGTCGTTAAAAATAATGATGATATTCTGGATAGATCATTCGTTGTTTGGTCTTCAGACAATCCTTCAGTGGCTGTTGTTAATGATAAGGGTGTTGTTTCGGCTATATCTACAGGTACAGCCCATATAACGGCATCGGTGCAGTCAAAAACCGTTCAATGCACCATAACTGTAATAAATGATGAATCAGAACAAGAGTGCGTTGACTTGGGTCTGAGTGTTAAATGGGCTACTTTTAACGTAGGTGCATTGTCGCCAGAGGATTTTGGTTCATATTACGCTTGGGGTGAGACAGAACCCAAATACAGCTATACTTGGGATAATTACAAGTTCCGCACAAGCGGTGACTCATGGGATAACGTCAAATTCTCCAAATACAACACCCTGAGCAGTTACGGAAAGGTTGATAACAAGGCTACCCTTGACCTTGAAGATGATGTAGCCCACGTTAAGTGGGGTGGTAATTGGCGTATACCAACTTGGGTAGAGCAGTATGAACTTTTTAACAACTGCACATGGACGTGGTATAGTAGCGGTAACACAGAATTCAATGGCGTAGCCGGTTATAAAGTAACCAGTAATATAAAAGGTTACACTGACCGCTTTATTTTCCTTCCGGCTGCAGGGTATCGCAGCGACACGAACTCCAACTATGCTGGCGACAGTGGCTACTACTGGACAAATTTACTCTACGAAGGCAGTCCAAGCAATGTCAACGTGTTGAGAATGCTCTTCAGTTACAACAGATCAGAGTATGGGTACAGCAATAGCAAACGCTACAGTGGTAATTCCGTTCGTCCGGTCTGTCCATCAGAGGATTGGTTATCACATATATCCATTTCGTTAGATAATAATACCATGTCGCTAATTCAAGGTGGAATTGGTCACCTTAAAGTAATAACTAAGTATGATGGAAATGATTACTCATTTGCTAATGCTGGATTTGTTTGGTCTTCTGATAACAAGACTGTTGCAGTTGTTGATGAAAATGGAAATATAACTGCAATGTCAAATGGAACAGCCTGCATTACAGTTTCTTTAGGATTGGAATCAATACAGTGCAAAATAACAGTAATTGATGAATCTGTAATAGAACATGAATATGTTGATTTGGGCTTAAGCGTTAAATGGGCTACATTCAATGTAGGTGCCTCCAAACCAGAGGAATATGGTGGTTTCTACTCTTGGGGTGAAACAGAACATAAGACTGATTACAGTTGGTCTAAATACAAGTGGTGCAACGGCTCGGAATCTTCGCTTACAAAGTACTGTAGCAATAGCTTTTATAGTAATGAAGGTTTTGCAGATACTCTGAAAGTGCTTGCTCCAGAAGATGATGTAGCCCACGTTAAATGGGGCGGTAGCTGGCGTATGCCGACACTGGCAGAGCAAGAAGAACTACGTAACAACTGCACCTGGACACCATATGACAGCGGGAACACGGAGTTTAATGGTGTAGCCGGTTACAAAGTAACCAGCAAAATAGAAGGTTATACAGACCGATCTATTTTCCTTCCGGCAGCCGGTTACCGTGACGGTACGGCCTTCAGCTTTGTTGGCTCCGATGGCCTCTACTGGTCCAGTTCGCTTGACACGGAAAACCCGTGCAAAGCGTGGCACATCTACTTTTCTTCCTCTCCAGGCTACAAATATGTGAATAAAAACAACTTCGACCGCAGAAACGGTTACTCTATCCGTCCCGTGTGTCCGTAGGATTTGTCCTGCCCTTACAACAAAAAGAAGTAAAATTGGGTCTGTCCAATTGAACTTTTTTCGTTACTCTTCTGCAGAATCCAGTGCCTTGATCTGGGCGAGCAGGTCATCGGCCTCTTTCTTGAGGGTTTCAATCTTGCTCTTGATAGCATCAACAAAGCCGTTGCCGTTCTTGCTGGATGCATTCATGAAGCCCAGATTGTTCTCATAGGTCTGGATCTCGCTCTTTTTCTGCTCATACTGACGCTGCAGGCGCTCGCGCGGTGAGCCTGCATCACGGGCGGAACCTCCGCGCTGTGACTGGCGGCCGTGTCCGGAACGTACTACGCCTGAGAACGGCTCCATCAAAGCCTTAAACTCAGCAGCAATCTTGTCCTTGACCTTGAACGGAACGAATCCTATGCCGTTCCACTCATCAACCAGCTGCTGTATAGTCTGGATATCATCATCCGTAAGATTCTCTGGATCAAATGCCTTGAGCTTGCCCAGAATCTCCTTCTTGGCAGCCAGATTGGCATTCTCCTCATGCTTCTTGGATGAGGTATTCTTGTCACGCTGCTCATAGAAATAATCACAGGCGCCGATAAAACGTTTCCATATGGAGTTGGTGTATTTCTTCTGGACGGGACCTATCTCACGCCACTGTTTCTGCAGCTCAGCCATCTTATCGCCGGTAGCTTTCCAGTCAGTGCTCTCCTTGAGAGCCTCAGCCTGCTCACAGAGAGCGGTCTTTTTCTCAAGATTAGCGGTCATATCAGTCTTGGCCTGCTTGAAAAACTCACCCTTGCGGCTGAAAAACGCATCACAAGCAGCGCGGAAACGCTCAAAAATCTTCTGGTTCTGCTTGGCGGGTGCAAAGCCTATATCCTTCCACTTCTTCTGGAGAGCCAGCACCTCCTGGGTCTTGTCATTCCAGCTCTGGAAATTGGTGAGCTTGTCAAACTCAATACCCTCAAGCAGTTCACATATCACGGTCTTCTGGTCAAGGTTCTCTTTCTCCTTCTCCTTGAGCTCCTCAAAATGCTGCTGATGACGCTTGTTTATTACAGTCGATGCAGTCTTGAACCTGGTCCATATCTCCTCTCTTGACTCCTTTGATACAGGACCTGTCTCACGATAGTCCTGATGCAGTTTCTGGAGCTTGCGGAAGGCTGTCACAATATCAGGTTCCTCAGCCAGTTTCTCAGCCTCCTCACAGATAGCTATCTTGGCCTCCATGTTCTTCTTGAAGTCATACTCGCGGAACTCATTGTTAAGTTTCTGAATATCATAGAACTGCTCAGCATACTGCTGGTATGCTTTCCACAGCTCATTGGCCTTATCGGCCGGAACCTCCTTTATCTCTTTCCACTCCTGCAGAATGGCCTTGAATTCATTATATGATGCACCCTCAGTATTGGCTTTCTCTATGAGAGCCTTGAAACGGTCCAGGAGTTCCAGTTTCTTCTTGTAGTTCTCCTTGCGCACAATCTCAAGAGCCTCCTGGGCTGCGGCTTTTTTCTCCTTGATTATGTTCATGAGCTTGCGGAACTGCTCCTCAACGGGGTCTGCCTCAGGCTTGAACTCCTCGGCTGTGCCTCCGCCTGCCACAAATGCGGCAATCTGCTCCTCCTGGGCTGCACGCTGCAACTTATAGAAAGCCTGTTTCAATGACTCCAATTCGGGACGCTTGGCAAGTGAAATATCACTCACCATCTCCTGCAAGCGTGCTATGATTTCTTCACGTGAATTTACCGGGGCAATAGCCTCTTTCTCTTCTTCTTGAACAGGTTCAGCAGGAATCTCAACTTCCTCCTTCTCCTTAACAGGTTCAACAGGAGCAGCCTCAGTCTGCGCCTTATCCACTTCTGCCTGCACTTCCTCTTTAATAGGCTCTAAGGTATTCTCTGTCTTAATTTCTTCACTCATAATCACTAATTGTTTGAGTTTTACTACCAAAAGATGCAAATAAAAGCAAATCCCTGCAAAAATCCTACTTTTCGCAGAGATTTGTTTAAAAAAAGGCTATAGAGCCCTAAAGCTTTTTTAAATGATAATGGTGATAACCGCCATATAAATACCCATGCCCAGCAGGTCATTCGTGATCTGGACAAAGGGGCCGGTGGCAATGGCGGGGTCAATGTGGATCTTCTCAAAGAGCAAGGGGAGCAGAGTGCCCCACAGCGTACCTATGAGCACAAGCGCGAACATACTGCCCGGAACGGCATATGTCACGGGATCTGACCATCCGAAAGCGAACGCGTTGTAGGCAAGCACCAGCATGGAGAGCACTATGGCGTTCAGCAGAGCTACGGCGCTCTCCTTGAATACCTGCTTCCAAATGTTTGAGGTGTTGAGTGAGCCGTTGGCCAGGCCCTGTACCACAAGGGCTGATGACTGGGTACCCACGTTACCGCCGGTACCGCCAATAAGAGGAATAAAGAAGAGCAGTGAAGTGGCGGCAGCGAATGCGGTCTCAAAGTGCTCCAAAAGCTTGGAGTTGAGGATACCTCCCAGAATACCTATGAGCAGCCAGGGAATACGTGACCACATCTGGCGGAACACGCTGTCGGCAGTCTCAACATCACCGGTAAGACCTGATGCCATCTGGTAGTCATGCTCCTGTTGTTCACGCAACTCATCAATAACGTCATCAACCGTAATCTGACCCTGCAGGCGACCTATGCTGTCCACCACGGGCACTGATACCAGGTTATACTTTTCAATCATCTGCACCACATCATCAATGGGAGTGTCAACCTTGGTGCTTATCACGTCTTCATCCATCACGTATTTCACTTTTGAAACCGATGGATTGGTTATCATCTTCTTGAGCGGGAACACGCCTTTGAGGCGGCCGTCATCATCGACCACATATACATTATATATATCATCCAGGTCTTCAGCCTGCTTGCGCATCTCCTGCAGGCACTCAGGCATGGACATGTTCTCATTTACAACCACCATCTCAGTGCCCATCAGACCACCGGCGGTGTCCTCATCATATTGCATCAGGTCAACGATATCGCTGGCCTGTTCTATATCGCCTATATGGGCAAGCACCTCCTCCTGCTTGTCCTCATCCAGATCCTGAATGATATCAACGGCATCATCAGTATCCATGTTGTCGATGAACTTGCTGGCAATAAGTTCTGAGGGCAGTTCATCAAGCAAACGCTTACGGTTGTCCTCATCCATCTCAACCAGCACATCGGCAGCGGTCTCATTGTCCAGCTGGCGATATACCAGGCGGGCATCCTCCACGTCCAGTTCATCACACAGCTCGGCTATATCGGCGGGGTGCATCTCATCCAGGATGGCCTTGAGCTGGGCGGCATCCTGCTTCTCTATCACTTCAAGAATGTTATCCAGAAATTCCTTCTCCATAATTCTCTGAATAATGCGGCTCACTCTCTGAAAGGAGCCAGGTAAATGATATGTTTTTCTGTTCTCTACGGCATTCAGGCCTTGCCTTCTACCATAAGTGTCAGTCTTATGAAGTCTTCAACTGACAACTGTTCCGGGCGCTTGTCCAGATAAGGGCAGTCCGCCGGTAGAGGCGAGTCTTTCTCATAGACCTGTCTTAAGGAGTTGCGCAACATCTTGCGGCGCATTCCGAACGTAGCTTTCACTATCTTGCGGAACAGCGCCTCGTTGCACTCCAGTGAACGGCGGTCATTACGGGTAAGACGTATCACGCCGCTCTTAACCTTTGGAGGAGGGTCAAAAACGTTTTCATTAACGGTAAACAGATATTCGGTATCATACCAGGCCTGGATGAACACGCTCAGTATGCCGTAGTCCTTATTGCCCGGACCGGAGCATATGCGCTGTGCCACCTCGCGCTGCAGCATGCCTGTGCAGCATGGTATGAGCTCCTTATAATCCAGCATCTTGAAGAAAATCTGGCTGGATATGTTATACGGATAGTTGCCCGTAAGCACAAACTGACGGCCCTCAAAAAGTTCATTCAGGTCAAGCTGCAGGAAATCACCTTCCATGACGTTCAGCCCTGGGAAGTTCTCATGCAGATAGACAACAGACTCGGTGTCTATCTCTATCACCTTAAGCTCACGGTTTTTCTCTTTAAGGAATTGTGTAAGAACCCCTGTGCCGGGTCCTATTTCAAGAATCGGAAGGTCGGCGCGTACATCAACAGTGCCGGCTATCGCCTGAGCGATACCCATATCCCTCAGGAAGTGTTGGCCTAATGCCTTTTTCGGTCTTACTGTCCGCATCAACGTCGTCCATATAGAGTCTTTTGGGTTATCGAATGGCAAAAATTCAGTATATTTGCCGATTGAATGCTGACCTCCCGCCCGCATTCGTGCTGCAAAGGTAGGCAATTCATCTAAAAGATGAACCACTGATAATGAAAAAGATTACATCAACAACACTTAAAATACTCATACCGCTGCTCATAGGAGCAGTGATACTCTTTTTTACTTACAGGGACTATGACTTCAGCCAGTTCTGGGCTGACATGAGGCGCATTGACTGGCGCTGGCTGGCTGCAGCCCTGGCGTTCAGCGCTTTCGGGCCCCTGTTCCGCGGCCTGCGCTGGAACCTTCTGCTGGAGCCCATAGGCTATGACGTGCCCAAACGGGATACCGTGCTCACCGTCTTTACTGGCTATGCCGCCAACATAATCATACCCCGCGTGGGTGAGGTAAGCCGATGCGCCATACTGGAGCGTAACGCCCGCGTGCCTTTCAGCAAGGGTCTGGGCACACTGGTGGCTGAGCGCGTGGTTGACGCGGTGCTGTTAGGCCTCATAGTGGTGACCGGCATACTAACCCAGCTGGGGCAGTTCAAGCTGCTGCTTACACCCACTGATGCTGATGTAACTGCTGCAACAGAGAGTGTTCCGCTGCTCCAGAACCCCAAGTTCTGGTACTGGACCATAGGTATAATCATTGTAATTGCCCTGTGCTGGTGGGCTTGTGTAAAGTTCCGCCTGTGGGATAAGGTAAAAGGCTTTATACGAGGTTTCTGGGAGGGATTTCTCTCTCTCAAGAAAATCAGGCGCCTACCGCTGTTCCTGATATACTCAGTAAGCATCTGGATATGCTACTACCTGGAGCTTTATCTGGCTTTCTACTGCCTGCCCTCAACCGCTGCCGTAGGACCTATGGCAGGCCTGGCCTGCTTTGCCGCCAGCAGCGTAGCCGTGCTGGTACCCACCCCCAACGGAGCAGGCCCGTGGCATTACGCCATAGTAAAAATGCTTGGCATATACGGCGCTCCTGAGGCCGATGCCCAGCCCCTGGCGTTTGTGCTGCATTTCTGCCAGACTATGATATATCTGCTCTGCGGACTCATTGCATGGATAGTGCTCAAGCTCATACATCACAATGACCCTGCACACCAAAAAATAGAACTGTAAGTATGGAACATCCTGAGAACAGTGAAGAGTATAAAGGACTGACCGTGAACAGCGGGGTAGTAAGCCCCGGCTCCATCAATCCCTATCTGCAGGGCCGCCGCAAGAGCCGCCCCACTCTGTCCGTACAGGACTACGTGGATGGAATAGTAAAGGGTAACGTAACCGTCCTGAGCCAGGCAGTCACGCTGGTGGAGAGCCTCAAGCCTGAGCATCAGGCCATAGCACAGGAGGTTATTGAAAAATGCCTTTCCTTCTCCGGCAACTCAGTCCGCATCGGCATAAGCGGTGTTCCCGGCGCAGGCAAGAGCACCAGCATTGATGCATTTGGACTGCATGTGCTCAAGGATGGCGGTAAGCTGGCCGTGTTGGCCATTGACCCCAGCTCAGAGCGCACCAAAGGCAGCATACTGGGTGACAAGACCCGCATGGAGCGCCTGGCCGTGCACCCCAAGGCATTCATACGCCCCAGCCCGGCAGCAGGCTCACTGGGCGGCGTGGCCCGCAAGACCCGTGAGACCATTGTGCTGTGTGAGGCCGCCGGTTTTGACAAGATATTTGTGGAGACCGTAGGCGTAGGCCAGAGTGAGACCGCAGTCCACTCAATGGTTGACTTTTTCCTGCTCATACAGCTGGCCGGCACAGGCGATGAACTTCAGGGCATCAAGCGTGGTATCATGGAGATGGCTGACGGCATAATCATAAACAAGGCAGACGGTGACAACATCACCAAAGCCGAGCAGGCCGCCGGTTCATTCCGCAACGCGCTCCATCTGTTCCCGCCATCGGAGAGCGGCTGGACACCCCAGGTGCTCACCTACTCCGGATTCTATGAGTACCGCATAAAGGAGGTATGGGATATGGTGTGGAGTTACATTGATTTTGTAAAGAAAAACGGCTACTTCCAGTACCGCCGCAACGAGCAGGCCAAGTACTGGATGTATGAAAGCATAAATGAGTCACTCAAGAACGGCTTCTACAACAACCCTGAGATAGCCGCCAGGCTGGCTCAGGCTGAGCAGCATGTACTGGGTGGAGAACAGACCTCTTTCTCAGCCGCACAGAAACTTATTGATTTCTACTACTCAAAGCTTAAATCATAGGATTACCCAATCATACGGGTGTTTACCCAATGCTATAAGCGCACGGACCTTTATTATCTTTTTCCAATGGTTAAAGCGTCTGATAAGGGTTAGACGCTTGTGATAATACGTTACCTCTATCTTTTTTGTAGCATATAGCCTATAACCCTTCCGGATGATTTCTCCATTGAAGGGTACATGCTCACAGAAACACGCAGACAAACTTTTAAGTTCAGGTGTCTGCATAATTCCAAAATTCAAATCCCGGATTGCCTCCCAGCGATAAACCCCTATTCCGTTAAATGCAGAGCGGCACGGCACATAATCACACTCTTCAATCAATCTGTCTGAATACCATGATATCACATCATTGTAATTATGCGCTACGACCCACTTACCCAGTTTCATCGGATCCACCCCTTCAGGAACAAAAGCGTATGAGTCATACTGGAAAAGCGGAACTTTGTCTGTTCCATCCGCTTTACGGAAAAGGTAATGGCCACTGGCAAACAGAGCGCCCCAGTCTTGAGGTGCCTGACTAATGGCATCAATCACACCCGCAGCCTGAAAACTTTCAACATCAATGTCTATAAAGCAAAACAGATCCGGTTCAAAACGGCTGCGCACCTCATCCAATACCCTGTTCCTGAAACGGACCATTTTCTCAATACGATACACGCTCTTGAGCGGATACGGCGTCCTCCCGTTTTTTTTAGGGATAGTTGTCTTATTGGTCGTCTCACAGATTGCTACCACATGGTCATTTTGGGCAGCCCACTCCTTAAGAACCTCAGTAGTGCCATCCTTGCTGTCATTCTCATAAACCACCACATGATAATCCCGGAATGCCCGGCCTATCTCTTCCACACGGGCCATATTGCGCAGTAAACTGGCTTTACAATCCCGGGCCAGAACACCAAAAACGATGGTCAATTTATCTATCGCTGCAGACAAAACAGTTTCCTTTTTTTATTTCACGGCAAAGGTAACGATTGTTCATGATACCACACAAAAAAAGAGACGCGATGCGTCTCCTTTTGCTGGGCTACCCGGACTCGAACCAGGAAAGGCAGGACCAGAATCTGCAGTGTTACCATTACACCATAGCCCAGTACATTGCTCAAAAGCGGTGCAAAGATACTGCTTTTTTATGTAACGCAAACTTTTTGGCATAATTTTTGCCCATTTACTTTTGAAAAAAAGAAATGCCCACTCAAAATATGGGGCGTTCAACTTTTTGATTACTTTTGTGAAATCAGAGAAAACCCATCAAAACTTATAATGGCAAAAAAGAAAAAGAGGGAGAGTATAATAGACAGCATCATTGAAGGAATTCAAGAGCGCAAGGGTGCAAGCATAACCGTAGCTGACCTTACCGGCATAGAGGATACCGTATGCCGTTATTTTGTAATCTGTGAGGGAGGCACACCAAACCAGACATTAGCCATAGAGGACTCAATACGTGAGACCGTACGCGTAAAGGAGAGCCGCAAGCCTGACTTTGTGGAGGGCGCACGCTATGCCCACTGGATAGCTATGGATTATGGTGACGTGATGGTGCACATTTTCATACCTGAGTTGCGCAAGTTCTATGACCTGGAGCATCTGTGGGCCGATGCGGTTCTGGAGGATATCCCCGATGTGGGCTGACACGTTGACATAAACCTTACTGACATTATCAATTATGGCAGACAATAAAGACAAAAAACCTAAAGGCGGATTAAAGAGCCTTTCATGGTTCTACATAATATTGTTTATTGGATTGGGTTGGATACTGCTCAAGGATGACAAAACCGCCTTGAACGGTGAAGCCACATATACCCAGTTCAAGGAGTATATGGACAAGGGCTACGTAAGCGAGCTTGTTATCTACTCCAACATGAACACCGTTGACATGTTCATAAAACCTGACTCTGCCAGGTACGTATTCGGTGACCGCGCCCTGCAGCAGCAGCCTATGGTAAAGCCCATGCTCACCGTAGGAGTAGGCTCAATGGACAACCTGCAGGAATATATAGACAACGCCGAGGCCCAGGGCAAATTTACCGGCCAGGTGGAGTACCGCAAGAAATCACACACCCTGACTGAGATACTCATAAACATATTCCCGTTCATACTCATAATAGGACTCTGGATAATTTTGACCAGACGCATAGGCGGCGGTGCCGCTGGTGGCGGCGGAGTGTTCAATGTAGGTAAATCCAAGGCCAAGATGTATGAGAAGGGACAGGCTGACCGCGTCACCTTTAAGGATGTGGCCGGACAGGCTGAGGCCAAGACTGAGGTTGAGGAGATTGTGGAGTTCCTCAAGAACCCCCGCAAATATACTGACCTGGGCGGCAAGATACCCAAGGGTGCGCTGCTGGTAGGCCCTCCGGGTACAGGTAAGACCCTGCTGGCCAAGGCTGTGGCAGGTGAGGCTGATGTTCCTTTCTTCTCACTGTCAGGCTCTGACTTTGTGGAGATGTTTGTAGGCGTGGGCGCATCAAGAGTACGTGACCTGTTCCGCCAGGCCAAGGAGAAAGCCCCCTGCATAATATTCATTGATGAGATTGACGCTGTGGGCCGCGCCCGCGGCAAGAACCCTGCTATGGGCGGCAATGACGAGCGTGAGAACACCCTGCACCAGCTGCTCACTGAGATGGACGGATTCGGCACCAACAGCGGTGTGATAATACTGGCAGCCACCAACCGCGTGGATATTCTGGACAAGGCCCTGCTGCGTGCCGGACGTTTTGACCGCCAGATCCATCTGGACCTGCCTGACCTGAACGAGCGCAAGGAGGTATTCGGCGTTCACCTTAAGAACATAAGGCTGAGCAAGGATGTTGACATAGACCTGCTGGCCCGCCAGACCCCCGGATTCTCAGGTGCCGACATAGCAAACGTATGTAATGAGGCCGCCCTGATAGCAGCCCGCCACAACAAGAAGAAGGTTGAGAAGGATGATTTCCTGGCAGCCGTTGACCGTATTGTGGGAGGTCTGGAAAAGAAGACCAAGGTGCTTACGGCTGAAGAGAAGCGTACCATTGCGCTGCATGAGGCCGGTCACGCCACACTGTCATGGTTCCTGGAGTATGCCAACCCGCTTATTAAGGTTACCATAGTACCGCGCGGACGTGCTCTTGGCGCCGCCTGGTATCTGCCTGAGGAGCGCCAGATAACCACCAAGGAGCAGATGCTGGATGAGATGTGCGCCACACTGGGCGGACGTGCGGCTGAGGAGCTCTTTACCGGACATATTTCAACCGGCGCCATGAATGACCTGGAGCGTGTGACCAAGCAGGCTTACGGCATGATAGCATACGCCGGCATGAGCGACAAGCTGCCCAACCTGTGCTACTACAGCAGCACTGACGAATACGCTTTCCAGAAGCCCTACAGCGACAATACCGCACAGCTTATTGACGAGGAGGTGAAGGCCCTCATAGCACAGCAGTACGAGCGCGGCAAGAAGCTGCTGCTGGAGCACCAGGAGGGACACCACCAACTGGCACAGCTGCTCATAGAGCGTGAGGTCATAATGGCTGAGGATGTGGAGAAGATATTCGGCAAACGTCCGTGGGCATCACGCAGTGATGAGATACTGGAGGAAGAGAAAGCATCTGACGCCGCACCAGTGGTTGAGAACAAGGACAAAGTTGAACCCTAAAATATCTTAGGTATGAACTTCTTGATTAGAACTGTAACGGCAGTGGTGTTTTCATTCATCATGCTGTTCTGCATACTGAAAGGAGCCCCTTGGTTTATAGGGCTTTTTGCGGTATGCACCATACTGACCACAATAGAATATACAGGGCTGGCCAACAAATACAAGCAGGCTAATGTAAGCCGCCTGTGGGCCACTGTGGCAGCATTCACATTCTATGCTGCAATAGTGGGCCTGTCAGTAATGCAAGGCAGTGCCGTACTGTTCCTGCCGTTTGTATGCACCCTGATTGTGATAATGGTACGTGAGCTCTATTTCAAGAAGCCCAGCCCCATAAATGACTGGGTGAATACCCTGTTCCCGGTTATATACATAGCCCTGCCGTATGCACTGACATCACTGCTGGCCTTTGACGCCAAGGGTCCCGGCACAGGATACAGCCCGGTTATTCCGCTCACGCTGTTTGTGTTCCTGTGGTGCAATGACGTAGGTGCATACTGTACCGGATGCACCATCGGCAGGCATAAGCTGTTTGAGCGCATATCACCCAAGAAGACCTGGGAGGGCTCCATAGGCGGTGCCGTACTCACTATGGTGGCAGCATTCCTGCTGCACAGGTTCCTGCCTGACTGGTACAGCTTTATGCCGGTATGGGTTTGGATAGGAATGGCACTCGTAGTAGTCCTATTCGGCACCTGGGGCGACCTCATTGAGTCACTCATGAAACGTGAGATGGGAATAAAGGATTCAGGTAAGATACTGCCGGGACACGGCGGCATGCTGGACCGTTTTGACAGCGCCCTGCTGGCTATACCCGCTACGGTAATCTACTTAAGCCTGATTGGCTTTTACTTTTAAGAGATCTATAATCTGTTCTGCCGCGCGGTCAGGTGCTCCGGCCGGGCCAAGCAGTGTTTTCATGCGGGCGTAACCCTCCAACTGCATGCGACGTTCCGCAGTATCGGCCATAAGAGGCATAAGATGCCCGTAAACGTTCCGGGCATTCATATCGGCACCCAGCAGTTCAGGAACCACCTCTGAGTCTGATACCAGATTTACCAGTGATACAAAACGTATCCTTACAAGCAGACGGGCGGCCCAAGCCATAGGCAGTCTGTAGCACACCACCTGCGGCACATCAAACAGCGCCGTCTCAAGGGTGGCTGTACCCGATGTAACCAGAGCGGCGTAGGCACATTCAAGCAACCCGAAGGTGTTACCGTACACCTTCTCAATACCGGCAGCACCCGGGATACTGTCATAGAACTCCTTGTCAATGCCCGGCGCACATGCCAGGACAGGACGTATGCAGTCAATATTTTTTATCGACTCAAGCATTACGGGAAGGTTGCGCCTTATCTCCTGGCGGCGGCTACCGGCAAGCAGTGCAATGACGCGGCGGCCGTCATCAGTCAGAGCGGGCTTGCGCTTGCTGTCAGCCTTATAGGCGGTTACCTCATCAACAGTGGGATTACCTACGTAGCGTATGTTATAACGCCTGTGGCGGAAATACTCCACCTCAAACGGAAGGATAGAGAAGAGCTCATCGACATCACGGCGTATGTTCTTTATGCGCCAACTCTTCCAGGCCCATATCTTGGGTGAAATGTAGTAATATACCGGAATACCCAGTTTGTGTACTTTTTTTGCAATGGAGAGATTGAAACCCGGATAGTCCACAAGGATTACTGCATCAGGTTTCCACTCACCGATATCATTGAAACAGAGTCTTGCTCCGCCCAGTATGGAGCCCAGATGGGTGATTACGGGCCAGAACCCCATGTATGCCAGCTCGCGATAGTGTTTTACAAGCTTGCCGCCGGCGGCCTGCATCATGTCACCTCCAAAACAACGGAACTGCGCAGAGGCATCCCTCCGGGCTATTGATTTCATGAGATTAGAGGCATGCAGATCACCTGATGCCTCACCCGCAACCAAGTAGTATTTCATATCTGTTGTTTTGGCGGTGTCAAAATTACTATAATTTTCAGAAATCCCGATTTTTTGCAGTAACTTCACACCCTAAAACTGAAAACGCATGGGAAAAATCATAGCATTGGCCAATCAGAAGGGCGGCGTAGGTAAAACTACGACCACCATAAACCTGGCCGCATCACTTGCCACGCTTGAAAAAAAGGTTCTTGTAGTGGATGCTGACCCGCAGGCAAACGCCTCATCTGGCCTGGGTATTGACATCCAGTCACTGAGCTGCACTGTCTATGAGTGCCTGGTGAACGGCAACAATCCCAAGGATGCCATCATAAAGGGCTGCATTGACGGACTCTATGTGATGCCGTCACACATTGACCTGGTGGGTGCCGAGCTGGAGCTCATGAACATGGAAAGCCGCGAGACTGTGATGAAGAAGATGCTCTCAGGCATAAGGAATGACTATGACTATATCCTGATAGACTGCTCTCCTTCACTGGGACTGATAACGGTCAACTCACTCACCGCAGCTGACTCAATCATAATCCCCGTGCAGTGTGAGTATTTTGCCCTGGAGGGTATTAGCAAGTTGCTCAACACCATACGCATTATCAAGACCAAACTGAATCCCGCACTTGACATTGAGGGATTCCTGCTCACCATGTATGACTCACGTCTGCGTCTGAGCAACCAGATATATGATGAGATAAAGAAGCATTTCCAGGAGCTGGTGTTTGAGACTATCATAGCCCGTAACGTCAAGCTGAGCGAGGCTCCCAGCTACGGCCTGCCCGCAATACTCTATGACGCAGACTCCAAGGGTGCCAAGAACTATCTGGCCCTTGCCCAGGAAATACTGAACAAAAACTGAAAAAGAGATGACACCCCCTAAAAAATCAGCACTGGGCCGCGGCCTTGATGCTCTTATATCAACTGATTTTGTAAAGACACAGGGCTCCTCATCCATCAATGAGGTGCCTCTGGAACAGATACACCCCAACCCGGACCAGCCCCGCCGTGACTTTGATGAGGAGAGCCTTCAGGAACTTGCCGAGTCACTACGCGAGATAGGTATCATTCAGCCCATTACGCTACGTAAGATGGCAGAAGGCGATTACCAGATCATAGCCGGTGAGCGCCGATTCCGTGCTGCCGTGATAGCAGGCCTCAAGACCATACCTGCTTACATACGTACCGCCGATGACGAGAACGTGATGGCGATGGCCCTGATTGAAAACATACAGCGTGAGGACCTGAACTCAATGGAAGTTGCGCTTGCATGCCAGAACCTGCTTGAGGTCTATAACATGACCCAGGAGCAGCTCTCATCACGTATAGGTAAGAAACGCGCCACCATAGCCAACTACATACGTCTGCTCAAGCTGCCGGCTGAGATCCAGGTGGCGCTCAAGAACAAGCAGATAGACATGGGTCACGCCCGCGCTCTGCTGGCCATTGACGATCCCATGAAGCAGCTGCAGCTGTTCCATGAGCTGACCAAGTACGGCTATTCCGTACGAATGGTTGAAGAGAAGGCCCGCCAGATGAATGAGGGCCGTCCCAAGGCAAAGAAGGCTGTTACCGATGATGCTCTGGCTCCTTTGAGCCGCCAGCTCTCCAAGTTCCTGAACGCCCCCGTAAAGCTCAAGACTAACGCCAAGGGCGCAGGCAACATAAGCATCTCATTCAAGAATGAGGATGACCTGGCACGTTTAATGCAACTGTTTGACCGCCTTAAGAAATGACCATCCGCTCCGGAATCATAAAAACCGCACTGCTCTGCCTCATGGCAGTGATGACCGCCCTCCCGGTCCGGTCACAGATAGCAGGCGGCATAGAGTTCAATGATGATTCACTCAGGAGTGCCCGCATAGACAGCATATACCGCTCACTCAATGATACTGCCACATGGCAGCGCGAGATGGAGTTTGTAAGGAATCTGCACTTTGAGGAGCAGCAGGACTCTGACCTTATCAGAGAAACTGCAGAGCAGGATGACGGACACAAGCGCATAACCTGGAAAGAAAAGGAGCAGCAGGAGTTGGAACGGATTACCCTGAACGCCTCTGAGTGGATACCTGAGCCCAGGCTGGCCGTATGGTTCTCACTGCTGGTGCCGGGCGGAGGACAGATATACAACCGCAAGTACTGGAAACTGCCCATAGTCTATGGAGGATATGTGGGGTGCATCTATGCGCTGACCTGGAACCAGTCCACCTACAAGGATTACCAGAATGCATATGTGGATATCATGGATGATGACCCCGACACCAAGAGCTATGAGGACTTTCTGCCCCCGCACTATGAGATTGACACAAGCATGGAGGAGTGGCTCAAGGATGTGTTCAAGCAGCGCAAGAACAAGTACCGCCGTTATCGCGACCTGAGTATATTTGCGTTTGCTGGTATGTATGTGATAGCCGCCATTGACGCTTATGTGGATGCTGAACTGTCACATTTTGACATCTCGCCTGACCTGAGTTTCAATATTGAGCCGCGCATAATGATGGACCACCGCGGAGCTCCCACGGCCGGATTCTCCTTAGCCTTTAATTTCTGATGAACATAAGCAGATTGACATATATTGCAGCATTTGCATTCTCACTGACATCAGCCCACCAGGCCGTAGCGCAGGATATACTGCCGGACAGCACTGATGTCTTTATGGACAGCACCGCCGTCTGTCTGGATTCACTCACCGTGGAGTTTCCGGAGAGCATGAGCTATGACGTGGACAGCCTCATGAACTTATGGGCCTCAATACATTACATGACTCTTGACGATGACTGTCTTGAGGGTTCTGTGAACCCCAAATTCAGCGACACCATATATGCCCAGCGTCTGAGCGCCCTGCCCACCATCGTGGAGATGCCTTACAACTATGTGACACGCAACTCAATAGACGCATATGTGGGCCGTAACCGTAAAGTGATATCCTTTGCATTGGGAATACTCCCCATGTATGAGGATATTTTTGTTGAGGCCCTGCTCAAGTACAATGTTCCCGTTGAGCTTAAATATCTGCCCATAGTTGAGTCAGCCCTCAAGCCCAAGGCATACTCCCGTGCCGGTGCCGCCGGACTATGGCAGTTCATTTACAGCACCGGACGCAAATACGGGCTCTACGTGAACAGCCTGGTTGATGACCGCTATGACATAATCAAGGAGTCCGATGCCGCCGCACACCACCTGCGTGACCTGTATGACATGTTCGGTGACTGGTCATTGGCCATATCGGCCTACAACTGCGGTCCCGGCAACATAACAAAGGCTATCACCCGTTCAGGCGGCAAGCGTGATTTCTGGGATATCTACCCCTATCTGCCGCGTGAGACACGCGGTTATCTGCCTGCCTTCATAGCCGTGAACTACGCTATGAACTACTACAGGGAGCACGGCATATGCCCCATGGAGTCAGCACGCCCGCCGCAGACAGACACGCTGCACATAGAGCGTAACCTGCACATAGGGCAGCTCATACACTACAGCGGCATAAGCAAGGAAGAGTTCAACGCGCTCAACCCGCAGTATCTCACTGAGGTTATACCCGGCGCTTACCGCACCTGCGTGCTCACGCTCCCGCAGCAGTACATACGCCCGCTTGTGGAGGCCGGTGACTCACTCTATGAGTATCAGAAGGATCAGTTCTTCCCCAAGGCCAAGCTGGCTTACATAGATGATGACATGACCAACCGTGTGACCTACATCACCCATAAGATCAAATCAGGTGAGACGCTGGGCAGCATAGCCATAAAGTATCATACTACGGTCAGGAACATTAAGAACTGGAACAACCTTAAGAGTGACAACATCAGGGCCGGCAAGACTCTGAGAATATATAACCGTTAAAAGGACAGCAAGATGAGTGAGGAAAATCTTTTTTCGCCCGATGAAGAGAGACTCATAGATGAGGCCTTCCAGCATCTTATTGACTCTTATCTCCAGACCAAGCATCGCAAGAAGGTGGAGATAATAACCAAGGCTTTCCAGTTTGCGCGCCAGGCCCACAAGGGCGTACGCCGTCACTCAGGTGAGCCCTATATTATGCACCCTCTTGCCGTAGCACAGATAGTGTGCTCAGAGATAGGGCTTGGCTCCACATCAATATGCTCAGCTCTGCTGCATGATGTTGTTGAGGACACAGACTACACCGCCGATGACATAAAGAACGTGTTCGGTCCCAAGATAGCGCAGATTGTTGACGGACTGACCAAGATTGCGGGCGGCATATTCGGCGACAAGGCATCAGCCCAGGCTGAGAACTTCAAGAAGCTGCTGCTCACCATGAATGATGATATCCGCGTCATCCTGATAAAGATTGCTGACCGCCTGCATAACATGCGTACGCTGGAGAGTATGCAACCGCGCAAGCAGTACAAGATAGCGGGTGAGACACTCTACATATACGCTCCACTGGCATACCGTTTGGGACTGAACAAGATAAAATCAGAGCTGGAGGACCTGAGTTTCAAGTATGAGCACCCCGCTGAGTACAAGGACATTCAGCAGAAGCTTTCATTCTCACGTGAGGAGTTGAACAACATCTACGATGACTTTACAGCACCTATAGCTGAGAAACTGGATTCACTGGGCATAACATACAATATGTTCGGCCGCATAAAATCACCTTTCTCCATCTGGAAGAAGATGAACAAGAACAACCTCACATTTGATGAGGTGTATGACATACTGGCCGTAAGAATAGTCTTTGATCCGTCATCGCCTGAAAAGGAGCAGAGTGAGTGCTTTGACATATACCTGGCACTGACCAAGATATACAAGTCACACCCGGACCGTCTGCGTGACTGGGTTACACACCCCAAGGCCAACGGATACCAAGCCCTGCACGTTACCCTGATGAGCAACTCAGGCCAGTGGGTTGAGGTGCAGATACGCAGCCGCCGCATGAATGATATCGCCGAACAGGGTATTGCCGCCCACTGGAAATACAAGGAAGGCTCCAGTTATGAGGAGGACGAGAGCGAACTTACCCACTGGCTGGAGACCATCAAGGAGATTCTGGAGGATCCGCAGCCGGACTCTATGGACTTTCTGGATACCATCAAGCTTAACCTGTACTCATCGGAGATATTCATCTTTACCCCAAAGGGTGAACTGCGTACCATGCCCCAGGGCAGTACGGTGCTTGACTTTGCCTTTACCATACACACCTATATGGGTACCAACTGCATAGGTGCCAAGGTAAACCACAAGCTTGAGGCCATAAACTATGAGCTAAAGAGTGGTGACCAAGTGGAGATACTTACCTCAAAAAGCCAGAAAATAAATCCTGAATGGCTTGATTTTGTCACTACGGCCAAGGCCCGCGGCAAAATAAAGCAGCTGCTGCGCAAGGAGGAGCGCACCAACCAGAAGTTCGGTGAGGCCATATTCCATGAATTCCTGGAGAATGAGGAGCTTGAGGTTGATACTGAGAAGATGGAGCGCATATGCCGTCTGCACGGCATGAGCACCCGTGATGAGCTGATGATTGCGCTGGGACAGAAAAAGATCATATTGGGTGATACTGAACGCAATATCCTGAAAGGTGAGACAGACAGCTGGTACAAAAGGTTCTGGTCATCATTCTCATCATCATCAAAGGATAAGGACAAGAATAAAGAAGAGCAGACCAACTCCAACTATGACCTTAAGCAGACGCTTATAATCAATGATATGGATATGCACCGTTACACGTTTGCCAGCTGCTGCAAACCTGTGCCCGGTGATGCCGTGCTGGGATTCCTTGATGACAACGGCCACATTACCATACACAAGCGCAAGTGCGAGGTGGCCACCAAACTTAAGGCCGGAAACGGCAACAAGATACTTACGGTAAAATGGCAGATAGAGAACAGCCTGTTCCCTGTAAACATATATTTAAAAGGTCTGGATTCAGTAGGTACGCTGGGCAAGGTTACTGAAGTAATATCCCAGAAGATGAACGTAAACATCCAGAAGCTGGTGATTGAGGCCAACGAGGGTGTTTTTGAAGGTACTATAAACATTATGGTCCACAGCCTTAAAGACGTGGACAAGATTCAGAAAGAACTGAAGAAAATCAAGAACATCACAACGGTTGTCCGCAAGGAGGAGTAGCGTTCAGCTCATCCAGGATGGCAACCAGCTCAGCACGCACAGCCTTGAGCTTCTCTACCACCTCATGGGTATCGACAGTCTTCTGCGGATTCTCCTTGATACGCGTCTTGGCTCCCTTGATGGTGAGTGATTTCTCCTTTACAAGATGGTTCACCAGCTTGATCTGCTCAATATCCTGAATGGTATAATGCCTTATACCCTTGGCATTCTTCTTGGGTGAAATCTCCTTGAACTCCTTCTCCCAGTAACGGAGCGTGCTGTCAGGGATGTCAAGCATCTCTGATACCTCCTTAATGGAGTAATACTTCTTGAGTTCCTTGTTTGGATTTAACGGCATATTGTTATCAGTCAAATAATTTTCCGTGATTCTCGGCCAGGCTGACCATCTCCTCATACTGGCTGGCATCCAGATCCATGAAGTAGTAGTTGATGGGGTTGACGTCATGATTACCTATCCATACCTCATAGTGAACGTGGGGGCCTGTGCTCTTGCCTGTTGATCCGGCCAGTCCTATCTCCTCACCGCGTACAACTTCCTGCCCGTTTTTGACAAGTATCTTGCTCAAGTGCGCATATCTGGTCTTGTAGCCGTACCCGTGGTCTATCTCCACAAGATTACCGAATCCTGACTGCCACTTGGCATGAATGACCTTACCGTTACCTGTTGCATAGACCGGAGTACCCGTATCGCACGCAAAGTCCATTCCGTGATGGAAAGTAGCTACGTGATAGATGGGGTCATTACGCCAGCCGTAACCGGAGGCGGTACGCTTAAGGTCCTTGTTGGAGACAGGCTGGATAGCCGGGATGCAGGCCAGCTTGAGTTCCTGCTCACGTGACAGTTCCACTATCTCATCAAACGAACGGGTCTGCATGTAGAGCTTCTTTTCAAGCATATCGACCTTCTGAGAGGTGTTAATAACCAACTCAGCATTTGACATGTCCATCAGTTCAGCGTAACGGTTGGTCCCGTTATAACCGGCCTGACGAGCCACCTCTGGTACGGGATCAGCCTCCAGCAACACACGGTATAGGTTGTCATCACGCTCCTCAATATCATGCAGCACCATGAGGGCGTCATCAACCTTGCGCGAAAGCACGCGGTACTGTGTCTGCAGACGGCTGTTCTCAACCATAAGGTTACCAACCTGCGGAGTGCTTACCGCAAACCAGTATATGATAAAGAAGATACCTCCCAGCACTACGGCTAAAAACAGACGCCAGAACCAGGAAGCTATTCTCTGCCCGAAAGTAGGATATACCCTGCGGTAAACCCTGCGTTGCGGATCATACTGATAGTAAACTTTCCTCATTGCACGCAAAAATAGTGAATTTGCATTATCTTTGCAACCTCAAATTGTAAATACATTCTTTAAAAATATGATGACAGCAAAGGAAATACGTGATTCCTATAAGCGTTTCTTTGAGAGTAAAGGGCACCTGATAGTACCTTCAGCCCCTATGGTGGTCAAGGATGACCCCACCCTTATGTTCACCAACGCCGGAATGAACCAGTTCAAGGATATCATTCTGGGTAACCGTGCCCCCAAAAGCCGCCGCGTGGCAGACTCACAGAAGTGCCTTCGCGTAAGCGGTAAGCACAACGACCTGGAGGAGGTAGGACACGATACCTACCACCACACCATGTTCGAGATGCTGGGCAACTGGTCATTCGGTGACTACTTCAAGAAGGAGGCCATCAGCTGGGCATGGGAGTATCTGGTCGATGTACTCAAACTGGACCCCAAGAACCTGTACGCTACCGTATTTGAAGGCAGCAAGGAGGAGGGTCTGGAGCGCGACAACGAGGCCGCTGCCATCTGGGAGCAGTTCCTGCCCAAGGATCATATCCTGAACGGAAACAAGCATGACAACTTCTGGGAGATGGGTGATACCGGTCCCTGCGGTCCCTGCAGCGAGATCCATATGGATTCACGCTCCGATGCAGAGAAAGCCGCCGTACCCGGCCGCGACCTGGTAAACAAGGATCATCCCCAGGTAATTGAGATATGGAACCTGGTGTTCATGCAGTTCAACCGCAAGGCTGACCACTCACTGGAGCCCCTGCCCGCCAAGGTTATTGACACCGGTATGGGTTTTGAGCGTCTGGTACGCACCCTGCAGGGCAAGCAGTCCAACTATGACACCGACGTATTCCAGCCCATCATCAAAGAGATAGGCGCACTTACCGGCAAGCAGTACGGCAAGGATGGGAAGGTTGACATAGCAATGCGCGTTGTGGCCGACCATATCCGCACCATCGCCTTCTCAATCACAGACGGCCAGTTGCCCTCAAACGCCAAAGCCGGTTATGTAATACGCCGTATCCTGCGCCGTGCAGTGCGTTACGCCTACACGTTCCTGGGCCAGAAGGAGGCATTCCTTTACAAGCTGCTGCCCGTGCTGATTGACAATATGGGTGATGCCTATCCTGAACTCGGCCAGCAGAAGACACTCATTGAGAAGGTTATCATCGAGGAGGAGGAGTCATTCCTGCGCACACTTGATACCGGTATCAAACTGCTTGACAAGGTTATGGCCGATACCAAGGCTGCCGGCAGCACCGAGATAAGCGGTGTGAACGCATTCACACTCTACGATACCTACGGATTCCCGCTTGACCTTACCGAACTTATCCTTCGTGAGAACGGCATGACCGTGAACATTGAGGAGTTCAATGAGGAGATGGGTAAGCAGAAAGCCCGCGCCCGCAACGCCGCCGCCGTTGAGAACGGTGACTGGGTGGTACTTAAGGAGGGTGAGACTGAGTTTGTAGGTTATGACTTCACCGAGTATGAGACCTCTATCCTGCGTTACCGCGAGGTTAAGCAGAAGAGCGGCGTAATCTACCAGATTGTTCTTGACAAGACTCCGTTCTATGCCGAGATGGGTGGTCAGGTAGGTGACACCGGCGTTATTGTAAGTGAATTTGAGACTATTGAGATAATTGACACCAAGAAGGAAAACGGTCTGCCCGTGCATATCACAAAGAAACTGCCCGAGCACCCTGAGGCTCCCATGATGGCATGCGTTGATACCGACAAGCGTCACGCCTGCGAGGCCAACCACACAGCAACCCACCTGGTTGATGAGGCTCTGCGTGATGTTCTGGGTACACACGTTGAGCAGAAGGGCTCACTTGTAAGCCCTGACGGCCTGCGCTTTGACTTCTCACACTTCCAGAAGGTGACTGATGAGGAGCTGCGTCAGGTAGAGCGCCTGGTCAACGAGAAGATACGTGAGGACCTGCCCCTGCAGGAGCATCGTGACCTGCCCATTGAGGAGGCCAAAAAACTTGGTGCGATAGCCCTGTTCGGTGAGAAATACGGTGATAAGGTTCGTGTAGTACAGTTCGGTAACTCAATTGAGTTCTGCGGCGGTGTACACGCATCATCAACCGGCCGCATAGGTATGTTCAAGATCATATCTGAGAGTTCAATCGCAGCCGGCGTCCGCCGTATCGAGGCTATCACCGGTCAGGCTGTCGAAGAGATGGTTTACTCTCTGCAGGATGCCATGACAACTCTCAAGGCTATACTTCCCGGTTCTTCAGTTGAGGTTGCCGCCAAGAAAGCACTTGAGGAGAACTCAGCTCTCAAGAAACAGATTGAGGAGTTTGTCAAGGAGAAGACAGCACAGTATAAGAGCAAGCTTATAAGCCAGGCCAAGGACGTAAACGGCATCAAGGTCATCAGCAATGTTATGCCTGCATCGGCCGCAATGGTCAAGGATCTGGTATTCGGCATCCGCGCCGAACTGCCCACCTCAACCATAGTTGTAATAGGCAGTGAAGAAGCCGGCAAGCCCATGCTTACCGTAAGCGTCAGCGAGGATCTGACCTCACGCTTCAACGCCGGCCAGATGGTTCGCGAGGCAGCCAAGCTCATCCAGGGCGGTGGCGGCGGTCAGCCCCACTTCGCAACTGCCGGAGGCAAAAACCCCGACGGTCTTCATCAGGCAGTTGACGCAATTTTGAGCACTATCAAGTAATAACAAAGCCTCGCTGACAGCGGGGCTTTTTTATTCAGGCCAGTTTACCAGATAGACAGTTTGGGTGGCGCGGGTAAGCGCGGTATAGAGCCAGCGGTAGTACTCCTCATCCTGCATTTCAGGAGTGACGTAGCCCTGATCTATGAAGATGTTCTTCCACTGGCCGCCCTGAGCCTTGTGGCAGGTTACGGCGTAGGCGTATTTGATCTGCAGGGCGTTGAAGTGCCTGTTCTCCCGCAGCAGCTCCATCTTCTTTCTTTTGGAACGTACATCAGCGTAATCCTCCATCACGCTGTTAAAGAGCTTGTCACTCTCCTCACGGGTAAGTGAGGGAGCCTCACTGTGCAGGGTATCAAGCAGGAGCGTGACATCCATCTCCAGGTCATCATAATCAGGAAACGAGAGCACGGCATCCTCAAACCGGAATCCGTACAGCTCACGCTGGCGGCGTACGCGGCGAATGACCGCTATGTCACCGTTGGCTATGAATGACGGAATCTCTGAATATGAGTCATACCCCTCATCGGCTACAAGATGTTCCGTCCAATAGTAATTGTTCTTGACAATCATCACGCTGTCACCGCGGCTAAGCTCATCCTCACGGTCAAGAATGGTGTTGCGGATTCCGTTGTTATAGACTATGGCACGCTTATTGGAGCGACACAGCACCATAGTCTGGTCTATACCGTCACGGCTGTAGCAGCTGCTGAGCGCCTCAATAAGATCACTGCCAGATATCCTTACAACATCCTGGAATCCGTCAAACTTGAAACGGAACCCCGTGACGGCGTTTGAGTCAACGGTAAAATCACGCAGCAACGAGGCATTGTAGAGTATGCCTGATTCATGCTCCTGACGCATCACGTTCTCCAGGCAGAACTCTGATACGCTCAGTCCGTAGCCCGCAAGCACATCGGCTGAAAGCCCCGGGCTCTCATGCTCCCCCACAGGAGGCAGCTGTGCCTGATCGCCCAGCATGAGCAGGCGGCAGTCAACGCCGGAGTAGACGTAGGTTATAAGGTCATCCAGCAACCGCCCGGTACCGAACATGGAGCCGGAGAGACCCTCATTGGATATCATTGAGGCCTCATCGACCAGGAAAACGGTGTGCTCATGCATATTGCGGTCCAGTTGGAAGCTGCCCATATCCACAAGTGACTTCTGGCGGTAGATCTTTTTGTGGATGGTGCATGCCGGGAAACCCGATGTATTTGAAAAAACTTTGGCAGCACGCCCGGTGGGAGCCATAAGCACCACCCTGCGGCGGTGCTTGACCAGAGTGCGCACCAGAGAGCCCACGATGGCCGTTTTACCCGTTCCCGCATATCCTTTCAACAGGAATACCCTGCGCCCCGCGGGATCGCTCACGAAACCGGCCAGACGGCTCATGGCAACGGCTTGCTCATGAGTGGGTTCAAACCGGAATTCGGCCATAATATCCTCATATATCGGGGTAATATTCATGTTGAAAAGCAAAAAAATGTTGTTTTATGAATAAATACGGATAAATGTTCTATTTTTGCGATGCGAAAATAAATAAAAAACATCCTATATGAAAAAAGTCATCAACATTCTTCTTGCACTCTGCATTGTAGCCCTTATCTACATTGTTTACGGAAGCATCATGAATCCTATCAGATTTGAAAGAGAAAAGGATATCCGTGATAAGGCCGTCATAGAGAGACTGATGGACATCAAGGCCGCACAGACTGAGTACAACTATCAGCACGACGGTTATTGCGACAACTTTGATTCATTGGCCGCATTCATCAAGAACGGCAAGCTTCCTATCGTTCGTAAGATAGGTGATCTGACCGATGACCAGCTGGAAAACAACTGGACAGAGAACAAGGTTCTGGCTCTTTATGCAAAGGCTCGCCAGGCTGAGCTTGATGCTTCACAGCTTACCGGCCGCAAGGCTGCCCAGAAGCAGTATGAGGCTGATACTCTGTGGCAGAGAGCAGCTACTGAGGGCTTCATCACCATCAATCCTGATGGAACAAAGGAGTTCCTCTTCAGCCGTGAGACCGCATGGGTAAGCCTTTATGATTCACTCTACAAAGGAAGAATTGATCCGGATTCACTCCGCTACGTTCCGTTCAGTGACGGTAAGCAGTTTGAGATGTCTGTTGCATCAGACACTTCAAAGTCAGGCGTTATCTCTCATACATTTGAGGCCAAGACCCTGTTTGAGAACTACCTGGGTGGTCTTGACAAGCAGGAGATCATCAACCTGCTGGAGGATTGCGATGACCGCGGCCGCTATCGTGGCATGAAGGTAGATAACAACTCAGGTAACTGGGAGTAATACCTTGCGCGTAATAAGCGGTATATACAAACACAGAAGGTGGGACGTGCCTAGAACATTCAGTGCACGTCCCACCACTGATTTTGCCAAAGAGAGTCTTTTCAACATACTGGCCAACCGCATTGATCTGGAAGACGCTACGGCGCTGGATCTGTTTGCCGGAACGGGCAGCATAAGCATAGAGCTGGTATCACGTGGCTGCTCACATGTGGTAAGCGTTGAGAAAGACCCTGCCCACTACAGTTTCATTCGCAAGGTCATGGATACCGTCCAGACTGACCGTTGCCTCCCTGTCAAGGGCGATGTATTCAAATACATAGCCGGCTGCAACACGCAGTTTGACTTTATATTTGCTGATCCTCCATACCAGTTGGAGAACCTGACAGACATTCCTGATCTTATCTTTGAGGGAAACCTGCTTGCTCCTGACGGCATCTTTGTGCTGGAGCACGGCAGCAAGAACAACTTCTCAAATCACCCGCACTTTACTGACATGAAGCGGTACGGCTCCGTCCACTTCTCATTCTTCAAATGATTATCTACGGCCGCCGGGCATGCCACCGCCTCCGCGCATGCCGCCGCCCATACCGCCGCCTCGACCCATCATCATAGCGTTCTGATTACGCATCTCCTGACGTGCAGCACGGTTGCCGAACACGTTCACACGGAGAATGAAGTGAACCATGATGTAGCTGTGTATGTTATTGTTCTTGGTATCGGTACGGCCCGTTGTTGATACGGAACGGTTCACGTTGCTCTCATCATTCAGGATATCGTAGTACTGGATCTGGAGAGTACCCGCATTACCCTTGAGGAAACTGAAGGATGCGTTGGCGTTCCAGATAAGGTCATTGCGGTTATACGAGCCGCTATAGCCTCTGCGGCTCTGCATGGTGATATCAGTACCCAGGTTAAGGTTACGCCAAGGCAGACGGGCGTTGGCGCGGCCTCCGTAGCTGAACGTATAGGTATCCATGTTACCGTTCTGGCGCTGGCTGTTCTCAGAGTGGTTGTAGTTGAAACGTCCGTTCACCGTTGCCTCAAACCAGTCATTACGGTAAGTTACAGAACCGTTCTCACCCGCGCTTATGGTCTCAGTGGCACTGAGCACCGCTGCTCCTCCTGTACCTGAACCCGGATTATACTGTCCTATCCTACCGGTACTCATATAGCTCTCCTGATGACGGAACTGGGCTGTGGCAGTAGCTGAATAACGCCACTTGCTATTGGGTATGGTCTGGTTGAATGACAGATTCATGGATGTGCTCCAGTTGGTCCAGAATCCGTCCATATTCTGGGGCTGCGTAACTGACACACCGGTTGACGGATCATAATCAGTGCGCTGCGATATGTTCCTGAGCGAGTTCTCAAGTGATATACGCAGGTTTATGGTCTTCTGTGTCTCCTGTATGTAGTTCTGATAGTTTGCCTCCATAGTATTCCTCAAAGTTGGAAGCAGACCCGGATTACCTTTTCTAATATTGAGAGGATTGCTGTCATCAGTGATATCCATCATATCCTCCATTGAGGGTTGGCTGGTATTGGTACGCAGCGTCAACTGGATACTCTTCTGGCGCGTCCAGCGATATCGGTAGTTGATAGAGGGGCTCCAGTTATATACCACTCTCGATGTATCGCCTATGACCTTACCCATATACTGGAAGTTGTCCATTCCGGTATACTGAGGCATAAAGTTCACGCCCACGTTGAAGTTTGACTTGTCACCGTTGTAACGGAACTGCAGGGTAATGGTATGATTGCGTGTTACGTTTGTCGCCTTACGGCTCAGACTGTCACTCCTGTAGCTCTCCCAATCCTCAGGTAAGATCCAACCGTCATACCACGTATCATTTTTGAGTTTTGTGAAATCATATGTTTCCCTGTTCTGGTTACGGTTATTAACCTGTACCTGATAACTCAACTGCAGGTTACCCCGCCCTGAATCAATAGGCTCACTCCACATCACACGGCCTGACCAGTTGCTGTTGTCAGTGGGGCTGGCGTTATAACGTTTCTGAACCCTGCTGCGGGACTGTGTCTCAGGCTGATAATACTTCTGGTCTGAATAAGAATAGCTGTCATTGGTACCCTTTGTGGCACCGAAAGTGAACCTTACGGTGAAGTTACGTCCCAGGTCATTGAAACGCTTGTTGAACTGGAACTCTCCGCTAATCTGATTATTTCTGGTTTCGCTGTGATTATAACTCTTCTGTGAGTTTACACCTATCCTTTCCATCGTAGAATCGGCCAGATTCTTGTACTCATCAAGAATTTTGGTCATATCAGTTGCCAGATAAGGATCAGTATTGAATGTAACCTGATCACTGCCTGAATTGTTATTGTTCTTGCTCAACTGGAAGCTGGGGCGGAATATGATATTCAACGATGAATCCGGACGCCACTCCATGCGGAACTCACCGTTCACGCTACCGCTGCCGCTGTTACTGTTGGAGCTGTTGTTACGGAATGAAGCGTCTCTGTAGTCGGTCGCAAATGTCTCTGACTCCGATTCACTCAGGGAGCGTGATGTAGAACCGTTGAACCTTATGTTACCTCCCACCACTAGCGGGAACTCGTTACGTCTGCGCGGGAAAGGCTCACCTATGTTCTTTGAGAAGTTCACACCTATCTGTGTATTGTAGCTCACTCCGTTACCACGCCCTGAGTTCTGTGAGTTGGCATTGAGAGAGAGCTGCGTATTGGCCTGGAAACGGTTAAGCGTGTATCGGCCTGACCACAGGTACTTGATCCAGTCACCATAGTCATTGTTACCCACAGGCTTGCCTATACCTCCGTCTATGTTATGCAGCCAGCCGTTGCGCATATTGGGTTTTATCTCAAGGTCCATAACCGTCTCATCCTCACCGTCATCAACGCCTGTTATACGGGCCAGGTCACTCTTGCGCTGATATGTCTTGATGCGGTGTATGATGTTTACAGGAAGGTTCTTGGTGGCCATCTGGCGGTCATTACCGAAGTATTCCTGACCATCCACGAGGATACGTGTCACCGTGCGGCCGTTTACGGTAATATTACCGTTTTCATCGACCTCAACGCCGGGCAGACGCTTTATCAGCTCCTCCAGCACGGAGCCCTCAGGCACACGGAACGCGCTGACATTGAACATCAGGGTGTCATCAACCACCTGGGTGGGCGGCAGGGCATCCTCAATGACAGCCTCGGTAAGCATGATACTGCTCTCATACATCTTGAACACACCCAACTGGCGGTCACGGTCCTCCTTAAGCACCTTGAAGTCAAAATCAACAGTGGTGTAGCCCATGAATGAGTAACGCAGGAAGTATTCGCCCTGAGGCACCTTTTTTATAGTGAACCAACCTTCATTGTCAGATATCGTTCCGTGCACGAATGATGAATCAGGCAACTGCATGAGCTGGATGGTAACCTGAGGCATATACTCAGTGGTGGAACCATCTATGATACGGCCGGTAACTGAAGCTTTTCCGGTGAGCTTTGATTTCTCTTTATTGGAATTATCTCTCTGGGCAAGACACAGCTGTGGCACAGAAAGTATAAATATGGTCAGTAACAGAAAAGCTTTCTTCATATGCGGTTAATGTAAAGTTTGGACATGCCTACTGTAAAATGGTTTAATCACTTATATTATTTTTGCATTCGGATTATGCAAAAGGAATCATTCTCATCAATCCTGGCGGAATGCCTGGCGCAGGTGGCCCTTGAAAACGGGCATCCTTACCGGGAGGGTGCGGCCCGGGCCTGGGGCAGCGTGGGCGCGGCTTATCTGGGCTTTGCCCTGTGCGGCCTGCCCTCAACAAAGCTGCGAACCTTACAATACGGCACACGCTCCGAGTACGGTCCCGTAATACTGGACTGCCGATGGTATGACGCTCTCAAAAAAGCCTGCTTCAAAAATCAGAAATCCATACAAGCCATGCTGCCGGGCCCCGATGACACACTCCATGAATGCACTGTAACTCAAGATCTGCTGCTTGAGATGCTGGATTTCTGCCGCGAGGGTTAGAATCCTTCAAAAAAATCGGTCAATAATGTTGACAATGGTTTATCCTTTTCTTATTTTTGTAGAAAAGGAACTTTTTAAGCACAAGATAATATGAAGAGGACTCTTATTCTATTAGCGGCATTTCTTGTATGCCTGTGCGCTCAGGCCCAGTTCGTATCGTTTCCCAGTTTTGGACGGAACCTCAAGATGAGCAGTGACCCCGTATTGGGTCTTGAAGGACTCCATGTGGGCGATGAAGGTTACGTAACCTTTGAGGTGACAAATACAGGTGACAGCATCTACACCGGCCCCATCTACCTGAGGGTAGTGGAGCGTGAGCACAGTGTCCAGGTGCTTGCCGCAAAAAAGATAAAGTTCAAACCCGGCAGGAGCTACTCCGTAACCACAGTATTCCCCACAGACCGTCTGCATCCGTTTGCCAGATACTACGTGGCATTTGAGTACAACGAGAACGGACATACCGTGCCCATGGGGTTCACTGAGGCCAAACCTCTGGAGAGTTTCATGCTCCTGCCTGAGATCATAAACAACCCGTCCAGGAAGGCTCCTGTTAAATCAAAGGTGAAAGAGGTCAAAAAATGAAAAAAAAACGGGAATAATTGGATAATATGACAAAAAGAGATACCTTTGCGCCGGTTTTGAGAGCCGCAAGGCTTGATACCGTCAGCGGGGTGTAGCTCAGCCCGGTTTAGAGTACGCGTCTGGGGGGCGTGTGGTCGCTGGTTCGAATCCAGTCACCCCGACTGAAAAAAAATGTGCAATTGGGGACAGACCCCTTTTGCACATTTGCTTTATTTAGCATCCTGAAACATACTCAAAATGTGCAAAAGGGGTCTGTCCCCAATTGCACATTTTTTGTATCTTCGCACTATTAGAATGATTTTTCCGTTATGAACAATGTGACCTATTATATCTGTGCTGCAGTTCTGCTGCTGATTTTTGTGCTGTATTACCTTGACCGGTACAACAAGATACACAAGATCAGGAAAAGCATGGAACCTGAGGAACAGGTCGCTGCAGAGCCCGCAGTCCCTGAGGGAGAGTGCTGCGGCAAGCATGCGGTCTGTGAGAAACAGAAACTGGCCGAGGCACGCCTGCGCAGCGCGCAGTATTTTGATGATGAGGAACTGGACCGTTTTAAAGGACGCAGTTCTGACGCATATGATGACAGGGAGGTTGAGGAGTTCCGCTACGTGATGTACACCATGCAGCAGGATGAAGTCAGGGAGTGGATGGAATGCCTGCAGGCAAGAGGCATAGAACTGCCAGATGAACTTAAAGAGGAGTGCTACTCCATGATGAACGGAATCTGATGAGAAGGATAGGAACAGCCATTTACGTCTTGCTGTTACCGCTGCTTGCAGTGGTGGCAGGCTGCTCCACATCCCGTAACACTGCCACATCACGCTCATACCAGGCGCTTGTAACCCGATACAACGTCTATTTCAACGGCAATGAAGCCTACAAGAAAGGCTATGAGGCACAGGAGCAGGCCAAGAAGGATAACCTGCTTGAGATCCTGGACCTATTTCCCATAAGTGACCCCGATGTACTCAAGACAGGCTCAGGAGACTATGACCTGGCCATTGAGAAGGCCCAGAAGAGCATAAAGCTGCACTCCATCACAGCCAAGCCCAAGAAGAAAAAAGGCACCCCCAGTGAGGCCGACAAGCAGTGGCAGAACAAGAATGAATACAACCCGTTCCTGTGGCACGCCTGGTTCCTCATGGCCGATGCCCAGCGCCAGAAGGGTGATTTCATAGAGGCCGCAAGCACCTACTCTTACATAAGCAAGCTGTACTTTGATGAGCCCGAGATAGTGGCCGAGGCACAGTACAAGATGGCCCAGTGCTACTCAGAGATGGGCTGGAACTATGAGTCTGAGGAGCTGTTCCAGCGCTCCGCCCAGACCCGGATGGGTGCAGCCCGCCGCATGGATTATCAGGCCAGGCTGGCATCGCACCTTATTGAACAGGAACGTTTTGAGGAGAGCATAGCCCCGCTTGAAGAGGCCATAAACCGCAAGGGGGTGAGCAAACTCCAACGCATACGTGAGAACTACCTGCTGGCACAGCTCTACAAGACCACAGGCCGCACTGATGATGCCTACCGCATGTTCGGCAAGGTTATCCGTATGAGCCCGCCCTATGAGATTGAGTTCCACGCCCGCATCCAGCAGACTGAGACTATGGCGCAGGACGGCAGTGTACGCAAGCTCATGAAAAAGCTCAAGCGCATGGAGCGCGACCCCAAGAACAAGGAGAGCCTGGACCAGATATACTACGCTATGGGCAATATTCACCTTACACGCGGCGATACCATAACCGCGCTCCAGCTCTACAATACGGGCATCGAGAAGAGTGAAAAGCCCAGCCCGGAGAAAGGTATCCTTCTGCTCACTATGGCAAACCTCTTCTGGGACCTTAAAGACTACGCCCACGCATCAGAATGCTACTCAAAAGCCGTTGGACTGATAGGCACCACCCATAAGGAGTATGAGACGGTCAAACTGCGCTCAGAGGTACTTGAGGATCTGGTAAGATGCACTGAAGCCATCAGGCTCCAGGACAGCCTGCAATGGTTGTCAACCCTGCCTGAGGACAAACTCTACGCCGTTATTGACAAAGTAATTGAGGAGTACAAGGAGCAGGAAAGACTTGAGGAGGAGAAACTCAAGAAAGAGGCCAAGGCCGATGCCCGCAAGGATGCAGCAGCACAACTCTCCATAAGCGCCGATGACGGTTCCGGCGGATGGTATTTCTACAACAGCAGGGCAGTGGAACGTGGCAAGAAAGAGTTCCGCCGGCAGTGGGGAGACCGCAAGCTTGAGGATAACTGGCGCAGAGCAAACAAGACCATGCTGGCCACCGCCCCAGAGCCTGAGGAAACGTCCCAAAAGAGAGATACTGAGCAGCCACTATCTGACTCCATAATTGTGGAGAGCCTTGATTCAACCGCCGCAGTGAAGCAGAAAGCCACTGATCCGCACAACCGCGAGTATTACATACAGCAAATACCCTATTCTGAGGCTGACAAGGCAGGGTCAGACAAGATCATATCAATGTCACTCCTGGATCAGGGAATAATCTACAAGGACCGTCTGGCTGAGTATCCTGATGCCGAGAAGTCACTGACCCGCATCATCACGGACTATCCTCAGTCTGAGGAGGCCGATAAAGCCATGTACAACCTCTATCTCATGTACTCCCTGTGGGGCAAAACAGCCCAGGCTGACAGCTGCCGCGCCCGCATGCAGAGGTTCTACCCGGAGAGTGACTACACCGTTATGGTCTGTGATCCTGAATACATTGAGAACGCCCGATACGGCAAGCACCGTGAGGACTCCCTTTACGCTGAGACCTACGCCGCATTCCGTGAGGGTAACCTGCAGCTTGTAAGGAAGAACTGCAATCTGTCAGCAAGAAAATATCCCATAGGGCAGCATCGCGCCAAGTTCATGTTCCTGGACGCCACGCTTGACCTGCAGCACGGCCACACAGATTCCTTCCTGCAGAAACTCAAGGACATAGTAGCCAAGTATCCCGAGAATGAGATAAGCCAGCTGGCAGGCCTTATAGCACAGGGCATCCAGAACGGCAAGATACTGCAATCCGCATCATTCGGTTCAATATGGGACCGCCGCAACGGCACCGACGGCAGCACGGATGATGAAAATGACAGCATACCTGAGTTCAGCGATGACCGCTACCAGCCGTTCCTGTTCGTGTTGGCATATCCTGACGGCCAGCTGGACCGTAACCAGCTGCTCTTTGAGGTGGCGCGGTATAACTTTACCAACTACATGATCCGCAACTTTGATATGGAGTTCCAGACTGAGCAGGGCATAGGTATGCTCAAGATCGGTGAATTCCTTAACTTTGATGAGGCTTACGTTTACAGCCACCGTCTGTATGATGATCCCGATATGGCCACCAGGCTGAGCGGAATAAAAGCGGTCATAATAACCCCCGATAACCTGAAACTGCTGTTGCAACACTACAGTTTCAATGAGTATCAGGAGTTCTATGAGGAGCACTTCCTGGATATACCGGAATTTGATATTGACGGAGCAACACTATTTGAAGAATACCCTGACGATGGAGAATAAGAACGGAACACTGCTTTGGGTCGATGATGAGATTGACCTGCTCAGGGCGCACATACTGTTCCTTGAGAACAAAGGCTATGAGGTTGACACCGTGACCAACGGTCATGATGCGCTTGACATGTGCCGCGCACGCCAGTATGACCTGGTGCTGCTTGATGAGCATATGGTGGGCATGAGCGGTCTTGAGACTCTGTCACACATAAAGGACATTGACCCCAACATACCCGTGGTTATGGTCACCAAGAGTGAGGAGGAGAACATCATGGACCAGGCCATAGGCTCCAAGATAGCTGACTATCTCATCAAGCCCGTACACCCCAACCAGATACTGCTGTCGCTCAAGAAAAACATACACAAGCGTGACATAGTGACCGCTGAGACAGACCGCAACTATCAGCAGAACTTTGGGCGTCTGAGCATGCAGATAAATGACTCCCTCACCGCCGATGACTGGGTAGAGGTCTACCGCCAGCTGGTTTACTGGGAACTTGAGCTCAAAGAGGCAGACAGCTCCATGCATGATATGCTCAAGATGCAGAAGACTGAGGCCAACGCCGCATTCTCCAAGTTCATAAAGCGCAACTATATGGAGTGGATGCAGAACCGTGACAAGAGCCCCGTCATGAGCCCGGACCTGTTCAAGAAGTTCATATTCCCCGCACTTGACGGCGGTGAGCAGCTGTTCCTGATAGTGATGGACAACTTCCGCTATGACCAGTGGAGAGTGCTGTCGGCCGAGCTTGCGGAACTCTTTACCTTTGATGAGCAGCTCTACTACAGCATACTGCCCACAGCCACACAGTACGCCCGTAACGCCATATTCTCAGGCCTTATGCCTGAGCAGATAAGCCGCATGTTCCCTGACCTGTGGGTGGATGAGGACTCTGAGGAGGGCAAGAACCTGAACGAGGCTCCGCTCATACAGACCCATCTGGAGCGTTACCGCCGCAGGAACACATTCTCATATAACAAGGTCAATGACTCTGCTGCGGCTGATAAGCTGCTCAGCCAGTTCAACAACCTGCTGCAGAATGACCTGAACGTAGTGGTGGTAAATTTCATAGACATACTGTCACACGCCAAGACAGACTCGCGCATGATGCGTGAGTTGGCCAATGATGAGGCCGCCTACCGCAGCCTCATCCTGTCCTGGTTCCGCCACTCATCAGTACGTGAGCTGTTCCGCTCAATGGCAGCCACAAGCCGCAAGGTCATGATAACCACAGATCACGGCAGCATACTGGTAAACCACGCTGTCAAGATAGCCGGTGACCGCACCACAAACACCAACCTGCGCTACAAGCTGGGCAAGAACCTGGGGTTCAACCCCAAGGATGTGTATGAGATCACAGACCCGCTCAAGGCCCACCTGCCCTCACCCAACGTGAGCACATCATACATATTCTGCACGGAGGCCGATTACTTTGTATATCAGAACAACTTTAACAGTTACGCATCATTCTACAAGGATACCTTCCAGCACGGAGGCGTATCACTTGAGGAGATGATAATACCTTTCATAACCCTTAACCCCAAAAAGAAATAATGAGCACAATAACCATATCCGGTCTGGACACCATCCGCGAGAGCGCAAAGGAGTTTGTACGCCTTATGGGCGATGACACCGTATTCGCATTCTACGGCAAGATGGGTGCCGGCAAGACCACATTCATCAAGGCACTCTGCCAGGAACTGGGCGTAGAGGATGAGGTGAATTCCCCAACCTTTGCCATAATCAACGAGTACCGCTCCCAGACCACAGCTGAGCTCATCTACCACTTTGACTTTTACCGCATCAAGAAACTTGAGGAGGTCTATGACCTGGGGTATGAGGATTACTTCTACAGCGGCGCGCTCTGCTTCATTGAGTGGCCTGAGCTGGTTGAGGAGCTGCTCCCTCTTGACGCAAAAAAAGTAACCATCACTGAGAACAGTGATGGCACCCGTACAATCTCGCTTTAAGCCTGATGCAATTGGGGACAGTCCCCTTTTGCATCTTTCTGACTGAGTCAAAAGTGCAAAAGGGGACTGTCCCCAATTGCATCATTCACCGAGTGAATCTACGTAATCAGCCTCAGCCTCAACAATCAGAATGATTTCATCGGCAGGGAAAGAGCCTATCTTGTCCTTCTTGGCCTCCTTGATGATGTACGCCACAAGAGCGTCATTGTCTATGTCTATGCAACCGTCAGCATCGGGCTCCTGATCCAGCACACCGCTTGTGGTGAAGTAGTCATTGATGACGTCAAGTATGTAATACAGGGTATCATCAGAGTACTTCTCCTTTAGTTCCTGCGGCAGCGCATTCTTGATATACTCAACCGTCTTCTGGTCATCTATATCATCCTCCAAGAATTCATCCTGTGCCATAATCAGAGCAGTGCGTTTATTTTCTCCTCATAAACATTCTTCATAGCCAGACCTACCACGCGGTCCACCTCCTTACCGTCCTTGAGGAACACCACAGTGGGAACGTTCATAATACCGAACTTCTCTGTCAGCTCATCATTATCCTCAATGTCACACTTACCTACAATAGCCTTGCCGTCATACTCAAAGGCAATCTCCTCAATAATGGGGCCCAGACGCTTACACGGTCCGCACCATGTTGCCCAGAAATCTATCACCACGGGCTTGCCCTGCGATGTGATTTCCGCAAAATTCTGATTTGTAATCTCAAATTCCATGTGTCTATAGTTATTTGTTGAATAATAAATTCACTGAATCTTTCTCCTTAAGGTAGCTCACCAGCTCCTGTGTTACGCCGATACGCCTTGCAGCCGATGCCAGGCTCACCTTGTTTTCTCCGTCAGACAGCTCAAATTTTAGCGTGACATTGCCCTCATGACCGGTAAGGGTGTCAACATCACTCACAAACTCCTTGTCAAGCATGGAGAGCGGCATCTGTATGAGAAGGCTGCTTATGGCGTTGTCCTTGACATCCTGCAACAGCTCTATGGAGTTAATGACAAAGTCTATCCTTTCAGGCATATACTTGTTCTGCACGCATTTGGCCTTGATAAAGAGGAAATTGCCCACCTTCATCATGTTACACCACCTGAGCCAGGGCTCACCGAACAGGGCTATCTCTGACGAGCCTGTAAAATCCTCTATGCGGGTAAAGCCGCACGGCTTACCGTTCTTCATGCGTGTCTCACGCACACCTGTAACCACTCCGCCCAGTATCAGATCCTTGTTGAGCAGTGCCTGGCGGTCATCAAGCTGCGCCATACCCACGTTGCACACGTTCTCCAGTATCACGCGGTACTCATCAAGCGGGTGTGCCGATATGTATATGCCCACCAGCTCCTTCTCCTTGTTGAGCTTGTCCAGCGCAGACCACTCAGGAGCCTCAGGTATGGAGGGCGTGGCTATCTCCACCACCTCATCCATAAACCCGAAGAGGTTGTTACGGTTCTCATCACGGTCAGCCTGGAACTTGGTGCCGTAACGCACCAGCACATCGGCAAAAATCTCATTCTTGCCGCAGGGCATAAGGAACTGCTCACGCCTTATCTCCGGGAAGCAGTCAAATGCTCCCGCCAGCGCCAGGTTCTCTATGTTCTTGCGGTTGCAGGCACTCAGGTTAACCCTCTGTACAAAGTCATAGATGCTCTTGTATGGGCCGTTAGCCTTGCGCTCATTCACGATGGCCGTCACCGCGTTCTCTCCCACTCCCTTGACTGATGCCATACCAAAGCGGATATCGCCTTTGGCGTTCACACCAAAGCGCGGCACACTCTCGTTCACATCAGGGCCCAGCACGTTTATGCCCATGGCCTTGCACTCATCCATCAGTTTGGTAACCTCAGTGATATCGGCAGCACGGCTCAGCACCGCGGCCATATACTGTGACGGGTAGTTGGCCTTGAGGTAAGCGGTCTGATAGGCCACCCATGAGTAACATGTGGCGTGTGACTTGTTGAAGGCGTATGATGCAAACTTCTCCCAGTCAGCCCAAATCTTCTCAAGCACCTGCGGGTCATGACCGTTGGCCTTACCGCCCTCAATGAATTTGGGCTTGAGGTGATCCAGTTTGTCCTTGAGTTTCTTACCCATAGCCTTGCGCAGGGTATCACTCTCACCGCGGGTAAAGTTGGCAAGCAGACGTGACAGCAGCATGACCTGCTCCTGATATACAGTGATGCCGTAGGTGTCCTTGAGGTAACGGTCCATTATGGGTATATCATACTCAATAGGCTTGCGGCCCAGCTTGCGGTCAATGAAGTCAGGTATATAATCCATGGGGCCCGGACGGTACAGAGCGTTCATGGCTATAAGGTCCTCAAATACTGAGGGCTGCAGCTCACGCAGGTATTTCTGCATACCGGGTGATTCAAACTGGAACGTACCTATGGTGCGGCCGTCACAGTACAGTTTGAACGTCTTCTTGTCATCAATGGGTATCTTGTCAATATCCACCTCTATGCCCAGGCTGTTCTTTATGTTCTCTACCGCCTCCTTGATGATGGACAGGGTCTTGAGTCCCAGGAAGTCCATCTTGATAAGGCCCGTATCCTCAATCACGCTGCCCTCATACTGCGTTACAAGCAGGCGCTCCTTTGTATCCTTATCGGTAGCGATAGAAACAGGCACCCAGTCCGTAATGTCATCACGGCAGATGATTGTGCCGCAGGCATGCACACCCGTGCCACGCACGTTACCCTCAAGCATCTGTGCAAACTGTATGGTCTTGCGCAGCTTCTCATCCTCAGACGCAGCCGCCTGCTGTATCTCAGGTACGCACTCCAGCACGTTCTTGAAGTTGGTCTTACGCGGCTTGCCGTCAGGCGTATCGGGCAGGCGGTCCGGAATGGCCTTGCACAGGTAGTTGGACACATCAAGCGGCACCTCCAGCACACGGGCCACATCCTTTATGGCCATCTTGGTCTGCATGGAGCCGTAGGTTATGATGTGAGCCACTTTCTCCTGGCCGTATTTATCAGTCACCCACTGGAGCACGCGGCCGCGGCCGTCATCATCAAAGTCCACGTCTATATCCGGGAGCGATATACGGTCAGGGTTGAGGAATCGCTCAAACAGCAAATCATACTTGATGGGGTCTATCTGCGTTATGCCCAGGCAATATGCCACAGCTGATCCTGCGGCCGAACCACGCCCCGGGCCTACAGATACGCCCAGCTCCGTGCGGGCTGCGTTTATAAAGTCCTGCACTATGAGGAAGTAGCCCGGAAAACCCATGGTCTTCATTATGTGCAGCTCAAACTTGAGCTGCTCCATAACGTTGTCCGGTATGGGATCACCGTAGCGTTTCTTGGCACCGATGAACGTAAGTTCAGCCAGATAATCGGCCTCAAGTTTTATACGGTAGAGCTTGTCATAGCCGCCCAGCTTCTTGATCTTTTTATCGGCATCCTCCTTTGACATCACGGTCTCGCCGTGCTCATTGCAGGTAAACTCCTTGAACAGATCCTCTTCAGTATACTTTTTGCGGTACTCATCCTCGGTGCCAAACTCAACCGGGATGGCAAAGTTGGGCATTATGGGCGCGTGGTTTATGGAGTACTCCTCTACCTTGTCCAGTATCTCAACGGTGTTGGCCAGCGCCTCCTGCTCATCGGCAAAGAGCAGGTTCATCTCCTCAGTGGTCTTGAACCACTCCTGCTTGGAGTAGCGCATAAGGTTGGGGTCATCGGGCGTACGGCCGGTTGAGAGGCATATCAGCAGCTCGTGGGCATCGGCATTCTCCTCATCCAGGAAATGGACATCGTTGGTGCACACCATCTTGATGCCGAACTTGGCTGACATCTCCTTGAGACGGGCGTTCACGTTCATCTGCAGCGGGTAGACCTCATGATTGGCTTTCTGGACAGTAGCCTTGTGACGCATGAGCTCCAGGTAATAGTCATCGCCAAACAGGTTATGATACCACTGCACCACCTGCTCTGCCTCATCAATCTTACCGGCCATGATGAGCTTGGGAACCTCACCGCCCAGACAGGCTGAGCAGCATATTATACCCTCATGATACCTCTCCAGGTCATACTTGTCAGTACGTGGATGTGAGTAGAATCCGTCTGTCCAGGCGCGGGACACTATCTTGATAAGGTTGTGGTAACCTTTCTCATTCTTGGCCAGCAGTATGAGGTGATAGTTGGCACCGTCCAGTTCCTTGCTGTCACGCTGCTCCTTGCGGCGGGGTGCCACGTAGACCTCACAGCCTATTATGGGCTTGAAATGCTTGCCCTCAGCCTCCAGATCAGCGTTCTTCTTGTCACAGTAGTTCTTGAACTCCTTTATGCCCATCATGTTGCCGTGATCTGTTATGGCAACACCGCGCATACCGTCAGCTACGGCCTTGTCAACCAACTTCTTGATATTGGTCTGGCCGTCCAGCAGTGAGTACTGCGTATGTACGTGTAGATGGACAAATTCCTGCATCGTTTCTGTGGGCTGAAAAAGTTTTTAAAGTTACTTCCGATTATCGGCTTGCGCAACTAAAGTTTTCAACAGGACAGAACTGTCAGTTCTGTTACCGCAATGTACACAAAAAGAACCGTCCCTATTGTGTACTTATCCGCAAATGTCATATCTTTGTAGATAAAATATAAGCGCAATGGCAGAAAACAACGGAAAGCATACCACCATTAACCCCGAGGGAAAGACCACTCTCACCATAGTGGCTATCCTTTTCTTTGTAATTAACCTGCCGCTGTTCCTTATTCCGTCCGTATACGGCTGGTGGTCATACGCAGCCTTGGGCATTACACTGCTGTTTGTGTGGTTCTTCCTGCATTTTTTCAGGAATCCTGTAAGACGTTTTCCCAGCGATGACCAGGAGAAGGTGGTTGTCTGCCCGGCCGACGGCACCATTGTAGCCATTGAGGAGGTCGATGAGCCTGACTACTTCAAGGACCGCCGCATAGTGGTTTCTATCTTCATGAGCGTTTACAGCGTGCACGCCAACTGGTTCCCCGTAAACGGAACGGTTACCAAGGTGGAGCATCAGGACGGCAGTTTTTATGCTGCCTTCAAGCCTAAGGCCAGTACTGAGAATGAACGTTCACTCGTAGTAATCAAGACCACTGACGGCAAGGAGGTCATGCTCCGCCAGATAGCAGGAGCGCTTGCCCGCAGGGTGGTAACATACTGCAAACCCGGTGATGAGAGCCGCATAGACCAGCACATGGGTTTCATAAAATTCGGATCCAGAGTAGATGTGTATCTGCCCGTTGACTCTCTGGTTTGTGTCAAAGTGAACCAGAAGGTTACTGCCGATATCACCATTCTGGCTAAACTTTCATGACAATGGCAAACCGCATAACAAGACATATTCCCAACACCATCACCTGCTGCAACCTGCTTTCAGGCTGCATGGCCGTGATGGCTGCATTCAATACTGATGCCTGGCACACCCTGCTGTGGGTTGTTGCCGGTGCACTTTTTGATTTCTGTGACGGACTGTCCGCCCGCCTCATCAAGGCATACTCACCGCTGGGTAAGGAGCTGGACTCTCTGGCAGACCTTGTAACATTCGGCCTGGCACCCGCCATGCTCTGTCTCATGACCCTGCGCAGCCTTGATTACAGCAACCAGACACTTGCTAGCCTTTATCCCTATATAGGGTTAGTGCTGGTGGTATTTGCAGCCTTGCGTCTGGCCAAGTTCAATATTGATGAGCGTCAGACCTCATCGTTCCTGGGTCTGGCTGTTCCCGCCAACGCGCTGTTCTGGTGCGGTCTGTTCCAGCTGGATATGGCCAATATCCCGTATGCGCCCTGGATCATCGGCCTGCTTGTACTGATATTTGCAGGTCTTATGGTAAGTGAGATACCCATGTTCTCACTCAAGTTCAAGAGCCTCAAGTGGGCTGACAACAAAATAAGGTTCATATTCCTTATAGTATCCATAGCAATCCTTGTATTGCTCCGCGAGAAAGGCCTTGCCGCTGTCATAGGCTGGTACATCATTCTGTCAATTCTGACAAAAGACCGCCATTGATACGGTTTGGCATATTGTTTGCCATTATCATTAAAAACGGAAACTGATGATAACATTAGCGCTCATAATACTGTTCATCCTGCTGTTTGTACTGCTTGCGGTGCTTACGTTTGCAAGAGACCTGCTGGCCTCCCTGCTATCGGCCATAGTAGGCATATTCCGCAAGGGTGACAGGGCTCAGAGAAAGAATGAAGGACGCCAGACAGTACGCAAACGCGCCCGCAAGAAGAAGAAAGTTTTATCTGATTCTGACGGTGAATACGTTGATTTTGAGGAAGTAAAGAAACCATCCTAATAAAACCATACAATTATGAAGAAACTGTTTTTGTTTTCAGCGGTGCTGATTTCGGCTGCACAAGCCATCACAGCACAGAATATTGCATTGACCGACCGCATCGGTCAAGGTGCGTTGGAAGTTCTTCCCAAAGAACTGACCTCTTCAAAGAACCAGTCATTAATGCAGGTTTATAACTTCAAGGACACCAAGGAGACATCAGAACTGATGATTGCCGCAAGCAGAGAGGATGTCAAGAAAACCATTCCTATTACCAATGCAGAAAATGCCCACGAATACTGGCTCAAGAATGTAGGTGGAAACTGGGTGCCGGACAACGAGCACACTTATTTTTATATACCTTATACCGATCCTCTGCTTGGTTTCTATTATCAGGATCCTGACAACTCTTTTTATCCCACTGCAACAATTATGGCAAGTCAGAACGTATTCAACAGTGACGATAACTGGGAATACGTATTGCTTGATATTGAAAACAAGGAAAGAGCAGAAATCGTAGATGGCAGTTATTTCGGGGATGACATTCAGAGAAAACAAGTTGAACAGACCAAAACCATCAAAGGATACAAGATTTATAATCAGAACGGAATGATATTAAATATTCCTGTTGCAGAGATTAAAAATGAGAACAAGTATATTGAGGATGCCTATGGATATAACCTGGTTAAATTTGACGGTTTACTCTATATGACAACAATAGAGATGGTACGCAGGACCGATGATGACAGGTTAGAAGAGGCTATTGGAATGTATGTAATAAATACTTCAACTTCAAAGGTCATTTCTGCCTCCCGTACCACCGGCCGCGTAAATGTAAGCGGTGGAAGCGGCATTTACAACATTAAGGTTGAGAATGCCCAGGACGGAGAGAAAGTCATTCTTACAGATATGAGCGGTAAGACCATCGGTTCTGCCCCTGCATCTGAAGGCCTTTCATTCCAGAGCATAGGCACAGGCATATACAACATCACCCTTTCCAGCGATAAAGTAGAAGAGAACCTCAAGTTCCTGGGAAAGTAAACATCCGGTAAGAACAGGTTTTACCAAAAGATCAACGGCCACTCCTGCCAAGGTAGGGGGGCCGTTTCTTTTGAGGCAAAGATTGTTTTGCTATATTTGCGGAATATGAGACAGTTGAGAGTTATTGCTGCCGTGGTGATGAGCATCCTGATGGCAGCGCCCATTAAGGCCCAGAACGGCTTTGAGATTAAACGCGGAGTAAACGTGAGCCATTGGCTGTCACAGGCCCGCGGCCAGTCACGTGCCAACCATATTAAAGAGGCCGACTTTGAGCGCATCAGGGAGATGGGCTTTGACCACGTGCGCCTGCCCATTGATGAGGTGCAGTTCTGGGACGAGTCCGGCAACCGTCTGGATGAGGCCTGGCAGCTTATGACCAACGCTCTGGACTGGGCTGTCAAGTACAACTTACGTGTCATTGTTGACCTGCACACACTCCGCTCCCACAGTTTTGTGCTGCGTGAGGGCCAGACCAATGCGTTGTATCAAGACCCCGCCGAGCTGCAGAAACTCATTGACATGTGGACGCAGTTATCGGCCGAGATCAAGCGGTTCCCCGTGAGCATGGTGGCCTACGAGTTCATGAACGAGCCCGTGGCCGATGACCCCGAACAGTGGAACCAAGTGGTGGAGAAGGTGCACGCCGCGCTGCGCAAGCTGGAGCCCGAGCGCAAGCTGGTAATAGGCTCCAACCGCTGGCAGAGCGTAGGTACGTTCAAGGATTTGCGCATCCCTGAAAATGACAAAAACATAATCCTGAGTTTCCACTACTACAACCCCATGTTCGTGACCCATTACCGCGCATCATGGGCCGATGTAGGCCGATACACAGGCACCGTAACCTACCCCGGCCAACTTATCTCACAGGAGGATTACAACAACGCCTCTGAGCAGATCCAGAAGATAATACGTGACAACGAAGGCCTGACCGTTTGGAACCGCGAGCGTATTAAGAATGATATGGCCGATGCCATAAAACTGGCTAACGACCTGGGTCTGCAGCTGTTCTGCGGAGAATGGGGAGCCTACCAGCGCACACCCCGCGACCTGGCCTACGCCTGGATGAGCGACATGATATCAATCTTTGACGAGTGCAACATTGCCTGGACCGTATGGTGCTACGACGCCGACTTTGGCTTCTGGGACCAGCGCACCCAGGATTTCAAGGACAAGGGAATGTTTGAGATACTCACCTCGGGCAAGGCGCTGGAGTGAGCAAACGTGCAATTGGGGACAGACCCCTTTTGCTCGTTTTCGCGTGCAAAAGGGGTCTGTCCCCAATGGTACCGCCCGATGCGTTACGGCTCAGAACAAACCCGACAATAACAATTTACGGCTCAAAAAATTGAATAATGAGCCGTATTTTGTCTATATTTGAGCCGAAAAACGATGATTATGACTAGAGAAAATGAAATACTGCAGTATTTGCATTACAATCCAGGGGTATCAAGATCAGAGATTGAGACCGGTATGAACCTGAAGGAGAGCCCGGCTACGGTAAAGCGTATTCTTGCCGGGTTAGTAGAGTCAGGGCAGGCTGTTGTCATCGGCCAGGGACGTGCTACGCGTTATAGTGTATCGGCCCAGGCGCATGTTACCATGCCCCTGAATATTGATACATACTTTGAGAAGGAAACTGATGAGCGCATAGTGCAGACTGAT
>JAGBPB010000046.1 GCA_017633615.1 Bacteroidaceae bacterium | reverse complement strand
TCATAATCCTTGGACAGGCTCTCCTCATCAACACCCAGAAGGCCGTTTACCAGGAATGCCACCGTGCCTGCGCGGTCTGCACCCAGAGAACTGCTTACATATACCTTACGGCCAACCTTAAGCCATTCAATAATCTGGTTCAATGCCCTGATGTATGCATCACCATCAAGAATCTTGTCACCCAGGCAGGTGTTGGCATCAGCTATTCTCAGGAACTTGGCCGAACGTGCAGAAAGTGCGGATTTGGAGTTTTCTGTCTCCTCATCACTGCGCAAGTCAATCTCAGCGTTAAGGCCCAACTTCTTATATAGTATATCTATTCCATCAGAGCTGATCATAACCATGCCGCTATTTTCCGTGTTGTCCTTGTTGTTCTTGAGTCTTGCGCCACGAACCAGCATGCCGTACTTGACCTTACGGCCGTCCAGACCGGTCCAGCCGCCAAAATCACGTACATTAAATGTTCCGTCAGCACGTACCATCTTCACAGTACCGGTTGACATGAATGCCGATGAAAGTGACTCAAAATCGCTCATGTCTGAATATGAAGAAGTCAGCTTGAAATAGTACAACTGCTGAGGATTAAGATTCCAGACATTCCAGTAACCTGATTTGACATTGGTCTCTGTTTCAAATGCTGTCTTATTGAAAGCAGAATCCGCACTAATGGTCAGTACCTGTTGTACAACATCAGGATCCATATTCCACTCTATACGGGCCACCTGCGGCCAATCCTTTTCGAAATCGGTCTTAACGGTGTCATACTTTTCTATGTATGATACGGTATAATCATTTGCATCATACTTAACTTCAGTCATATATTTGTGAACCAACTCATTCTCAAGGCACAAATTGGGTACAGACTCAGGTGTAATGGGAACAAAAATGGGAATATTCTTGTTGATGCCGTCAACAGATACGGTTATCAGTGCTTTTCCACCGCTGACTGCAGTAACCACACCATCATCGCTCACAGTGGCAATCTGTGTACTGGATGTCTTATATATGATCTCACTTACCTGTGCATCCGCCGGCATAATGTTGAGCTGGAGCTGGTATGTTTCTCCTTTAGCAAGCGTCAGTTTATCAACATCAACATCTACGCTGGACAGAAGGGAATAGCCTGTCAGCTCTTTTACGAGCCATGCCAGATCCTCGGCCGATATGCTCTTGCCGTTCTTGCCGTTAAGCAGGTAATTGTAAATCTTGCGCTGAATGGTTCCGCCGGGAAGTGCCTTTACCTTATCTATCATCTTGGCATACTTATAATCCTCCTCTTCAGTGTCAAAACGGCCGTCATAAGTCCTGCGACGCCTCAAATCCTCCATTTTACCGCCAGTCATGATAGAATCGGCAGAGAAAGATGTCAGCTCAAACTCCTTGGCAAGTGAGTTCTCATCCATTCCGCACAATGCTCCGATAAAGAAAGCCACGGTCTCCGTGCGGTCAGCTCCAACTGAGCAATGAAAATATACCGGACGATTCCTCTTAAGTTCATCAATGATCCACTGAACAGCCTCAATACTGGAATTAGACTTGTCAAAAGTGGAGACACGGCTCTGATATGCATTATTAATTCGTTTGTAATCAATATCCTGATCCAATGAAGAAGCAAGAGGAGATTTGCTCAGCGGAGCCTCGGAATCCGTACGCAAGTCCAAGTCAGCCTTGATACCTGCAGCGAGCATTGCCTTGATTCCTTCTGTGGTAATTATAGGAGTTGTTGAACCGTTGTTGCTCATTCTTGAGCCGCGGAAAATCTTACCATAAGCAATCTTATTGCCGCCTAAGCCTGTCCATCCGCCAAGGTCACGTACATTAAAAATGCCGTCAATCTTAAGCATACGCAATGTGCCGGTAGTATAAAAAGCGTCAGATTTAATCAAGACTTTTGAACCGTCACCCTTAACTGCCCATATCTTATAGTAATATCTCTTACCAGGAATAAGGTTATAGATATCGTATGTACTTGCACTCTTGGCAACTGTATAGGATACGGAGTTTGAGAATGTCTCATCTTCACTCAACTCTATTGACTGGTTCACCGCATCATCAATGGGATTCCAGCCTTTTAGAGTAACAGGTTTGGGTATGTCTTTTCTGTTTCTTCCGTACCTGTTGGTAGATTTGTAGTACTGATAAGTAACCGGATCGCAATAATCTGTTATCCTGGTATATGAATAGTCATCACTGCTGTAGGTAAAATCCGTAAGGAAGTGATGTACAGCGTCATTTTCCAAACAATATTCATCAATTGAGTAAGCCTGTAATCCAAACAGGCAAAGTGTGCTGAAGAGTAAAATTTTTCTCATAAACTTTAAAGATTACATAATTGATGTAAAATTACTGCAAACTATCCTTACAACCAAATATAAAGTACCCCTTTTTCTCCCTCCTCGCCAAAGTGTCCCACAGCAACACGCCTCAGAACATATTTTAACCCAGGTGCATGTGGGACATCTCCCCAAGACTATGGTGTGTAACACAACAAACCCCGCTACACGCATTGTGAGCGGGGTTTGTGTGGGACACTTTGGCGAGTCCGCGGCTTGGCGTTACTTCACCTCTTCAAAGTCAGCATCCTGAACGTTGTCTGAGTTTGAAGAACCACCCTGCTGGCCACCGTCCTGAGGACCACTCTGGGCACCGCCGTTAAAGCCTGCGCCTGCACCTGCACCGGGCTGAGCACCGCTCTGCTGGTACATCTGTGCACTGGCTGCCTGGAAGGCTGTGTTCAGCTCTGCCATAGCCTTGTCAATAGCGGCTATATCCTGAGCCTTGTGAGCATCCTTAAGAGCACTGAGAGCACTCTCAATAGGAGCCTTCTTGTCTGCCGGGATCTTGTCACCAAGTTCCTGCAGCTGCTGCTCGGTCTGGAATATCATTGAGTCTGCCTGGTTCAGCTTGTCAATCTTCTCACGCTCCTTCTTATCGGCATCTGCGTTGGCCTCAGCCTCAGCCTTCATACGCTCGATCTCCTCCTTGCTCAGGCCTGAACTTGCCTCGATACGGATGGCCTGCTCCTTACCGGTTGCCTTATCCTTGGCTGATACCTTAAGGATACCGTTTGCATCAATATCAAATGTAACCTCAATCTGAGGTACGCCACGGCGTGCGGGAGCGATACCCTCCAGGTTGAACTGTCCGATGGACTTGTTCTGTGATGCCATGGGACGCTCGCCCTGCAGCACGTGTATTGTTACGGCAGTCTGGTTATCGGCTGCGGTTGAGAATACCTCACTCTTCTTGCACGGGATGGTTGTGTTGGCATCAATAAGCTTAGTCATAACACCGCCCAGGGTCTCGATACCCATTGTCAGCGGGGTTACATCCAGAAGGACGATGTCACCTACGCCGCCTTCCTTGTTCAGGATAGCACCCTGGATTGAAGCACCTACTGCTACAACCTCATCGGGGTTAACGCCTTTTGAAGGAACCTTACCGAAGAAGTCCTCAACAAGCTTCTGCACGGCGGGGATACGGCTTGAACCACCTACCAGGATTACCTCATCGATATCTGAGTTGCTCAGACCGGCATCGCTCATAGCCTTGCGGCAGGGCTCCAGGCATGCCTGGATCAGACCGTTGGCCAGCTGCTCAAACTTGGCACGTGTAAGAGTTTTTACAAGGTGACGCGGTACACCTGCTACCGGCATGATGTACGGCAGGTTGATCTCGGTGCTGGTTGATGATGAAAGCTCAATCTTGGCCTTCTCAGCAGCCTCCTTAAGGCGCTGCAGAGCCATAGGATCAGCAGTCAAATCAGCACCCTCGTCCTTCTTGAACTCCTCGACCAGCCAGTTGATGATTACCTGGTCAAAGTCATCACCGCCCAGGTGGGTATCACCGTTAGTGGCAAGAACCTCGAATACACCGCCACCGAACTCCAGGATAGAGATATCGAATGTACCGCCACCCAGGTCAAATACGGCAATCTTCATATCCTTGTTAGCCTTATCAACGCCGTATGCCAGAGCTGCGGCGGTAGGCTCGTTCACGATACGCTTTACATCAAGACCGGCTATCTGACCAGCCTCTTTGGTGGCCTGACGCTGTGAGTCGCTGAAGTATGCCGGAACGGTAATAACGGCCTCAGTTACCTCCTGACCCAGATAATCCTCGGCAGTCTTCTTCATCTTCTGAAGAATCATGGCGCTGATTTCCTGAGCGGTGTACAGACGACCGTCTATATCCACACGCGGCATATTGTTGTCACCCTTAACTACCTTGTAAGGTACGCGGGCAATTTCTTTCTGAACCTGATCCCAGTTCTCACCCATGAAACGCTTGATTGAGAACACGGTACGCTGCGGGTTGGTGATAGCCTGACGCTTGGCGGGATCACCCACCTTACGCTCGCCGCCATCAACGAATGCTACAATTGAAGGTGTTGTGCGCTTGCCCTCGCTGTTGGCGATTACGACAGGCTCGTTACCCTCAAATACTGAAACGCACGAGTTTGTGGTTCCAAGGTCAATTCCAATAATCTTTCCCATAGTTGTATGTTTTTTATTTGTTTGAACTCAAATTTTCATACACCTATGTACAAATGAAATGCCACAGCGCCTAAATTCACTGTGGCATGACATTTTGACATTTTGTCAGTCGTTCATCATTTCTGAATCATCATCAGGTTCCGGAGTCTGCGGGCTGCCCAATATGGCCGCCATGATTTTCTTCTCCAGCTCCTCAGCAAGCTCCGGATTGTCCTGCATAACCTGCTTGGCGGCATCGCGTCCCTGAGCCAGACGGGTATCACCGTAGCTGAACCATGATCCGCTCTTCTTAAGCACGCCGTACTCAACGCCCAGGTCTACAATCTCACCGCTCTTGCTGATGCCCTCACCGAACATGATATCAAACTCAGCCTTGCGGAAAGGAGGTGCCACCTTATTCTTTACAACCTTTACGCGAACCTGGTTACCTACAACGTTATCACCATCCTTGAGTGAGGTGACGCGGCGTATGTCCAAGCGTACCGATGCATAGAACTTGAGTGCGTTACCGCCGGTTGTAGTCTCAGGGTTACCGAACATAACACCAATCTTTTCACGCAACTGGTTGATGAAGATACAGGTGGTGTTTGTCTTGTTGATGGTCGATGTAAGCTTGCGCAGGGCCTGGCTCATAAGGCGTGCCTGGAGGCCGACCTTGTTGTCACCCATATCGCCCTCAATCTCCGCCTTGGGGGTAAGCGCAGCCACACTGTCTATTACAATAATGTCAATGGCGCTGGATCGGATAAGCTGCTCAGCAATCTCAAGTGCCTGCTCACCGTTATCGGGCTGTGATATCCACAGGTTGTCGATATCCACGCCCAGTTTTGATGCATAAAAACGGTCAAACGCATGCTCAGCATCAATGAATGCAGCAATGCCGCCGTTCTTCTGGGCCTCAGCAATAGCATGGATGGCAAGTGTTGTCTTACCGGATGATTCGGGACCGTAAATCTCAATTATCCTGCCGCGCGGATAACCGCCCACGCCAAGTGCGGCGTTAAGGCCTATTGAACCGGTTGAGATAACATCAACATTCTCAATGCTCTCATCACCAAGTTTCATGATTGAGCCCTTACCGAAGCTCTTCTCAATCTTGTCAGTTGCAGCCTGCAGAGCCTTGAGCTTTTCACTCAAACCCGCATTCTGAGGGCCTGACGCACCCTCAATTTCTTTTTTTGCCATAATATGACTGTAATTTAATTAGCTAATCCCGAAGAGTGTTCTTCACAGTATCTCTCCAGCAGAACGCCGTTCGACGCTCCACCACAAAGATATGAAAACGCGTTGCATTTTATTTAATCACTGCATAAAATTTTTTCAACTTTTCCGAAGTTTGCAATTTGCATCAGCATAACATCCTATACTGATACCACAAAAATTTCTCCCAGACCAATATATTTTCTACTTTTGTTTCTGTTATGAACAAGGAATACGTAAGCATTATAGTGCGCGAGACCGGCTTGAAGGAGCATCAGGTGGAGAATACGCTGAAGTTGCTTGAGAACGGCGCCACGATACCATTTATAAGCCGATACCGCAAGGAATCTACCGGCGGCATGGATGAGGTCCAGGTTACTGAGGTCAGCAACGCGCTGGAGCGCTTGGAAGCGCTGGCCAAACGCAAAGAGACCGTGCTCAGCACCATTGAAGGCCTGAACAAGCTCACCCCGGATCTCAAGGACCGCATAGAGCACTGCTGGGATGCCACTGAGCTGGAAGATATCTATGCTCCGTACAAGCCGCACCGCAAGACCCGCGCCGATGCCGCGCGCGAGAAAGGTTTGGAGCCGCTGGCTGAGTTCGTAATGAAACAGAACCTTTCCTGTGAGCCAAACGACCAGAGTGAACTTGTTCACTTTGGCGTGGCGGGGAAAGGTCGGATAGAATCCAACCAGTACGTTCCGCTGGACCGTGAGGCGCAGAAATATGTAAACAAGGACAAGGGTGTGGAGAGCGTGGATGATGCACTGCAGGGTGCGATGGATATCATAGCTGAGCAGATAGCGCTTGATGAGGCCGCACGCAACATGGTGCGTAACGGATACCGCCGGACAGCACGCATATACAGCAAGCTGGTGCGCGGCAAGGAGGCCGAAGCCCAGAAGTACCGTGACTGGTTTGACTTTAACGAGCCGCTTAACCGTTGCGCATCACACCGCCTGCTTGCCATGCGCCGCGGTGAGACTGAAGGTATGCTCCGCGTATCGATAGAGATTGATGATGAGAAGACTGCCGATGCCCTGTCACGCCGATACGTAAAAGGCAAATCTGAGGCATCAGAACTGGTGGATGAAGCAGTGCAGGATTCTTACTACAGACTGCTCCAGCCTTCAATTGAAAATGAGTTTGCAGCATTGTCGAAGAGCCAGGCTGACACTGAGGCAATCAGGATATTCGCACGCAATCTAGAGCAATTGCTTATGGCGTCTCCATTAGGTCAGAAGGCCGTTTTAGGTATAGATCCGGGCTTCCGTACGGGCTGTAAGGTAGTATGTCTGGACCAGCAGGGAACACTGCTGCACAACGAGACAATTTACCCCCACCCGCCTCACAATGAGGCACGTCAATCGGCCGCAAAAATACAGGCACTTGTAGAGCAATATAAGATTGAAGCAATAGCAATAGGCAACGGCACCGCCGGGCGCGAGACCAAGGAATTCATAGAGCATCTGCGCCTGCCCGCAAGCGTTCAGATTTACAGCGTCAATGAGGACGGCGCCTCAATCTACTCGGCTTCAAAGACAGCGCGTGACGAGTTCCCGGATTATGATGTAACGGTTCGCGGAGCAGTCTCTATTGGCCGCCGCCTGATGGACCCGCTGGCTGAACTGGTCAAGATTGATCCGTCATCAATAGGCGTAGGCCAGTATCAGAAAGACGTGAACCAGACAGAACTCAAGCACTCGCTTGACCAGACCGTGATAAGCTGCGTTAACCGCGTGGGAGTGAACGTGAATACCGCCAGCACCCATCTTCTTACGTATATAAGCGGACTGGGACCGCAATTGGCACAGAACATTGTTGATTACCGCACGGAGAACGGCCCGTTTACTTCACGCAAGGAACTGATGAAAGTGCCGCGCATGGGCGCCAAGGCTTTTGAGCAGTCGGCAGGATTCCTGCGTGTACCGGGCGGCAAACAGCCCCTGGACAACTCGGCCGTACACCCTGAAAGCTATCCCATTGTTGAACAGATGGCCAAAGATTTAGGCTGCAAAGTTGAGGACCTGATGAAGTCTGCTGAACTCCGCGCCAGGATTGACATAAACCGCTACGTGACCGATAAGGTTGGACTCCCCACCCTGACCGACATAATGCAGGAACTTGAAAAGCCCGGCCGTGACCCCCGCGGTCCGTTAAAGAAGTTTGAATTCTCAAATGAGGTTCACACCATTGAGGATGTAAAGCCCGGCATGGAACTGCCCGGCATTGTAAGTAACATTACAAATTTTGGAGCATTTGTAGATATAGGTGTGCACGTAAAAGGACTGATACACATATCCCAGCTTGCCCCCGGCAAGTTCATCAAGGATCCCACACAGGTAGTATCCCTCCAGCAGCAGGTGATGGTGAAGGTGCTTGGGGTGGATTTGGAGCGGCAGCGGATAAGTCTGCAATTGGGGACAGTCCCCTTTTGCACGTGATTAGTTTTTCAACTATCGCTTTCTTTAGCATGCGCAAAAAGGGACAGTCCCCAATTGCACTATTTAAAAAATTATTTACCTTAGCGCAACAAAACCACTTATTAACCAATTACAGATATTTATGAAAAAGTACTTAGCTGAAATGATCGGAACCATGGTTCTGGTTCTTATGGGTTGCGGCGCTGCCGTCAGCCTGGGTTGCACACCAGCCGGCGCAGGCGTCCCCGGCGTAGTTGGAACTGCTCTTGCATTCGGTCTTGCCGTTGTAGCAATGGCATACGCCATCGGAGGCATTTCCGGTTGCCACATCAATCCCGCCATTACACTTGGAGTATGGATTTCAGGTCGCATGAGTGGCAAGGATGCCATCATGTACATGATTTTCCAGGTTATCGGTGCCATAATAGGCGCTGCCATCCTGTTTGCCATCACTCCCGGCGGACTTGGTGAGAACGTATGCCAGCAGGGCATCAGCACTGGTGTAGGCTTCGTGGCTGAACTTGTGTTTACCTGCGTATTCGTACTGGTTGTTCTGGGTACTACCGATGCCAAGAAAGGTGCCGGCAACCTGGCAGGCCTTGCTATAGGTCTGACACTTGTCCTGGTTCATCTGGTATGCATCCGATACACAGGCACATCAGTTAATCCCGCCCGTTCAATCGGTCCCGCCATATTTGCAGGCGGTGAAGCTCTGAGCCAGCTCTGGATATTCATCGCAGCTCCTCTGTGCGGCGCTATTGTTGCTGCCGGCCTCTGGAAGATGATAGGTTGCGACTGCGAAAAGTAAGCAATCTTACTGCAATTTGATGCAGTTAATAATACGACCGCACTTGGTGCCCTCTCTACGGGCAGAAAAGAAGCGGTCGTTATTTTTATATGTACATATGCCTGCCACCTGAATATTGACAGACTGTACTCCAGCCTCTTGAAGCAACCATTGGTTTGCGCGCCACAGGTCGATATGCAATCCGCCGGCCATGGGATCATCTGCTGTAGGGCACTTATCACCTCTGTCTGACAGAATATCAGCCATAGGGAATCCTGCGTCAAAGAACGCATCCGCAACCTCCTGCCCCACCTGGAAGCTCTCCGGCCCTATGCCCGGACCGATAACAGCCTTCAATTCTGAAGCCGATGTACCATACCGCTCATGCATGAATGCTATGACCTTCTGACTGAGCCGCTGCACCGTACCACGCCATCCGTCATGCACCGCAGCTACAGCCTTATGCACAGGATCATACAGCAAAACCGGAATGCAATCGGCCGTCCGTACCGATATAGCTACACCCGGTACATTGGTCACGAGCGCATCCACACCCTCCAGATCCTCACGTGTGGTATCGGGATCAGTCACCTCCCTTATCACGCATCCGTGCACCTGATGAGGCTGCACCACGTAAAACGGCAACTCCTCATCTCTCTCCGTACTGAATGCTATTACCCCCTCTGCAATCTGATATTTCATACTGCAAATATAAGGAGAGGCCGAATAAAAATCGGCCTCTCCACGAATCAAAAAACTTTAATAAATATAGTCTAGTATCAGAGTTGAATCTCGTTACCAACCTTACGGGCACGGTTAGGATGATCCAGATCCATGCCGGTAGCAATACCGATCTCAACCAGCACATTCCAACCTGCGCACAGATAAACGTAAGGATTGAAATCACCGGCAGCCGGAGTTTTGATTGTGGGGAACGGAGTGTCATGATCGGCAATGGCTACAACCTTAACGCCGGCGCCCTTGATAAGGCAGTCCTGAATCTTCTGATACTCATCAGCAATAGGATCAACCCAGAAGATGATGTCACCCTCCTTCATTACCTCCTCAATTCCATGCAGAGCATATGTGCCCTCAAGGAAATCACTCTTACGGCGGGTTATCTCATTGGTCTTAAGGGTAAGTTCCTCAGCCACACCGTCATTGTAACCGGCAAAGTAGATAGTCTCAGCCTTCTTGACCCACTCTACAATCTCAGCGGGAACCTGCAGAGTAAGAGCCTTCTCAATCTGTGCAGGGAGAGCAGCCAGACCGGCCTTGACATCCTTACCAGCCATATTCCATAGAACTGACTCATAGTAAAGAGCCTGCTCAACAACACTCTTGGTAGCGGCAACAGCCTGCTCCCATCCGCAGTTAAGCACGTGAGTCTCAGCGCAGAAAGTTGAAAGGATGGTGTCCTCATTGGCTGTCAGACCGAAACGCAGAGGATTGCCCTCCTCCTTGAGTTTCTTGGCAAGCAGGGTTACCTCCTTGGTACGACCTGAGTTTGAAGCCAAGAATACGGCAAACTTGCTCAGATCATATTCACGTGACTGCCATGAACCATCGGTCTGGGCATTCAGGTCAATACCCCAACGCTTGGTCTTGCGCAGAGTGTTCTTGGCGGGGAAAATTCGGCTTGAACCCTCACCTGTAAAATAAGCCTTGCCAGCCTTCTTAACCTTATCGGCAATCTGCTTGGTGCAATCGGGATTAAACTTCTTGACTGTCTCTACAGTGTCCATCATCTCCTGTACGAGTGCGTACTGGGAGTACTTCTTGTCTGTCAAATTCATATAATAAAGCTTTAAAGTAATTATTCAAAAAAAGTACAATTGGGTCTGTCCCCAATTGTATCATTTTGGGAGAAGACGCTTGCGGATGTTCTGGATGCGCTCCGTGAAATCTTTCAGTTCCTTGCGCTGTTGCTTGATGAAGCTGTTCTCCTCAAGCTCACCCCACGCTGCAATCATCTCCTCCTTGCTCAGGAATGTAGCCTGACGGAACTTGTTCTCATAGTCCTTCTTACGGGTTTCATAAACCTGAGTGAATACGTAATTCTGGATCTCAATACCTTTATTGAGTACATTGTTCCAATCTTCGGCAGTAAGAGTCTCCTTACCCATAACATGTTTGAGTGACATGTAAGAGTGACGCAGCTTATCAATAGGATATTTCTTCCATATCTCTGTGTAACGATGGTGAATCTCCTTCCATGAGTTCAATGTACCGTCCTTGATATCGGAACGGAGCTGGTCAACATCCTCCATGGACATAAGTTGACCGCCCAGGTTGAACCACACACGGTGACGATCACCGTCAAAACGCTTGCTGATTGTCTCAAACGTCTCATTATCATTCTCTTCAAGGAATGTGGCGATATTGCGTACAGCATAGTATGTAAGCATATCACCATATGCATGATAAGCCTCATACGGATGAATGATTACAACTTTACGCTTGGATTTCTCCATATTCTCTCCCAAGACCTCAAGGCCTCTTACCTTAGCGGGATCACCGTTAAGAAGGTTGCGGCCCATCTCAATGAGCTCTTCATCAGTCATACCGTCAAAGCTCTTTCCCTCCTTGCGGAGCAGTGCCTTGGCTGTCCACTTGTCAAGCAGTTTACGGGCTTCAATAGCCTCTTCCATTGAATCCGGAGCATAGGCATCAAACTCAATGTTCTGCACCTTGAACACACGGGTATCACGATTTGCGAACTTCCAGTTGTTGCGGGCCATGGCGAACATATTGTACATCCATGAGAATGCCGGCATGACATGCAGTTCACCGTGAACCTCATCATTGCTGATCAGAGCGAACGGGAACGGGTTGATCATCTCAGCCGGATATGCGCCCTTGGCCAGCATTGTAAAGCTTGCAAATTTGCATGAATGCTTTACGCTGGTGCAGAGACCCGGCCAGAATCCGCGTCCGGCCTCAATCTCATTATCATTGGTACGCGAGTTATGGTTAGAACCGATGGTTGCACCGGCTGCCAGATTTGACTGGCCCTTGACCACACTGGCTATCAGGAATGAGTTGTTATGATGCTGCTCGTGAGCAGGGAATATCAGATTATGCAAAACCTCACAGCAGGATATTGTAGAGTTATCGCCCATGAATGAGTTCATCAGACGGGCACCGTACTTGAGGTTTGAATGGCTGCCCAGCACAAAACGGACAGCTATGACTGAATAGAACAGACGGCAACCGTAACCAATCAGACCGTTTACCAAAACGACATTCTCACCTATCTGGGTAGCATCTTTTTCAGAAGAATTGATGGTCAGATTCTTAAGCTTGCTGGCACCCTTGATATAGCAGCAGTTACCTATCTTTACATCCTTGATAATCAAACAGTTCTTTATTACATTTCCGTAACCTATAGTTCCGTAGAAACCGCGACGGCTGTCAAATGTATTCTGTGTTATAGTCTTAAGACGGTCCTGAAGGAGTTGGTCATCGATGAACTTGGCCCAAAGATAAGCATCGGCGGCAATCATACCGTCAAACGGAAGCACCTTGCGGCAACCTGTCTCATTCATGAGTTCCAGCCATACGCGTACATCCTCATCCTCACCTTCCTTGATAATACCGTTACCGAACTTGGCGTGGTCAGTGCAGGACATCTCCTGAATGTTGAAGAGCATGCAACGGTCACCTATAATATAATGTGACAGATAATGCACGTTATGTATGGCACAGTCATCACCTATATCGCAAGAATGAATTGAACTGTTTGTAATACCGCATGAAAGCCTCAAGTCGTGATACTGAAGTCCGTTGGATGTTACACGTCCTATACGCACAAATCCGAAAAACTTGTTGTTCTTGACCATCATAGGGTCAAACTCATCAGTCACCATGATATTATCCCAACTCATGGCTGTATTGTCATTCTTGACAAGGGCTTCAATCTCAAAACTTGTAAGATGACGCCATCCGCCCTTGGGTGCGCACACCTGCGTATTACGTAAATAATACTTGTTTTGACCTGCGGGAATATACTTTGGATCGAGGAAGCTGTTGTAAAGCTGATCCGAGGAGAGAACTGTAACTTTTTCCATATTGTCCTTTTGAGGAATTGCGTTTGCAAAGATATTGCATAATTTTCAATTTGCCAAGAAAAAACGCATATAAAATATTATTTTATATGAATTGCAATTTATGGCAAAATCAGAGTAAGTAAGCATTAAATTTGGAAGGGGTATTAAATAGCGATAGCAGATCTTTCAGTCTGAGGAGCATAAGCGGACGGCGTAAAACGAAAAGCCTCGGAAGCTCCCGTTAAAAACGGCGCATGTCCGAGGCACGTTACACGCCGATGGCGGGTAAAAGGCCGAGTTCGACGTTTAGGGGCTGTAGGGGTTTGTAGTAGCCAGGACGGTGCTGTCTCCTCAGATTGAAAGATCAACGGCAGCGTAGTTTTGACGCTATACCCCCGTAAAATGCTTACTTACTTTCTTCTTCAGCCTTGGGCTCAGAGAAATCATTCTCGCCGTATTTGACAAGAAGGTCATACCAACCTGCAATCTTCTTGATATGACTGGGATATACGCGCTCGCGGTCAAAATCAGGAACGATACCCGCAAAGAACTTGAGAAGTTCATCATTTGAGGCCTTCTTCCAGTTAAACTCAATCTCCTTCTTGCCAAGCTTGGCTTCAATAGCCAGGAACACCTCACGCAGAGGCATCTCCTTCTCATCAGTAAAGATTGAAATATCACCCAATGAAACCACCTTGTCTGTGCCCTGAATAGGGAAACGCTTCTTGGTCTCATCAATGTTCTCTACAATCAGCGCACCACGTCCGCGGGTAAGGAGCTTATACAGGCTAGGCTTGCCTGAAATTGTCAAAATCTCGTTCAGCATAATTATATCTGTTATTTAAAGTTTTTCTTACACTTATCCAAAAGGGCATCAATCTGGACAGCCAGATCATGCACATTATCATTCACGATCACAAAATCAGCAAGACGGCATTTCTCAGCCTGGTCCATCTGGCTGGAGATTCGCTTAAGTATCGCCTCACGCTCCACCCCGTCACGTTTCATGCAACGCTGTATGCGCAGTTCCAATGGAGCGTCAACACACACCTTGAAATCAACCTCCTTTTCAAATCCGGATTCAAACAGTATAGCTGATTCAAGTATGCAGAAATCCTTACCTTTCTGGTTTGCCGCCCACAATTTGAAATCCTCCTTGACACGCGGATGAATAATGGCATTTACCTTGGCCAGATTCTCAGGATTACCGAATATGAACTTAGAGAGAACCTCCTTCTGCATAACGCCGCAACCGCACTGACAATAGAGCGTAGGACCCACTAGGCGGGTAAGCTCAAGTTTAAGTACGGGATCTGTAGCCGTTATAAGTTTGGCACGTGTATCGGAATCATAGACAGGAATGCCGCGAATCTTCATCTTGTCGGATACATAGCTCTTGCCGCATCCTATTCCGCCTGTCATCCCAATCACAACCATATCAGAACAGCTTTGCCTCCATCAGATAATCAACCGTGCGGGTCTGGAGCCTTACGTTGCGCACATTGGCAGGCTGCGAGAATATGCGTAGCGTAGCCTTGGAACCGTCACGCCCGGATATGTCATTATAATCAACAACCACCTGAAAATCAGACGCATTGACCCTGTCATACTCTGACATCTTGACCCAAACTGAGACCACAGCCTTTGAGGGAAAAGCCTTCAAGGTAAGATTATCCGGAAAATTGATACCGGTAACAGGTACCTCAAGACTCTTTTCGGTGTACTGCTGGGCTATTATGGTCATCTGGACATTATCGGTGTTGAGCACCACGCCCGGAGACGGTTTAAGAGCGACTGTCCGGGTGGTAGTATCGGCTGAGAGAACAATTGAGCCCGCATCGGCAATGACCTGATGCGTCAGAGTATCAGACATGAGTACGTTTACCCTGACGCTGTCAGGATTGAACTCTATGCGTTCCATAAAGAACTGGTCCTGGCTCTCTATTAAGCCGGAAAAATCAACAGGAAGCATCAGGCTGCGCTGATTAGCATACTGATACGTAATGGAATCAGGCTCAATAGATCTCACGGATACGGATGCCGGCAGTAAAGCCGATATGGAATCCCTGAGCCAATGCGTGGAAAGCGATGCGTGCCCTTGGTTCATGATAAAGACGCTGTTGCTGATATTCAGCACGTTCTTACCGCCTCTCCTGCCTGATTTACGCAAAGCCGTGCCCTTGCCGCTCAATGAGACGGTCAGCTGACTTGCAGGCTGCACGGTAACCCTGACGTTTTCTGGAATTGAATTGACCTGGACCGGAATCTTCATTATGGTCTCGTAGTCCTGACTCATGGTCTGTGACCACCATATGAAGAATGTTATGGCCAGAAAAAGCAGAAAAACCAGGAAATCCCCTCTGAAAAGATTCAGAAGGGAGACTCCGATTTTTCTCAATATCTCTGCAAATCGGGATTTGGGATTTCCTTGCTCCCGCATGCGTCTGACGATTTATGCTTTCTCGTCCTTGCTGGGATCCTTCTTCTTGCGGCGTGAAGGCTTCTCAGGCTTAACGGGCTGAGGTGTGGGAACAGGATTGACGTAACGCTTGTCAACCTTGATCTTCATGCCCTGGGCGATCTCAAGGGTTACAGAAACCTCATCAATATCCTTGATCTTACCGAATATACCTGAACTTGTAACAACATCCTGCTCTTTCTGCAGTGCGTTACGGAACTTCTCACCCTCCTTATCCTGACGGGGACGCATCATGAGAATCATCATCAGACCGATGATAATGAATATCCAGAGCATACCGCCCATGCCGCCGCCCTGAGCGCCGGTTGAACCGGATGACGCGGGTGCATCAAGATTCACATCCTGGATGAAGTTAACTGTGTGTTGCATGTTCACCTCCTGATATGTCATCTGGAAGGGATTGAGTAAAAGCATTTGTGCCATAATTGTTTATTGTATTTGATTAAAACTCCTTGTTAATTCTGCCCTGAGCGGTCATATCCTTGGCAATGGTATCAAGCATACCGTTTACAAAACTGCCGCTTGCAGGCGTGCTGAGTGATTTGGCCAGCTCCACGTACTCATTCATGGTTACCCTGACAGGAATGCCCGGGAAATGAAGCATCTCAGCCATAGCCACCTGAATGATAATCACATCCAGGAATGCCAGACGGCTAGGATCCCACCTGCGGCAGTTGGCTGCAACGGCCTTCTCACGCTCTCCGGCCATCTCCAGTCCGTAATGAAGCAGGTCAACTGCAAACTGACGGTCCTCATCATCCTTGAACTCACTCTTGAGCGGCTGGTCACTCACCTTGCCGTCATCAAATGAGCGTATGGTCTTGAGCACGAATGAGTCAATGAGTTCCTTATCACCGTTCCAGTAAATGTTCTGCTCCTCAAGCAGGGCATCCAGGTCATCACTGCTCTCTATGAACTCCTTGTACAACTTGCGGCAAAGCTCCTTATCGGCTGCAAAATCAAACTTCTCACCCTGGATATACTCCTCCATCGCGTCTGATTCAATGATTGCAGCGCAAGTGTTGCGCAGCCAGTCTGATTCATACAGCCAATCCAAATCATTGCTCTGCACGAATGAGTCAAGCTCAGCGTTCTTCTCCAACTGTGCTATGAATCTGTTATCGGCAAAAAGAATCTCCTTGCGCGATATGTGCGGCACATCCATACGCTTCTGTTTTGCCACGGATTTGCGTATCTGAATGGCCCAAGCCACAGGAATAAACAATAGGGTTTTGTAGAGAGAATAAGCACTGTCAATGCTCTGGGCAAGCTCACGATCGGCCATTGCAGCCTTCTGCCCGCCGTTCTGGTAGTATGCGTAGATTACCTGAACTACTTTCAGTCTGATGAGAACTCTGTTGATCATTGTGTCCAAACCGTAAATCGGTTTGCAAAAGTACTAATTTTTTCCTCACAAAGCCCATTTCCGCACCCTATTTCTTGGCAATATCAAATCAATTCACCAAATTTGTAGAAATTTAAAATATAATCTGTCGCGTTATGGAGGAGTACAGGAAGAAGACAGCCGATGAGATGGAAAAGGATGTGATTTTCTCACACGCCATCAAGGCCGGGAAACGCATCTACTACATGGATGTTCGCAAGACACGCAAGGACGAGATGTATCTCTCAATCACTGAGAGCAAGAAGATTGTGAGCGGCGAGGGCGATGACCAGCAGGTAAGTTTTGAGAAGCATAAGATATTCCTTTATCGCGAAGATTTCAGCAACTTCATTGACGGACTGACCAAAACCATAAAGTTCATCCACGAGGCTGAGAAAACAGAAGCCAATGCCCCCGCACCTGAGGCTGCAGCCAACGAGCCCGCATCAGAAGAGCCTAAGGATGACTTCAAAATCGAGTTCTAAAGAAATATTTGTATATACAATTTTTTTGCACTACCTTTGCGCCGCTTTTACGTAAAGCCTGCCGTAAAAGGTAGTGTTTTGTGTGATGGTGAATTGAGTAATAACAATTTAGAGTAACACGTTTAAAATGAAATCAATTGAAGTTAAGGGCACAGCCCGCAACGAGTTCGGTAAGAAAGGTGCCAAGGCACTCCGTAAGCAGAACCTTATTCCCTGCAACCTGTACGGTGTAGAGAGAGATGAGAAAGGTCTTCCTGTAGCAAAAGCTTTCAGCGTAACATTTGAAGAGGTTCGCAATCTCGTTTATTCACCCGATATTTTCTCAGTTAACCTGACCATAGACGGCAGCACCGTTCTGGCAGTTATGCGTGAGATTCAGTTCCACCCCGTTAAGGACAACATCCTGCACATTGACTTCTATCAGGTTGATCCCAAGAAGCCTATCGTTATGGCAGTTCCCGTTAAGCTGAACGGTCTGGCAGCCGGTGTTAAGGCTGGTGGTAAGCTGGAGCAGATCCTGCGCCGCGTTAAGGCTAAGGCTCTCTACACTGATATTCCTGAGAAGGTTGAGATTGACGTTACACCTCTTACCATCGGTAAGTCATTCAAGGTTGGTGACCTCAAGGTTGACGGCATTGAGTTTGTAAGCCCCAAGGACGCTGTGATATGCACAGTTATGTCAACACGTTCAGCTGCTGCCGCTGAGGCAACAGAGGAGGCTGCTGAGGCTCCCGCTGCTGAGGCTCCCGCCGCAGAGTAAAATAAAGAATGAAGTATCTGATTGTGGGGCTGGGTAATCCGGGCGACGAATACCAAGATACCCGCCACAACATAGGATTTATGGTATTGGACGCCCTAGCTAAGGCGTCCGATACTGTTTTTGAGGACAAGCGATACGGTTTTGTAGCCAACATGCGCATAAAGAACCGTGAGCTTGTGCTCCTCAAACCCACAACCTTTATGAACCTGAGCGGCAATGCCGTCCGCTACTGGATGAACAAGGAGAATATCCAGCCTGAAAGCCTTCTGGTAGTGGCCGATGACCTGGCTCTGCCTCTTGGTAAGATACGCCTGCGCAAGCAAGGGAGCGGCGGTGGTCACAACGGCATAGGCAATATCATTCAGGTGCTGTGTTCCGAGCAATTCAGCCGTCTGCGCTTTGGCATTGGCAATGACTACCCCATGGGTGCCCAGATAAAGTTTGTGCTCGACCCTTTCAGTGATGATGAGCGCAAGATTCTTGATGAGCGCATACCCGTGGCTGTCGAGGCCGTCAGGAATTTCTGCCTGGCAGGCATTGACGACACCATGTGCAAGTTCAATAATAAATAACTTTGGCTTTTGGCTATTGGCTGTTGGCTTATGGAAGCTAGAATTGACAAGTGGCTCTGGTCAGTGCGTATCTTCAAGACCCGCACCATTGCCGCCGATGCCTGCAAGAAGGGCCGAATTTCAATAAACGGAGTCCAGGTCAAACCATCCAAGACTGTCCACGAGGGTGATACCGTTCAGGTACGCAAGCCGCCTGTAACCTACTCTTTCCGTGTTCTCCAGTGCATTGAGAACCGCGTTGGTGCAAAACTGGTCCCTGAGATGATGGAAAACATCACTCCTAAGGACCAGTATGATCTGCTGGAAATGAACCGCATAAGTGGATTCGTAAAGCGCGCTGCCGGCCTGGGGCGTCCCACCAAGAAGGATCGCCGCGATATGGAGGACTTCCTCTCCGACTCCCCCTTTGAACTTCCCGAAGAATTTGATTTTGAAGAGTGATTCTGCAATTTGCAGAGAACTTTTTGGGGTATCGGTATAAGAAACCATGGCCGCCCGTGGGCTTGTGAACGGGAGGGGCCCGCGCCGTAGGCGTGGGAGGGATAGCGCGAAGCGCGTAGTTTCAGAAACTGATACCCCAAAAAGTTCCCTACCAATTTTGTTGAGCGACCAGTTCGATGATGCGAACCACCGTCATCATGGCTTTCTCCATGCTCTGCACGGGTACCCACTCGTAGCGGCCGTGGAAATTCATGCCGCCGGCAAAGAGATTGGGACATGGCAGTCCCTTGAATGAGAGCTGTGCGCCGTCTGTGCCGCCGCGGATAGGCACCTTGACGGGATTGACACCGGCCAGTTTCATGGCTTCACATGCAATATCAACCACAAATGGAACCTTGTCTATCTGCTCCTTCATGTTGTAGTACTGGTCAGTAACCTCTGCCACAACTGTGCCTGCACCGTATTTGGCATTCATCTTGTCAGCTACAGACTGTGCAAAAGCCTTGCGGGCCTCAAACTTGGCGCGGTCATGATCACGGATAATAAATACAGCCTGAGCATGATCAACCTCACCTGACAGACCTACCAGATGATAGAATCCTTCATAGCCTTCAGTAGTACCGGGAGTCTCGTTAGCCGGGAACATCTCTATAAGTTCTGCTGCCAGCAGTGATGCATTCACCATCTTGCCTTTGGCATAACCGGGATGCACCTCAAGACCCTGAATCTTGAACACAGCCTTAGCAGCATTGAAGTTCTCATACTCCATCTCTCCTACCTCACCGCCATCAACGGTGTAACCGAACTCGCAGCCAAATCGCTGAACATCAAAATGTGCGGCCCCCATGCCTATCTCCTCATCGGGATTGAAGCCCACGCGTACTTTGCCGTGCTTGATCTCCGGATGCTGCTGCAGATACTCCACAGCGGTAATTATTTCAGCAATACCGGCCTTGTCATCGGCGCCCAGAAGCGTTGTGCCATCAGTCACAATCAGGTCCTCACCTTTGTGAGCAAGCAACTCAGGAAACAGACTGGGAGACAATACGATGTTCTGGTCCTTATTAAGGATAATGTCACCACCGTCATATTTTTCAACTATGCGGGGCTTTACATCCTTGCCGCTCATTGAGGGACTGGTATCCATGTGTGAAATGAAACCTATTGTTGGAATCTTCTTGTCAGTATTTGCAGGAAGTGATGCATATACGTATCCCATATCATCCATAAACACCTCCTCAAGCCCCATGCTCTCCAGTTCAGCTTTAAGCTGACATGCCAGATTCATCTGCTTGGCGGTACTGGGAACTGTATTTGAATTCTCATCGGACTGCGTATCAACAGCAGTATAACCCAAAAATCTCTTTATCAAATCCATATTGTCTGTATTTAGTTATTCTATTTTGATATCAATAAATCAGAACATGTTTAAAGTTCTGAGATTCTGAAAGGTAGGAATCCCTTATTGGCTTTGTCAATGGCTCCCCTTTAAGTTTGACGGTTTTCTCAAGCCTGATGTCTGTTGATGAGGCACCTACCTTTATACAATATTCTCCAGGACTGACCATCCACATCTTTTTGCCCTCATTGGTATAGTAACCAAACTGCTCTGTATTAAGCAATATCTGGACATCCTTAGTCTCGCCAGGCTGCAATGACACACGTTCAAAGCCCTGAAGTTGAATAGGACGTATGTTCTGATTGGCCGTTGCAGGTGACACATATAGCTGTACTACTTCATCCGCAGCCATCGTTCCAGTGTTTTTAACAGAGAACACAACGACTACTTTACCATCCTCTATGGATACTTCATCAGCAACCCAAAAGTCATTATATTCAAATGTGGAGTAGCTCAATCCGTATCCGAACGGCCACTGAACACGCGGATCCTGTTCTGCTGAACGGTTATAGCAGATAGGCTCATAAACCTCAGTATTGGGATAGCTCACTGACAGTTTGGCCGATGGTGATACATTACCATAAAGGATATCGGCCACGGCATTGCCGCCCTCCTCGCCCGGATACCATGCCTGTATCACGGCCGCACAACGCTCTGCCAACCCTGACACTACCTGAGCACGGCCACCGAACATGACCAGGACCACGGGTTTACCGGTCTTTATCAGTTCCTCAACAAACTGTTCCTGTTTACCGGGCAGACGCAGCCCCTTGCGGTCACGGTTCTCACCGCAAAGCATCACGTTCTCACCCACGGCGGCTATGATGACATCGGCCTGACGGGCCATACGGAGAGCCTCGCGGGCATCGGCCAGCTCACCGGAGTTGACCATGCGATGCATAATCTTGTAGTCCCAGGCACGCTCATCGCCATCCTCACGGTATTTAGTCTCCAGTTCCTCAGTCCAGTCACAACCGCGTGAATACATTATGTTCACACCGTCCGGCTTACGGGATTGCATTCCCTCAAGCAGTTTCACAATGTGGGGCTGATCTTTATCAGCAATATCCTCGGCCATCTTCCAGAAGTAAGACATGGCGGGATAACTATAGTCACCGCACATAGCCCAGATGGAGTTGGCATTAGGACCTGTAACAAGTATATTCTTAACGCCTCTCAGAGGCAGTACGCCATTATTCTCAAGCAGTACAATTGATTGTGCAGCAATATCATATGCAGTCTTACGTTCCTCGGGGGTATCAAGGACTATCTTTTCAATGCTGTACAGATACGGATTCTCATCAAACAGTCCCGCGCGGAACTTGTGGCGCAGCACATCTTTGACAGCACGCTCAAAAGCTTCCGGATTTACCAGTCCCTTATCAATTGCCTCCTGCAGATACAGGTAATTGGCTCCGTGCGGGAAGTCCACATCATTACCGGCATTGATGGCAGCGGCAGCCTTCTGAATCACATCCTGTTGGCCAGGTATCTGGTCTATGGCTGTGTAATCACTTACCACCATTCCGTCAAAGCCTATGTAGTTACGCAGGATATCTGTCAATATCTCACTGTTAGCTACGCATCTTACACCGTGAACATCATGATAACCGGGCATCACGACACGGCTGCCGGCCACACGTATCATAGCCTCATGAGGAAATAGAATCTCTTCCATCAGTTCCTTCTCTTGGGCATCACCGCCGCCACCATAGCCTAAGTAATGCTTGGAGCAGGCACCAACTCCTTTCTTGAGGTCTCCCTGCTGCAAACCCTTGACAAAAGCCACGCCCATAGCTGCGGACAGATAACCATCCTCACCATATGACTCCTCAAGACGGTTGAAACTGGGATTGCGGCATACATCGACCATAGGTGAGAGAGCCAGAATGCCGCCCATCCTGCGCAGTTGAGTGCTTGTCTGGAGCGTCTTCAGCTCAGCCAGCCCGGTATTGAATGAGCAAGCCTGCCCTATCTGTTGCGGATAGATGGTTGCCCCCAGAGTGTTTATACCGGAAAGCACCTCCTCATGAAGGAGAGCCGGAATACCGTTAGGAGTATTCTCCTTGAGCCAGTTCTGAATAGCGGCGGCACGGTCTCGCAGTTCATTGGGATCCCGCGGCTGCTGCATGCAGAACTGTGAGAAATGCCCTATTCCGTAAGGTATAAGTTCACGGCATTTGGCATCATCAAGATCACCGTTCTCATCAAACAGCTCATCCATATACATGCTCCTGAGCTGGGCAATACGCTCCTCTTGAGGCATCCTGTCATACAGTGCATCGATCTGTTTCTCCAAATCTATCCTATTGTCACATGCAACAGAGAGTAATGCCATTGACAATAATATAGGGTATAAAACGCTCCTCTTCATCTGAATTCTGTATTTGGTTTCTACAAATGTACTAATCTTTTTTCAGAGCAATTTAGATTTATAACCAAATACACAGAAAGAACCGTCCCTATTGTGTACCTTTGCAACATATGAAAAGAAAATGGATTCTCATATTCATCACATTCTGTCTGCTGACCGTTTTGGAAGCTAAAGCGCAGACTGACAGCATTCAACCTGGCAGGCTGAAGGCTTTTGGCGTCAGGCTTGATGAGAAAGCCAGACTAAAATATGACTCCCGATATATAGAGGTGCCTGACCGTCCCTGGCGCATAATCCTGCGCACCAAGATGGATGAAGTCAAGACCAATTTCCTCAATTACAACACATTTGAATACGAAGATGAGATTTACAACACACGTTTGGATATGAATCTCGATTCAAAGGTGAATAAATCAGTAGGGCTTTGGGTTGGTTACCGCGGTCTTGGCATAGGATATTTCTACAAATTCAACAAGAAACCTGGCATTAACCTGGCCATCAGCGGCACAGGAGCCAAGTTTGGCGTTAACTTCAGGCTCAGAAGCATGAAATATGACAAGCTTCACGCAAGAATGGATTATATGGATCCTGATACCACCATGTTTGATGAAGACGCTGAGTTCTGGACGCCTATAGATGTATTGTCTTTCTATCTCAACGGATACTATGTGTTTAACGGCAAACGCTATTCACAGGCAGCCGCATATAACCAGGTAGTCATTCAGAAAAAGTCAGCAGGTTCACTCATGCTTGGCGCTACGGCCTATGCATCGGGCATAAACATGGCCTATAATGAAAATGCAAGCCTAATTTTCTGTTGCGACTCAGTAGGAAGCATTACACTGGGAAAGATAACGTTGGGCTTAGGATACGGCTACAACTGGGTACCGGCACGCGGATGGACAATCAACGCAATGGTAATGCCCAACATAAGCCTGTCAGACAATGTAATCCGCACCAAATACGACTGCAACTACGAAATGTTTACCGGTGAGAGTGATGAAGACTATGGTAAATGGGACAGTCAGAACCACGTATGGGAGAATGGTAAAACACATAAAATCATAAGTGACAATGAATTGGAATACGGCTTGCCACAAGATATGGAGATCTGGGAAATAAGGGCCGACCGCCGACGCACCTGCATGTCATTCAACCTGGACCTGCGCATGGGTATAGCATACTGCTGGAAGCGGTATTTTGTGAGCACCAACGTCATATTCAACCATTTTAAATACGGCCGTGAGCACAACAAGGTCAATCTTATAGACTGGTACGCCACCGCGTCACTGGGTATAAGGCTGTGACATTCATTTCAGATTAAAACGCAAACCCAGAGTCAGATTGAAGTTCAACGGATGGTCCTGATAAATAGTTGACAAGTCACTTCCATTGGGGAAATAATAACTTACACCCGGCTCAGCATAGAGGCTAAGGCTGTTGTTTAAAAGATAATCCGCTCCGGCAGAACCATTTACTGAGAACTGCCAGCCACTGCCGTTGAGCAGTTTATCTATTGTGCCGCCTGTTGAAACATAGAGTCCGAGCTTACGGTCAGTCCAGAACTGATAGCCTAAATTCAGCGGAACGCCCAAATAATGGAGTATCTGCTTTGAATGGCTGGTCATTCCGTTTACATTAGTCGTTATATCTGATGCCAGCAGGGTGTATGTCAGACCGCTCTCCAGGCTCCACCGATCATTAAACTGATAGCGCAATGACATGCCGAACTTTACAGGCTGGTGGTGACGGACGTTACGGTTCAACTGAATATTGTATACGTTTCTTATACTGTCATAAAAAACCGGGGTGTTAATATCTGAGCTTGACAAGGATCCGTATGGCACCTGTTTTACATCATTATACTGCATCAACCTGTCATATTCAGCCTGTCTGCTGCCGGACATGGCGTTTGACACATATGCCTGTGCCATCAAGCGGTCAGACTTATGCCTGTTATGACGTGGTATAGGAACGTCAAAGAATGTCTCTGTCTGTTCCTCAGGTTCAATGTGTTCCTGCTCCGTTTCCTGTACGGGAGTTTCATCTGCCGCATTGTATATTTCAGCCGGTTCCTCTTCATTATCAGCACTATCTTCTTCTACGGATGTAACCGGAGCTTCCTTGGTTTGTGGTTTCTTTGAGGGGTAAATGATTGTCTCAGCCATGAAGGTAGGCTGCGGTTCCTCAGTAGGACCGTCTGTCAACTGCGGTTGCAGCTGCCCATCACCTGCTGTTGTAATCTGGCCGTTGTTGACAGGAGCGGTCTGTTGTACAGGAGACTCTTCCTGACGGTTCATTATGCGTATGCTGATACCTGTTATAAGCAAGAGTACAACGGCGGCTGCAATGCCCCTCATCCAATACCTGAACGGTATCACCTTATGGGGCTTTTTTGCTGCCATAGCGTTATCTACAGCATCCCACGACACCTCAGGGGCAGGCTGCTTATAGTCTGCCATCTTCTGCTGCATCTGTTTGATCCATTGCTCGTTCATTGTCGCGGATTTTTATTGTTATACTCTCTTATCATCTTAGCCAGCATATTCTTGGCTCTGTGCAATTGTGATGCTGAACTGTCAGCCTTGATGCCAAGCATTCCTGCTATCTCCTTATGGCTCTTGCCTTCAAATACGTATAGGTTAAAAACCGTGCGGTATCCAACAGGCAACCGGCCCAGCATCTGCCCTATCACATCGGGCGGGACATCGCTCACCGGCGGGTCATCCTCTTCAGGTTCATCAGTCAGATCAAAGTCCAGTTTTACGAATTCCTGTCGCTGCTTGCCTCTCAGAAACTTAAGAGACTGGTTAACCATTATCTTTGCCGCCCAGGCTTGCAGTGAACCCGCTCCGCGATAATCAAATTCATTAATCTCTGTAAGGATATGGATGAAAGCATCCTGAAAAACATCTTTAAGATCCTCCTTGTCATCAATGTATCGGGAACAGATTCCGGCAAGCTTGTCAGCGTAGAGTGAATAGAATTCCCTGGCGGCTGCCTTTTCACCTTCCTGCAGCCGTTTTACCAGTTCTTTCTCCTGATTATCCGAAATAATCACCTGTGATTAATAGCCAGTGTATTGACCTATAAAGAAAATAGCGTTGGAGCTCTTTTCACTTATAATATAAATGAACGGGTGGTTGGCGTAGAATTGTTTAATATCGGGGGCTGGCGTGTATGCTGTGTTGATCATACCTATCACAGTGACGGCCGAAGCTTCAGTGCCCTCTTCATCAAGATTTATTGCGGCAACCTGTTTCATCATTCCGATGTAAGTCTCTTTGTCGCAAAAATTGCTGAAATCGGCCTTATAAGGATTGAAAGCATCGGGCATACCCAGAGCTGCCATAATCTCACGCAGTTCAATATCTGTGGAAGTATCAATACGAGGCAGTGCAAGTTGAACAGTGTAAGAATGCCATTTGTTCCTGCAGATTTTAGACCATGTCTTTGCAGATGGCACGGCAGGAAGAGCATTTACATTGTTTTCTCCAACTATGGGCAGTAGTATGGTCATCTGGAATGTTTTATTACCGTAAGGAAGGCGCACAACCTGATATCCGTCAATCTCATCATACTCCAACTCTTCACCAAGATGCATCATGGGGCGGTTGATAAGTTCTTTTGTGTCACCGGCATGATAAAAAGTTTCATCCATTGTACGGTTTTTGTCAAACTTGGTGGTCCATTCACCTTTAAAATATATGGCATTAAGCAGGTAGCTCACGGCATCAGGGTCAAAAGAACTATCATCCAGCATCTTCTTAATCATTTCCTCAGTATGGTCACTGGCCCATTTGTTTATGACATCCAATGTCTTTCCGTCATGAAAATCACGGGTCTCCGGATATGCGTTGTAATAGGTGTTGGCTATCTTGGTAAATTCAGAGTTAAGTGCATAACGTTTATTCATGTAGATGTTGTTTGCTATCATCACTTTAGTAAGAGAATCAAGCTGGGGAGCCCTGTTAAGCATCTTGCGGCAGAAATTATTGATGCCGTCAGCACCGGCATCCCCAAAGCCAAGGACCTTATTTATCTGTTTCTGTGTTTCGCCGGTGGCACCGTTGTTGAGCATGCCCAGAGCATAAGTGATGCTTATGGGTGAAACAATTAAGCTTTTATTTTTCTTTGATTCATCGGCACTTCTTGAATCAATGATCTGCTTAAACAGGTTAAAAGCAAAATCATTGCTGTGATCCACCAATTCCAGTTCAACAGGGGTAAGTTCCAGAGCACTCGGATCAGTTGGCATCTCCGGACCATCATATTTGTCATCAAGATTACAACCGGTGACTATTGCTGCCATCATTGTCAGGGCAATGGCGACCCTTCTGTTTCTCAGTTTCATATCGATGCAAATTTAAGTTTTTCTGTATCTAAAATCCCGGAAAACAAAAATCTTGCATCGTTAAGTGTGAAAAAAAGCAAAATCAGGCAGCAATACAGCAATATGATCGCACAAAAGGGGACGGTTCTATTTGTATCATTTTTGCAGTTTTAGCACCCTGACCGGTTGGTCTGAGCCTACTTCCAGATTGGGGCACACCACCTCACGCCCGGTATCTTTAAAACCGCACTTCTGCATTACGCGGCCCGATGCGGGGTTGCTCGGAAAGAAATCTCCCCAAAGAACCGTAAAGTGCTTTACTTTGAAACAATAATCTATTACCAGACGCAACGCTTCAGTGCAGATGCCCCGGCCCCAGTATGGCTTGCCAATCCAGTAACCTACCTCACACTGGTCATCAGGTATTTGAAGATTTGATACTGACGCAGGCAGATATCCCACGCACCCTATCGCCTCGCCTGTCTCCTTGAGTTCCACAGCCCACATAGTAGGTGTATTGAATACGGTGCGTATAATCTGCAGGCTCTCCTCCACACTCTTGTGCGGCGGCCAGCCCGCACGCGGTCCCACATCGGGATCACTTGCATATTTAAATAGCGCCTCGGCATCACTCTCGCGCCACGGGCGCAGCACAATTCTTTCAGTTTCCATCATTGATACTTTCCACTCAAAATTCTACTTCTGATACTTTTCACAGCGGGTTTGTAGTACTCAATCTCCATTCCTTCAAGGATACGCTTAAGTTCTGCCATCAGTTCCGGATAGAAAGTGCTTATTCGGTACGCAATCTTAATGCATATGGCCTGAACACCTGGCAGCTCCTCAACATCAACCCCATGCTCCAGACAGAAATCATACAGGTCAGAGCGCAGATCCTCCTCCTTAAATTCAAGCATATCAACAACATTAAGAGACAGCCTACGGACCGATGAACTCTCAGTCTTCAACGCTAAATCAATCAGTTCATCCATCATGGGCTGCAACTGGGTAATTTCCTGAGTAGTAGCCTTGGTAAGTGTCCACAATGCATTTCTGGCCACACGGTAATCAGCATCAAACGCAAACTGCCGCGCAAGACCCACAAAATCACCGGTCTTGCGCAGCTCACGGTAAACCGCCTGCGCATCAGCCTCCCCCTGAACGGAACGTATTATGTCACTTGTCAGAATCATATTCTATAACTTCTGTATTGCCTTGCAGCACTTGCGTTTGTCCTTTTCTGAAAGTTCAGGATGCCAGGCTGTACCGCCTCGCTCTATTGTTGCTACAATCTTGAAACCGGCATAATGGCAGATTTCTCGCATGGCGCGGATTGCCCCGTGGGATTGGTTGAACCATACGTTCCAGGGGTACGGTGTTGTGCAGGTGCTCAACAGGATACACTTCTTTCCCTTAAGCAGAGGCTCCGGAAAACGGGGCGTATCACGCATCATTCCATAGACCATGCGGTCAAACAGCAGTTTCATCTGTCCGGGAATATTACCCCAGTAACAGGGTGCACCCATGATTATGGCATCGGCCTCCTGGAATTTGGCAATCATGCGCTGTGAATCATCCTCACCCAGCACACACTTGTTCTTGGTGCGGCAGACCATACAGCCTATACAAGGCTTTACGTTCAGGTCATTGGTGTACACCGTTTCAACACTGTCACCCCTATTCTCAGCCTCAACACGCATAATGTCAAGCATCTGCGAGATCAATCCCCTCTTCTTGGGGCTGCCGTTTATAATCAGAATCTTCATACCGACGGAACAATTACATCCAGGGCCGATAAATCCACATAATCTATTCTCTGGCCGTATGTGGCAAGCACGGTGCGGCTCACGGCGTCAAGTTCACTCTCCGGCTTCTTGGAGGCCATGGAGCGCATCATTGACATAAGCATACGGTGTGACAGGTTGAGATTGGGATAGTCAATGCAGCCGTGCAGGTGGAAAATCCTACTCTCGTCATATAATTCCGCCGGAATCTGCTGTTTGATATTGCTGCGCAAGCCGGTAACGGTCTCGGGATCCTTGGGGTCAAGCATTCCCACAGTAACAATCACCAGTTCCTGAGCAGCCTTCATTTTGCTGACGGTCTTCTTTAGGCCAGTTACTGTTCCGGCCAGGATTGATCCCATGTAAATCACTTTGTCATAGGCCGATATATCCTTAACCTTGCTGTAGTCAACAGCCTCAACACCAGTCAATTCCGACAGTTTATCGGCATAACGCTTGGTGGAGCCGTATCGGCTGGCATAAACTATAATCTTGCTCTTTTTCTCCATCTCTTAAGCATTGGGAAGAATCCGTACATCATCTGTTTATACTCATCACGCGTCATGGGCTTGGGCATGTTCTTGTTTACTTCATCCACAAACTGGGCGCAATGCTCAATCATCTGATCCATAGTCATATCCTGCAGGAAGTGGCCATCAGCATAGCAGTACTTGCAATAGTCAAAATTAATGCTACCATCAGCGTTTGTACCGCAATCCTCATTCTTGGTAAGCGGCATACCGCAGCTCTGGCAGAACTGAGGTAATTGTCCGGACTGGAAAGCCTTGGCTTTTGCCGGGAAAGTAGCCTCGTAAGCCTCAAATCCTGCGGGATCAGTATCGGCCACAAAGTAACCGGCTGGCGGACAGTAGGTACCCTCTCGCCCACTCCAATAACCCGGAATAAGTTCCTGAGCAAGGAAATAAGGCACCTCCGCATCCCTTGGTTCTGCGTGGTAATGTATCTTGAGCTTGCTGGCCAAATCAAAGCCCGCATGTTTGTAGAAATCAATATTACCCTCCATGCAAAGAAGGCCGATACCCATACTGCGAGCCTTATCCAATGCGTATTGAAGAAGTTTCAGGCCATAACCCTTGCGCTTGTAGTCCGGGTGGATGCTTATCGGCCCAAATGTCCATGACGGGAACTTTGTGCCGTCATCAAGCACTATCTCTGCCTTTGAAAACATCACATGACCTATAATCTTACCGTCCTCCTCCATCACATAATCCAGTTCAGGAATGAAATCCGGATTGCTCCTGTACCGGTTGAGCACATAATGCTCCAGACATCCGGGCTTATAAACGTTCCAGAATGCCTCACGCGTAAGGTTCTCCACCTCACGCCAGTCCTTTTTCTCTTCTAATCTTATAATCATATATAAATATTTTAAATCCAAGTAAGGCGACGCCACAGTCCCTCCAGAGGTCCGCGCTCATGGTTCTTGGACCAGAGTTTGAGGATGCTGTACTGGAATACAATCATACCCAGTCCTACAAGCGCTGACCATGTGGTTCCCAGTGTGTTGTAGAGGCTGAATCCCCACTCGTAGAACAGCAGGCTGCCCAGAATGGACTGCAGCAGGTAGTTGGTCAGACTCATGCGGCCAAAGAATCCAAGCTTGCCAAAAACGTTCCTGAATCCCTTGAAACGATACCAGAGCATTACTCCAGCTGACATGATGAGCATCAGGATAGCCAGATTCCACATGGGATGCAGCAGGTCATCAAACTTGCCAAACTTTACAAAAGCACCGACTATAACCAGTATGGCCGATACGCACAAAATCAAGCGCCACTTCTTAAGATTATCACCTTCATTGTAAAAAAGGCGTGCACGGCCGATGAGCAATCCAAGGTAGAACAGTCCCAGAGTCTGAGTGATACGGCCGTGGAACCAGAACCAACCAAGAGTGACCTTGATGCCTAACTGGATGTTCGTGGCGGCCGAGTGCCAGAACGTGTCATGTCCCTGCATAAGCTTGAAATAACCCATGTTCACCCATCGGGAATCAGGATGCCAGCCCACCAGATGGGCATAGATCTCTAACGGCTGAACAAGCAACAGAATGGTTATTGCCCACAGCCATTTGTTGTTCAGGTAGCCTGCAGGAATGAGCAGCAGGCCTAAAATGGCGTATGTGATAAGTATATCACCGTCATAGAAACATACATTAAGCACGCCAAAGAGGAACAGCAGCACCATACGCCACGCAAAACGGAGTGAAAAGTCCTTACCCTTCTGCTCCTGATTGTCACGCATGATAAAGAAACTGAGTCCAAAGAGAACCGCAAAGATTCCATACATCTTGCCTGAAAGCAATGCCTGCAGTACGCTGAACACTGTCCCGTCACAAGGAAGGGTATATTTTATCTCTCTGGCAAAAGTGTTGAAATGCTCAACCGAGTGAAACAGAATAATCCCGGCTACAGCAAGCCCTCGCAGGGCATCGGCCACCTCTATGCGGCTGTTTTTAAGTCCTGTTGTCTTGTACATATCAAAATCTGCGTGAACGTTTGCAATACTCCTCATACTCACTGCCAAAATCGCGGCGCAGGCGTTTCTCCTCACTCAGCACCTGCACGAACATGATGCAGAAGAATGCGACCCAAACCACTACTGCCTGCCAGCTCCAGAGCCATACGGCAGCACCGGCCAGGTAAGTCAAAGTACCTGTGAGCATGGGATTGCGGTTAATCCTGTATGGACCTGCAACCATCAAATGCTGTGTGCGCGGAGCAAACTCATGGCCAAAGGCATCCATGGGATTACCCTTGCCCTGACGCTTCATGTAAACGATTGTCCATACGCTCAGCGACAGGCCGCCAATCATCAGAACACCTGTAATTGATGCTCTTAAAGCTCCGATATGCTCCAAAGCCGGCATACCCGTAGCAAGCCACATCACCGCGGGCATCAGCCCCACAAACAACACTCCTCCGAGCAGGTAGCCCAGAATCTCTCTTAAAGTTTTCATGGTGCTAAGATATCACTTTTTTTCACCAAAAACGCACCAGCGGATGAACGGAATCCTGTGCAATGCTTCATAGATTGCAGGAGACAGGGCGAACACAGCAATGGTAAGGATTATATACATTGCAACAGGAGGCAGGTCTGTATGCATTTTCATCTGATAGCCCAGAGCTGCAATAACCAGATAGTGAACAATATAGAGACCGTAACTGCTGCGGGTCATATATTGCGAGAATGTGTTGGTGCAATCGTAACGGGCGTTGAACCAGCCCATCATGGACAGACACATCAACCAGCCATAGAGGCAGTTCATGGGGCTGCATAGATATTGCGGTGATGTATTGTTCTCTCCCCAAGTGGTAATAATCAAAATGATGCCGGCAACAACAGCGCATGCCATGAGCGGAATCCAGGCTTTGCGCACCTTCTCCTGAACCTCATCATGCGAGAACACAAAGTAGCCCAGAAGAAATACCGTAAAATAGAACACCGGCTTATAAAGGTTTGCCAGTCCGTCGGCTGAATCGGGACGCGGGTTCTTGATCAAAGTTTGTTCTGCTGCCCAGAAAAGTACACCAAGCAGCACAATCACAACTATCCCGCTCTTTCCGCAAAAGTTCCACAGTTTATCCTTTCCGTCAAGTTTACGAACAATCAAGAACAAAAGTGAGAACAGCCACAGATCCTGCGCAAACCACAGCGGACCGGTACCTGAAATAGCAAAAATCAAGTACTTGGCCACTAACGTCATATCCTTGAATACAATCTCGCCAGCAGTAACCGTATTGAAATAGCCCACCATCCAATGGAACACAAAAAGACCTAAGGTGCTGGGCACAAGCAGTTTAAGAGTACGTGAGCGGAACCACTCCTTACCGGTTTTGCGCTGCAGTGAGTATCGGGTGCTCATACCTGCCAGCAGGAACAGCAGCGGCATAAACCAGGGATAAAGCATATACATCACCACATCCTGGTATTGCTGAACCTCAGGGAACTCCCCAAAGCCGCCGATACCGCCAAACACACCCTTGTTGTTGTAAAAATAGATTACATGATAAAACAACACCAGAAGCACTGTAGCCCAACGCAGATTGTCAATCCAATGTTTCCTCATTTTGTAAGCCCTCCCATGGCTAAAAATTGTTTTAACGAAGGTACATTATTTGCAATTCAGTTGCACTCATTTTTTTAGTAAATTCGCAAAAAAATAGAGGAATGCTGTTCTACACATACGGAGAGGCCGATAAACCCACGCTGCTGCTGATTCCGGGACTTGGGGTATCACATGAGATATTCCTGCCGCTCATTGAACTGCTTAAAGGCCAGTTCAGCATCACCACAGTGGACAATGACGGCTTCCTTCTGGGCCAGACATCACAGTTTACATCAGTCGATGACCAGGCCGTGCAGATAATAAAATATGTACAGGAGAACCTGGGCAGCAAACTTGATACAGCATACGGTCTGTCACTGGGCGGCAAGATACTCTCCCGCGTATTGGAACGTAACGAGATTGGCATCGGCCACGCAATAATGGACGCAGCCCCGTTGCTCCCCCTGCCCCGCTGGAGCGTAGACCCCATACGCTACTACCAGAGTTTCAACGTCTGGACCTGCTACCACTGGACCGGATTCTGGCGCTTTGTCTTCCACTCACACTACTATGATGTGCTGCTTGACGAGTGCAAGAAGGTTTGGCCATACGGTAAGGGCAAAGCCGTTCGTGACGGTTATAAATCGGTCTACACCAACAAGTTGGAAAGCATATCGGGAAATGACATACACTTCTGGTACGGCACAAAGGAGGCATTCGTTGCAAAACCTCAGGCCGAGCATTTAAAAAAACTCTGCCCGAATGCACAGATAGAAATCTTCCCCAAGATGAACCACGGCCAGTTCCTTGTGGATAATCCCGATGAAGTTGCAAAACGGATTATTAAAATCACAGGATTATGAATACTAAAAAACTGATTGTATTCCTATTATGGGCATTCATTCCGATGATTGCCGTAGGTATGGCTATGAATGCCATCGGTGCCACTACAACTACAATAGAGCTCAATGGTGCCACCGTTGACACCGGAAGTGTATTGAAAGGACTAATAATGGGTGCCGGTTCCATGCTCATTCCGTTGCTGGCTGTTGTTTTTACCCAACTCATATTCAAGGAGCCAGTTCTGAAAGACCTTGATGCAAAGTTTAATATAAAACTCCCGTGGCTGATAGGCTGGCTCATTGTACCCGTCATAATCTTTGTCATT
>JAGBPB010000045.1 GCA_017633615.1 Bacteroidaceae bacterium | reverse complement strand
TCATTCGACACTTTCCACAAGGATGCCGACCGGCTTTATTATATGAATGTAATAAATGAGGTTGACGGAACTGACCGGACCCGATATGATGCCCTGGGTGATGTGAGTTGTTATGACTTTGAGAAACTGGTGGACATCCCTGGAATAGAGTCATTATGCAAATATGTTATCAAAGAACGCAAGGGAGTGACCACCCTAAGGGGTGATACGGCGTTCTTTAAGATGTTTGATTTCAAAATAGCAGCCGGAACAGACCGTTTCAAGACTGACAGCAGTTATGTGGCTGTAACAGAGAACTTTGCACACAAGATTTACGGCTATGAAAATCCTATTGGAAAGAAATGCAACGGCAAGACTGTAGGTGCGGTGATTGCGCCGTTCAAACGTCCGTCCATATTCAGGTTTGATATCCTGATGTGGCATGATTTCCCATTTGTAAGACCTCATGAGACCAGTTACCATTCAGTTCAGACCGAAGACTGGCAGAACAATGTTATTATCAAACTGCATAAAGGGATAGATTACAAAGAGTTTTCTGACAAACTGGATCAAACCATAAAAGCACAATCATATGGTCGTAGCCCTTACCGGCGTGAACTGCGACCCCTGCAGGAGTTTCACCGCCACAACATGAAAAACGGAATGTACATACAGTACATCCATTCAGGTCTCTTTGCCACAGCCTGCCTGTTGCTTCTGGTTTGCGCCATAGTGAACTATATGCTGTTCTCACTTAACAGGATCAGGAACAGAGCGCGTGAAATGGCGCTCAGAATGGTTCACGGGGCGTCAAACCTGTCAATAACAGCCATGATGCTTACTGAATATGCCTTGGTTTTGGGAACGTCTCTGATACTGGGCCTGATACTGGTGCTGTTTTTCTTGAAACCATTCAGGGAGATGACCGATATCCAGATGACAGGCCAGTATGTTTTTGGATGGAGCCTGCTGCTGATGCTTTTGCTTTTCCTGATATCAGTTGCAGTATGTATTGTTTCTACATACATTGTAAGGCGCCGCAGCATGCAGATATCCATCAGCCGCAAAAGCAGCCGTCTGTTCCGCAACCTGAGCATAGGAATCCAGATATTCATCAGCGTATTGTTTGTCTTTGCCGTAAGCGCCATGATATACCAGTTCCGGTTCCTGAGGAACAATGACTGGGGTGTAAAGATCAATGACACTGCCGTTCTGAGTATTTCCAACTCCGCCAACCAATGGGGCGACATGTTTGACAACGGTCCGGTTTGGAACCCGCCCCAAGATGAGAACGAGGTGGAAAGGCGCTCATACGGCAGTCTTAGCAATAACGAACTGGCATCTGATTACATAAGCAGGCTTGATGGCCTCTACGGGCTGAACAACAGTCTGGCAAGCATTCCTGCAGTTGAAAGCATATACTTTGGTATTGGAGATATCAGGAACATTTTTGAAACGGGAGAAAATGTATTCCATGGACATGGCGAGTCATCTATAAACGGCATAGAAGACTGTGATGCCATAATCCTGGATGTCCTTGAAGGCGATGCTCTGGAACTGATGTCCCTTAATGTCCTTGACGGAGCCATACCTGACCGCAGGCTTGGAAATGACGAGATTGCAATTACACGAAGCCTTCAGAAAGAGTTGGGATTAGGTAATATAGCCGAAGAACCTACCCTGACGATTGACAGAGAATTCACAAATCCCGGCCGCGGCTATATTGACGATAACGGGAATCTGGTTATTACCAGCGGTGGTGAGACTGGCCGTAAAGCATATACATTCCGCGTGATTGCCATTGTAAGTGACATTTACCCTTACAACTTCAACACCGAGCCCGGCAAATACATACTCTGTGCGCCGGGTAACCGCAGGCTTATGCCCAGAGCCGGGAGCGGTTGGTCACAGGCCCTGTACAC
>JAGBPB010000004.1 GCA_017633615.1 Bacteroidaceae bacterium | reverse complement strand
TGCAGCAGTGGTGGGGGCAGTTCATAGGCTTGAGCAGGTAGCACTCACCCTCCTCAGGAGTAGTGATGGGCTGGAAGCTGTCCTTGCCGTAGTGATCCCAGTGACCTGAGGTTACATAGAGCTGCTTTGAACCGATATGCGGAGTGATTACCTGCTGGTAACCGTAACGCTTCTGGATACGTGAAAGGAAGTCCTGCAGACGCAGACGCAGTGCTGTACCTTTTGGAAGCCAGATAGGAAGGCCCTTACCTACCATGTCACTGAACATGAAGAGTTCCATCTCCTTACCTATCTTGCGATGGTCACGCTTCTTAGCCTCCTCAAGCAACTCCAGATACTCATCCAGCATCTTCTGCTTGGGGAATGTGATACCATAGATACGTGTCATCTGCGGCCGCTTCTCATCACCGCGCCAGTATGCGGCCGATGTAGCCAGCAGCTTGATGGCCTTGATGGCGCTGGTGTCAACCAGGTGCGGTCCGCGGCACAGGTCAGTGTAGTTACCCTGTGTGTATGTGGTGATGGTACCGTCTTCAAGATCGGCAATGAGCTCGTTCTTGTAGCTCTGGCCGCGTGAAGCAAAGAACTTCAGGGCATCAGCCTTTGAGATCTCCTCACGGACCAGTTTCTCTTTCTTCTGGACAAGCTCCTTCATCTTGGCCTCGATTGCGGGGAAATCACTCTCCTTGATTACGACGCCTTCAGGGGGCATGATGTCATAATAGAATCCCTTCTCGATTGCCGGACCGATACCGAACTGTGTGCCGGGATAGAGTTCCTGCAGAGCCTCTGCCATAAGATGGGCGCTGGTGTGCCAGTAAGCATGCTTGGCCTCCTCATCCTCCCACTTGTGCAGCTTGATGGTAGCATCAGTAGTTATGGGGCGGTTGAGCTCTGTAATCTGGTCGTTCACACTGCAGGCCAACACATCCTGTGCCAGTCTCTGGCTGATGCTCTCAGCAATCTCATAACCGGTTACGCCGCTTTCATATTCGCGTACGGAACCGTCGGGAAACGTAATCTTTATCATGTTGTTTTATAGTAATTTCTATTAGAGCGTGCAAAATTATCAATTTATTCGGACTTTGAAAAGCGTTTTATGATGTTATATGCTGAATATATGCCAAGTTCGCCCGCACGGCTCAGGTCATGGAACGCGTCATCCATGCGGTTGAGCATAACCAGCACAAGCCCGCGGTTATACCAGGCCTCGGCAAGAGTCTCATCAAGCTCAATGGCCTTGTCCAAATCCAGAAGCGCAGCATGAAGGTCATTGGTCATGGCATAAATGGTACCGCGGTTGTAATATGCAAACGCAAATGAAGGCTCCAGATCAATGGCACGTGTAAGGTCTCTTACCACAAACTGATAACCCGGATCCGCTATATTCTGTTCCTGCTCCGCCCTCTTGACCTGGATGAAGCGTGCCCTGACCTGTGCGCGACAGAACCAGACAGCCCAATTGTCCGGATTTATGGATATAGCGTTGTCCAGATCTGATTCAGCATTGGTAAAGTCCTGCAGCAAAGCAAAATCAATGGCCCTGGCCAACAGCAGGCAATCCGCATTGCCAGAATTGTCAGACAGATTCTGGGTTCGCAGTCCTATATCGGCAAACAGACGGTCTATCTGTCTCTCCTCAAGCTGCACGTCATGATTCTCAAGCAGGATCTCTGACATGAAACAACCTGACGCGGAGAGCTCATCCACCACCTTGCTGTTACGCACCGCACTGACAGCCTGAGTGTTATCCTTATAATATGTGAGACGGTACGGCTCCAGGTACTGGACATCGACATTGCGGTTCTGCACCTTGCCGCGGTACTCGCTTGAGAATCCTGTTGAGTTCTCCAGATTCTCATCCACAACTATCTTACGGTAATTGCGTACATTCTTGTCAGAACGCTCTCTGGTCTTGCCGTCATCCTCCTTACCGGAGTCATCAGCATATCCCATGGCATTGTTGAAACGGCGGTTTTGTTCACGCAGCACCACCATAGCATCCTGCTCGGCTCCACGACGGTTTCCAAGTTTCTCACGAACCTCACTGCGTATCTGATATCCCTCGATAAAATGCGGATACTCGTCAAGCACCCTGGTCATATCACTCTCAGCACCAATGTAATCACCGGTCTGTTCGCGAAGCACTCCACGATAAAAAATGGCCAGCAGGTTATCAGGCTCCGCCTCAATAACGATGTCAAAATCCTCAATGGCGCGGTTGTCATCACCTATCTGCGCACGCAGGTTACCGCGGTTGTAATGACCGGTCACACTGCCGGGATCTATCATTATGGACATATCGTAGTCAGCAAGAGCGCCGTTCAGATTGTCTCTGAAATAGCGTATCATGGCTCTGGTTATATAAGCTCCGGCATTACCGGGATTAAGATAGACCGTCTTGTCCAGATCCTGTTCTGCCTCTTCAAAACGCTCCATACGCGCCATCAGCACACCGCGATGATGCAGCATGTCGCCATCATAACTGTTCTGTTCAATGGCCTTGTTAACCCACTCCAAGGCTCCGGCGCTGTCACCCAACTCCCACAGCAGGTCTGAACGCATGGCCATAGCCGGAGCATATTTGGGCGAAAGTGTCAAAAGGGTATCAGTGGCCAGTATAGCCTCCTCCTTCCGGTCATTACGTCCCAGGCAGAGAATAAGGTTGTGTCTGAGTGCAGTGTTGTCCGGATCCAGCCTCAAACCGGTCCTGAAATCCTGAATGGCATCATCATAATGCTCCTGATAAACCCGTGCCAGACCACGCACCTGATAGCTGTTTACAACAAAAGGATTACGGTCTATGGAGCTGTTGCAATCCTGCTCCGCGCCCCGGTAATCCTCAAGTGAGAGTTTGGCCACAGCCCTGTAGAAATAGGGTTCATACAGATATGGCTTGGCATTTATTACCTGATTGAAATACTGAATTGAAAGAACGTAATCCTCAAAATAGAGAGCGGTGCGGCCCACTGACATCATACGGTCAGTGTTGATCTGTGCCCGCAGCGGCAGGCACAGCAGCATGAACGCCACCATGAAAGTGCCGGCAACCCTCCCTTTTCTCATATTACTTTCTGGGAATCTTTACCTTGTAGTCACAACTGAACTTTCCGGCTGCTATTGAACTGAGAGCCTTCTTGTTCATCTGGCGGCGCAGCGGTGACATACGGTCTATGAAACACTTTCCGTCCAAATGGTCAATCTCATGCTGGAGCACACGCGCAGGGAATCCGTCAAACCACTCATCATGCTCCTGAAAGTTCTCATCCAGCCAGCTTACACGGACGCGCGCCGGACGGTTGACCTTCTCATGGATACCCGGAAAACTGAGACATCCCTCCTCATAAGGCTCCATAGCGCCGTCTGTCTCTTCAATATACGGATTGATATAAGTCTTGAAATAGCCCTTGAACTCAGGCTGGTCATCAGAGATGACATCAAGGTCAACCACCGCCAGACGTATGGGCAAGCCCACCTGCGGAGCGGCCAGACCTACCCCCTCAGCCTTACGCAAAGTCTCAAACATATCCTTGATAAGCTGTTCAAGCCCTTCATAACTGCTGTCAATCTCTTCGGCCTCTTTCTTAAGTACAGCCTGTCCGTAAGTGTAAATAGGTAATATCATTTTTTGTATTGTTTTGAATCCATGTATGACTCAAGAATTATGGTGGCACTCACCTCATCCACAAGTGCCTTGTTGCGTCGGGCCATCTTTCCGATACCTGATTCCAATATGGCACGCTGTGCTATGACAGAGGTGAAACGCTCATCAAACATCACCAGTTCCTTGTCCGGATACTGTTTCCTGAGTTTCTCCACAAACGGGCGTATCTGCTTCATACTGGCAGATTCCTCTCCGTTCATGTTTGTAGGATAGCCCACCACAATTATATCAACCGGTTCCTTGGCAAAATAGCCCGCCAGGAAAGCCGGCAGCTCATGGGTGGCTACAGTAGCCAATCCGCCGGGTATTATCCTGAGCGGGTCAGTCACTGCAATACCGGTACGTTTGGTACCGTAGTCTATAGCAAGAATCCTACCCAAAATTACTTTCTGAAAAGAATCCAGGCATTCTGGAAGTCCTGATTCTCCGGATATCTTGCCTTGAATCTGCTACGCTCAGCCACCGCCTCCTCCTTGGAGTCAAAGTTGGCACATACTACACGATAAGTCTTACCGGCTTCATTCACAACCACAACGGCGTTATAACCGTCATTAACCAGTCGCTGACGCAATGCGTCCGCATTGGCCTTGAGTGAAAAACTGCCGCATACCAGACAGTATGCCTTGATGGTTTGACCTTCTGTCACTACAGAGACCTTCTCTTCACGTACCGACACATTTGTCACGTCTTCTGCCACAGGTTCCTCAACAGCAACCACAGGTTCCTCTACAACAACGGCCTTGGCTTCTTCATTGCTTACGGCTTTCTCATAAGCCTCCTTGTAAGCGTTCTGACTTGTCTTGCAGGCTGAGAGCGAGAATAATGTCCCCGCAATCAGAAAAAAAACTGTTGTTCTCTTCATAATCATATAATCATTTCAGTTTAAAATTCACGGTGTCTTTAGCCAGATATCCCGATACCACATCCTCAGGCACCAGTTTCCAACTGCACACCCTACGCGGAGCTACCCCTCTGCCTCCCTCTTTATTCAACGCGAAGTTTGTCAGTATATAATATCTTATATCGGCTTCCGATGAACAGTTAAGTCTGGATAGCACCTCAAGACGGTCCAAACCGGATCCTTTTATCAGCACTGACTCAGTTCCGGAATAAAGGAAAGAGTTAATTGTGGTGCGGTATTTCCTGTCAGGATCAAACGGGCTGCCGTCAGACATCGATTTTATCTCCACACGTTTGCCGTACGGCTTGGTTACATCAATCGTATAGTTTATTCCGGCTGCTGAAATGAATCCTGAGGCCGGAGCCTGCGGCATGACTGTTCCGTTCTCTGCATCTGCCTTAAGTTTGAGCAGATGTTCCGGTTTACCGCTCAGGTCCTCAAAATACATATCGGCAGAGTACTCCAGTATATTCTTTACTTCACTGCCCTTGAGCATGACAGAGACCATGTTGTTGTCAAACTGATAGAGGCTGAATGCATCGCGGATCCGGAAATCACCCGCAGGGAACAATGTCCTTGTTGATACCGGAGCTGCCAGTGAAATCTGTGCCCCAAAGAATCCCAACTGAGTCTCATGAATATAATCAAGGGTTGAGGTGGGTCTCCACAATGCGCCGTTGCTCTCAAGCGGAACAGACAGCCTTCCTATCAGGGAATCAGCATAATGGCTTACATCATCATACCATCCTGAAACAGCTTTCATGAATCCAGCATCAGGCTGCAGCGCAGTAACATCAATCAGTTCACCCTGGCCTGTACTTACCTTGGGCTTTCCGCCCTGACTGAAATCAACAGTAAGTGTTACTGCGGCCACCTTCATGGCATATGGCCCGGCGTTCATCAGCAGGATGCTGTCACCGTCAGCAAGGGGCACCTTACCGCAGTACGGTCTGTGGTCATGACCGAACACTATCAGGTCAAACCCGGGAACCTTGTCAACAATAGCCCTGGTAAAGTTCTCATAAACGGAATCATTAAATACACGGCCACCGTCATATCCGGAATGGAACAGCCCTATCACGACATCGCAACGCTCCCTGAGATCCTCTACATAATGACGGGCCGCATCCACCACATCGCGTGCTTCAAGTTCATTCATACGGTCTTTGGGAATGGTGTAGTTCACCACAGGAGTTGTCAGACCTATAACGGATATGTTAACCCCGTCTTTCTCTATTATGGTATAAGGCCAGACGTAGTCACCATATCTGTAAAAACAGACATTGGCTCCCATTGTAGGGTAATTGGAATCACTGAAATAACGCTCGTAGCTCAACGCTCCTACCGCCAGATCATGGTTGCCCAATGCCATTGCGCTGCAGCCCAGATAACCGTAGGCCTGTGCAGGCAGGCTTTTCCTGTAATACTGCGATGTAACATCCTGATACACCTCTACGGAACCCTGCAGGATATCACCGGCATCAAGATAGATTACGTTTTTATTCTGCTTACGCTCATTCTTGAGCAGAGTGGCCACTTTTGCCAAAGAGCCTTTACGCTCCGTTCCGTCCAGAAGATCCTTGTCAAAAATACGCCCGTGGACATCGGTTGTTGCAACAACACGTATTTCTACCACCCCGCGCCTGCCTGAGCATCCCGCCAGGATTATCCCCAGATACATCAGAACGCCTACTGTTATCAACCCCTTTTTCATCTTATGAATGACCAGGATTTCAGACTTATTTTGTCACTGGCAGTTATGTACAGTTTATCCTGCACACCTTCAACCTTCTTGATCAACGGAACCGTTATTACACTGTATTCATCAGGTGAATCCACCTCTGCAACAGCCACGTATGTTCCCCATTTGCCGGCAAAACCGGTTGTCACGGCAATCATACCCTTGCCTTTCACCTGTGCAGTGAATCCTTCAGCTCCATCCTGGAAATCCACTTTGGACAGGCACATCCATGAATCAGCCGTCATCTCTGCAGTACATATCCACTCAGAATGGTATTTGAAATACTTAGTAGTGACATTCCTGACCCATGCCATTGTCGGTCCCGGGACCTCCCGGTAAGGATCAAAGTTCCTGACTTGTGTCACACCCTTTTCTGATAATGATGATGCTGGCAGATTGCTTATTGAACCCTTGACAGTATCAACCTTTATCTCATTGATACAGGTACTGCGCAGTTCAACATTGTCATTGATATCAGAATTTGAACTGCGCATGGCTTTCTTGAGCGTACGGGTATGATACAATAAATAATACTTGCCTTTGAACTCCACAATGGCATGGTGATGGTTGCCACCGCCTCCAGCCCAACCCTCACTGCCGGGATTTTCTGAACAGCAACCCACATATGAGAACGGGCCGAGCGGATTATCAGATTTCATATATCCCACATTACCTCTGCCGGGACCGCCGTCTGCATTGAAATTAGCGCAATAGCTATAAAGATACTTTCCGCCTATTTTATTGATTCCGGCATCCTCAAACAGGCATGGGGGTCTTATCTCCACCGGAGTTCCCACGATTGATGTCATATTATCACCCAGCTGAACACAACGCGCCGATCCGGGATCGGCTGCATTCAGATTGTCAATGCCACCGCCAAAATAGAGGTACGCCTTTCCGTCATCATCAACCAGCACTGCGGGATCATAAACTGAAGGTACTACATTGCCGCCGCAATTGGGAGTGCTGTGGCTTATCATAGCCCTGCCTATGGGATCTTTCCAAGGACCGTAAGGCGTATCAGCCGTGAGCACGCCTATTCCGCTGGAATTGTTTGAGAAATACATGAAATACTTCTCCTTACCGTCAATGGTCTTGTGTGCGGCACAGGGAGCCCACATCTGGCTTGCCCATGAGGCAGGTCCTCCATTGCCGGCAACAGATTGTGTGCCATGATCGGTCCAGTTCACAAGATCATCAGACGATATGATGCTTACTTTTTTGCAATCTGTATAATCCCATGCGCCTGTGATAGGTTTTCCGTCTGTTGACCTGTAAAGATGGTCATCAGTCATGTAAACGTAAAGACGGTTTCCGTCAACCATTCCAAACGGGTCTGCACCGAACTTATGTCCCATAAGAGGATTGCCGTTTCCCACCTTCTTGAATGATGTCAGTTTGACGCTGACCTCATCAAAGGCATCCTGTAATTGTTTTGCTGTCAGCTTATTGGTACTCACAATATCAGGAACTGACAAGGTAATGCTGTCAATGGAACTCACCTCAATCTCACCGGCAATCTTAGAATCGGCCGTTATTGATACCTGATCATTTTCAAAGACCATGCTGTCCAACGTCACCAGAGAAAACTCACGTGCAGCACCTTCTTGCCACACGGACATGCTCCTGTAACCCTGACCGCTGACATCAACAACAGTCATCAACAGCAACAATGCGGGCAAAGCCTTTCTTATCATATCTGCTAATGTATTCAGATTCCAAGATCTTTCTTGAATCCTTCAATCTTCTTGAGAGCCTCAGCCTGAACCTTGAGGTAATCCTTCTTGTCAGCCATAGGCAGCTTAGCCTCCATGTAGAACTTGATCTTGGGCTCAGTTCCTGAAGGACGTACAGAAATCTTGTCACCTGCGGCAGTGAAGTACTGCAGTACGTTCGATGGCTCCGGCATAACCAGGTCGGTTACCTTACCTGCGGCATCAGTCTGTTTGAGCAGCTTGAAGTCCTTTATCAGAACCACCTTCTCACCGGCCAGACTCTTGGGCGGGTTGGCACGGAACTGTTCCATCATGGCCTTTATCTCATCGGCACCGCTCTTACCGGGCTTGACTACGCTTACGGCACCCTCCTGTGAGAATCCGTACTCCTGATAAGCATCCAGCAGCAGGTCCCAAAGGGTCTTGCCGTTTTCCTTGGCCCATGCGGCAATCTCAGCCATCAGTGAGCAGGCTGATACGGCATCCTTGTCACGGACAAAGTCCTCAGCCAGGAAGCCGAAGCTCTCCTCACCACCGCCGATGTACTTCTTGCCCTTGGCGTTCTCATCGGCAATGACCTTGGCAATCCATTTGAAACCGGTGTAGCAGTCAAACATCTCAAGGTTGTTTTTCTCTGCTATCCGGCTGATAACCTCTGTGGTTACTATAGTCTTGACGATGTACTCCTTACCGGTCATTTTGCCCAGCTTGGTGTACTGTGTTATGATGTAGTAAAGGAAAATCATTGCGGTCTGATTACCGTTCAGAAGGGTAAGCTCACCCTTGTCATCGCGGCAGGCCACACCCAGACGGTCAGCGTCGGGGTCCGATGCCATCACCACGTCAGCATTAAGTTTGCGTGCCAGGGCCAGAGCCATGGTCAGAGCCTCAGGATACTCGGGGTTGGGTGAAACCACTGTGGGGAAGTTGCCGTCCGGAATCATCTGCTCGGGAACGCAGTTCACATTGGTAAAGCCCCACTGCTTGAGAGAGCGCGGAATCATCACGCGGCCGCATCCGTGCAGAGGAGTATAGACAATGCAGAGATCGTGATTACGCTTAACCAGGGCGGGATCTATGCAGATACCCTCAATTGCATCCAGATAAGGTTTGTCAACCTCCTCGCCTATTATCTTGATCAGGTCGGGATTACCCTTGAACTTTATATCCTGTACCTTGACCTTAGCCACCTCATCAATGATACCGGTATCATGCGGAGCCAGCACCTGTGCGCCGTCCTCCCAGTATGCCTTGTAACCGTTGTACTCACGCGGGTTGTGGCTGGCGGTAACGTTCACACCACTCTGGCAGCCCAAGTAACGGATTGCAAATGAAACCTCCGGCGTAGGCCTGAGGTCATCAAACAGATAAACCTTAATACCGTTGGCACTGAAAATATTGGCCACAGTCTCAGCGAACAGGCGTCCGTTGTTACGGCAGTCATGACCCACCACCACCGATATCTCTTTACGCTCCTTGAAATTCTTATTCAGATAGTTGGCCAGGCCCTGGGTAGCCATACCCACAGTATATATGTTCATACGGTTGGTGCCTGCGCCCATGATTCCGCGCAGACCGCCTGTTCCAAACTCCAGATCCTTATAGAAAGCATCTATAAGATCAGCCTTGTCCTCTTTATTCATGAGAGCCTTTACCTCTTCACGTGTTTTCTCATCAAAAGAACTGCCCAGCCATTCCTGTGCCTTGGCAGTTACCTGTCCTAACAATTCGTCCATATATATTAAATTTATCAAGTTCCACAAGTGCACGCATACGCGCGTGCAAAAGACAAAAGTAACGTTTTCCCATGAATAGTTCAAGGGAAAAAATAAAAATCCTGTTACACTTAGTTAATAAGCCGATATCCGGTCTCCTAATCCTTTGACCTTCGGGTAATCCTGGCAAAGAACAGAGGCAGGAAAGTAGTGTGAGTACTGAAAAAGCGTAACGATATCAGGATGGACATGACGCAAAACATGATGCTGACGGCAAGGCTGTAACTGAAATCATACACGGCGCAGAAGGCAGCCAATGCTATCAGGACGCCCTGTGTCAGAAAATATTTTACAAGTTTAGCACTCATAACAAATCCGTACCGCAATCTGCCCACCACCAGTACGATGACAAGGAAAGAGAATTCCCAAACAGAAAGTGATATACCCAGTCCTATCATTCCGCCAAACGCATATCCGCACACAGCACATACTATCAGCAGAATATAACAGAAAACCTCCTGCAAAAGAAATATTCTGGAGTCTGATTTGGCAAGGACCAGATAAGATATAGGCTGATAGACAGCCTTAAAGAACAGACCTATCACCGCCATCTGCGCCAGCAGTATCGACCCCTGGAATTTTTCATACTCAAGAACCACAAAAACCACAACAGGGATGCAGATCATGAAGAGAATCACAAGAGGTGCCGCCAGCATACACATGGCCAGGGACTGATTGTTCATGAGACGGTAGGTCTGTTCCCTGTCATCCACAGTTGCGGAAAGCCTGGGATAGTACTCAGAATCAACCACTGACAGCAGGAACGTGGTCAGATAATTCACGAGCAGGTAACCGGCGCTGTACATTCCGGTCAGTTCAGCCCCACCCTTTCCTGTCAGGTATCTGGCTATAAAAGACCAGGCCCACGCCCCTAAAAAAGCAGCAACGGTCAATGACACGCCAAAGCCTATCATACCCAAACCCTTTTGCAGAATGACACGGGAGAATGGCCTTGCCCTGTAGGGATATGACCTGAACGAATAGAAGCACGTCACAGCCATAGTTCCCAAAGCAGAAAGCACCAGTGCCGGAATAATACCGTCAAGTCTGAGGAACCAATATAACGGGAATGAGATACACAATGAAAGGACACTTGCAAACAACTGGCTTAAAGCCACATTGCGCATATATTTGGTACCTTTCATCACAGCCATCTCACCTCCTGTAACAGATGCTGCGGCAACTGACAGGGAGAGGAAAATGAAATCAACTGCATAACCGGTATCATCAAACGCCCATCGGCCAAGAACAGGAGCCAGCGCAAGACATACAACCATGCCTATGATTGCGGTCAGCAGAGCCCAGCTGCGGGTAACCATAATACGTTCCAGAAGATCGGCCTGGTCAGACTCATTGGCAGACTGTGATATCTGAGGCACCGCCACAGTCTGTATTCCCAGGTTCGTGGCATTCTTCACAATATCGGTAGTACGGTTCAGGTTTTCTGTTATACCGAAGCCCACCGGACCAAGCAGGAGAGACTTGACCTTGGCCATTACAACTGTAACAAGCATTGCAACGCCCTGCACACTGCTGAACACACCGGTATATTTCAGTATCCGGTCAAAAAGCCGGCGTTCCGTCCCTGAGTTTATATTGCCTCTCTCTTTTTCCACGATGATATAACGTGCAAGCCGCTGCAAAATTACTTTTTTAATAATATTATCACAATAAAAAGGGTTCCATAGACGTTTGAAGTAATAAATATGGCGCTGTTATCGGTTATTATCCCTGTTTACAATTCTTTCCAGACACTTGAAAGATGCGTCAACAGTATTCTGTCACAAAAGCCGGATGATACAGAGATCATCCTGGTTGATGATGGCTCTGACCGCGATTGCGCTGAGTTGTGCGACAAGATTGCCGCTAATGACAACTGTATCAAAGTGATACATCGCCCCAACGGAGGGCTGAGCGCAGCAAGAAACACAGGAATTGAGGCATCGGCCGGAAAATGGCTCTATTTTATTGACAGCGATGATGAATTAGCCCCTCATACGCTGGATGTAAATTTTGAGTGGCTTGAATCAAACCCGGAACCCGATATGCTTGAATTCCCCGTAGCAGTTCACTACGGTTCACCGGACTCCTATCTCCAATCCTTCAAACCTGAAACCGTCACCGGAGAACAGGTTTTCCGTCATTGGATCCTAAGCGGAGGATACAACCACTGCTATGCATGGAACAAGATCTACAGGCGGGAACTTTTTGGCCGTATCAGGTTCCCGGAGGGTGAGACCTTTGAGGATGCGGCCATCTGTCCGGATATCATACGCCAGTGCAGATCCATACGATATTCTGACAAAGGGTGTTATCACTACTTCAGGTCAGAAGGAAGCATAACCTCCAATTACAGTTTCAAGAACGTGGAGCCGCTTTTCAGGAACAGTTTCAGGATTCTCTGCATCATTCAAGAGCAGAACCTGGATGAATCATGCAGGATACAGCTTTGGAACATCTGCCTGAACAGGCTCACGGACCTGAACCGGTGCAAAGACCCTGATTCCCGGTATCTCTCAGTCCATGCACATGAACTGAACAGTTCCAAGCCCGGGCCCGCATCCATACTACGTTCCGCCATCCCGTTCAGACAGAAGATAAAAGCCCTGACCGCGTGGCTCTTTGGAGTAAGAGCGGCCTGTGCTGCATTAGGCATAAAGAAATACTCATGACTCTATCAGTTATCATACCCTACTTCAACCCTGACAGCAATCCCGAACTGGAAAGACTGCTTATCAGAGCCATAAAGTCCGCCTCAGACAATCTTAGCGGTGTCTGTGAGTATGAACTGATTGTGGTCAATGACGGCTCACCCTCTGACCCCGACATAAGTTCAATATCGGACAGCATAAGGTATATACGCCGTGAGCACGGCATGCTGGGAGCCGCCAGAAACACCGGAATAGAAAATTCCGCCGGTCAACTGATAACATTCCTGGACGCTGATGATTTATACTTCCCCAATTCACTGGCTCCATGTATCAAAGCCATGGAGGATACCGGCATTGACCTGCTGGGTTTCGGGATGAAGTGGATTACAGACAACGGCACAGATATACAGGCAACAGATTCAAAACCCGTTTTCGGCAAGCCCGTTTCAGGCAATGTATATATGCGATCCCATAATCTGTTCGGCAGCGCATGCCGTTATCTCATCAGGTCATCACTCATAAAGGACAACGGTCTCAGATTCATGGAAAACGCATATAAGGAAGATGAGGAGTTCACTCCCCGGATGATGCATTTCAGTAAGAGATACATTGAAACCGCATTCCCCGTATATGCATATTGCATACGTAAAGGTTCCATCATAACTGATGACTCAAAACAGATGACAGAAGCCAAATCGGCCGACATCCTCAAGGCTCTGTCACATCTGCTTGAGTTCAGGCAAGAACACCGTTCAGAACCGCATGAAGGACTGGACCGCAAGATCAGCTATCTGGCCATGGATCACATAAGGGTAACACTGCGCCGCAATGACTGGCGCACCGCCATAGAGGAACAGACAAAAGCGCTTGCATCAATGGGGCTGTTCCCGCTGCAATGTGAGAATGCCTCCCTGGGGTTCAGATTTTATTCAACACTCTCAAGAAGCAAAGCCGGGCTCCGCATTCTTAATCTGGCTGAAAAGTTCTACAAATGAAGATACTATTGTTGGGAGAATACAGCAACGTACACAATACGCTTGCCATCGGGCTCAGGAAACTTGGCCATCAGGTTACCGTAGCCAGCAACGGTGATTTCTGGAAAGACTATCCGCGTGACATAAATCTTGACCGCGACATGAGCAGCGGATGGGGAACGCTCTCCTTCATGTGGCGACTTATAAAGGCACTGCCCCGTATGCGCGGTTATGACATAGTCCAGCTCATCAGCCCCCTCTTCCTGGAACTTAAGGCAGAGCACATAATGCCCTTCTACCGATATCTGCGCCGTCATAACGGAAAGATTCTGATGGGATCTTTCGGCATTGACTACTATTGGACCAGTGTAAATACATACATCAGGCCGTTAAGATACAGCGATTTCAACTTCGGAGACCGGATTCGCACTGACAATGAAGCCCTGATATACCAGAAGGAATGGATAGGTACACCTAAGCAGACACTCAGTGAGGCCATAGCCACAGACTGTGACGGCATCATAGCCGGGCTGTATGAATATTGGGCTACATACAATGAGGTTCACACCTTATGTCCTGACGGCCGTGAGATACGGGACAAGATGCGATTCATACCCTATCCCATCGTGATGCCTGAGATTTACCATACATCATATTACGGAGGTCCGCTCAAGCTCTTCATCGGCATTAGCCGCAACCGCTCCGCATATAAAGGCACAGATATCATGCTCAGTGCCGCAAAGAAGATCAGTGAGAAATACCCTGACAGTATTGAGCTCAGGATTGCCGAAGGTGTTCCGTTTGATGAATACAGACGCCTGATGGACGGCAGTGACGCCATACTTGACCAGCTTTACAGCTACACGCCATCCATGAATTCGCTGCTTGCCATGTCAAAAGGAATAATAGTAGTAGGAGGAGGTGAGCCTGAAAACTATGAGATACTCAACGAGAATGAGTTGCGCCCCATAATAAACGTTGAACCAAGTGAAGAGAATGTATACAATCAACTTGAGCAACTGATTCTTCATACGGAGCGCATACCTGAACTGAAGCGCCAATCCGTTGAATACATAAAACGCCACCATGACTATATCAAAGTGGCGCAGCAGTACTTGGATTTCTATTCAGAATTATAAGACCACCTTCGGGGCGTGTCTCTTTCTTATCTTCCACCTTATATCCGATATGTAACGGCGGAAGAATGATCCATAGTCATACAGATATTTGAGTGACGGCAGAGAGAGCATAAGCAACACTGCCGCAATCTTCCAGTTGAATAACAGGAAATAGACCAAAGCCCATATTATCAACGCAGGGATGGCTAGCCCCAGACGTACTCCGTACCTTACGGTATTGTAAAACGCATCATCCTTTACTCCTCTCAAAATCAGGATGATAGGAATCCACTTTATTGAGCCCACAATACCACAGAAGAAGTAAAACGGTGCGCCCAGAATTGCAACCAGAGTCTTAAGGAACAGCTTGAACCCGCCCGGCTCATTGGCAATTGAATATACGGAAATGCCGTTCTGGATTCTCCACAGGCGTTGCGCATCAACCTGACTGAACAACTCACGCGCCTTATCAGGGTTATTCTCCCTGAGGGCAAGAGCCTCAGCAACAGCATGCTTGTCAACAGCCTGGATCTTAAGAAGTCCTTTTAGTTCAGTGCCGCCAATCTCTGCAAGCGTCTTCTGGAAATACTCCGGATTGTCAGCCTTGAGTTTAGCATACTCCCAGACTGCATCATAATCCTCATCATCAGGAATATAGACAATCTGCTCAGCAAGCCTTTCAGTAAGCAGTTCACGCAGCTTGAGCAGCACCACAGGCTCCGGCTCATCGGCATGCTCCTTCATGAGCTCCGTAATGTTGATGGGCTTGCCAAAGCGGATCAGGACCTTGCTGCGGAAACGGAAATAATCACTGTACTCTATTCCGATAGGCTGTATATAAACAGGCTTACCTTCAGGTGACTGTGCAATAGCGGACTCAGCTATATGGAAAATGCCCTTGCTCAGTTTAAGCAATGAGTGCTTGGGCCTGTGTGTAGCCTCAGGGTAGATAACAAACGGAACTCCGTCCAGCACCACTCCTGTAGCCTGAGCAATTGATTCATCATTATGTTTTACCGCATTGATGCCGTCCCTGATCCTGTAGATAGGCATCACACGCAGGAATGACAGAGCTTTTCTGGCCCAGTTCTTCTTGAAGATATCAGCTCTGGCCACAAACACCTTGCGGATCCTGGTTGATGAAAGCAACACCATAGGGTCCATAAGAGCGTTTGTATGGTTTGCACCCCATATCACGCTGCCGTCAGAAGGGATATTCTCAACACCCTCAACCTGATATTTGCGGTATGAGCTCTTGACTGACCAGTCAACAAAGATTTTCAAGAATGTATAGTTGGGATCTCTATCTTGAATGTGTTTTCTCATTTCTTACGCAAGAATTTTGAAAGGCCTGTCGTATCAAAAGCCGAAAAACGGAACGCCGTTCCAAGCAGCAGGCCTGATATGATATGCCATACTCCCCACCATGCTGTCACGAACACCATACCGCCCTTGGCTATCTCTGGCGGGAATATGCCGGTATTGAACAGCAACAGCAGGCCCAATCCTGAATTCTGGATTCCGGTCTCGATGCAAACGGCGCGACGGTCCTTGACAGGTGTCTTACCTATCGTGGCGGCTGAATAGCCTATTCCGAAACCCACCAGATTGTGGATAAGGACAACAACAAAAATAAAACCTATGTATTCCTTGAAAAGGATTATGTTCTGTGAAATCATCATTCCCACCACGCTCAGGAACACCACAATGGAGAGATATCTCATTATCTCCTTGAGCCGTGCCGATGCGTTGGGGGCGAACTTGACTGTTATCAGACCCAGCAGTACCGGAATGCCTATTATGATGACTACAGTCAATGCGATCTGCAAAGGCGGCACCTGCAGGGTACGCAGCACATCACCCGCAGAGGCATCCATGTATTTTGTATAGAGGCCACCCCATATGGCATAATTCATAGGAGTGAATATGGGTGCCGCCAGAGTTGTGATTGTACTCATCAGCACAGAGAGTTCAGCATTACCCTTGGCGTATGATGTCATGAAGTTGGATACCGCCCCACCCGGACATGAAGCCACCAGAATGAGGCCCATAGCCACCATAGGAGGCACAAAATTGTGGAACAGCACGCAAAGCAGGAAGGTAATCAGAGGCAGGATGAACCATTGGCATATCAAGCCTATGAACATGGAACGCGGGCGGTTGAACACCCCGCGGAAGAACTGAGGTCTGAGTCCCAGCGCCACGCCGTACATCACAACAGCCATAAACAGCATCAGCAGCCAGTTTCCCGTCCTGTTGAAGTTTATTGAAAGTGTATCCAGCTGTTGAAGGCTCTCGTACATTATCAGTTCCTATTAATTACTCTTTGAGTAAAAACCTGGCAAACTTAACAAATATCCTCCAAACAACCAAAATCACGGGGATTGATTGTACTTTTGCAGAACAAACGTACCTCATGAAGATTCTGCTTATAGTTGTAGGCAAGACTGACCAGCAGTGGCTCACTGAAGGCATTGCCCAGTACACGGAACGGCTCACCCATTTCAGCCAGTTTGAGATGCAGGTTATACCCGATATCCGCAACACCCGCAACATGGATCCGCAGGTACAGAAGATGCGTGAAGGAGAGCAGATCCTTAAACTGCTACAACCCTCTGATGACGTAATTCTGCTTGATGACAAAGGGCGTGAGTTTACATCGCCTGAGATGGCCGCATGGCTTGAAAAACGCATGGCGCAATCAACCAAACGGCTGGTATTCATCATAGGCGGCCCCTACGGCTTTTCACGCGATGTCTACACACGCATACCCAGCCGCATGTCGCTTTCGCGAATGACGTTCTCACACCAGATGGTGCGCCTTATCTTTGTAGAGCAGTTGTATCGCGCCTTTGCGATACTCAACAACCTGCCCTATCATCACGAATGAAAGCTGTTGATCGCTTTGATTACAGTTTCTGCCTCTTGTTCTGTAAGAACCTGACTGATAGGGAGGCTTAGCTCCTGAGCGTGGATACGCTCGGTAATGGGCAGACTCAGACTGTTCCACTCAGCATAGCACTGCTGTTTGTGGGGAGGTATGGGATAATGTATCAGTGTCTGGATTCCGTTTGACTTGAGATGTTGCTGGAGTTCATCCCTGCGCTCGCAGAAAACGGGGAATATATGCCATACGTTTGACTGCTCCGGCAGGCGCTCAGGCATAGTCACCAACGGGTTGGTTATGCCGTCCATATAGAGTGCGGCAATACGTTTGCGGGCATTGTTGTCATCATCAATATGACGCAGTTTCACTCTAAGTATTGCGGCCTGGACCTCATCCATGCGGCTGTTGCGCCCACGGTAACGGAATACGTATTTCTCACTTGAGCCATAGTTTGCGAGAGTCCGGACGGTCTCAGCCAGGATACCGTCATCAGTGGTTACGGCTCCTGCATCGCCCAACGCACCCAGATTCTTGCCGGGATAGAAACTGTGTCCGGCAGCATCGCCCAGAGAGCCGGTTTTGCGTCCGTTAAGCGTCTCACAGCCGTGAGCCTGAGCATTATCCTCAATCAGTTTAAGGCCGTGACGGCGGCATATCTCAGCCATCCGCCCGGACCATGAGAGACGTCCGTACAGATGTACGGTCATCAATGCTTTGGTACGCGGTGTAATAAGACTCTCTATAAGCTCTTCATCAATCTCAAGAGTCTCCAGCTTAGGCTCCACCAGAACCGGTTTCAGACCGTTCTCCGTGATAGCCAGAATTGAAGCGATATATGTATTGGCCGGAACCAGAACCTCATCGCCCGGCTCCATAACCCCCATCTCCATGTAGGCACGCAGTATCAGCCAGAGGGCATCAAGACCATTGGCGCACGCTATACAATTGCGTGAACCTATATACTCAGCGTACTCACTCTCAAATGCCTTTACCTCATCACCCAGCAGATACCAGCCACTGTCCACAGCAGCAAGTACCGCATTGTGTATCTCATCGGAGTATTTCCCGGTAATCTTGCCTAGAGGCAGAAAATCTATCATAGTTCAAAACAACATTTCATAAGTATCATAAACCACCGCACGGGCTCCGAATCCCTCCTTCTGCGATATAAGCCCCTCATTGAGGTTTGTGCCTCCCACCAGTGTCGAGGTTCCATAATCCATGAAACTGCGGGACTTGAACACATCATCCATAAGGGTTCCGAACAGCAGATCAAGCGCACCCAGTTCCTTTCCCTTAACAGACGATGCTATATATTGCGTCTTAACAACCGTTCCCGTATCATAAATTACGGTTCCCGCAATGATCTGATCCGCATCCTTTACCACATACAGTCTGATGGAATCAGGAAAACGGCTTTGCAACAACCTTATCTCATCAAGGGTATGAACCGGTTTGGAGTCATATTTGTCACGTAGCAGCTCAGACAGGATGTTCCAATAATCCTCAATATCCTTTTCAAAGTTTCCCTCCACAACCGCCAGGCTGTTCCTGGTAGCCTTCTTGTATCCGCGCTTGCGCAGAGTACTTAACGGAATGCGCTTGGACAGGTCAACTATGGAACTGATTTCACGCTTCTTTATGATAGCGCCGTTTTGTGAGAGCGCATATAGATCCTCATCGGCCGGAAGTGAACTGTAGATTCTGGGTACAGGCTTGTATATCCATCTTACTGCCCCAAGATTCTTTTTCATCCATTCAATAGCGCATCGGAATACCTCCAGGGCATCCTCAGCAGTAAAATTGGCTCCGGTTATCAGGCCGCCGTACGTGAGCCCGCCGTGTGACTGAACGGTGCTTTCATCCTTAACCCAGTTGGCAGGCAACAGAGCCAGAAGCGCACCTTTCTTATAGAACATAAGTGAGCAGTCAGTAAAACGGTCAGAGTGATAATCCATATAACCGCGGTCCATAAGGAAAGTACCGTTCTTGGAACTCTTGACAAAACGGTTCCAAATCTCACGGTGGGCGGGTTCATATGGAACTGCCATCACTTTGTTATTGCTATATTCAGGATGGTCCAACACATAATCTTCAGTACGGAACGGATGCGATGTAAGCACCATAACTGAAGTATTCGGTGCAAAATCCCTCAATTCACACCATATACCCGGAGGCAATAAGATTCCTCTGGAGGCTGAATCCATCAAGATCTCAGCCTTATCAGTTCCGTCATCAATCAGCAGTCTGAAACTGCCGGTAACGGGTACCAATACCTGAGAACACTCTATATGTGAATGTCCGCCACGAGTCTTGTCTCCCGGCATACCGTACATCCAGAAAACACGCTCAATATGGAAAGGGATATGATTTACACCTTCTACGAATGACAGTGCGCCCCTATCATCCTCAAACTTGGGAAAATCAATTACTCTGCAACCGTGCGGCAGTTTGATGGAACTGTCTTTTGACATGATTAAAAAATGGAAAGCAAGCTTTTCTCTTGTAAAGATAACGATTTTTGTGCGGCTTTGTTGTTTTTTGAAAAAATATCATCTCAAAACTTGCAGAACTCAAAACTGCGCATTACCTTTGTGCCCGCTTAAGGATTCCGGATAACGGTTCCCAGGGAAGTTTGGGTGAGTGGCTGAAACCAGCAGTTTGCTAAACTGCCGTACGGGTAACCGTACCGGGGGTTCGAATCCCCCAGCTTCCGCTCCCTTAAGCAAACATAACGTAACCGAATGGCGCTTTCATCTAACGGTTAGGATACAAGATTCTCAATCTTGGCATACGGGTTCGATTCCCGTAGGCGCTACAAAAAACAAGAGGTCTCGATGACCTCTTGTTTTTTATAGCGCCTATACGACCTCTTTTTAGTTTGCTACGCAAACGCGCTCCTTTCCATGTGGCTTCGCCGACCTTTTCTCGCCACGACAGAATGAGTAAACTCCTTCTGTTCGTCTGGCTTATCGAAAACGTTCGCTTGGCGGCCTCCGGCCGCTCTCGCTCGCATACTCGCTTCGCCCCAATACACTTGTACCTGCGTGATGTTTCACAAAAAACTTCTATCTTTAGGCAGATAAATCGGAATTTATGAATTCAGCATCATTCTAATGATATGGGTTATAGAGAAGAAGCTATAGAATGCGTTAAGGATCATGTCCTACCTTTACATAAGCAAATCTATGCCAAGTATGGTGGGGATTTCGACAGGATCTACTCGGAAGCGTACAATAGCAAGTCGTATCAGGGCAGAGTTATTGAGTCTGGAAACGAGTATGAATTGAGTTATTTGGAATGTTCGTGCCCAAAGGTAAAATGTGGACTCCGGAGTAATCCGGAACAATGCGAGTGCTCCAGACAAAGCATTTTATATATTTTGTCGCAGCTTGAACCTGACAGCCAGTTCGAAGTCCGGATTGAGAATACGATTCTCAGAGGAGGCGATCGTTGTACTTTCAGGATAACGAGGCGCGCCGGTATGAAGAGACTAATTGCCATCTGCGGGCTGGATTGCGAGAAGTGCGATGCTTATATCGCCACAAAGAATGATGACCAGGCACTGCGGGAGAAGACAGCGAAACTATGGTCCGAATTGAATAATGCGCCCATTCTCCCGGAACACATTAACTGTGATGGCTGCAGGATGAACGGACGGAAAACCGTATTTTGCGACCGTCTGTGCCAGATACGTCAATGTGCGATAAGTAAAGGATTCGAGACTTGCGGTGATTGCCCGGAGAAGGAAACTTGCTCCAAGGTCGGTGCCATTTGGCAGCACAATCCGCAGGCTAAGGAAAATCTTGAAGGGTGAAACACCCCAATACGCTTGTTCCTGTGTATTATTTCTTTCTGATGGCGAAGACGTAGATGAGGAGAACTATGTTCATCATCAGGGAGTAGAGAATGGCGGGTATGGCCATCTCAGCGCTGTTGAAGATGAAGGGACTGGTGGCTATTGCTATGGCTTGGGCAGCGTTCTGCATGCCCACCTCAATAACTACGGTGCGGCGTTGCTGAGAACTGTTCTTTACCAGGCGTGACAGCAATGATGAGCAGGTTATGGCCACCAGAATCAAGGCAGTAACGCATGCTCCTATTACACCTATATTATCAATTATGGTCTTGTGATGCTGAATATAGAATACCGTAATGAGCACCATCAGGAGCGGGAATGCCAATTTTGAGAGCACCTTATCTGTCTTGGAAGCCGCGTTAGGCCAAGCATAGTGCATACCTATTCCCAGCAGTACCGGAAGCAGCATGAGCAGAAGGTTCTGCTTGATGAGATTGCCCACCGGAAGCGTAATGCCCACGCTCTCACCTATCATCTGAGTAGCCCAGCTCATGATAACGGGAATGGTAAACAGCGTAATGATACTGCTCAGCGCCGTAAGAATAACTGACAAAGCCACATCACCGCCCGCCAGCTTGGAGAATACGTTCGATGAACTGCCACCCGGACAGCACGCAATCAATATAAGACCGATGAAAAACACCGGCCCCAGCCCGAACAGTTTAGCCAGTCCAAGAGCTATTATCGGCAGCAATACCAGTTGTCCGAACAGAGCCACCACAATAGGCCAAGGATGACGGAAAACCTTACCAAAATCCTCAAACCTGAGTGTGAGACCCAGGTCAAACATAAGCAGACACAAAATAGGCAGGACTATCCAAATAGTATTCATATGTAAATCTTTTTTCGGCCTGCAAAGGTACAAAAAAAAGAGGGTGACCCAAGAGCCACCCTCACCTATTATTTGTGTTGTTCTTATTTAAAGTCTACAACTGCCCAAGGGATCCACTTCTGGACCTCTTTATCCTGGAGGACGTCATTTACATGCAGAACGTTATTGGTGTCAACATCCTTGCCCAGCAGGAACCTGTCAATAAATGCCTCAACCTCAGGATACTGGCTCTGCGGGAGCTGGCAGTGACCGTGCTTGCCCTCGATTGAGAAGCCCATACGATCCTCAATGCCGAACTTCTTCCAAACCTCACGTGCAGCTACGCATGATACGTAACCGGCCTCATCGGCCAACCACTCATAGTCAGTGTTGCCAAGTACCAGGAGGGCGCGCGGGCAAACCAGAGCGCACAGTTCATGGTGGTCATAGGGAAGCTTGGTAACGTTTTCATCCTTCCAGTCCCACATGGACTTCATGAACCAGTGCTCATCAGTAGCACCCAGGTTCTCAACCTTACCCAGAGTCTGTGATACACGCCATGCAGCAGCACCGCCGCCACCGGGCTCCTGAGCGATGGTAAGAGCTATACGCTCATCCATAGCACCTGACCAGAGAGCCATCTTACCGGCATATGAGCAACCTGTGATACCAATGTGCTTCATATCAATCTTGCTGGCAGCACCGACAATCTCAAGTCCGTCAATCAGACGGCTTACACCCCATGTCCACATTGAATATGCGCCATTGTCAACCAGCTCAGGATAGAGACGGTCAAACTCATAGTCGCCGCGGTCCTTCTTCTGGCCGCCGCCCATCATGCCACCCATCTGTGAGTAGCTGTTCACCTGACTCTCCCTGAAGTTCATGGTAGCAATGTTACGGCTTGTAAAGAACTGACGGGGCAGGCTGTTGTTTGATGCACCGATCATCAGAGGGAACGGGCCGTCACCCTGCGGATAGGTAATATCGGCAGAAATCTCAAGAGTCTCACCGTTGCGGGTAACCTTGACAATCAGTCTGTTGCCCTCAAGGGTTGCCTGGATATCCTTCTTGTCAACCATCGGCTTCTCACCTATCTCATAGTGCTGGAGTTCACGTACTATCTCGGCACGACGTTTTTCCCAATCCTTGAACTTCTTAACCTGTTTCTTGCTGTTTGAGAACTCAAACGGGTTGGGCAGAGTAGCCAGGTCCTTAGAATCCTGAACTGACGGGAATGCGGGAGCAGCATACTTAGCGCCTGTAAATTCCTGATCATAAACCAGAGGAATTGATTTCTGTGCCATTGCGGGCATCACCGCCAGGACTGAGGCGGCAATCATAAGAACTTTAATTCTCTTCATATTGTAAGTTTTAGGTTAATAAAATGCCTTGCTGTAAAAAAGTCTCCAAATATAGGACATTAATTTAATATGGCCCAGCCCCTATCCGCATTTTTATGGGCAGATGGTCAGAATATCCGCCCTGATAACGACGTCCGTTGTACGTACGGAACGGTTTGACACCACCGTACGCATCATCATCGGCCAGCAGGAACGGAAGCCGCATTATCTCCACCCCTGTCATCTCTGTATAACCCAACCCGTTGAGCAATGATGCCGACACCACAAACTGATCATATTTATCCCACACGCCCTGATACTTGTAGCTGCCGTCATCCAGAGGATCCATTACGGTAACTAGCTCGCGGTCTGCAAGTTGAGAACCCGATGAGTATGCGTGAGCCCTGAGTCCCTCACGCAGAGCCGGAGCATCAGGGCCGTCATTGAGATCACCCATTATTATGACATACGGCTTGCGGCGGACGCTGAAAATGCTGTCAACTGAATTACGTACCACGCGCGCTGCACACATCCTGAGCGGTTCAGTCTCTTCAACCCCTCCATACCGGCTGGGCCAGTGGCATACGTATATATCCAGGGTATCCATGCTCTCAAGCAACCCTGTAACATGCAGGATGTCACGCGTGGCACCGCCACCAAGTGGGCGCAGGTTCACGCGCAGGGACTCATGCTCCAGAAGGCGGAAATAGCTGCGCCTGTAAAGCAGCGCCACATCAATTCCGCGGTTATCAGGAGAGTCTGTCATTACAAAACGGTAACTGGCCTCCTTAAGCGCTGAGCGCTCAGTCAGGTCTGTCAGTACCGTCCCGTTCTCCACTTCCGATAACCCCACAAGTGCAGGAGCCGTCTCATCATCGGCAGCTACAATAACCTTTGAAACGGCATCCAGCTTATCCCAGTAGCGGGAGCGGGTCCAATGGTAATCTCCGCCGGGAGTATATGCGTCATCATCCTTGTCCGGGTCATCCTCCGGATCAAAAAGATTTTCAGTATTACAGAACATCACTGTAATACTATGCTGTGAACTTGATGTAACATGAAAAAACGCGCAAACAATCAGAAAGAGGAATATTCGTTTCATAATATCAGGAATTATCATTCAGAAGTGTATTGGTAGCATCCCGCATCGGCGCCTGTCTCAGGGCGGGCAACGCCTCTTATATCCAGAGGCCATACAACTGACAGCGTATCGGCTATACCCCTGGCGCAAGAGAGAGAATCAAGCCTGAACACCTGGCGCAAGCCGTCACGTGAGCGGCCTATAAAATTACCGGCACCACCCGTTTCAGAGTCATAACTGTCAAAAACAACATCATGAAAGTGCGTATCAAGGGTATCGGATGTCATTACAAGCGAATTACCGATATAGTAACTATCAAGATTTTTTACCGAATCTGAGAGCTCTGTCACGAACTCGTCAGCATGACGGCCGGTGATGATGCAATTGCGGAACCGTGCTCCGCCGAAAGGCACATCCGCATCATTGCGTTTATCGGATATAAGTACCGCCTGACTGCCCACGCTCCAAAGTGAAAATCCAGCAATAGTGCAGAACGTAAAATCAGCCTCACCGCCGGCTATATCTACGCATGACACCCCTGCATTGGTAATCTGTGAGTTAGCTATATCAATCCTACAGCCAGTTGCCTCAACGCAGTTGCGGCTCATATTGTTGATTACAGATGAATGCAGCGTGAACTTTATCTGCTGTGCCGATGCACTGTCAGCACTGATGCCGAACTCACCGCTGTGTATATCACAATATCTGAACACGTTATTGTAACTGCCGCCCCTGAGCCTGATGCCCCTCCACTGGTCCGATACCAGGTCATACGGCACCGGAGGCTCCGTGCGCATTACATCCAGACGGTCACCGCGCATAAGTATCACGCTGTCAGCATTGCCGTCAGCAACCACGCGGCCCGCCACATCAAGCACGGCTCCGCTATGGAAATAGATCCTGGTACCGGGAGCCAAGGTCAGTGTGGCACCCTCAGCTACGTATAGGCTGTCAAAAACTATATACGGCAAACGCGCCGTCAGAACCGTATCGGATTCTATCCGCCAGCCACTAAGCCTCACAGCATTCTCACCGTATGCAGAAAGCCTCACATACTGCACATTACCGCTCTCAAGCACAAATCTCACAGAGTCAATTGCATGAAACACGCCTGCAGCATCTATCTCCGGCATGTTAACTGAGACAAAGCAGTAAAGGCTGTCACCCGCATCAATCTCCAGACCAGTTATCTGAGTTCCACCCTGCCCGTCCAGGTTTATCCTGAAGGGGCTGCCCTGACCGCCTGACAGCACAGCGTCAAGCCTTATCCCCACTTCATTGGGATTATAAATCATGAAGCTCTCAGAGGCCGATGCCACACCGCAGAACACGGTATCCATCTTAACGGTATCGGCAGAGAATGACAGAGTATAACGGTTGTCCGCACTGAACTGCCAGTCGTCCATGCATGACAGGACGGCCAGAGAGGCCAGCAAAACGGGTAATATGCGGAACAATTTCATCTATGCTCACTGTTTGGTGCGCTAAGTTAAAACGGAAATCGCAAATAAAAAGTATATTCGCAGCCTAAAAAGCCCAAAACCGCAAAATGAAAGGCAGATTTCTTAAATTCCTCAAGGACTGGATGCTGGTAATAGGCATGATCTCCGGTGCCGGAGCGTACCTTATCTACATGCAGATACCCTCCATCCATACCGCCGGGCCCACACTTGAATTTATCTGCCGCAAGACCCAGCCCATCCTGCTGTTCCTGATGCTCTTTATCAGTTTCAGCCGCATTGAGCCGCGCCAGCTCAAATTCAAGAGATGGCACCTGCGTAACCTGATTATTCAGCTCAGCACATTCCTTGCGCTCTGTTTTGCCGTAATCTGGGCGATGCATTCGCAATCTGCCGCCGCCCAATGGATCATACGGCACAGGATTCTGTTTGAATCATCCATGCTCTGCATGATTTGCCCCACAGCTACGGCCTGCGCCGTTGTTACCGGCAAACTGGGTGGCGATATGGCACAGGTGGTCATGTACACCATCATCATCAACCTGGCCGTATCAATAGTGGTTCCGATTACTGTTCCGCTGCTCTATCCGCAGGCAGGCATAACCTTCATTGCAGCATTCAGCCGCATACTGGCCAAGGTATTCCCGCTGCTTATCCTACCCTGCCTCACTGCCTGGGCCGTACGCTGGCTCATGCCCCGGTTCCATGACTGGGTGGCTTCCAAGATAAACCTCTCATTCTATCTATGGAGCTTTGCACTTACGCTGGCCATTCTCATGAGCACCAGAGCCATAATCCACAGCGCATGCGGCCTGCTTACGCTTGCCGGTGTAGCGCTTGTTTCCATGCTCTGCTGCATATTCCAGTTCTGGGCAGGCCGAATTACCGGCCGTTCAAGCGGCTGCCGCATTGAGGCCAGTCAGGCGTTCGGCCAGAAGAACACTGTGTTCGGCATCTGGATGGGGTACACGTTCTGGAATCCGCTGGTATCAGTTGCGGGCGGCTTCTACACCATCTGGCACAACATCCACAACACCCGCCAACTCTACAAACACGCAAAATAGTACAAATGGGGACAGACCCCAATTGCACATGCTTAATTAAGCGACAGTTGAAAATTTTCCACGTGCAATTGGGGTCTGTCCCCATTTGTACTATTTTTGCAGAAAGATGGAAACTTTCGTAAACAGAATCAAGGATTTCATCAGCAGCAACGCGCTGCTGAATGATGGATCACACGTCATTGTAGGTGTGAGCGGAGGCGCTGACAGCACTGCGCTGCTTAAGGTGCTGCTGCGTCTGGGTTACAAATGTACTGCCGTGCACTGCAATTTCCATCTGCGCGGTGCGGAGAGTGACCGTGACCAGAAGTTCGTTGAGGAACTTTGCCTCAATCTTGATGTTGAGCTCGTTATCTGCGACTATGATACTGTTTCATATGCCAAGCAGAAAGGCATATCAATTGAAATGGCTGCCCGTGAACTCAGGTATGCGGATTTTGAGCGGATCATGCAGGAGCGCGGAGCAAGCGCCATTTGCATTGCCCACCACCGCGATGATTCCGTTGAGACTCTGCTGCTAAACCTGATACGCGGCACCGGCCTGCGCGGCCTTACCGGCATCAAGCCCAAGAACGGCCATATAGTACGTCCCCTGCTCTGCGTATCCAGACAGGAAATTGAGGAGTGGCTAAAGGAGAAAGGTATGCCGTTTGTAACTGACAGCACCAATCTTGAAACTGATTATACCCGTAACAAAATACGTCTGGAACTGCTGCCGCTCATGCGCCGCATCAACCCCAGCGCCGACAGCTCAATAGAGAGCACCGCACTGCATCTGCAGCAGGCCTATGCATTTTACAGTCAGGCCATTGAGCAGGCACGCAAAGATCTTGTCCGGGAAGATGGCAGTAATCTGACAATCAATATTGAAAAGCTCAGGAATGTAGCATCACCACAAGCCTTGCTGTTTGAGATACTCTCCCCTCTGGGTTTCAATGATGCCCAGATAACTGATATTGCAGCATCACTTGACTCCCAGCCCGGGACACGCTTCTGCTCGGCTACGCATCAGGTACTCAAGGATCGTGAGCACTTCACTGTATCACCTATAACCGGCCCAGAGTTTACCCCGATAACAGTAAACATCGATCCTGGCACAAAAGTTACATTACCCGATGGACGGACTCTTACCATAACCTCCGCCCCAGCAGGAACACCCATATCAAAGGACCCGTCGGTTGCCACATTTGATGCGACCCTTGTTCAAGCCCCCCTTGAAATCAGGCTCTGGCAGGACGGCGACTGGTTCATCCCCTTCGGCATGAAAGGCCGCAAACTGGTAAGCGACTTCCTTACTGACTGCAAAGTCTCCCAGACCGAGCGTGAGCATCAGTTAGTGGTAACCTGTAATCAAGACATCATCTGGATCCTGGGCCGCCGCACTGACAACCGCTACCGCGTCACTGACCGGACCACAGAGCAACTTATTCTGACTATCCAATAAAAAAAATCCGCAGCCCGATGGGTTGCGGATTTTTTTCTGAGTTTCAGCTTATTTCTTAGCTGCGAGAGCCTGAGCTACGTCAACGGCGCAAGCAACTGAGCAACCTACCATCGGGTTGTTACCGATGCCAAGGAAGCCCATCATCTCAACGTGTGCGGGAACTGATGAAGAACCAGCAAACTGAGCATCTGAGTGCATACGACCCATGGTGTCGGTCATACCATATGAAGCGGGACCAGCGGCCATATTATCGGGATGCAGGGTACGGCCTGTACCACCACCTGAAGCTACTGAGAAGTAAGGCTTACCGGCCAGAACGCGCTCCTTCTTGTAAGTACCTGCAACGGGGTGCTGGAAACGTGTGGGGTTGGTTGAGTTACCTGTGATAGATACGTCAACACCCTCCTTCCACATGATGGCTACGCCCTCACGAACATCGTCGGCGCCATAGCACTTAACCTTGGCACGGGGACCGTCGCTGTAAGGAATGGTCTTAACGACCTTGAGCTTACCGGTATAGTAGTCAAACTTGGTCTGAACGTATGTGAAACCGTTGATACGGCTGATGATCTGTGCGGCATCCTTGCCCAGACCGTTCAGGATAACGCGCAGGGGCTGCTTGCGAACCTTATCGGCCTTAGCGGCAATCTTGATGGCACCCTCAGCGGCAGCGAAGCTCTCGTGACCGGCCAGGAATGCAAAGCACTGTGTCTTCTCTGAAAGCAGACGGGCAGCCAGGTTACCGTGGCCAAGACCTACCTTACGGTCATCGGCAACAGAACCGGGGATGCAGAAACTCTGCAGACCGATACCGATGTTCTCGGCAGCCTTAACAGCGCTCTTGTCACCAGTCTTCTCACCCTCCTTGAGAGCGATGGCGCAACCTACAACGTAAGCCCACTTGGCGTTCTCAAAGCAGATAGGCTGAGTCTCCTCACAAGCCTTGTA
>JAGBPB010000044.1 GCA_017633615.1 Bacteroidaceae bacterium | reverse complement strand
GAGCACATACCCAGGAAGAAAGCGAATATCATGTTGTCGACGAATATCGACCTTACGAATAAACTGAAGAAATGTTCCATAGTTCTTTACGCTTTGAGATTAGTTTTCCTGTAAATCCTTGTTCTTGGCGCGATGGTACCATATGATGCAGCCGGCCAGGATAAGAGCCATAGGCGGCATGATCATAAGACCGTTGTTCAGGTAACCGGCCTCATAGCAGGCCTGCGGTATAACCTGGAAACCGAACAATGTTCCGCTACCAAAGAGTTCACGTACAAAAGCAACCACTACCAGGATGGCAGCATAACCCAGACCGTTACCTATACCGTCCAGGAATGATGCCCAGGGACCGTTCTGCATGGCAAAAGCCTCCAGACGACCCATAAGGATACAGTTGGTAATGATAAGACCCACATAGACTGAAAGCTGAACGCTTACATCGTATGCAAAGGCCTTGAGAATCTCGCTTACTATAGTAACCAGAGCAGCTACCACCACCAGCTGGATGATGATACGGATACGGTTAGGAATAGTATTGCGCAGAAGTGAAATAATCACGTTTGACATAGCCACTATGACGGTCACTGAAAGACCCATCACGATGGCAGGTTTGAGCTGAGCCGTTACGGCCAGAGCCGAACATATACCCAGAATCTGAACCAATACAGGGTTGTTGACCCACAACGGCTGTTTGAAAGCCTCACTGTTCTTGTTTGCCATAATCCTATCAGTCGTTAGAGTTTTCATCGCAGCACTCCTCACCTTCCTCGCAGCCGCCTTCCTTGCAGCACTGCTTGGTCAGGAACGGGATGTATGCTGACAGCACCTTATTAATCATAGTATTCACACCGGTCGATGTGATGGTAGCACCTGTCACACCGTCAACCTCAAACTGTGAGCCCTTGTCGGCCTTGCCGTACTTGACCACCTTGAGGCCAACCTCCTCGCCGTTAACCACCAGCTTGCCGGGGAAACGGTCCTGGAATTTGGTTCCGGCTATTTCACCGCCCAATCCGGGAGTCTCGGATGAGTGTGAGAAATAAACGCCATAGACTGTGTTGCGGTCCTCATTCAGGGCAATGTAACCCCAGATGGTACCCCACAGACCAAGTCCGTTCATGGGGATGACAAACTTGCGCTCACCGTTAACCTCGGCAACAAAGATGTGGAGGTTACCCTTGTCGAACTCACTCTTATAAGAGGTGTTGAAATCACCCTCATACTCTGCCAGCTTGCCACCCGGCTGCATCAGGGCATCGGCCTTGATAACCTCGGCGTATGTGCCGGCAACATCGGGCAGGTCACGCATATTCAGGGCAGAGAGTATCTGCTGCTTGGTATCATTGATAACATTGGCGGTCTGACGCTCCTTGAGTGTCTGTGATACGAACACCAGCAGGAATGCCACGATAACAACCATCACGGCAGCATAAACGATAGTATATACGTTGCTGTTGGTGTTGAGTCCCTTTTTGGCAGGAGCGGCAGCCTCTGCGCCGGCCTCAACAATCTCCTCGAACTCACTCTGAGGTGCCTGACACATTGGGCACTTCTCCGGAGCCTTGTCTCCTTCGTGGACATAGCCACAAACCTTACATCTGAATTTTTTCGTAGCCATAATCCTTATTTGTTAATCATTCTTTTAGCACGTTTGTTCACGTTACGCTGTACTACGCAGTAGTCAATGAGCGGAGCGAAGCAGTTCATAAGCAGGATGGCAAGCATCATACCTTCAGGGTAACCGGGGTTCATGACGCGGATTGTGATAGCCATCATACCGATGAGAAGGCCATATATCCACTTACCAAACTCAGTGCGGGCCGATGTAACAGGATCGGTAGCCATGAATACGGCACCGAAGCAGAAACCGCCCAGGCAGATATGCTCATACCAAGGCATCTGAGCCATAGCGTTGTCAGGCCCCCAGGTATTGTAAACCAGAGCCATCAGGATACCGCCTACAAATACTGAGAGCATTGTCTTCCAGCTTGCAATTCCGGTATAGAGAAGCAGCAGAGCGCCGAGAGCGATTGCGATAACGCTTGTCTCACCTACTGAACCGGGAATGAAGCCCCAAACCATATCCATTGTGAATGCAGGAGCGGCTGCGGTTGTAGCGGCTGTACCGAGAGCGGTAGCAGCGGTCATACCGTCAATGTCAGCGCCAAGGCCGCAAATTGCGTGGTCAACCACCCAAACGGTCTCACCGGTGATTACAGAAGGATATGCAAAGAATATGAATGCACGTGTAATGAGTGCAACGTTCAGGAAGTTCATACCTGTACCGCCGAAAATCTCCTTGGCAAAGATTACCGAGAAGGCAACGGCAACGGCCAGAATCCACAGAGGAGTGGTTGCGGGGATAATCAGGGGAATGATGAAACCTGATACCAGGTAACCCTCCTGAATCTCCTCGTGTTTCCACTGAGCCACGATGAACTCTATTGTAAGACCTACTACGTATGAAACGATCAGTCTGGGCAGAACGGCCAGGAAGCCGAACCAGAACATATTCCAGAAAGTACCGTTGACACCGGCCAGAGCAAAGTGCTGATAGCCTACATTGTACATACCGAACAGCAGCGCCGGGCAGAGAGCTATGACAACCATGATCATCATACGCTTGCTGTCAAACGAGTCGTGAATGTTCACGCCGTTCTTAGCTGTTGTATTGGGAACATAAAGGAATGTCTCGAATCCTTCAAACACCGAACGGAATGCGTGCAGCTTGCCGCCCTCCTCAAAATTCGGTTTAATCTTGTCTATGTAATTTCTTAAACTCATAGCTTGTCAGGTTTTAGGCCATTTCGGCACGAAGGTTATCAAGGCCCTCGCGTACAATACGCTGGAGCTCAAGTTTTGAAGAATCCACAAACTCACACAGGGCAAAATCCTCGGGAGCGACCTCATAAATGCCGTATGCCTCCATCTTGTCAATATTGCCTGTTATGATAGCCTTGATAAGGTACTCGGGATAAATATCCATGGGGAATACCTTATCGTATTCGTTTGACATGATCATGTGACGCTCACCGCCCTTGATGCGTGCATCAATGCTGTAAAGTTTCTTGCATGTAAGCCAACTGAAGAACGTGCGGCTTACGCTATACTGCTTGAAACGGGGAGCTATCCAGCCCATGAATTCGTTTACGTCATCACCCTCAGGAATAACGGTGATCATGTTTGAGAATGCACCCAGGAAATCATCCTTAGTGGCCTTGATTCCGGTCAGAACGTTACCGTTGATGATGCGGATGTGCTCAGTCTTGTTCAGACGGCCGTCAAGCAGAGATGCTATCTTGGCACCTGCAATAACCTTGACATATGAGGGGTTGACAATCTCCTCGCCTGCCACGGCAATGGTGCGTGTCATATCTACAACGCCCTTGTTGAACAGACGGCCGATGAAAATGACTGCCTCAGGATCAATTGTCCATACAATCTCACCCTTGTTGACGGGCTTGATATGGTTGATCTGTACACCTACGTTGCCTGCGGGATGAGCACCCTTGAATGCATACAGGTCAACGTTCTTGGCATCGGTAAGAGTCTCTGCCTTCTGGTCTGCGCTGATGCTCAAAGTTGTGGGGGCAATCTTGGCGATTGCGCTCAGACCGGTGCGGAAGTCAACCTCATTACCCTGAAGTACAAATTCGAAATCCGGAGCCAAGGGCTTGGAATCGAAAGCCGACACGAATATGCCTCTCGGTGCGTCGGCGGGGTTAGCGATAACGTCATAAGGACGCTGACGGAAGAATGAAAAAAGACCTGACTCCAGGAGAGTGGCCTTTACCT
>JAGBPB010000043.1 GCA_017633615.1 Bacteroidaceae bacterium | reverse complement strand
AGGAAAGAGAGTAAAATACCGATTTTTGCCCGATTTCTACCAATTTCGCATATTATTGCGTATTTTGCACAAAATTTCTACCTTTACGGGCGTTATGAAGAATATCCTGCAGGTCTCAGATCCTAATGTTTACGGCCGATACGTGAACGCTCCGGTGTTGCATCCGCTGGTAAGTATCGTGCATTATGATGAGGTGTCGCCCATACACTCCAGCCTTAACCGGTACGGTGTTTACGGGCTTTTTATCCAGCGCAGTTTCCCCAAGAACCTTACCTACGGCATGAAGATGTTCGATGCCCCTGACGGCTCAATCATTGCCGTGGAGCCGGGTCAGATAGGCGGGCGTGAGGATAACGGCGAGGAGCTCTACCTGAGCGGGTGGGCATTGCTGTTCTCGCCCCAACTCATTCACGGTACGGACCTGGAGCCCAGGATGAAGGATTACCGTTTCTTCTCTTATTTTGCCACCGAGACACTGGTGATGGAGACATCGGAGTGGGGCAGGATAACCCAGTTACTCACTCAGTTAAGACATGAGTTACAGGAGAATGCGGATTCTCCTGCGCTGCGTACAGTAATACTGGGATACATCCGCCTTATTCTGGAATACTGCAACCGTATATATCTGCGTCAGCTTTCCAAGGAGGACAAGAGCTCATCGGACCTGCTTAAAAGGTTCAACAGCCTGTTACGTGATTACTACTATGAGCAGCGACAATTGGATCTGGGTGTGCCATCGGTACAGTACTGCGCCGACCAGTTGGCGTATTCGGCCCGATACCTGGGCGATGTGGTGCATAAGGCCACCGGCGGCACGGCCATCGGCTACATACATTCATTCGTAATTGAGCAGGGCAAGAACCTTCTGATGAACGGCCATAACATCAATGAGACCGCACACCTGCTGGGTTTTGACTATCCCCAACATTTTACACGTCTGTTCAAGAAAATTACCGGCATCACACCCCGCCAATTCACAAAGTGACGCAAAACGCAACGACCCCTTTGCGGCGTTTTACCAATTATTTGATTGATTCCAGAAGCTGGTCGCAGATGGCTTTCATTCCGCTGATTGAGGGATGACCGTTCTGCTTGTCGATGTCATGCAGTTCGATGAGCTGTACGCCGCAGTGCTTGCAGACCTCACGCATTGACTCGTTGACCTCTTCGCTGAGTTCGGAATTCAGGATGGAGTATAACTCTGCTTTGGGATACTGTTTCTTGAGCATATCCAGAAGGCAGGCCAGGGCAGGGCGGAAGTTTTTGCAGTCGTCCTTGGTCCAGTCAGAATACTGGTACTCACCCATGGGAACCCTTGCCCATGCATCGTTGGTGCCGCCGAAAATGAATATGATATCGGGATTACCCAACCTGTCAACACGTGAAATGAAGTTGTTGCGTGAAGCATCCATACGGCCGTAACCGGTACCGCAGATGGTGGAGCCGCCCCATGAATCATTCTTATCCAGCTCATAACCCTTGGTCTTGATGTACAGGTCCCACCAGGTCTGTGAAACCTCTTTGACATCATTGCGGTCGTTGGGATAGAACGGATTGTAACCCTCCGGGTTTACGCCCTGGAATGTTGAGTATGAATCTCCAAGAATTGAAACTTTCTTGGTCTGAGCCGATGCCGGCATAACGGTAAGTGCAGCAAGCACTACCAATGAGAATAATTTCTTCATAATAAGGTCGTAATT
>JAGBPB010000042.1 GCA_017633615.1 Bacteroidaceae bacterium | reverse complement strand
TACATTCCGCGTGATTGCCATTGTAAGTGACATTTACCCTTACAACTTCAACACCGAGCCCGGCAAATACATACTCTGTGCGCCGGGTAACCGCAGGCTTATGCCCAGAGCCGGGAGCGGTTGGTCACAGGCCCTGTACACTCTGACCTATGAGCACGGGATGAAGGATGAGCTGAAGCAACAGATAGAACGTATTATGTCAGAAACCGGTCTTGACTACAAGCTTGATTTTACCGAAGACAGTTTCTTTGCAGACTTGGAGAGCGAGCAACATCTGGCTAAACTAATTGAGATACTGGGACTTGTCTGCCTGCTGATTTCAGTATCAGGAATCTTCTCAATCATCACACTGTCCTGTCAGGAGCGCAGGCGTGAGATTGCGGTGCGTAAGGTTCACGGGGCAAAGGTAAAAGATATACTCAGCATCTTTACAAGAGAGTACGGAGCGGTCTTTGTGGTATCATCGGCAGCAGCATTCATGGTTGGTTATCTGGTCATCCGCCACTGGCAGCAGCAGTTCCTGCGCCAAGCAACAGTAAGTTGGTGGATTTACGCCGCCATACTTGCAGCAATGACACTGGTAATCTGCCTCACAGTAGGCCACCGTGTCCTGAAAGCCACCCGCGAGAATCCCGCAGATGTGATCAAGAGCGAATAAGTGGATTCAATGTCCCCTTTTGTATCATTTTGTTATTATTGAATATTTCTTTGCATATATAGTACCAAATTTAGTACCTTTGCCGTTGTAATTTTTAAAGCCATGAGTTCTATTGAAAAACTACTTGAGAGGTTTAAGAAGAAACCTAAGGACTTTACTTATGAGGAGACCGTGAGAATACTTTCGTATCTCGGCTATGAAGTACACAACAAAGGAGCAACATCGGGCTCTCGTGTGAGGTTTAAGAATGAGGTGACTGGGGAGTATATTGATATTCATCGGCCCCATCCTGGGAGTGTTATGAAAGAGTGGATGTTGAACGCTGTTTATCAGCACCTAAAGAGTAAGAACTTATTATGAACGAGGATATGGATTTTTTGGAGTACAAGGGCTATAAGGGCAGTGTGGAATATAGCAAGGAGGATAACTGCCTGTGTGGTAAGGTTCAGGGCCTGAATAAGGTGCTGATCCTGTATGAGGGCCAGACGCTTGCGGAGCTGCGCCAGGATTTTGAGGATGGTATTGACAGTTATATCGAGGGATGCAGGGCCGATGGTGTGGAGCCTGCTAAACCATTTAGCGGAAAGCTGAATCTCAGAATGTCATCGGAGCTTCATTCGCGCGTTGCTGCGGCCGCGTCTTCATCGGACACTACCATTAATGACTTTATAAACAAGGCAATAAAGAATGCGCTCAAGCACGCATCGGTGCTTTGACTCAGCAAAGGATTTCTTTCAGGCCTTTCTGGTATTTGCGGGAGACGGGCAGTGACTCCTCTCCCACCTTGACGGTGTCCTGGCTGTACGATTCCACGTGGTTGCAGTTGACCAGGAATGCGCGATGGATACGCACAAAAGGATATCCCAAGGCCGATTCCCACTGGGAGATTCCGGTCTTGTTGCGCAGCTTGCGGCCATCGGAAGCGTGGATGAACACTTCTGTATCACACGATTCCACATATAATATTTCACTGGGGAGCAGAGAGACCCTCTTTCGGTCCGAGCAGAACGTGATGGGACTCTCCATCTCGGGATGGTTCCTACTTAGCCATCGGTCTATCAGCGCCCCTCCTATCGCCAATACTGATACAATAACCGATATAAACAACGGATTGAATACTCCAGTGTCTTTAGGGAAATCAAATGGAACACTATACGAAACACCTTGAATCAACTTATAATTACCTGAAGGCTGAAAGCACAATGTCCATACCAGCAGCAGGTATTCCAGAATAATAATAGCCAAGACAAGATAAATGGTATCACGAATACCCTGAGCCCTCTTTTTAAAAGATATCTTAGGTATCATATATTGTGCGGCAAGTGCTCCTGGCAGAAACATAGTAGCCACAAACAATGCTCTTGAAACAGACAGGTTCTCCACAAGCTTCATAATTATCAGTGCTACTATAATCACTGATAACACCCAATAGGCAATAATAACGGCTCTTTTCATATACAAAGGATTTATGCTGACGAAGATAGTGAATACCTGAACACTCTGCTAAAAAAACCGCTGTCAAATCCCTCTCAAAAAGGTTATTAAGCCTTTCAGCAGGATTTGACAACGGACAAATACTCAAACAGAGGGATATGACACCTTAAAAAATTGTTTGTTCCTATTCAAACACCATATCTTTGCATCAAACCAAAAACAAATGCGATATGGAAGAAGAATTAATTGAAGAAGTAATGGATGAGTTTACAGGTCCGGGGCCGTTAACCGTATTGTTCCAGATTGTACCGCCTTGGATACTGAGTGTATTCACCATTCTGTTGATAGCAATACTGTTCTGCGGATGGAAAGCTCCAAAATGGGTAAGGCCGATAGGATCGATTGCGCTGGCCCTCTCTTTCATTCCCTGGACTTGGAGAATAATGACCGCCCTGAGCGACGTAAAAAACGCCGGTGCCCTATCACCTATGGTATGGATTAATGGCTTCAAGATGTTTTTATTCATAATAACATTGGGAATGATGGTATTCCTTATTTCAAGAATAGTCATTGCTATACAAAACAGTAGAAACTAAGAATCTAAAAGACCTGCATTATGATAAAGTTCTTCTTATCCTCAATATCCACATTCGATGCAATTGCGTTTGTGGTTCTTTTACTGGCGACAATAGCTGCGGCATGGAAGGCCACAGATAAAATCAGACCTGTAGGAAAACTGATAGAGGCCATTTTCATGACGTCAATATCAGTGCAATGCCTGTTTCTGTTCATAAGAATTTATGATAGGATAACATGGGGAAACGTATCGGTTCAAGTAGAGTTCTGCGATGATTTCAGGGCACTGGCATCAGTTGTAATACTGGCTGCCATGGCCTACATAATCAATAACATTCTCTACATAATCCGCACCCCCCGCCTCTGAAAAAGTACAATTGGGGTCAGGTCAGACCCCAATTGTATTTTTTCAAGCTTTGTTGAACTTCTCCTTAGGCTGCCTGCAGCGGGGGCAGCGCCAATCGTCGGGCAGCTGGTCAAACGGTACGCCGTCGTGCTCGGCCGGATCATAGACGTAGCCGCATACGGAGCAGACATATTTGCCCGATGCCTCCACGCTGCCAAAATCCACCTCCGCAGGAATGGTCTCTACCGGATTGTCCAGGTCCATTATGCGGTCGGCCTCCAGATTCTCATAACCCTGGGGTGTGTGCGTGGAGAGATATACCGTGGGGTTATGGCGGATAAACTCACGTATGCGGTCCAGAGTCTCACGGGCTGCAGGCAGGTCATCATACACAACGGAGAGCTTGTTTTCATACAGGGCCTCATCCACGTATGTGATATCGCCATGAATCATGTAGTACTTACCTGCATTCTCCACAATCACTATGCTGTTGCCGTTGGTATGGCCCTTGGCCTTGATAAGGTAGATGCCGTCGGCAATCTTCTGGCTGTCCGGGAAGTTCTTGTACGCTCCGTCCGTGAACTTTACCGGAACCAGATTCGGAATCCCCTGAAGCTCTGCGGCCGATAACTCATCGGCATTGACAAATATCCTGGCGTTGGGGAATGAGCGGAGCTCACCCGAATGGTCGGCATGCTTATGGGTAAGCAGAATCTTGGTTACCTGCTCCGGCTTGTAACCGAGAGCCTTGAAGGCATCCATGTAACTGCAGATATCCACTCCGGTAAAGGCCAGTGATTTGGCATCGGGCACCTCCATAGGCGTTCCTGCCGGGAGTCCGGTATCAACCAGTATCACCTCGGAGCCTGTATCGATAAGGTAGTTCTGCAAACTGCCGCGATAACGGATGTTGATGTCATAATTCTGCGGGCCATCCATTCCCGAGCCTTGCTCGCCTACCCGTAGCCTTTCACCGCCAAAGGCAAACGGCTGGCTGTAGAACCCGTCTTTCCTGAACTTTACTGCTTTAATCTTCATAGTCCTTGTTAATTGGTTATGGTTAGTGAAGGAGTAAAAATAAGCGTTTTCCCGGATTTATGCAATAGTACTCTCCAGTTTCATTATCCTGACGGGCCGGGAGTCACTGTGGTAAAGCTTGCTCAGTATGTTGGTGCGGCCGGTGTCACGGAACCCGCATTTCTCCATCACGCGGCCCGATGCGGGATTGTCCACAAAGTAATCGGCCCAGATGTTAAGGTATCCTCTCCTGCGGAAACAGTAGTCTATCATGGCGCGCAGGGCCTCGGTGCAAAGCCCCTGATTCCAGTATGGCTTACCAATCCAGTACCCCACCTCAACGTCCTCCTCACCAATCTCAATATTGCTCTCGCCATGAGCGTAATAGCACATACACCCTATCACATGACCGGTCTCCTTGAGTTCCAGCGCCCAGGTATGACTGTTAGAAAAGATATTCTTTATCACCATCAGGCTATCCTCCACCGTCTGATGCGGAGGCCAGCCGGCACGCTCGCCCACATCAGGGTCCGATGCACAAAGGAACAGATCCTCCGCATCGGACTCCTGCCATTCCCTGAACCTTAGTCTCTCTGTCTCAAAACTCTCCATCAAACAGGATTTCCGGCAAAACACAAAAACGGACTGTTTATTTTTAGAGTGTTATTTAATCTCTGATTGCTATGTAGCCGCTTTCATCAATCATATCGGCACCTCTTTCTGTAAACAGAATAGTACAACTATCCGGATTGGGCAAGAATTCATTTTTCTCTCTTGGTTAGAAAATCCTTTCCATCATTTGCCACTTCTCGGCGGATGAGGCATCCGCTTTGCATCCTTGGAACCGGGATACATAAGCCTCCCACTCCGCCTGTCTTGGCAGTACGGCCAGTCGGGCCATATCCCTCTCCCAGTCAAAATCATCCACTGTTTCACAAATCATGAACAGGCTACGCCCCTTACGGTATATCTGCATATCCAATATACCTACCTGTCTTTGTCCGTCAATGACCTCCGGCCATACGTGCTTATGGACCTCGACATATTTCTGAATCATCTGCTCGTCATCAACGAGCGTAAGTGTCTGACAATAACGTTTCATATCTGTAATATTTATTGTGATTACTCAAACTGTAAAGATATGGTTTATCTGACAATTTTCCTATCATCTTTAGGGTGAAAATGAGAAGCCGTTTCGACAGTTACTACAGCAGGCCAAAACCGGCATAGTTGCAGCTATCAGGAACAGCCGTCTCCTTTTGCACTCAAGAAAGAATATCTTTCAGGCCTTTCTGATATTTGCGGGAAACAGGCAGAGACTCCTCTCCCACCTTAACGGTACCCTGCGAGTATGAATCAATCACTCATTCCTTATATAGTTGAAATCCGAAATGTCCGACAGCGGCTCCCGTTCCCTCCAGCGGCTTGTAACACGGCACAGTTCCTGTCCCTGACCGTTAGTTGAAATGCCAATGAACGTATTGTCATCATCAGAGGGGTAAGTAGCGGTCCTTACGGTATCACCCATCAGGGACTCATGAATGAACCTTATGTTCAGCATATCCGGGCGGTAAGTATTAATAAAACCGGGCTTGAAGCAGGCCAGTGCCATCTGGATATATCGGCGGTTATTGGTATGACCGTTAAAATCAAGGTCTATCAGGTTTATGGTATGGACCATCGATTCCACAGGTTCGGCAACCATATTACCCGGCTTGCGGCGTCGGTGTGGACCTATTACAAGTTCGTCAACAACTTCCTGCTCCGGAATAAGGCCATCACAGGTTACAGGTTTGCGTCCTGACATTGATATGAGAGACCAGCAACTGTTGCCGCGGGCTGCAACAACACCTGTATGAGCCTCAACGCCCACAAAATCAAACCAGACCCTAAGGGATGACATCTCACTTATCCACACGGTAAAAGCAACATCCTCTGTCCAGATAGCCGGTACGCCCGGCATCTCAACGTTAATCTCGGATATTATCCACGTCTTGTCCTGTTTCTGCATGTCAAATGCAGCCAAGCCCAGCAATGTAAGATATCGGGCCACGGTATTCTCATGATATGAAAGTATGCCGTCAACCGTGAGACGGTAATTGCCGTCCATCTGCGAAGCCGTTATGGGATAAGTAGTACTGTATTTCATCAGTTTCTTTTATTGTGTCGGGACCCAACGATTAAACAATGCAAAGAAAAGAAATATTATCGACACGCGGGATGACCAAAACACCACAAATTATCATAAAAAATAAGTAAATTTGGACGCAAAGGGGTCGTTTCTTTTAGTCGCTTCGCTTTGTAAAAGCGTCCCTTCGGGCCGAGCGAACAATGCATCACTTTTTAGATTTGCAAATCTCAAAACCATTGAGTAAATTTGCTCAATTAATTGAGTAAAATTTCAAAAACACGCATAACTCACTATGTATCAGAGAAAACAATACAACGTTTTACTTGCCAGAATGCAGGAAAAGCGCCGTTTTATCCAAGTTGTTATGGGTCCACGTCAGGTAGGAAAGTCCACGTTGACGAAACAAGTAGTGGGCGCCACCAGCATCCCCTATGTTTTTTATCCAGCCGACGCAGTACCAGCCACACAGCAGAGTTGGATAAGCGACTGCTGGGAAGCAGCTCGTGCCAAAATGCGCACAGAAGGCCTTAAAGAACTAATTCTGGTAATAGATGAGATTCAGAAAATAAACGGCTGGAGCGAGGTAGTAAAGAAGGAATGGGACTCTGACACATTCTACGATGTAAACCTTAAAGTCATTCTTTTGGGCTCATCGCGTGTAATGCTGGACAAAGGTCCCTCTGACAGTTTACAAGGCCGATTTGAACGAATCATTCTATCTCACTGGTCATTTGCCGAGATGCGTGATGCCTTTGGATTCAGCCTGGACCAGTATATTTATTATGGAGCTTTTCCGGGTGCGGCTGAGCTTATTGGCGATGAAGACCGTTGGCGTGATTACATTACAGGCTCCATCGTGGATGCCACCATCAACAAAGACATTCTGGTCAATGAAAATATTACCAAGCCGGCACTGCTCAGGCAGGCTTTCGAACTGTCAGCCGCTTATTCCGGAAAGGAGCTCTCACTTACCAAGATGATTGGCCAGATGCAGGATGCCGGCAATACCACCACCGTAACCGGCTATCTCAATCTGCTGTCACAAGCCGGTCTGGTGTGCGGGCTTAACAAGTATGCTGTTGATATGGCCAGGAAGAAAAACAGTGTCCCCAAGCATCAGGTTTATAATAATGCCTTAAAGAACATCTACTGCCAAAAGCTTTTTGCCGACGCTATTATGGACCGATCCCTATGGGGCAGACTGTATGAATCAGCCATCGGTGCACATATTATGAGTAATGCATATGCCGGAGATTACCAGGTATTCTATTGGCGGACCAAACCCGGCTGCGAGGTAGATTACGTACTTCAGAAAAAAGGACGTTTATTGGCAATTGAGGTCAAAAGCAATGATAATCCGGGAAATACAGGGTTAACTGAGTTCAAAACTCAATTCAAGCCATATCTTGCACTCGTGGTAGGCGATGGCGGCATGAAGGCCGAAGATTTCTTAAGCTTGAATCCTGCAGATTTATTCAAGTGACGCAAAGTGCGCTCGGCCCGAAGGGACGCTTTCACAAAGCACCACTCAGGGGCGATATGAATACATCCTGGCAAAATCCTGGAGACGAGTTATTTCATTCTTGGGGAAGCCTATTGTCTTCAAGATGTTAAATTCGTATCAAGGACTATAGTTCTCATGGCATTAATCAATGTCTTTATTTATCCGGTTTGTATGGTGTTCTTAAATGTTCGTCCAATAATGAATTGATCTCGTTCACGCCCCACTGTTTCTCGGCCCAGAACTTGTCAATAGACTCCTGAGTCCTTGCTGCAACTTCATCGGACATAACGTCGAACGGAATCCTGCCCCTCTGCACAACAGCCCGGGCAAAAACGTTCATGGCAGCATTGGCGCTCATGCCAAACTGACTACAAAGTGCATCGAATGATGACTTCAGATTAGCGTCCATGCGGACAGTCATTGAAACCTGCGGCATAATTAGAACTTTACAATCAGTGCAAATGTAATCAAATTAAATCAATCTGCAATAATTTTCAATCAAATTTGAGCCAATAAGCGAAAAGTAACGCAAAACAAAACGACCCTAATGCGTCACGGCCAACACCAACCCCACCCGCCGGTTTGTGATGACCGAGAACTTTGACTGGGATATCTACCCGGTATGCGAGAGTGACGAGACCTACACGCTGGAAGTGTATGCGGATCCTGAGGAGGGCGGCACAGTTACGGTGAGCCCGCTGAAGGAGGAGTACCATATGGATGAGCGTGTGGATTTGGTTGCTACGCCTGCTGAGGGATAGCGGTTTGCCGGATGGCACAGCCGTTACTGGCAGGATAGCAGTCCGGAGACTAGTTATGATATTTACCGGGTTACTAGTATTGAGGCTCGGTTTGTGGAGATTGAGGGGGAGGGAGAATAGGCTATTATTTAAGTTTCGCAAGTTAATTATTTCTTAGAAAGTATTCAAAATAAAGCATAGGATTATTCTGCAAATGGCAGAAAATAAGTAACTTTAAAGTGACCAAACAAAAAGCTACCAATCCTATGCTTA
>JAGBPB010000041.1 GCA_017633615.1 Bacteroidaceae bacterium | reverse complement strand
CGTGCCTTGGGCTGACCGGGCTTCTTACGCTCAACAGAGCGGGCATCACGGGTCAGGAAGCCTTCTGAACGAAGAGCCTTCTTGTCATCAGGATTGATCTTAACAAGAGCGCGAGCGATAGCAAGACGCAGGGCATTGGCCTGGCCATTGTAACCGCCACCGTCCAGGTTCACCTTGATATCGTACTTCTCAGCAACATCAAGCTTCTTGAGGGGCTGGAGAACTACATACTGGAGCAGTGATGACGGGAAGTATACTGCGAGATCTCTCTTGTTGATGGTAATCTTACCTGTACCTTCTGAAACGAAGACACGTGCCACGGCGCTTTTACGACGGCCTATTGCATTGATTACTTCCATTCTCTTTCAAATTAACTAAGTGAATTGATATCGATTGCCTTGGGCTGCTGAGCCTCGTGCTTGTGCTCTGTACCAGCATAAACATAGAGGTTGTCAATGAGCTTGTCACCAAGCTTTGTCTTGGGCAGCATTCCCTTAACAACTTTTCTCATAAGTCTCTCAGCACCGTTGGGCTTAGCCATCAACTGTGCAGGTGTGGTCTCGCGCTGGCCACCGGGATAACCGGTATAACGCAGATAAACCCTGTCAGTCCATTTCTTGCCGGTCAGGACAACCTTATCAGCATTGAGAACGATGACATTGTCGCCGCAGTCAACGTGCGGAGTGAAATTAGTCTTATACTTACCGCGGAGCAGCTTGGCAACCTTCACGGCGAAGCGGCCCAGGACCTGGTCCTTGGCATCAACCACGACCCATTCCTTATTTACGGTAGCCTTGTTGGCCGAAACAGTCTTGTAACTTAAAGTATCCATTCTAAACTTTAAATCAATAATTAAACAATTCATTCAACGCAACCCTCCGTCATCCCGACGTCATGGAAACTCCCTAAACGCTTGTTTTCAGCGGTTACGCTATACCGCAGAACCCGTACTCGGGGGTTTAACACGCTAATAACTAACCCTTTATGCAAGGGTTGATAATAATCGGCTCGCAAAATTACACTTTTTCAATGAAATAGCGATATTTTTCCATGTATTTTTTTCTGATCACTTTTAGTTAACTTTGTGGAACTGTAAACCGAATTGATATGAAAAAGGTACTGTTTGCCTTATTATTTATACCGCTTTTAATCAGCGCGCGTGAAAGCCGCAGCATTGATGCGGGTTGGGAGTTTGTGCTGAGTGAGGCTACTATTGATAAACTTGCTGGTGTTGAAGGATGGCGCATTGTGGACGTGCCTCATGACTGGAGCATTGAGGGGGAGTTTGACCGCAGCAATCCTACCGGACAGGGCGGCGCTTATCTGCCTGCGGGCATCGGCTGGTACCGGAAGGCGATTAAGACAGATGTTGGGGCCGATGAGCGGTTGTTCCTGGAGTTTGACGGGGTGATGGCCTGCAGCAGCGTTTATGTGGACGGCAAGCTGGCTGGCTACAGACCTAACGGATATGTGGGATTTACATACGATATCACCGATCTTGTAACTCCCGGTAAGGATGCTGTCTTAGCAGTAAAGGTAGACAACTCCGTCCAGCCGGCATCACGCTGGTACACGGGCAGCGGCATAAACCGCCACGTACGTCTGGTGAGCAAAAGTGCATGTTATTTCCCGACCGATGGTGTATTCGTATCATACCTTGACGGCAAGGTTAACATTAAGGCTAACGTATCCAATACATCAGATAAAGCCCGCACCATAAAGCTCCAATACAACCTTAAGGATGCCAAAGGCAAGGTTGTGGCAAAAGGCACCGGTTCCGATACACAGGTCGGAGCCGGAGAACAGACGGAATTGTCAGGAACCATTGAGGTTAAGGATCCACAACTCTGGTCACCGGACAATCCTTATTTATATACTGTAGATGTTGAGCTGATTGACGGACGCAAACAGTTGGACGCAGAGACCGTAACCACCGGCTTGCGCACCATCCGCTTTGACAATGAGAAGGGATTCTTCCTAAACGGACAGAACATAAAGATGTACGGCGTATGCCTTCATTCCGATGCGGGTGCACTTGGAACCGCAGTTCCCGCATCAGTTTGGGAGTACCGCCTGCAGCAGTTGCGCAAACTGGGTGTTAATGCAATAAGGATGGCCCACAACCCGGCTGATCCGGCATTCATGGAGCTGTGCGACCGTATGGGATTCCTGTTCATGGCCGAATCCTTTGACACCTGGAACTCACCCAAGAACCACGCTGAGAAGGGTTACAACCTATTCTTTGATGAATGGTGGGAGTCCGATACCCGCGCAATGGTTGAGCAGGCCCGCAACCACCCCAGCGTGGTGATATACAGCGTTGGCAACGAGATCCGTGACAATCTGAACAATGAGCAGGGATTTGACAAATACCGCATGCAGCAGGATCTGGTTCACTCATTAGATAACACCCGTCCCGTAACTATGGCTCTTTTCCGCCCCAATTCTTCGGGCGTTTATAAGAACGGATTTGCCGAAATGATGGATGTGGTAGGCCAAAACTACCGCGTGGATGAACTCAAGGCATATCATGAGGCACATCCAGAAAAGGCAATCATTGGAACTGAGAACACTCATGATGTCCAGTCATGGCTGATGCTGCGCGACGACCCGTCACTGAGCGGTCAGTTCCTCTGGGCTGGCATTGATTATCTTGGTGAGGCCACCTGGCCGCAGGTTATGTGGAGTACATCTCTGCTGGATGTAACAGGTGGTGTCAAGCCCGCCGGCCTGCAGCGCGGCAGCTGGTGGATGAAAGAGCCCATGGTTGCATTTGCACGCCATGCCGACAACAACGGCGCAGGTGCGTTGGTATCGGACTGGACTCCGGCCGATATGGACACCTATGACCAGGCTGCAATTGAGGTCTATTCAAACTGCCGGGAGGTGGAACTCTTTGTCAACGGCGAGTCACAGGGCCGCAAGACCATGCCCGACAACGCCCGCCCCGCCCTGTATAACGTGAACTTCAATCCGGGAACAATAGAAGTTGTAGGCTATAACGACGGAACTGAAGCAAGCCGTTGTTCAAGCCGGACTGCAAGTGAGCCCGACAACATTCTTATAGAAAAGGTTGGAGGCCGTGCCGGAACAGGCTTTGATGATGTAGAGATCATCTCCGTTCAAATAGTCGACAAAGACGGCATAATTTGTCCTAACAACGACTGCAAGATTGAGCTGAAAGCGGAAGGCGCGCAGCTGATAGCCGTAGACAATGCCGATGTCCTGGCCCACGAAACCAGCCACAAGAGTCCGGTCTTCAACACATATCAGGGACGCATGATTGCCTATATCCGCCGTGCATCGGACAAGGCTAAGGTAACAGTAACGGCGACCGACTGTTCATCGGCCGCCGCACTAAAGGGATCAACAACTTTCTAAGGATTACTTGAGGGCTGCTTTGACCTCGGTAATCATGTTCTTGTGAGCCTCATCCTCCTCGGTCAGGGTTGAGGTGAGAGCTATGTCACCAGCCTTGTCCTTGGTTGAGAATGATCCGCTGTACAGGATAATGCTGTTGAAGTAGAGCGTAGCCTCCAGGTATATCTTGTAATCACCTGCAGGAACCTCCTTGCCGTCGGCATCCTTGAAATCCCATGTGTATGTCTGGATACCGCTCTGTGAGGGCGTAGCGCCTGTTACGGCATCGATCTGCTCATCGGACATCTCCTCAGCCTTAGCGTTCTTTACCCATGTGGGTGTGCAGGTGGGACGGAATGTGTAGCCGCGTCGACCTCCACGACCCTTTGAGGTGAATGAAGTTACGGTAAGGGTACGAACAACCTTGCCCTCTGAGTTCTCAATCCAGACAGCCCACTGGTTGGAACCTGCTCCTGACTGTTTCTGATAGTTGAATGAGAGTTCCACTGCACTGGCTTTCTTGGAACGCTGAGCCATTGTTGGCATGGCAATGATGGCAGAGAGAACTGCCAAAAGAATGATTTTGATCTTCATATAAAAACAAATTTGGTTATCTTGCTGAGTGCGAAGATAACCAAATTGTTTTAAAACAACTAATCTCCTAACGGAGCCGTTAGTGGAGACAGCGAACTCAAGTTCAAACTTGGGAACCCTCCCGTCCACTTTGATGTTTCAGTTGTGTCTTCTTGAACTTCCTGTAAATTGGAAGCGGTAGTATTTTTCCAGTCCTTCATATATAAATATTGTTTTCACGTTTCAAAGTCCTTTTCAGCACTTATAGGCGATGCTTCATGGACAAAGATATGAAAACAAATGGAAATAAGTGTTAAAATCTGAAAAAATATTATTCCAACCCGCAAAAAGGTGCTGGCATACGCTTTGTATACCCTTGTGCGTGGAATGTTGCAATAATCGTTCCGTTCTGGTCTTTTACCTGAACTTGGGCGGCAGGAATCTTTGGATGGTGACTTGTAAAATGGCCCTCGGCTGTAAGCACATCGCCCAATTTGGCCGATACGTGATAATAAATGGTGGAGTTGATGGCAAACGCCATATTCTCACCCTGATTGACCAGTGCTGCAAAAACCAGGTCTGCAAGAGTGAACAGCGCTCCGCCCTGACAGATGTTTCCGGCATTCATATGGTGCTCGGTAACGGTCATGGTAGCCTTTGCCGTTCCGGGTTTTACTTCAACAAGATCTATGCCTATGTACTTGGCGAACTTGTCGCCCTCATTGAGAAAGTCTTTAAGTGTCATGATGTAAGGTGTTATTCGGCTGCAAAAGTATTCAAAAATATGATTGCGTCTATCAGTTCCTGCTGTGGGAAATCCATGGGGACTATACCTATCGGCTTCTTGTGATTACCCAGATACTCCAGCAGGCGGGCATTGGTGACACGGGCGTTGCGGTTTATGTTGGTGCTGATACCGGAGCCCGTATAACCCGACGTATGGTTAATGCACCACACTCCCTCGGGGGCCGATGCAAACTCCCTTACCAGACCCGAGACCTTATCCCATTTGGAGTTGAGATAACTCATCTTGCCCTTGCCGCCGTCAGTAAAAAAGTCCTGTGCCCAAAGCACGGCACTGTTTTGGTCCGATGACACCAACCTGGACTGACGTGACGAACCGTTTCCCGGCCATCCCTTCACTACGGTGCCGGGATAATCCTTGCCGGCCGACGGCGAGTCCCTATGTATAAAGAGTACGCGCCCGCGCATATCGGCCACAGTCATGTTTGCCCGGAACGGTGCCAGCATATGGGAAGGTATGACGGAATTGATAATATCCATGGTCATATCGACCGCCGTCTGACCGCCGCCGGCGCTGTTGGTCATGACTATGCAGAACTCGGTGGGATTCAGTTCCAGTTTGTCTTTTATGATCAGAAGCGCCTCCTCAAAGCCCAAATGGCAGTCGGCCGGGCCATGGTAAATCCTGAGTGTACCGTTTTCCAACCTGGGTCGGAGGTCAAAGAAACGGATTCCCGCATCCCACTGCTCCGCCAGATCCATCGTCTGGGTACGGGCGTAACGGCGGGTCAGGAAGCGCACGCCTGATGTACCGGAATCATGCGTTCCTGGAATGGAGAGCCGGCTTACCGGAAGCGCATCCGGCAACGATGACATCCAACCGGCATTATCCGTCTGTGCCCGGACGGCATTGTACATCTGCAATATAAGGCAGCAAAAAAAGATAATTCTTTTCATATCTTTATCATTCCGGCTGGTATGCAAAATTAAAAAAATGCTATCTTTGTCTATAACCTATTGAACCTAAATTATGAGAAGAGTCCTTTTTCTGTTTATCATCGTATCCCTATTCATCTGCTCCTGCAAAAGTAAGAACGGCCAGACTCCGGTTGCATCGGCCCCGACAACATCGGCCAAGACGGAAACACCGACCGGTATGGCTGCAACTATACTGGAATTCTACAAAGCGTATTGCACACACGGGGATGCAGATCACAAGACGGATTCCGTTCTTTCCGTATATTGCACGGATCAACTCCGTGAGTTTGTAATGGATTGTGTCGGTGAGTATGACTTTGTTCTGGACGGAGGAATTTATTCCGAAATACACACTGAATCCTTCCGTGTAGTCAAGCGGAATGAGAAATACGTAGTCTATTTTGAGTACACCCCATGGCCTGTAAGAGATGAGCCGGCAAAGGACTCGGTATATGTTATGGTCAATAAGGAGAATAAGATCGCATATATCATAAGGCCCGGAGACAACTACCGCGTTCCCACCTCATACGCCAGCGAGAGTCTATACAATTTTGAAGATTATGAGTTTGTTGACCTGGGCCTGAGCGTTAACTGGGCCACCTTCAACGTCGGAGGACGTAAGTATGATCCTAATTGGCACGGAGACTTTTTTGCATGGGGCGAAACCGAAGCAAGAAAAGAATTTGTACAGAACTATTATCTGGAGCCCAAACAGGGTCATTACTATGATGGCAAACTGAACGTTATAGAATCATGTGATGACGCAGCCACCGTGCTTTGGGGAAAAGACTGGCGCATGCCCACAAAAGAGGAATTCCAGGAACTGATAGACAAATGCGAATGGGAATGGATGGAGCAGAGTTATCATTGGGGATATAAAGTTACCGGACAAAACGGCAACTCGATATTTCTCCCGGCCGGAGGAATGAAAATGGAGAGAAGATGGATCAATGAATCCAGCGGGCTTTACTATTGGACAAGTACATGCAAGTTTGATGATCCTGAAAGAGAGCCTAAGGCATGGCAGTTCGTTTCTGTTTCCGACGGACCGGATAAGAGTCAAAACAGAAATATGATATTAACGCTAGTTCCATTGAGCATTCAGAGCGGACGTTCAATAAGACCTGTCACCACAAAACAGTATGTCCCCATAAGCGATATCATCCTTAACAGGACTGAATTGAAAATGGAAGTAGGCGACGACTATATCCTGAGTGCCGCTTTCATCCCGGAGGATGCAACTAAAAGGAACATTTACTGGCGTAGCGGCAATTCAGCAGTAGCATATGTTGACAGAAACGGAAAGGTAACCGGCGTCTCAGGCGGAAAGTGCACAATAACCGCCGTTTGCGGAGAGTTCAAACAGGAGTGCCAGGTCACGGTCATCCAGCCAAGGGACTATATTCCCGTAAAGCCTGAAAAGGTTATCACCATATATGAATTCGGAAAGGAGGTGAATGACTCCCTGATTGATGGGTTCTGGAAATATGATGATTCCGCCGAAGAACTTGAAGAGGTATTCAGCGCGCAGATAGGCAACAAAGCCGATGATATAACCGTCACACTGTACGGCTACACCAGCGAAGGCTGGAAGAATGATCCCGGTGACTATAGTGTAATCAGCATCGAGTCAGCCGGCAAAAAATACCAATTCAAGAATCCGGACTGGGAGAAGCGGGGTGTGTTCGACAACAACTATTTCTACTGTCACCCCATGGGCAAGTCACGCTACCTGCTGTTCTTTAAAGGATGGGGCGACTGCTGCTCTCCTGGTATACTGACAATACTGGCTGTCGACGAGACCGGCGCCAGGACTGTATTCAATAAGGAATTTGACATAAGTGAAATAAACAGGGATCCTTTCTCCATGACAATTGAGGACGACTATGAATATGATGAAATAAAATATAAACCCCACTTCCCTAACGCCTACAACCTGTATATAGAGGATGGTGCCCTTAAAATGAAAAAGGTCAACCTGCTGCGCGAATAAAAATGACGCAAAGGGAAACGACCCCTTTGCGTCGTTTTTGAGTATCTTTGCGGCCGATTATGGAAAAACTCAAGAGAATTGTTCGCCAGGCGGTGCCCAGGGCGATGAAAACCATTTGGTGGATATTCAAGATAACCGCCATCGTTTCTTTTATAATGTTCCTGCTCAAATATACCGGAATACTGGCTTGGATTGCGGCTGCAGTGAGTCCCGTGTTCCGCATTTTCGGACTGCCCGGTGACGCCTCACTGGCCTATGTGAGCGGATATTTCATCAACGTATACTCATGCATTGCGGTGGTATCGACCATTGACCTTACCGCACGCCAGATTACCATACTGGGTACAATGACTTTGGCAGCCCACGCAATGGTAGTGGAGACGGCCGTTCAGAAAAAGACAGGAGCACCCGCATTATATACTGTGCTTATACGCACCCTGGGATCACTCTCTCTGGGTATCATCATGAACCAGGTTCTGCCGGGACGGCCTGTGTATGATGCAACGGCAGTCAATCTCTCTGAGATTCCGTTCTTCCAGATTCAGGGTGAGTTCTGGCCCATGTTCATGGTATGGTTCAAGGGCCTGATGAAACTGGCCGTTTGGATGACGGTGCTTATTACCCTGCTCAACATCATACAGCGCGCATTCTATGAGTACGGCATCATGAACTGGATATCGAAAGTGTTCAGTCCGCTGCTCACACTGTTCGGTCTACCCAAGGAGACATCGTTCCTTTGGATAGTAGCCAATGTGGTGGGTCTTTCGTACGGATCGGCCGCAATAATGGATGAGATGGAGCGCGGTCAGATATCGGACCGCAGCATCCGCCTGCTCAACACGCACATAGGCATATCGCATAGCAACCTGGAGGACCTGATGCTCTTTGCAGCCGTGGGTGGCATGTGGTACTGGATGCTCCTGTTCCGCTGGGGCATGGTAACAGTCCTGGCCTGGTCGCTAAGGCTCTACTTCAAATTTACAGCACGATAATAAAAAACTCCGATTCAAACGAACCGGAGTTTTTTATTTAGAATTCTGCTGAGCGCGGTGTTCTCGGGAATGGGATGACGTCGCGGATGTTTTGCATGCCTGTTACGAAGAGGATCAGGCGCTCAAAGCCCAGACCGAAACCGGCGTGCGGGCATGAACCCCAGCGGCGGGTATCAAGGTACCACCACAGATGTGTCATATCCATTTGACGACGACCTATCTCACCCATCAGCTTATCATAGTCAGCCTCACGAACTGAACCGCCGATGATCTCACCAATCTGCGGGAACAGAACATCAGTGCCCTGCATGGTTGATGCGGGAGCCTTTACACCATGATAGCCTATTGAACCGCCATCGGCAGTAGCCTCATTCTGCTTCATGTAGAATGACTTGATGGCTGTAGGATAGTCAGTCATGATAACGGGCTTGCGGAAGTGCTCCTCAACGAGGAAACGTTCATGCTCGCTGGCCAGGTCATCACCCCAGTTGCAGGGGAACTCGAACTTCTTGCCGTTCTTGATAGCCTCCTGAAGGATACCTATACCCTCAGTGTATGTAAGACGTACAAAGTTCTCCTTGAGCACGCCATTGAGACGCTCCAGCAGAGTCTTGTCAATCATGTTGTTCAGGAACTCCAGATCATCCTGGCAGTGGTCAAGTGCCCACTTTACGCAGTACTTTATGAAGTCCTCCTCAAGGTCCATCAGCTCCTCCTGATCCAGGAAAGCAATCTCGGGCTCAATCATCCAGAACTCGGCCAGGTGGCGCGGAGTGTTGGAGTTCTCGGCACGGAAGGTAGGACCGAAAGTATAGATGGCTCCCAGAGCGGTTGCACCAAGTTCACCCTCCAACTGACCGCTTACGGTAAGTGAGGTCTGCTGGCCGAAGAAATCATCATCGTAGATAATCTTACCCTGATCATCCTTCTTGAGGTCATAAAGGTTCTTGGTGGTTACCTGGAACATGTTACCTGCACCCTCGCAGTCACTAGCGGTGATAAGCGGAGTATGGAAATAGAAGAATCCATGCTCATGGAAGTAGGTATGGATGGCCATAGCCATATTGTGGCGGATACGCATCACGGCACCGAATGTATTGGTGCGCAGACGCATATGGGCATGCTGACGCATGTACTCGAATGTCTGGCCCTTCTTCTGCATGGGATAGTCATCACCGCACAGACCCAGCACCTCAATATCAGTAGCCTGAACCTCGACAGCCTGACCTGAGCCGATGCTCTCGACCATGGTACCCTTCACGCTGAGGCAGGCACCGGTGGTAATCTGCTTCATCAGCTCGTCGCTGAACTTCTCAAGGTCAGCCACAATCTGAACATTCTTGATTGTCGAACCGTCATTGAGGGCAATGAAGTTTACGCTCTTACTGCCACGCTTTGTTCTTACCCAACCTTTGACGAGCACCTCCTGACCGTAATCGGTACGCTTTAGGAGGTCAACAATCCTTGTTCTCTTGATATCCATTGTTTTAGATTTAATCAGTGATTAATTATTCGTAAGCACCCATGCGGAGCATGTTAACCTCCTTCTCGGTGAGGAAACGCCAGTCACCGCGACGCAGACGCTTCTTGGTAAGACCTGCAAACTGTACGCGGTCCAGCTTGGTTACGCGGTAACCCAGAGCGTCGAACATACGACGAACCACGCGGTTGCGGCCTGAGTGGATCTCAATGCCTACCTGGGTCTTGTCATCGTTAACGTAGCTGACCTCATCGGCACGTACGATATCGCCCTCTTCCTCGCCGATGTTGACACCGTCCAGAAGCTTCTGCAGATCCTCGGCGCTGACAGCGCGGTCCAGACGTGCATGATAGATCTTCTTCTTGAGGAACTTGGGGTGTGTAAGGCGGCTTGCCATCTCACCGTCATTGGTAAGAAGCAGAACACCTGTTGTATTGCGGTCAAGACGGCCTACGGGATATACGCGCTCCTTGCAGGCACCCTTGATGTAATCCATAACTGTCTTGCGCTCCTGGGGCTCATCGACTGTGGTAACGCAATCCTTGGGTTTGTTGAGCAGGATGTAAATCTTGCGCTCGATGCTTACCAGCTGATCGT
>JAGBPB010000040.1 GCA_017633615.1 Bacteroidaceae bacterium | reverse complement strand
TTGTCTGTATGAAATCTACTCAAAGATCGTGCTTCCTTGCGGAAAGCGGATGCAAAGGTAGTGCTTCTGCACTTTCCCACCAAACAATATCACAACTTTTTTATGGAATAATTTGTTAATAAATATAACTCACTGAGTTTTTGGAGTATTAGTCACAAAACTATGCTTATTTCTAGTTCTCAGTTTGGAGAGACAACACCTCACCGGCTACTCCAAGCCCCTCCAGCCCCTAAACGTCGAACTCCTCCTCATAGCCCCCTTCGGGGTCTAACGAGCGTCAGACATGCGCCGTTCTTAACGGGAGCTTACCGGGCTTTACGCTTAACGCCGTTCGCTAATGCTCTCCAAACTGAAACTCGCATAAAGCATAAATGGAGGCAAAAAAAGAGGTGCGGCCGGAGGGTCGCACCTTCTTTAATGTGTGTGCACGCGCGCGGGCGCGAGATTACTCGGCTTCAGGAACGATGAGTTTGTAACCCTTGCCGTGGATGTTGATGATCTCTACGGAATCATCATCCTTGAGGTGCTTGCGCAGCTTGGTGATGTAAACATCCATACTGCGAGCGTTGAAGTAGTTGTCATCAATCCAGATGGACTTGAGGGCGAAGTCACGCTGCAGGATCTCATTCTGATGAGCGCAAAGCAGGTTGAGAAGCTCTGACTCCTTTGTGGTGAGCTTGGTTGATTTCTCACCGATGGAGAGGATCTGCTTCTTGGCATCAAATGTGAACTTGCCGATCTGATATACGGTTACCTCACGGTTCTTCTTGCCGTTTACGCGGCGAAGGATAGCCTCCATACGGAGAGTGAGTTCCTCCATGCTGAAGGGTTTGGTGATGTAATCATCGGCACCGATCTTAAAGCCTTCAAAGATATCATCCTTAAGGTTCTTGGCGGTCAAGAACATGATAGGAACATCAGAATTGATAGCACGGACCTCCTTGGCAAGAGTAAATCCATCCTTCTTGGGCATCATGACATCAAATACGCAGATGTCATACCTGGTCTTAATGAAGGCTTTGTAACCAGCCTCACCGTCAGGACACAGCTCTGCATTGTAGCCTTTAGCCTGGAGATACTCGCGGAGGAGCATTCCCAGATTCTCATCGTCCTCACACAACAGGATGTTAAGTTTGTCTTCCATAATTGTAATTATTATAGGTTATTCATTGTTTTGCGGTAGTGTTATGATAAACTTGGTTCCGTTGCCAAGCTCACTCTCGGCCTTGATTGTGCCTTTATGATTGAGGATGACCTTCTTGACGTAGGCGAGTCCTAGACCGAAGCCCTTAACGTCATGACGGTTACCGGTATGTACACGATAGAACTTGTCAAAGATCTTCTTGAGATCATCTTTCTTGATTCCGATTCCGTTATCTGAAATGGATATCATGAGCTTACCGGACTCATTCCAGGTTCGGACTTCAAGATGCAAGGGGACATCGGCACGCTTGTACTTGACGGCATTATCCATGAGGTTGAAGATGACATTTGTAAAATGCATCTCATCAGCCATAGCGAACGGATCCTCTGTCTCAAAGTTGGCATCAATGGTGCCGCCTATGTTCTCTACCTTGAGCTTGAAGGTATTGACTACACCGTTTATGAGTTCATCAATATCCATCTCCTTGAGTTTCATGGTGTTGCTCTGACGCTCAAACATGGACATCTGGAGCACCTTCTCTACCTGGAAGCGCAGGCGCTTGGTCTCATCAGTGATTACTCCTGATATGTGCTTGAACATCTGCGGTGACTTGGCCACAGACTGGTCATTAAGCATCTGAGCTGCCAATGAAATGGTGGATATGGGGGTCTTGAACTCATGTGTCATGTTGTTGACAAAGTCATTCTTCATCTCTGTGATCTTACGCTGACGAGTTATAAGGAACAGGGTGAATGCGAATGTGATCATCAGGATGGCGATGAAGATAAGTGACGGAAGCATGAGCCCGACTGACTTGTCAATGTAATCATCAAGAGTGGGGAAATAGACTCTGATGACGCCCATGCGGTTGGGGCTGTCATTCCTGAAGACGGCCTGCGAATAGCTGTTTACAACGACATTGGGATTGAAGTCTTTGCAGCAGGTATAGATAGGACGGCCGGTGTTGGTTGTGAATACATAATGGAACGGGATCTCAATTCCGTTATTGGCCAACTGGTCTGTAAGTTCATTGGCAAGAACCGTGTTGTCAACACGCTCAGGCAGCGATCTGGTGCTAGAGCTGCTGAGCATATTAAGGATGACCTCATCAACAAGCTGTTTGTTGGCAAGATAATGCTCAAGCTGTCTCTGCTGCAAGGATCTGGTGCGTTCTGTCACCCCGCTGCCCACATCGGACTGTGAACGGGGCACCTGCAATGAAGGCATGGTAGGTGTCTGCACAGAAGGTGACTGCGTAGACGGTTGGATTGTCTGGCTGAATGAGAAGACTCCATCTTGGAATGAAAACGTCTGGGTCTGGCTATAGATTCCGTCAAACTGAAGATTGCCGAAGTTTGATTTTTCCTCCATATCACGGATATCCTCTTCAAGATACCTTCTTGCCTCAGCCTGCTCAAGCCTATTGGCCACCTCATACAGACTGCGCTTGACTGACTCATCAAACTGCTGATGACGCATAGTGCTGATCTCTCTTATATACCTTAACTGCAACGAGAGAAGGATTATAAAAGACACGCACATTACAGCGCTCAAAATCCAAACGATTGACTTTTTCATATGGGCAAATATACAGACGATTTGATAAACGTAAACAATTAACTTAAAAAAATGTGCAATTTTTAGATAAAAAAGGCGGAATTGTGGTAATTCCGCCTTTTGAAGTTAACAAAATAACAACTATCGTTATTCTTCTTCTTTCTGCTTTGCCTCGAACTCCTTGATAAGTTTGTCCTGTACATCGGTAGGAACAAGCTCATAGCTGCTGAAGCTCATTACGAATGAACCGCTACCACCGGTGATGGAGCTGAGTGAGGTTGAGTATGTGGACATCTCCTTGAGAGGCACCTTGGCGCGGAGCACCTGATAGTTACCCTCACTCTCCATACCCATGATCATACCGCGACGGCCCTGGAGGTCACTCATGACATCACCCATGTACTCTGCGGGTACAAGTACCTCAACATCATAAACAGGCTCAAGGATCTTAGGACCAGCCTCCTTGAAGGCTGCACTGAATGCGTTACGGCCTGCAAGCAGGAAGGAGATTTCATTTGAATCAACGGGGTGCATCTTACCATCATATACGATTACGCGTACATCGCGTGCGTATGAACCGGTAAGCGGGCCCTGCTCCATGCGCTGCATGATACCCTTGAGGATAGCGGGCATGAAACGGGCATCGATAGAACCACCCACGATACTGTTTACATATACGAGCTTACCACCCCACTCCAGCGGATATTCCTCAACGCCCTTAACGGTCATCTTGAACTCCTGGTTGCCGAACTTGAACATTTCAGGCATGGGCTTGCCGTCCTCATAAGGCTCAACGATGAGGTGAACCTCGCCGAACTGACCGGCGCCACCTGACTGTTTCTTGTGACGATAATCAGCACGGGCTGCCTTGGTGATGGTCTCACGATAAGGAATCTTGGGCTCCTCAAAATTGATCATCATCTTATCATTGTTCTCAATGCACCACTTGAAGGTACGCAGGTGGAACTCACCCTGACCTGACAGAATAACCTGACGAAGCTCTTTGGACTGCTCGATTACGAGTGTAGGATCCTCCTCACGCATACGGTTGACGATGGTCATCATCTTCTCCATATCGGCCTCATTAACGGGCTTGAGTGCGCGTGAATACTTGGAGTTAGGATATTTAATGAAGTTGAATGAACGGTCAGCGCCCTCATTGAGAGTATTGCCGGTACGTACATCCTTAAGTTTTACTGTGCAACCTATATCACCGGGGAGCAACTCAGGAACCTGAACGCGGCTGTTGCCCTGGCTTACGAATATCTGAGCCACACGCTCCTTTGAACCACGGTCCGCATTGATCATATCCTGACCCTCATGTGCCTTGCCGCTCATAACCTTGAAGTATGATACAGCACCGATATGAGGCTCAATGGTGGTCTTGAAGAAGAAGAGTGATGTACCGGAAGCGTCAAGCTTAACGACATCGCCCTTGGCGTCCTTAACCTCCTTACCCTGCAGAGGTGACGGAGCTACATTACCCAGGAACTCTACCAAACGGCTTACACCCACATTGGGAGCAGCGGCAGTGCATACGATGGGGAACAGGCCGCAGGTCTCAATACCCTTGCGGAAACCGGCGCGGATCTCATCAATTGAGAGCTCACCCTGGTCAAAGAACTTCTCCATAAGAGCCTCATCATTCTCAGCAGCTGACTCTGTTACGGTGTCACGCATGGTCTGAGCCTTATCGGCTACTGCACCGGGGATATCCTCAGCCTTCATGGCTGAACCGTCAGCGAATGTGAGCTTCTGGTTGAGAAGTACATCAATTATGCTCTTGAAAGCAGGACCGGCCTGCTCAGGGAACTGGATGGGCACGCATGTGGTTCCGAATGTGGAACGGATCTGCTCTACCACGTTGTCATACTCACACTTGTCGCTGTCAACATGGTTGATTACGAAGAAAGCGGGCTTGCCGAGCTTCTTAACAAGACGATAGCTGTTGATAAGGCCTACGTCAACGCCGCGTGAGCCGTTTACTATCAGAATAGCGGAGTCACAGATATTGAGGGCAGTTACAGCCTGACCTGAGAAATCATCAGAACCCGGGCAGTCAAAGAAGTTGAACTTCTTGCCGAACATCTCAACTGCGAATACTGTTGAATAGACTGAATAGCCGTATTCAAGCTCTACTGCTGCGGTGTCACTGACTGTGTTCTTGGAATTGACTGAGCCACGGCGCTTGATTACGCCTGCCTCAAAAAGGATACTCTCGGCCAGGGTGGTTTTTCCTGATCCGGCTCCGCCAAGTATGGCGATGTTCCGGATGTCTTCTGTTTTATAATTCTTCATATTAGTAATATTGATTTATCAATTAGGTCATGCCTTATTTTTCAAAGGCTCGCAAATTTATTTAATTATGACATAATCTCCAAATAATGTTAGGCTTTTGTTCTTTTATAGAAGCACAGGACCAATATATTTGAGACACAACAGCTCCTGGCTACTACGAGGCTCTCCAGACCCTAAACGTCGAACTCCTCCTTATCGCCCCCTGCGGGGTCGAACGTTCGTCAGACATGCGCCGTTCTTAACGGGATATTCCAAGCCTCTACGCTTAACGCCCTCCGCTAATGGTCCCAAATATATTGGTCCTAGTCCTACAAATGGAGGCCTTTTCAATCCTTAAAAAGAGTGGAGATGATTGAGTCGCTGATGAACATGTGGGATTCGGGGATGCGGAGGGTGTTGTTTTCAAGCACTAGGGAGCCATTGGATATAAGGCTTTGAACTGAATGCAAAACAGAGAGGCGATCCAAGGTGGAGAGGGTTGAGAGGTTCAGACCTTGGACGGTGCGGAGAGATAGCATCAGTTTCTCATTATAGAGATCTGTGGCGGAGAGATGCTCTATTTCAAATTGCGGAGTACCCTGCTCTATGGAGGTCATGTAGGCATCGAGATCAGAGGGGTTCCACTGGCGGGAGGTGCCGTTGTAGGAATGGGATCCGGCGCCTACGCCCAGATAGGGAGTGCCGTCCCAGTAGCTGCTGTTGTGACGGGAGTGGTAGCCGGGGCGGCAGAAGTTGGAGATCTCATAGTGTTCAAAGCCACCGGAGCGGAGCGTGTCACACATGAGGGTGAACATTTGGGAGCAAAGTTCATCTGTGGCCGGGGTGAGTTTGCCTTGGTCACAGAGAGCCTGCAGCGGGGTGTTATCCTCATACGAGAGACAGTAGGAGGAGATATGCTGAACATGAGCAGAGAGGACGGTTTCCAGGTCTGAGAGGAACAACTCCAGAGTTTGGCCAGGAAGGCCGTACATTAGGTCTATGCTGATGTTCGTTATGCCCGATTCACGGCATATGCGGACGGCATCCAGAGCTTGCGATGCGGTATGGCGACGGTGCAGGAAACGGAGCATTGCATCATTAAAGGTCTGAACCCCCATGCTGATTCGGTTGACACCCAAACAACGCAGAGCGGATATGAACTGCGGCGTTATATCATCAGGATTACACTCTACAGTGAGTTCCAGAACTCCGTCAAGCCCGAATGTGTAAGAAATGGCGTTTAAGATATCACCTATCTGTCCCGGTGTGAGACGAGAAGGTGTACCGCCCCCAAAATAGATGGTGCCGACCGGAGCACCGTCAAGATAGGTTTTGCGCTCCTTAAGCTCACGGCAGACTGCTCTGACATAACGTGCGGCTTCCTCCTGACGCACGGTCGAGAAGAAGCCGCAGTATATACAGCGTTTGGCACAAAATGGTATATGTATGTATATACCGGCCAAGGGAATCAGATCATTGAATTGATGACATTCATCACGTCCTGGCCTATTGCATTGGCAGCATCCATTGTGGAAGCCTCTGAATAGACGCGGATGATGGGCTCAGTATTGCTCTTGCGCAGGTGCACCCACTTATCAGGGAAGTCAATCTTTACGCCGTCAATGTCATTTATCTCCTCTTTGGCATAAATGCCTTTTACTTTCTGGAGGATGGCATCTACATCTGTACCGGGTTTGAGATCGATACGGTTCTTGGCAATGAAATATGGAGGATAGATCTTGCGCAATTCACTGACCTTCATGTTCATGTGTGCCAGATGGCTCAGGAACAGGGCGATGCCTACGAGTGCGTCACGGCCGTAATGGAGAGCGGGATAGATAACTCCGCCATTGCCCTCACCGCCGATGACAGCGCCGGTCTCTTTCATCTTAGTGGTGACATTGACCTCACCCACAGCAGCAGCATTGTACTGGCCGCCGTACTGACGGGTTACGTCACGCAGGGCACGGGTTGAGCTGAGATTGGAGACGGTATTGCCGGGAGTATGACGCAGCACGTAATCGGCAACGGTTACAAGGGTGTATTCCTCACCGTACATGGTACCGTTCTCATCAATGAATGCAAGACGGTCAACATCAGGATCCACCACAAATGCAACATCACGGCCACCCTTCTTCATGAGGTTCATGATATCACCCAGGTTCTTTTCAAGGGGTTCAGGGTTATGCTGGAAATCACCGGTAGGCTCACAATAGAGTTTGTCAACGCTCTTGACACCCAGAGCATCAAGAAGTTCAGGAAGGATAACGCCACCTACTGAGTTAACGCAATCGATAGCTACCTTGAAGCCTGCTTTTTTGATAGCCTCTACATCGACCAGATCAAGTGCGAGAACAGACTCTATATGACGACGGTTCATGGTGTCATCAGTTGAGTAATGGCCCAGATTGTCAACATCGGCATAAAGGAACTCTTCCTTATCGGCCAACTCAAGAACGCGGTTACCATCGGCGGCACTAAGGAACTCACCCTCACGATTGAGGAGCTTGAGAGCATTCCAGTGACGGGGATTGTGGCTGGCAGTAAGGATTATACCACCATCAGCATGGAGCCATGTAACGGCAAGTTCAGTGGTGGGAGTGGTGGCAAGACCTATGTCTGTAACATCAAAACCCATGCCCAGGAGCGTACCGCAAACGACCTCACGTACCATCTCACCAGACAGACGTGCGTCACGGCCTACTACAATCTTCCCAGCCGAAGGATTACCCTCACGTACCCATGTAGCATATGCTGACACAAACTTTACTATATCAAGAGGGGTCAGGCCATTGCCGGCAGGACCGCCTATCTCTCCGCGAATACCGGAGATGGATTTTACCATTGCCATTTTTGTGTACTAATTAAATTTTTTCTTACTGATTATGATCTCATAAAACGTAGGATATACGTTGGATGAAGCCTTCTGCGTGCCCTGATTGTGGGGTACGATAAGGCGGACCTTGGCAGCTGACTCTCCATTGAGATAACCTGGTTTGATATACGGGAAAGTCATAAGCCAGGCATTGGGAACAGAGTTACCATACTGAAGTGACATGATTCCATTCATGAACGAAGATGTATAACTACCGCCAGAGAATTTGACATAAAAGTCATCAGGAACCTGCTGGAAGAGATTCATGGAAAGGGTATCGCCATCATCGACATACCGCTCCACATATCTGGCATTCATATACCAGGTCTCATCTTTTTCCATGATACGGCCGTCACCGCGACGAATAATCTGCATGTAAACGCCATTGTCTTCAAAAAGGACGTACTCATTACGGGTCTTGTCCGGACCGGTCTCAGGATTATCAGTAATGGTATCCTTGAGGAACTCTGACATTGAAATGACATCGATGTCATTCTTGCTGATCCAGTTGTTGATCTGCTTGGCTTCACGCTTCTTCTGATCAGCATAGGTCTCCTCCTTATCACGGCATGAACAGAATGACGATGAGATGACCAATACTCCCAACAGTATGCATATAAGTCTCTTCATATTATTTCTTGAACATCTGTTTTATACAAAATTCATCAGAATGTGACCACTCTTCAAGACCTTTCATAAAACGCTCCACAGCCTCATCTAGTGTTCCGCTGAATTCACCTCCGGCTGCATTCTGATGGCCGCCTCCGTTAAAGAACGTAGAGGAAAAAAGGTTGCAGGGAACATCGCCGGCAGAACGGAAAGAGAGTTTTATCTGTCCGGATTCACTGTCCTCACGAAAGAAAGCGCTCATAAGAATACCACTGATCTGAAGCGGCATATTGACAAAGCCCTCAGTATCACCTTTCTTGTAGTTGAAACGCTTGAGTTCCTCATCGGTGAGTGTGATGAGAGCCGTTGATTTATCCATGAACACCTTCATCTTGTCACAAAGCACGAATCCCTGCAGACGCAGACGTGACTCAGAGTAGGTGTTATAGACACGGCGGTAAATATCATCTTTGTCAATACCTATCTCGAGCAGGTGTGAAACCACATTGAAGAGCGTGCTGTTGCTGCTGTTATATGACAAGGCACCGGTATCTGTCATTATTCCTGTGTAGATGCAACGGGCTATATCAAGGTCAATACAATTGAAATCACCGAGAGCGCAGATAAGATGGAACACCATCTCAGAGGTTGAAGAAGCCTCAGGATGTGACAGTACTACATCAAAATTGGCACCGGGATAGGGATGATGGTCAAGCAGGAACTTTTTAGCTTTTGAATAGAGGAAGCTGACTGCAACCTTGTCAATACGACCTACCACATTGAAATCAAGGCAACAGATGACATCGGCCTTGTAAACCAGTTCATCAGCCCCGTCCGGATCATCTGTATGCACTTTGATACTGCTTGCTCCGGGCAGCCACTTGAGGAAATCAGGTAACGAATCCGGAACCACGACAACAGCCTGCTTACCCTTACTCCTGAGATAGTGACACAATGCCAAAGATGAGCCGATGGCATCACCGTCAGGGCCCATATGAGTTAATATGACATAACGGTCAGCCCATTCCATCCAGGCACGGAACTCAGCCACATCGCTGCCGGATAACATGTTTTTTATCATAACGCCGCAAAGGTACTCAATATGATTCAAACAACAAAGTTTTGGAACAGGTCCAAGATGCTTGCAACGGCAATGCAGGCCAAGGCCTGAACAAGACGATGCGAACGTTTTTCCTTAACCCACAACAGTATGAGTATGACAACCGCATAAAAGGCCAGGATATTCCACGCGTTGCTTATGGAGAGTTCCAGGTGTGAATAGGGCAATGAAGTAATGCGGGTGAGCAGAGAGGTCATAGTATCAATTATCCATGTGAGCACACGGACGGTTATATCCCTGAGCACCGGTACCCAGCCTGTCATCCAAAGCGACATGGAAAGCGCCACCACCACAAACATGGCCGGCACCACAAAAAGGTTGGCAAGCAGCACATAGGTTGAGAAACTGGAGAAGTGATACATGATTATAGGCGTGGTGCCTATCTGGGCAGATACAGACAGGACAGTAACGCGCCAGACGTAACGACCCGGCAATGTACGGGGTTTATAGAGTTCCAGCAATGGCGGGGTGAGAATGACTATGAAAAGCACAGCACTGAAGGAGAGCTGGAAACTCATATCAAATATGGCAGACGGATTGGCCACTATCATAACAAGTGCCGCCATGCCCAATGAGTTGAGAACGGAACTTTCATGCTCAACGGCACGGCACACCGCAACCATGGAAAACATTATCAGAGAACGGGTTATGGATACAGGTAGTCCAATTGCGAAAGCATAGGCCCACATTATGGCCATCACTATAACCTCTCTCAGCCACATTGCCCCGGACTCTGACTCACGGTCATAAGAATTATCACTGCGGGACCTGCGTTTTCTGAAAAGGAAGGAGGGAAAGAGCAGATAAAGGAACCAGCACATGATACCTACATGCAAGCCTGACACAGCAAGCACATGGCTTACGCCCGATGTTGAATAGACCTCCTTAAGACTGTCACTTAATTGTCTTTTCTCACCAAGAGTTACTGCCGATACTACCGCCAGGGTGTTGTCTCTAAGCCCCCACTCCCTGTATTTGCCCATAACGCTACGCCTGAACCTGACGCAACGCGATTTAAGATTCAGCCTGCCCTCCGGAGAGCCTGTCCGCCAATCCTTAGCCTGTACCCGGAGTGTGCCCGATATGCCATGACTCAAGAGATAAGAAGCATAGTCAAAACCTGCGCCCTCACTGGAGGGTTTGTTTATCTTGCCGTCAAAAACGATAGTATAGCCCGGCTCCAATGATTGCGCAGCACTGTCCTTGGGCAGGTAGAGATAGATATTACGGCCTTTGTAAAGGCTGTCAGTAAGCGTCACCTCATAACGATAGGTGCGCTCACGTTCCAACGGATAGGAGTTGATTACGCCGTGGTAGATAACCCATCGGCCCGGCCACTCCACCCTGACCCGCTCCATCTGCAGTGTATATGACAATGCACCCGCAAAAACGAAAGAGAGCGACAGGCACAACCCCGAAAGACGCGGTTTCCTGTCGCTAAAGTACAGTATAAATAATACCAGTGCTGCAATAATGGAAAGGATACACCAAACTGGCACCTCTGCCCGGGTGTTTAAAATGGTATCCGATATGATTATCCCTGCTATAAGGGGAATGACCAGCCTTAGAGAGGGCCAGTCCGAGAGTCTCACACGCTACATCAAAGCTTTTTGAGTTCAATAATAGCCTGCTCCGGATCTGGTGCAGAGAATATGGTGTTGCCCGATACCAGGACATCGACACCAGCCTTGACAAGACGGGGAGCAGTCTCAAAGGTTACGCCGCCATCCACCTCAATAAGTGCCTTGGAGCCTGTATCGGCTATGAGCTTACGCAGTTCCTTGACTTTCTCAATGGAATGCTCTATGAACTTCTGACCGCCGAAACCGGGATTGACGGTCATGAGCAATACCATGTCAACGTCACGAATGACATCGGCCAGCATAGAGACCGGCGTGGAAGGATTAAGGGTTACTGCAGCCTTCATTCCGCGGTTCTTGATCTCAAAGATGGTGCGGTTAAGATGGCGGCAGGCCTCAAAATGGACGTTATATGTAGCCACTCCAAGCTCCTGGAAACGGTCCATGAACTTTTCAGGCTCTACTATCATAAGATGCAGGTCAAGCGGTTTGGTACAATACTTGGCCACATATTTGAGTACGGGAAAACCGAACGATATGTTTGGTACGAACACACCGTCCATAATATCAAGATGGAGCCAATCAGCCTGACTGCGGTTGATCATATCCAGGTCCTTGCGCAAATCGCCGAAATCGGCAGAAAGCAACGAGGGTGCTACAATGGTGCTCATTTTATTCAGTATAATGTGTTATTCAACGGATCCATACTGAATCCGGCCACAAAAATAGTGAAAAAAGAAAGCAAATGCGCTGATATCAGCTTACAAAACGCAACTCAGCTGCAAAACTGCGGATAAAATCAAGCGTTCTTTCTGCGGGTTTACCATACGAACCGCTTTTGAGGGCAACACGAATAAGGTTTTCAGAAATAAAAGAAGAAGGAGTAGAGGTCTGATCCATAGGCACACATTGTTTTGTTTACCTATTAAACGCAGACCTCTGCAAAATAGTATATGAAACGCAGAAAGTTTTTTTACAATAACTTAGCTGGCGAGCATGAGTGATATGCCTTTCTCTGCCGACATGCGGCGGATATTGATAAGTGCATAGCGCATGCGGCCCAAAGCGGTGTTGATGGATACGCCTGTAATATCGGCGATCTCCTTGAAACTGAGGTCCTGATAGTAGCGCATAAACACCACCTCACGCTGGTTGTCAGGCAGTGCATCTACCAGACGGCGGACATCACGAAGTGTCTGCTCATTGATGAGGGAATCCTCAACGTTGGCCTCAGCCAGGCTGGCGTCATTGAGAAGGTCATACTCCTGAGCGTCATTGCTCACGGTGTTCTCATTCTTGTCCTGACGGAAATAGTCTATTATAAGATTATGTGCTATACGTGTAAGCCAGGCGCCAAACTTGCCGGTGCTGGTGTAGTTACCTTTCTGAAGGGTTACTATAGCTTTTACAAATGTGTCCTGGAATATGTCATCGGCCAAATCACGATTGCGTACAACAAAATTAATGTACGAGTACAACTTGTCCTGATAACGTGATAAAAGGGTATCGAACGCCTTGGTGTTTCCGTTTGAATAAAGAGCTACCAACTGGTCGTCAGTAAGCTGATTCAAATGTTCCATTTACTTCTTCTTTACTTGGTTTAAGGAGTAAAGTTCAGTCTATAGGCAGTTCGGTTTTAGTGAATAATTCGATTAATGATGTGACAAAGATAATGTGAATAATTCTTAAAACCAAAACAAAATATCGTTTTTAACACTTTGGAGCGCTTTTTTCTCCTTGGAACGCAGGACTGATATTATGTAGAGACAACGTTACGAGGCTACTCCATACCCCTCCGGACCCTAAACGTCGAACTCGGACTTTTACCCACCTTCGGTGTGTAACGTTCCTCAAACATGCGCCGTTTTTAACAGGATCCTCCAGGGCACTCCGCTTGACGCCTCTGCACTGATGCTCCCCATAATATCAGTCCTGCTACTGCAAAGGGGAACAAAAGCGACTACACAATAGATCACATTAGAGGAAGGTGCAAGAGGAGAGGTCAGTGCCGCAGAGGAAGGCGCAGACATCCATGCGTTTCTTGCCAGCTGCCTGAACTTCAAGGAAGCGGAGGGCGCCGTCAGCCGTAGCAACGGTGAGATTCTTCTTGCCGTCACAGATTATGGTGCCGGGCTTTTGGGCAGGGGCGCAGGAAACGGGTTCGGCTGAGAAGATCTTGAAATCCTGATCTGCACCGGAGGCGGAATGCAGGACGGTCCAGGCGGCAGGATATGGTGAGAGGCCGCGGATGAAGTCATTGACCTTTGCGGTGGTCTGGTTCCAGTCTATGCGGCAGGTCTCCTTGAAGATCTTAGGAGCGGGACGGAGTTCATCTGTGCTGAAGGACTGCTGGCTGACCTGCTTTACGGTACCGGCCAGGATATCCTCAAGTGTCCGGACTGTGAGATCAGCACCCAGTTTCATCAGCTTGTCATGCATGGTACCGGCATTGTCATCTGGCAAGATGGGAATACGCTCCTGATGGATAATATCACCGGTATCTATCTCATGCTTGAGGAAGAAGGTGGTTACGCCGGTCTCTTTATCACCATTGATGATAGCCCAGTTGATGGGGGCTGCACCGCGGTACTGCGGCAGGAGCGAAGCATGCAGATTGAAGGTGCCCAGACGCGGCATGTTCCAAACTATCTCAGGGAGCATGCGGAATGCCACTACTATCTGGAGATCGGCCTTAAGGGCTGAGAGCTGCTCTATAAAAAGTGGATCCTTAAGTTTTTCAGGCTGGAGTACGGGTATACCCTGCTCCACTGCATATTTCTTGACAGGACTGCTCTGCAAAACGCTGCCGTGACGGCCCATTGGCTTATCGGGCATGGTTACCACACCTACTATATTATAGTGGCACTCCACGAGTCTGCGCAGGGTAAACTCAGCAAACTCAGGGGTTCCCATGAAAACTATTCTCAACTCTTTCTTTTCCATGTTGGGATATAAATCAAACAGATTGGGAATATCTTCTTTTTTCCTATCACTCCTCAGAAAGTTCAAGTAGGACATTTCGGTACGAATTGAAGATTTTGGACTTGGAGACGAAACCCAGATAATGGCCGTTTTCATCCTCTACGGGCAGATTCCAGGCACCGGTTTCATCAAACTTTTTCATAACCGCATCCATGGAATCCTTGATGGAGAGACGAGCTGGAGGCAGCTCCATGAGTTTCTGGACGGTAAAGCGGTGGTAAAGTTCCTGACGGAACATGATGTTACGGATACTCTCCATATTTACTACGCCTACCAGGCAGTTGTTATCATCTATAACAGGGAAGAGATTACGGCTGGAACGGGCTATTATGTTGACCAGCTGACCCAGGTCCATATCAGGACGGACCTTAAGGAACTCCTTCTCAATAAGATTGTCCATGCTCATGAGCAGAAGAACTGACTGATCCTTATGGTGGGTCATAAGTTCACCTTTCTGGGCCAGACGCATGGAGTAGATTGAGTGCGGCTGGAACAGCTTGATGGTAAGATATGACATAATGGAAACCATCATGAGCGGCAGGAACATGGTGTATCCGCCTGTGAGCTCAGCAATGAGGAATACACCCGTAAGCGGTGCGAACATTACCCCTGACATAAGGCCAGCCATACCCAGCAGGGCGAAATTCTGCACTGAAATATCAGCCTCCGGAGAAAGGCGGTTCATGAGAGTGCCGAATATGAATCCGGTAAGACAGCCCAGGAACAGGCTGGGTGCAAATATACCGCCACAGCCTCCGCCTGCATTGGTGGCTGTCGATGCGAACACCTTGGTGATGACAATCAATCCCAGATAAAGCAGCAGGTTACCTCCGTAGAACAGCGACCCCTCCATAACCTTCTCAGGGTTCTCATTCACATTGAGCAGCATGCCAATGGTGTCATAGCCCTCACCGAACAGTGACGGGAAGAGGAATATGAGAATACTCAGCACGATGGCGCCAAGGACGAACTTGACCCAGGGGTTGGTGAACTTCTTGAACCAGGTCTCAAACCAGTGCATGGTCTGAGAGAAATAGAGCGACACAAGACCGCATGCTACGCCTAAAAGCAGAGCGTAAGGTATGCGTGACAGGTCAAAGCCATGTTCTGATACAAAGTGGAACATGGAATCCGTGCCTGTAAAGACGTATGATATGGTGGCAGCCGTGACCGATGATACCAGCAAAGGCAGCAAAGAGCCCATACTGAGGTCAAACATGAGCACCTCAAGCACAAATACCAGTCCGGCTATAGGAGCCTTGAAGATACCCGCAATGGCACCTGCCGAACCACAGCCCACCAGCAGCATCAGGGTACGGTGCTCCATCTTGAACATACGGCCTATATTGGAGCCAATGGCAGAGCCTGTAAGTACTATAGGAGACTCGGCACCCACGGATCCGCCCATACCGATGGTGATGGCACTGGCTATGACCGATGAGTACATGTTATGCGGCTTGATGCGGCCGTTCTTCTTGGAGAGTGCATAGAGTATCTTGGTAACGCCATGACCTATGTCATCACGCACTATATACCTGATGAACAGCCCTGACAGCAATATGCCTATTACAGGATAGATAAGCAGGCTGTAGTTCTCCTGACTGATAAAAAGATGGTCTGATATAAAACCGTGAATCAATGAAATCAGATATTTCAGCAACAGTGCGGCAAAAGCCGTAAAGATACCTACAACAAGGCTTAGCAGCAGTATGAACTGACGCTCACTGATATGGTCACGGCGCCACAAGTTGAACTTGTTGAGCAATGACTCTGTCTGTTTTTCTACCTCCTCTGATGAATCTTTCATTCTCTAATTACTTTAACCAGTCCGCCTGAACCAAGTTTGATTATCCCTGATGCAACGGCTCTTGTCTGTTCTGTCTGACGATATTCAACAACATAATCAACGCCCTGTTTGATTACATCGGCTATCTCACTGAAATTGGCAGCCGACGGCTGACCGCTGATATTGGCCGATGTGGAGACCACTGCCCCACCCAACCTGCGGCACAGTTCCTTGGAGAAAGCCTCCTTTGTAACTCTTATGCCTGCACTGCCGTCCTCTGCAATGAGTTCCGGAGCCATATGACGGACATTGTCATATATGATGGTGAGAGGTTTCTCAGCCAGATCCATGAGGTCATACGCCACATCCGGTATATCTGGCACATAATAGCCCAGCTTGGCATCAGAGTCTATAAGCGAGAGCATGGACTTGCTGTCTGAGCGCTGCTTGAGTGCAAAGATACGGCGCACGGCGGCGGAATTTGAGGCATCGCAACCTATTCCCCAAATAGTATCTGTGGGATAGAGTATTATGCCGCCCTCACGCATCACCTGCACGGCACGTTTGACATCTTCAATAAACTCCTGCATCAGAACTCGCTTGTAAAGTGGAACTTGATATGCTTAAAGTCAATCTGAGCCATCTGCAGCACATAGCCGCTGTCAGCCAGGAACACGTCACGGCCCTCCATATCGGTGGCCATGAACTGGTACTTGCGTTTCTTGAACGCCTCCAGTTCAGCCTCATCATCACTCTCAATCCAGCAGGCCTTGTACAGGCTGGCAGGCTCCCAACGGCACAGAGCGTTGTATTCATGCTCCAGACGGTACTGGATAACCTCAAACTGAAGTTGTCCTACCGTACCTATAAGTTTGCGGCCGTTGAACTGGTTGATGAACATCTGGGCCACGCCCTCACCCATAAGCTGGTCAATGCCCTTGGCCAACTGCTTGGCGCGCATGGGATCAGCGTTCTCAATATACTTGAACATCTCTGGCGAGAAACTGGGCAGGCCCTTGAAATGGAGTTTCTCACCCTGAGTGAGGGTGTCACCTATCTTGAAATTGCCGGTATCGGGAAGTCCGATGATATCGCCAGGCCAGGCCTCCTCAATGGTGCTCTTGCGCTGCGCCATGAACTGGGTGGGCGATGAGAAACGGAAGGTCTTATCCAGACGCACGTGATAATAGGGCTCATTGCGCTGGAACTTACCTGAGCAGACCTTGCAGAACGCTACCGATGAACGGTGGTTGGGATCAATATTGGCGGTAATCTTGAAGATGAATCCCGTAAACTTGCTGTCCTCAGGCTCCACCATTCGCTCCAGCGCCTGCGTAGGACGCGGACTGGGTGCTATCTGCACAAAGCAGTTTAGCAGCTCCTGCACGCCAAAGTTGTTCAGGGCCGATCCAAAGAATACGGGAGCCAGTTCACCGCTAAGATACTGGCTGCGGTCAAACGGCTCATAAACGCCGTCTATCAGTTCCAGGTCAGAGCGCAACTTATGGGCCTCACGCTCACCCACGTGAGCCTCAAGGTCAGTGCTGTTTATATCAACCTCAACCTTCTCGGTCACCTTCTGCTTATCGGGGGTGAAAAGGTCAAGTTTCTCTTCATAGATATTGTACACACCCTTGAAACGGGCACCTTTCTCTATAGGCCAGCTGAGCGGGCGTACGTGAATCTGGAGTTCCTCCTCAAGCTCATCAAGCAGGTCAAAGGGATCATTACCCTCACGGTCCAGCTTGTTCACGAATACTATGACCGGAGTCTTGCGCATGCGGCACACCTCCATGAGGCGGCGGGTCTGCAACTCAACGCCCTTGGCGCTGTCAATGACTATGATAACGCTGTCAACGGCAGTCAGCGTACGGAACGTATCCTCAGCAAAATCCTGGTGGCCCGGGGTATCCAGAATGTTTATCTTGTAACCTTCATAATCAAACTCCATGACCGATGTGGTAACGGAGATTCCACGCTGTTTCTCAATGTCCATCCAATCGGATGTAGCGGTCTTGCGGATCTTGTTTGACTTGACCGCTCCGGCTACCTGAATCTGGCCGCCGAACAGCAGGAATTTCTCAGTAAGGGTTGTCTTACCGGCATCAGGGTGCGATACAATCGCAAATGTTCTTCGTCTATTTATCTCTTCAATCATACGTCTAAATCCAAAGTGCCGGCCTTATCCTCCTTGTAGAGTTGAGCCAGCTTTGAGATGAATGCCGATACAGCCTGCACTGCCTGAGCGGTACCACCGCTCACCGGTTTGCCCTGAACTTTAAGCATCCAAACTCCATACAGCATATTGAAACAGTCACGCAGCTCTTCATTCTGCACCTCATGGTTCTTGGCGCGGAACTCAACAATGAACGGCAGGGCCTTGTAATAGAGGTCCCTGTACTCAGGCTGCTTGTGTGAGTCAAGCAGACGGGAGTGGAGGTCCTCCAGTAGCACCAGTACGTTCTCATTGACCTGCAGATGACCATGCTCTGTCTTGCCCTCAACGCGCATCATCTCAATAAGGTCATCATACCACTGTTTCCACTTAAGACAGTCAGACTCACTGCGCCCGCTGCCCTTTATGACGGTATCATACAGCCGGTCGCTGTCCAATCCGGCTGCACGTACCATATCCTCAACCTGCCACATATAGAGCAGGTACTCGGCAATATTCCTGTTTCTTAAATCCTCCTGTACAAACATTACAGTTTCAATAGTATCAAAGTGCACCAGCCTACTGCAGCAACAACAAGTATGGTACCAAGCACCCTGTTTATGAGCCACAGACCACGCAGGTCAAAACGGTTGCGAAGTTTGTTTATCAGGTACGACAGGGTAAACCACCAGCACACATCGCCCACAAGAACGGAAGCATATGTTTCCATTTTAAGACCTGTACTGAAATCATCGACCGGAAGCGAGAAGAACGCAAACAGGCCCATGTAGAAAAAGACTACCAGCGGGTTCACGATAGCCACCAGGAATCCTGTCAGTGAGAACTGCCATAAGGATTCTTTCCTCATTTCAACCTCCTTGGATTTGGCAAGGGGATTGTTCCTGATTGTGGTTATACCGAACACCAAAAGCAGGACACAGCCTGCAAGTTTCACTATGAGAGCAATATCAGGATCCTCAAGATAACCGAGCACCAATGACAGGCACATCATAGTGATGAATATGTAAACAGCATCGCTCACAGACACACCAAGACCGGTTAGAAATCCTTTCCACCGGCCTTTGTTAAGTGTTCTCTGAATGACAAGCACCCCCGACGGACCCGCCGGGGCTGCTGCCAGAAATCCTATTACCATACCTTTGAGAATGATCTCAAAGATGGAAACTTCACTCAAAATTCAAATATTTACAATACTTTACTTAGCCTCTGATTCCTGCTGAAGAAGAAGGGTGAGAGAAGCATTATAGGTCTTATTCTTATCTTTAATTGTTGCTTTCAGAACAATATTGAGGTAACCCTTTGCCTTGTTGAAATTCATCTGAACTGAAGGATCACTTGAAAGGAACTTGTTACCCATATTCTCATCACGCAGTTCAATAGAGATTTCACTGTAGTCATTGTCTTTCCATGACCAATTAGCAGCATCGCTTGTGCCGTCTGAATAATCAAACTTAATCTCCTCATTGCGGAATGTCACACACTCAATGCTCTTATTCAACGCCTCCTTGTCTTCAGCATTAAAGGTTACGCCTTTTTCTTCAGCATACGCACGGATTTCATTGAGATCACCGCTTGTAAACGACTTGAAATAGCTTTCCTTGGAATCATTGGCATTCTTGAGATCAATAGAGATGCCACGAATGGTCCAGGTTGAGATAACATCAGGATCACCTGTAGGCTCGGCATTATCTTTCATAGCCTCAACCATTTCAGTTGCAGTACTTTCAACCCTCTCACCATTAGGCCTAACAATAGTAAGGTCTACCTGGAATGAAACCTTGGCAAGCGTTTCAATCTCTGTAACAGTACCCTCAATATACTTTCCGGAACATTTATATACCTTATTGCTATAGGTGTATGTATCATTGTAAACTGTTATCCTGCCGTCAGCATCTTCCAACTCAACATAAATCTTTCCGCTCTCAGACATCTCAATAGAGGTCATGTCTCTCTCATCAGTCATCTTGATGGGAGTAATGGGGACAATAGTACAAGCCTGCTCAATATACTTGGGAGTTACAATGGCATTTTCTTCATTATTGTCCTTTTCACCTTTTTCTTCTTTTTCCTTGCTACATGAAGTAACAAACATTGCTGCCATGGCAAACATGGCCAGACAAGAAATACTTAACTTTTTCATATTGCTTAAATGTTATTGTTTTTAAACCGATTAAAAGATCTTTCCACTAATGCGAATGCTCAGCACCGGATAGACTGTGACTTTTGACATGATATCAAAGGCGTCATTGAATTGATCGTCACCAAGGCCCTCTTTGGTAAGTTCCTGATACACGTTGTCACCCCATTCATCTTTTGTCCACATGTAGATACCGGGGGTACCCCATAATTTGACGCCGAAGTCACAAGTAACATTAACACGCTTGTTAGGTACTGCACGACCAAATCCCAATCCGAGATAAGGCTTGAGCTGTTCAAACTCTACATTGGCCTGGATAATACCGTTTTCATCGGTAGTGATGCGATAATCACCTATCGTTACACCTGCCGTACCCCAGTCTTTCTCTGCAAGGAAAGGCTCTGTATTGTAAGCCGATGCAAAATTCCGGGGACCGTAGAAGGCACCTGCCGTAAGATGGAAAGAACTGTTCTTGAAAGGATACAGGTCAACGAGCACCTTATAATTGATGTCTGTGTTTATCTTACCCTCTAAAGTTATTTCATCGGTAGTCAAAACACCTTCTGCTTCCACATCTTCAAGGCTTACAGTCGTAGAATATTTCATTATTTCCGGGTACTTTGATATACCGGCACGAATGGCAGCCCATTGGGTTACGGGTACAGCCAAATCAACGCCCCAACCTTCAGTACCCACAGATGCACCTACAGCCAAATGATTGAATAGTCCTAACTCTGATGTCTGCGCCAGCGCTACAGGCCAGCAGAACACACATACAATAACTGCTGAAATAAAGCGTTTCATCATAACTGTTTTGATTAAAGTAAATATTCAGTTGGTTATCAATTGCTGACAAATATAAATAAAACTAATGAAAAGAATGCAACAGCTACGCAACTATTTGTTCAACACGGCAACCCTGATGCCTGAGATGCGACGTTCTTTCTTTTCCATCACCCTCATTTTGAGGTCTTTACAAACCAGTTCCTCGTCCTTTTTAGGAAAATCGCCCTTGAGTTCAAGAAGGAAGCCTGCCAGAGTATCGGCCTCACCTACATACTGGGAGTAATCCTCCTCATCCAACCCTACTATCCTGAAGAAATCTGACAGAAGTGTCTTTCCTTCAAACACATATGTATCGGGGCCTGTCTTGCGGTAGCTGACAGAATCATCATCAAACTCATCATTGATTTCACCCAGAATCTCTTCAATGACATCCTCAAGCGTAACCAGACCCGATGTCCCGCCAAACTCATCGACCACGATGGCCATGTGGATGCGTCCGGTCTGGAAGTCATGAAGCAGGTCATCGACCTTACGGGTTTCCGGAACAAAAAAGGCGGGACGGATGAGTGACTGCCAGCGGAATCCGTCACCTTTCTCCAGGTAAGGAAGAAGATCCTTGATGTAAAGAATTCCTTTGATATTATCAGACGTGCCGGAATAGACCGGAACACGTGAATAGAAGTTCTCGCCTATGCACTTCATGACATCCTTGTAAGTGGCCTTGATATCCAGCATTATCATATCAATACGCGATGTCATGATATCCACTACGGTCTCATCACCAAAACGGATGACGCCCTCCAGCATCTCCTGCTCATCGGCTATGTCATGTGAGTCAGTCAGTTCAAGCGCATGCTCCAGCTGATCCACTGAAATGTTAAAGTTTTTCTTAGGTTGAACATAATCGGACAGGAACCTGGAGCGCATGAGCAATGAGGTGACCGGATGAAGCGCTACAGACAGGCCGGAGAGCAAGGGTGCCGCCCTGAGACTGAATGACAGGGAGTTGTGGGCGGAATAGAGTTTGGGAATTATCTCGCCGAACAAAAGCAGTATGAACGTAAGTATTACCGTTAGGACAACAAACTCAACCCATTCTGCTCCGAAGACAAGCATCTGCGAGAAGGCCAGATCCAGCAGAAGGATAATGGCCACATTTACCAGATTATTGGCTGTAAGAATTGTAGCCAACAGACGCTCTGAATCAGAAAGCAGAGCCGATGCCTTGCGCCCGCGGAAACTGTCATCTTCAGAAAGACGCTTTAGTTCATCGGGCGACAGCGAGAAAAATGAGGTCTCAGATGCCGATACAAAACCTGAAAGAACCAAAAGAAGCAGGGCCGTCACCATTGCGATGACGGACCCCGCTGTTGGAGAATTAAACAATACCGTTTCTATAAAGCTGTATCTTTAAGTCAAAAAGGGATATCGGTGTTTCCGGATCCCGGCTGTGCAGGAGCAGATGCCTGTACCTGTTGGGGTTGGGCATCCTGTTTACCCTGCTGTCTGGATGACAACATTTCCATAAAATCCACAAAAATCTCAGTCACATAACGCTTGATGCCGTTCTGGTCATCATAACTGCGATTACGGATACTGCCCTCAATGTAGAGTTTATCACCCTTGTGGACGTATTTCTCAACGGTCTCGGCCAATCCTCTCCAAAAAACAAGATTGTGCCATTCTGTACGGTCAGGCACCTGAGTGCCGTTCTGAGCAATGTAACCACGTTCTGTCGTGGCAAGGGTAAGATTAGCTACACAAACATGGTTGTCCAGATATCTAACATCCGGATCCTTACCCACATTTCCAATTAAAATTACTTTGTTAACTGACATAATAATAGGTATTAAAAATTCAACGGCAAATATAATCACTGACCTTAATGAATCCAAACTAATGCAAAGATTTTTTGCTTTCAGATTAACACAGCCCACACTTTGGAATAAATACTGAAAAAAAACGCACAAAAACGGATGAAAAGTTTTCTTTATCACCAAAAAGAACTACATTTGCAACTCGAAAACTTAAAGCGACATTTTAGACTTAAAATATTGAGAATATGACAAAAGCAGAAGTTGTTAGCGAGATTGCCAAAAAGACCGGTATCGACAAGACCGATGTTCTGGCATGTGTAGAAGGTTTCATGGAAGTAGTTAAGGCTTCACTCGAGAATGATGAGAATGTTTATCTGAGAGGTTTCGGAAGTTTCATCACCAAGAAGAGAGCCGCCAAAGCTGCCCGCGACATCCTCAAGAACACTACAATCACTGTTCCTGAGCACAAGATTCCCGCTTTCAAGCCGGCCAAGACTTTCGCACTGGCTGTCAGAAAGTAATAAGTTAACTTCAAACAATAACGATTATGCCAAGCGGTAAAAAGAAAAAAAGACATAAGATGTCTACGCACAAGCGTAAAAAAAGACTGAGAAAGAACAGACATAAGAGCAAATAAGTCAAGTGTCTGACAACAGCTTTCAAAGAACAAACTTGCCGCGATTCAGTTTTCGTCAGGTTTGTTCTTTGCTTTATCAAATGATCAACAAATAATCCCGATGACAAGCGAACTGACAGTCAACGTCCAGCCCGACAGCATACAGATAGCCATTACTGAGGACCATAACCTGGTAGAATACCAAAAAGATGCTCAGGAGGTGACATTTGCCGTAGGCAATCTTTATCTGGGACGTGTCAAGAAGCTTATGCCCGGACTCAACGCCTGTTTTGTGGACGTCGGCTCCGAGAAAGAGGCTTTCCTGCACTATCAGGATCTGGGACCGCAGTTCGCATCAATGAAGAAATACATCAAGCAGGTACGTGCCAACCGCAAGAAACTGGCTCCGTTCAGCAAGGCACAAAACGTACAGTTTGATGAAAAGACAGGCAACATAAGCACCGCCCTTGAACAGGGTGATGAGATTGTTGTCCAGGTTACCAAGGAGCCCATTTCCACAAAAGGACCGCGCCTGACAGGCGAGATCTCATTTGCGGGGCGTTTCCTTGTACTGATACCGTTCTGTGACAAGGTATCGGTCTCATCAAAGATAAAGTCAGCCGAGGAACGCGCCCGCCTCAAGCAGCTTATACACAGCATCAAGCCCAAGAACTGCGGAGTGATAGTACGCACCGTGGCTGAGGGCAAGCGTGTGGCTGAACTGGACAACGAGTTGTCCATACTATACCAGCGCTGGGAGGACAGTCTGGGCAGGGCTCAGAAAGCCGAGAAGGCTCCTGCACTCATATTTGAGGAGACCAGCCGCACCATAGCTATTCTGCGTGACATGCTCAACTCATCATATGAGTCAATTCACGTGGATGACGAGAAGACATATCAGGAGATACGAGACTATGTATCACTAATAGATCCTGAAAAGACCAAGATTGTCAAACTATACAAGGGTGAGCTCCCCATATTTGACAATTTTGCCATTACCAAGCAGATTAAGTCATCATTCGGACGCATTGTCTCATACAAGAGTGGCGCGTACCTTATTATAGAACATACCGAGGCACTGCATGTAGTTGATGTAAACAGCGGTCACCGTGTCAAGGCTGGCACACAGGAGGAAAACGCACTTGAGGTAAACCTGGGCGCTGCCGATGAGCTGGCACGTCAACTCCGCCTACGCGATATGGGAGGCATAATAGTGGTGGATTTCATAGATATGGCACTGGCCGAAGACCGCCAGAAACTCTATGAGCGTATGTGCCAGAACATGGAGCGCGACCGTGCAAAGCACAACATACTGCCGCTGAGCAAATTCGGACTGATGCAGATTACACGCCAGAGAGTACGCCCGGTAATGGATGTCCCGGTGGATGAGACCTGCCCCACCTGTTTCGGTACCGGCACCATAAGACCCTCCATACTTTTTACCGACCAGCTGGAGAACAAGATAAGTTGTCTTGTCAACCAGATGAAGACAAGCCACTTTACGCTGTTTGTACATCCGTACGTATACGCATACCTTACAAGAGGTTTGTTCTCACTTAAGCTGAAATGGCTGTTCAGGTACGGATTCGGCATCAACCTGCTCCCCGACCAGAATCTGCCGTTCCTTTCATACAGGTTCATTGACCTGAAGGGAAACGAGATTGACATGAAAGAGGAGCATGAGATTCTGTAATGCCCCCGGCCGGCGTCATTTTTCTTTCCGCTGAAGCCAAATCTCATTTTTTTTGCATTTTTGCATTAACACTTATACCTGCATTCCGTCTTATTGTCGGAATCGGTCAAAAAGCAAATGACACCAGAAGTCTTGACAGAATCATTCAAGTCCTTGAGCGACGGACTCTATAGGGTGGCATACTATATGCTTGAATCACAGGCCGATGCTGAAGATGCCGTGCAGGATCTCTTCATAAAGCTATGGGGAAACCGTGACCAGCTGGATACGGTACTCAACTTCAAGGCATACTGCACGACACTTATGAAAAACCTCTGTATCGACAGGCTGCGCAAGGAGCAGAGAGTACAGAGCATGGAACCGGGACCGGATGTAGCCGAGTCAAGACTTGTTGATGAAGACTATGACGCCCGCGAGAAACTGGAGAGGGTGCTTGCCGCCATAGAGAGGCTGCCCGGACGCCAACGTGACGTGATGAAGATGTATGTGCTTGAGGAGATGTCATATGAAGAGATTGCAGAGAAAACAGGAATGTCTAACCTGACTTTAAGGGTGCTTTTAAGCAATGCCCGCAAGTCATTAAGGAGCCAGATATGAAACGATTGGAAGATATTGAAAAACTGAGCATGGCTGATCTGGAGCGGATAGCATCAGATGACAGCATCAAAGTTCCGGATACGCTCAAGCGCGACATAACCATTACGGCACGCGCACTTGAGATGGCATCACAGGAAGAAGCGGCTGAAAAGAAGGCTCAGGTATCACACAGAAGATACAGAAAGATATTGAAGCTTATATCATACCCCGCTGCAGCTGTGGCCATAATCACAATTGGAATGCATATCTCATTACAGGATTCTATTCCAAGCCCCAAAGATACTTTTGATGATCCCAGAATGGCCTATGTCCAGATGGAGCAGGTATTAGGCTTCATATCAGAGAAAATGAACACCGGCATGGATATTGCAAGCGCAGCCGAGCCGGCTATTGACAGAACGATAAACGCATTGAAATGAAAAGGATAGCAACATTAGTAGCAGCATTGTTCCTGCTGACCGCAAGTGCCATGGCACAAGACGGTAAAGGAATATACAACAAGTATTCCGACAATGAAGAGGTGAGTGCAGTTTACATCTCATCGTCCATGTTCAAACTCATGGGCAAGGTACCTAACATGGAGCTTGGCGACGGTTCAATGAACCTGGGCCCGATCATAAAGAACCTGAACTCCATGTATCTGCTGGACTGTGAGGATCCAGACATATCCCGCGAGCTTAAAGCCGATGTAAACAAATACATTGACAAGTACAAGTTCGAGATGCTGATGGAGATCAAGGACAGGGGTGAAGTAGTGAGAATCTACACCACAGGAAGTGAAAAGACAGTAACCCAGTTCATCATGACAGCAGCTGAGTATGATGCATACACATTCATCTGCCTGGACGGCACGATGAGCCGCGCCGAACTGGAGAAAGCCATATCAAAAGCTACACAGAAGATGGAATGACGGCGGTCTCAACGCAGTACCAGTGTCATACCGGTAACCAAAGGATTGCTATCGCCTATCTTGTTTCGCTTGGCCAACGATGAGACACTGATGCCGAACTGCTGGGAAATTGACCAGAGGCTGTCACCCTTTTTTACCACATAAGTCCTGTGCTCCTTGTCAGCACGGGACTTTTTTCTTTCAAGGAATATCTGCGTCCCGGCAGGAGGAGTGAACTTGCGGTCCACCTCATTGAAACGGCGCAGCATGCTAAGCTGCATTCCATACTCCCGTGCTATATCCTTAAGGGTCTCACCTTCACGCAGACGCACGCAACGCTGACCGTTTACCAAAAGCGGCTGATGCGGAAGCTGACCTGACTTGAGACGCACACCACCCTTCTTGTCATACCGGTCAAGCCCGTATCTCTCAATTATCTCTATAAGTTTGGTGGCATATGTGGGACTGGTGGCATAACCGGCAGCCTTAAGCCCCTTGGCCCACCCTTTGTAATCAGTAACGCTGAGCTTGAACAGAGACTGATACCTGGCTCCGTTGACCAGAAATACGGAATGATCGCGGAAAGAGTCCTCATCGTCGCGATAGCAACGGAAACACTCCTGTTTCTCATCATCATCATGATACATCTTGCGGCCCTTCCAGTCGCTGTGGCACTTTATTCCGAAATGGTTGTTACATTTGGTGGCAAGCGTACTGCGTCCTGCATCGGACTCCAGAAGACCCTGTGCAAGGGTGATACTGGCCGGAATGCCGTTTTTTTTCATCTGCTCAACCGCGATGTCACTGTATCTGGCAATATATACGGCATAGGCATCCTTATCAGAAGAGCTACCCACGGAATGCTTTGACACTGAGCAGGAACTCAGAGTCATGAGTAATACAAGCACAAGCGGGCAGAGCCTTTTCATCATGTTGAGGATTGACAACGCGAAGTTAATCCAATTCAGCGACAGAACAATTGGATTAAGCGTGAAAATGACTATTTTTACAATCTGAAATCATAATTGCGCCGTATGAAAAAGCTTAGCCGAACCACAAACTGGAGTGTAATGAACCAGGATGAGCTGGACAGTAAAGACCTTATGCTGGTTAATGCCGCCATGGAGGCCACGAACGGAAGCTGGTCACCCTACTCCGGATTCAAGGTAGGTGCAGCGCTGCTGCTTGATGACGGGACCGTGGTTACAGGCAGCAACCAGGAGAACGCCGCATACCCGTCAGGACTGTGCGCTGAGCGTACCGCACTGTTTGCAGCCGGCCATGCATACCCCGGCCGGGCTGTCACCGCGCTGGCTATAGCAGCCCGGAATGACAAGGGTTTTACAGCACAGCCTATCACACCCTGCGGAGCCTGCCGACAGGTTCTGGCGGAGACTGAACAGCGCGGAGGCCTGCCCATCCGTTACATCCTGTACGGCACAGACGGCACGATGGTGATTGAAGGAGGAACTGATGCAATACTGCCATTCTGTTTCGGTGCCGACTCCATGAAATAGGATTATGATTTTTTAATATGACACTGTGTCACCGCAATGGCTGTGGCACAATGTTTGTTGTGTATAGTACAGTTTTTTAAGAATATGTGAAATGAGTAAAAGAAACAAGCATAAAATGTCAGAAAATTTCCAATCTGAAAAAGAAGAGGAGAAAGAGGTTCTGAACAGTGCGGAGCAGGAGACTGGCGCCGCACAGGATTCCACCCCGAAAGAGGCAGAAGAACCTCAGGAGAAGGAGGAGACCGTTGAGGAGCGTCTTGCCAGAAGCGAGGCCGAGATTGCCGACCTGAAAGACCGTCTGTTGCGCCAGATGGCTGAGTTTGACAACTACCGCAAACGCACCATGAAAGAGAAGGCTGACATTATCCTGAACGGCAGCGCAGGTGTGGTAACTGACATTCTCCCCGTGATTGATGACCTGGAGAGGGCTATAGCCAACTCCGCCAAGTCAGAGGATTTCATTGCGCTCAAGGAGGGTATTGAGCTCATCTACAACAAGCTGATGCACATTCTGGAGCAGAAAGGCCTGCAGAAAATTTCACCCAAGAATGAGCCTTTTGATACAGACTACCATGAGGCGATAGCCATGATACCAGCCCCCAGTGACGATCTGAAGGGCAAGGTTCTGGATTGCGCCATTGACGGATACAAACTTAACGACAAGGTTCTGCGCCACGCCAAGGTGGCCGTAGGAGAATAACAATATGGCAAAAAGAGACTACTATGAGGTGCTTGAGGTCCCCAAGACCGCAACAGCCGATGAGATAAAGAAAGCTTACCGCAAGAAAGCCATACAGTACCACCCTGACAAGAACCCCGGCGACAAGGAGGCCGAGGAGAAGTTCAAGGAGGCGGCTGAGGCATACAGCGTGCTGAGCGATCCTGACAAGCGCGCCAAATATGACCAGTTCGGATTTGAAGGTCTGAACGGAGCCTCCGGATTCGGAGGAGGCGGATTCAGCGGCGGCGGAATGTCTATGGATGACATCTTCTCCATGTTTGGCGATATATTCGGAGGAGGTGGATTCGGAGGAGGATTCAGCAGCTTTGGAGGATTCGGCAACCGTTCACGCCAGCGCGGTGACCACAAGATGCGCGGCTCAGACCTGAGGGTCAAGGTGGCGCTCACCCTTGAGGAGATAAACACCGGCGTAACAAAGAAATTCAAGCTTAAGAAACTGGTTCCCTGCCAGCACTGCAAAGGCACCGGAGCCAAGGACGGCGCAGCAGCGGAGACTTGCCCTGACTGCCACGGCACCGGCACGGTGACACGTACCCAGCAGAGCTTCTTCGGAATGGTCCAGACACAGACCGTCTGCCCCCGTTGCGGTGGTGAAGGCAAAATCATCAAGGACCGTTGCCCGCACTGCAGCGGTGACGGTGTGGTTTATGGCGAGGAGATTGTTGAGATAAACATACCTGCCGGCGTAGCTGAGGGTATGCAGCTCTCAGTGGAGGGTAAAGGCAATGCCGGCAAGCACAACGGCTACAACGGCAATCTGCTGGTACTGATTGAAGAGACTCCGCACAAGGACCTGGTACGTGACGAGAATGACCTGGTTTACAACCTGTTGCTCACGGTTCCGCAGGCAGCGCTTGGAGGAGCCATTGAGATACCCACTCTGGACGGCGCCGTAAAGCTCAAGATAGAACCCGGCACGCAGCCCGGCAAGATGCTGCGTCTGCGCGGCAAGGGACTGCCCGAGCTGAACACCAGCCGTCGAGGTGACATGATTGTAAACGTAAGCGTGTATATACCCGAGACACTTTCCAGGGAGGAGAAGCAGGCTATGGAGAAGTTCCAGACATCCGATCATTTCCAGCCCACGCAATCCATAAAGGAGAAGCTGTTCAGGAAATTCCGCAGTTATTTTGACTAATAAACAATTCTGATGAACTATCAGGAAGCTGTAGAGTATCTCTACACACAGACACCCCTTTTCCAGAACGTAGGCCAGGAAGCATACAAGGAAGGCCTATACAACACAGTGACGATAGACCGCCATCTGGGTTGTCCGCACAAACTGTACAAGACCATACATGTGGCCGGAACCAACGGCAAGGGAAGCATTTCGCACACCCTGGCCGCCATACTGCAGGCATCGGGACTTAAAACCGGTCTCTACACATCACCCCATCTTACTGATTTCCGCGAGAGGATCAGAGTGAACGGCAAACCTGTGAGCCCTGATTACGTAGTGAAATTCATTGAGAAGAACCGCGACTTCCTAGAGCCTCTGCATCCGTCATTCTTTGAGGTGACCACAGCCATGGCTTTCAGTTGGTTTGCCGAGCAGGAGGTCGATGTGGCTGTCATCGAAACCGGACTGGGAGGAAGGCTGGACTGCACCAACATTATAAAGCCGGTGCTCTCAATCATAACCAACATAGGATTTGACCACACCAAGTTCCTGGGCGACACCCTGTCCGGAATAGCCTTTGAGAAGGCCGGCATAATTAAGAAGGGCGTTCCTGTGGTGATAGGTGAGCACACTCCTGAGACACGCAAAGTGTTTGAGCGCAAGGCCGAGGAGGTAAGCACCAGAATAGTGTTTGCGCAGGATAATTGTAAAATAATTTCATATAAATACACAAATCCCTCAAAGGTGGTTTACGAGACAACCGGGCTGCCTGCCCTGGAGAGCGGACTGGGAGGTTTGTGCCAAGAGAAAAACGCCAACACAATCCTGACAGCCCTGGATGAACTCAATAAAAAGAACTTTGAAATAACTGAAAACGCCATCAGGAAGGGGTTCAAGGATGTATGCCGCATGACAGGACTGCGCGGAAGATGGCAACTGGTGAGCAAGAAACCTGACATAATATGTGACACAGGGCACAACAGCCACGGACTGAAATATATAGCACAGCATCTGGAGCAGATCTCATCCAAACCCGGATTCGGACAGTTGCGCATAGTGATGGGTATGGTGAATGACAAAGACATAGCCGACGTGCTTGCCCTCATGCCGCATAACGCCAGATATTATTTTACACAGGCATCGGTGCAAAGAGCACTTGACGCAAGTACCCTGAGGGATATGGCCAGACAGGCAGGACTGACCGGCAGAGTCTACAGAAGCGTGGCTCAGGCAGTAAGCACAGCCCAGCGTGAGGCAGCCCCAAATGACCTGATTTTTGTAGGAGGCAGCACATTTGTGGTAGCAGACCTGCTTACCATGCCTGAATTCTTTATTCAGGGCTGATATTTTTTTCTCTTTCACTTGGAATAGTACCTGAAATTGGCTTAATTTGCGTTGTTTTATTTTTAATAACCAAATAAAGCCAATTATACTATATGAGTGATTTCTTTGTGAAAGACAATCTGGCCGGCCTCAAGAGAGAGGATTTCCAGGCAACAGTTCAAGGTAAAAAAGTTGACCTCTACATTCTTAAGAACAAGAGAGGCAGTGAGATAGCAGTCACAAACTTTGCAGGTGCACTGTGCGCCGTAATGATGCCTGACCGGGGTGGCAAGATGGAAAGCGTGGTTTGGGGGCATGACAGCCTACAGCATGTAATGGACAGTGAGGAGATCTATCTGAGCGTACTCATAGGACGTTATGGCAACCGCATTGCTAACGGAAAGTTCACACTTGACGGCAAGCAGTACACACTGGCCATCAACAATGATCCCAACAGCCTTCACGGAGGTCCCACCGGTTTCCACAAGCGCATCTTTGACGCCGAGCAGACCGACGCCCAGACAATCAAGCTGCACTACCTGTGCAAGGACGGCGAGGAGGGATTCCCCGGCAACCTGGACGTTAACGTAACCTATCGTCTGACTGATGACAATGAACTCGTAATCGAATACGAGGCTACAACCGATAAGAAGACCGTTGTATGCCTCACCAACCATGCCTACTTTACACTGAACGGCATGAAGAAGAACCCTCTCACGGTTCTTGACTACGACCTGACCATTAACGCTGACCATTATATTCCGATTGACAATACAGCCATTCCTCTGGGAACAATTGACAAGGTTGAGGGCACACCGTTTGATTTCCGCACCCCGCACAAGGTGGGTGACCGCATTGAGAAGGGTGAGCAGACCAGGAACGGTAACGGCTATGACCATTGCTGGGTTCTCAACAAGCGTGAGCCGGGAGAACTGAGCTTTGCCGTAAAGTGCGTTGACCCCGCAAGCGGCCGTACCCTGGAGTGCTACACCACAGAACCCGGTGTACAGTGCTACTCAGGCAACTACTGCAGCGGCAGCACCTGCGCCCACGGTTCAACACTGCCCAAGCGCTGCGCCATATGCTTTGAAGCTGAGCACTTCCCCGACAGCCCTAACCGTCCTTACTTCCCGAGCACGGTACTGAACCCCGGAGAGATTTACACACAGACTACTATTTACCGTTTCGGAGTGGAATAATTCCGGCATATGGAAACAACCATTCTGAGAAACAGGTTCCGCCAGCAGTTCGGCACAAGCGGTGACCTGTACTTTTCGCCCGGGCGTATTAACCTGATAGGTGAACACACCGACTATAACGGAGGTTTTGTGTTCCCCGGTGCTGTGGATAAGGGCGTAACAATAGAAATATACCGTAACGGTTCCCGCAAGGTCCGCCTTCTGGCGCTTGACCAGAAAGAGAACAACTATGTGGAGTTCACGCTCGATGATACCTCAAAGCCTGAGGAGCATTGGGCGTGTTATGTTTTCGGCGTATGCAAGGAACTGGAGAAACGAGGCGTCACGCTGGGCGGATTCAATGCCGCCATCACAGGTGATGTTCCGCTTGGGGCAGGCATGTCATCATCGGCAGCGCTTGAGAGCGTGTTTGCCTTTGCACTCAACACCATGTTTGCCGGCGGTCGCGTTGACATGTTTGAACTGGCCAAGATAGGACAGGCCACTGAGCATAACTATTGCGGTGTAAAATGCGGCATCATGGACCAGTTTGCATCGGTATTCGGACGTGAGGGATGCCTTATACGTCTGGACTGCCGCTCTCTGGAATATGAGTATTTCCCGTTTGATCCCAAGGGCTACAAGTTGGTTCTCATAAACTCAATGGTAAAGCATTCATTGGGTAATGAATACAATGAACGGCGCGAGAGCTGTGAGAAAGCCGTGGCACTTATGAACGCCCAGTTTGGAAGCGTGGAGACTCTGCGTGATGCAAATTACCAGATGCTTGACGCCGTAAAGACTGAGCTGACCGATGAGGACTACCGCCGTGCCAAGTACGTTCTTGATGAAAAAGAGCGTGTGCTTGCCGTGTGCGATGCACTGAATGAGGGCAACTATGAGCTGGTGGGACAAAAGATGTATGAGACACATTGGGGGCTGAGCCGTGACTATACGGTAAGTTGCCCTGAACTGGATTTCCTGGTGGAGACGGCACAGCAGTGCGGTGTTACCGGAAGCCGTGTCATGGGAGGCGGATTCGGAGGCTGCACCATTAATCTGGTACGCGAGACCCTGTGTGACAAGTTCATATCAAAAGCCACACGTGACTATTCACGCAAATACGGAATTATTCCCCAAGTCTATCAAGTGGTGATAGGCAACGGTTCCCGTAAACTGTGATAATTCAACAATCAACTAAATAACAAATCAAAAAATGAAAAAAACAAGTTTTATCGCTCTGGTAGCAGGCATGATCGCACTGACAGCCTGCACACAGAAGGAAGAACCGGTTCTGAGCAAGGCCGACTTCCAGATGGAGTTTACAGGCAAGCAGACTGACCTGTACAAACTGGCTAACAAGAACGGCTGCGAGGTTTGGGTTACCAACTTCGGCGCACGTATCGTTGCCATCATGGTTCCTGACAAGGACGGCAACATGCAGGATGCCGTTATAGGTTTTGGCAACATCAAGGACTACACCACCCTTTCAAGTGACTTCGGTTCAACAGTAGGACGTTATGCCAACCGCATCAACCAGGGTAAAATCACTCTGGACGGCGTAACCTATCAGCTGCCGCAGAACAACTTCGGCCACTGCCTGCACGGAGGTTGCGACATTACCATTCCTCTGGGTTGGCAGAACCTGGTATGGGATGTAAAAGAGGTTAGTAAGAACTCTATCACCCTGGTTATGAACTCAGCTGACGGTGAGGCCGGTTTCCCGGGCAACGTTGTTGCAACAGCCACCTACACTCTCAATGACAAGAACGCCATTGACATTGTCTGGAAGGCTACCACCGATAAGAAGACTGTTGTGAACATGACCAACCACAGCTACTTCAACCTGAACGGCGATCACTCAATCCCCGTAACCAACCATCTGCTTACACTGAATGCCGACAACTTCACTCCCTGCGACAGCACATACATGACCACTGGTGAGATTCTGCCGGTAGCAGGCACTCCAATGGATTTCACCAAAGCTAAGGCTATTGGTAAGGAGATAAACAACTACGCTTACGAGCAGCTCAAGAACGGTAATGGTTATGACCACAACTGGGTTCTGAACACCAAGTGCGATGACACCAAGTGCGCCGCCAAGCTCTACAGCCCCATTACCGGTATCTACGTCGAGGTTTACACCAACGAGCCAGGTATCCAGTTCTATTCAGGAAACTTCCTTGATGGTTCAGGTATTGACAAGCAGGGTAACGCCATGGAGCAGCGTACAGGTTGCTGCCTGGAGACTCAGAAGTTCCCCGACAGCCCCAACAAGGCAGATCTTCCCGGATGGTACAGCGCAGTTCTGGAGCCGGGTCAGGAGTACTACAGCCACTGCATCTACCAGTTTGGCGTTGAATAATCACGGAAAAACAAATATTTAACCAATTAACATATGGATAACAGCATTATGCAAGGATTAGCCAACAATGGTTTCAAACCTGTTGACTATGTAATTTTCTTTATTTATCTGGCCGTACTTATTTTCCTGGGCTTCTTCGTATCAAGAAAGAAAGACGGTAAGGAGAAAAGTTCAAACGATTACTTCCTGGCCGGTAACACCCTGACATGGTGGGCTGTAGGTGCTTCACTGATTGCAGCGAACATCAGTGCCGAGCAGTTCATAGGAATGTCCGGTTCAGCTTACGCTTCAGGTATCGCAGTTGCAGCTTATGAGCTCATGGCAGCTATCACACTCGTTGTAGTAGGTAAGTTTATCCTGCCGGTAATGATCAAGAACAAGGTGTTCACCATTCCGCAGTTCCTCACCAACCGTTACAACAAGGGCGTGGGTCTGGCTTTCTCAATATTCTGGCTCTTCCTTTATGTGTTCATCAACCTGACATCCGTTGCATGGCTGGGAGCTCTGGCTATTGAGCAGATCCTTGGTCTTAAGGGCGCAGTGCTGATGATTGGAAGCACTCAGGTATCTGTACGTCTCATCATAATCATCTTCCTGTATCTGATTGCAGGTGTTTACTCAATCTACGGTGGTCTGGCCTCTGTAGCATGGACTGATGTAATGCAGGTTGTATTCCTGGTTGGTGGTGGTCTTATCACCGCTTTCTTTGCACTGAAGACTATCGCTCCGCATCTGGGTGTAGACGGTGCTATCCCCGCTTTGGGACAAGTAATGGAACGTTTGGGAGAAATCCCGGGTGACCGTCACTTCAATCTGGTAGTTGAACGCCAGGCTGACCTGTTCCCCAACATAGCTGATGATCCTTACTTTACTCTTCCGGGTATAGTTCTGATAGTAGGTGCCATGTGGCTTACCAACCTGGGATACTGGGGCTTTAACCAGTACATCATCCAGAAGGGTCTTGCTGCCAAGAATATCGATGAGGCCAAGAAGGGTCTTGTATTTGCAGGTTTCCTCAAGATTTTGATTCCGTTCATTGTCTGCATCCCCGGTGTTTGCGCATATCTGATCTGGAATGACACAGACCTTCATAACCGTCTGCTCGGCGAAGGACTGCTTTCAGGTTCAATCAATATCTCTGATGACGCTTATCCTTTCCTGATCCGCAACTTCACTCCTGTTGTAGTTAAGGGTCTGTCATTTGCAGCTCTGACCGCTGCCGTGATCTCATCACTGGCTTCAATGTTCAACTCTACGTCAACCATCTTTACAATGGACGTATACCATCAGTTCATCAACAAGAAGGCAACTGACCGTAACCTTGTTAAGGTGGGACGTATCACTGCTGTTTCAGCTCTCGTTATTGCCCTGATAGCTATCTATCCTATCATGGGTGGAGCCGACCAGGCATTCCAGATCATCCAGGAGTATTCAGGATTCGTATATCCGGGTATCGTAGTTATCTTCAGCCTCGGTCTGCTCTGGAAGCGTTCAAGCGGCACCGCTGCTATCGTTACCGCTATCAGCACATTCTTATTCTCAATACTGTTCAAGGTATTCATGCCTAACACTCCGTTCCTGATCCGTATGGGTTATGTATTCCTGGTACTGGTTGTTCTGTTCGTAGGTCTGTCACTTATGAGCAAGAAGCCTGTTGAAGCTGCCAAGCTTGACAACGAGACCATTGCCACACAGCTCAAGTGGAGCAAGATCCTGTTCGTATTCTCAGCTCTGTGCTATGCTATCGGTGCTGTCGTAATGATTTGCAACGCAGACTGGTGCATCAAACTGCAGAACCTTGGATTTGAGGGCATATTCTTCCTGGCAACAGTATTCCTGGTACTGGGTATCTACCTGACATCTAACGCTAAGGACAAGGTACAGGATCCCAAGGCTATCAACATTGATCTTTCTCTGTTCCGTACCAACAGACAGTTCAACATCGGTGCATACGGAATCATCATCCTGCTGGCCATACTGTACATAACTCTCTGGTAATATGCTGGAAGAACTTAAAGAGAAGGTTTTCAAAGCCAACCTTGACCTGGTAAAGCAGGGGTTGGTTATTTTTACCTGGGGTAACGTTTCAGGCATAGACCGCGAGAAGGGCCTTGTAGTTATCAAGCCCAGCGGCGTGAGCTATGATGAAATGAAAGCCAGTGATATGGTTGTTGTCTCCCTCGAAACCGGCAAGGTGGTTGAGGGAGACCTCAATCCTTCATCGGATACCCCCACCCATCTGGTGCTGTACAGGGCATTCCCCAATATCCAGGGCGTGGTCCACACCCACTCTACCTATGCTACCGCCTTTGCTCAGGCCGGCCGTGACATTCCGAATATAGGAACCACACACGCTGATTATTTCTACAAGGACATACCTTGTACGCGTGATATGACTGAGGCTGAGGTTAAGGGACAGTATGAGTTGGAGACCGGCAATGTGATAGTAGATGAGATTCTCAACATCCGCAAGATTAACCCTGACCACACTCCTGCCGTTCTGGTCAAGAATCATGGCCCGTTCTCATGGGGAACTTCACCTGATAATGCAGTATATAACGCAAAGGTGATGGAACAGTGCGCCAAGATGGCGTTTGTGGCTCTGTCAGTAAATCCAGGCCTTAAAATGAATCCGCTTCTCATTGAGAAGCACTACAGCCGCAAGCATGGCCCCAACGCCTACTACGGCCAGAAAAAGAAATAACATTTAAACTGAAAAGATTATGTTTGAAAATAATGAAATATGGTGGGTGACAGGTGCTCAACTCCTTTACGGAGGTGACGCAGTCGTCAAAGTGGACGGTCACTCAAAGGAGATGGTTGACGGTCTGAACAAGAGCGGCAACATCCCCGTTAAGATTGTATACAAAGGTACTGCTAACAGCAGTAACGAGGTTGAGGCTGTAATGAAGGCCGCCAACAATGACAGCAAGTGCATAGGTATCATCACCTGGATGCACACATTCAGCCCCGCCAAGATGTGGATCAAGGGTCTGCAGGCTCTTGAGAAGCCTCTGCTCCATTTCCACACACAGTACAACACCGATATTCCATGGGATACCATCGATATGGACTTCATGAACCTGAACCAGAGCGCCCACGGCGATATCGAGTTCGGTCATATCTGCACCCGTATGCGTGTACCACGCAAGGTCGTGGTAGGTCACTGGAAGAGCGTTGAAGCCCAGAAGCAGATTGCCGTTTGGGCCCGCGCCGCTGCCGGCCGTGCCGATGCACACAACGTACGCTGCCTTATGTTCGGTATGAACATGAACAACGTGGCCGTTACCGACGGTGACCGTGTTGAGTTTGAGCAGCGCATGGGTTACCATGTAGATTACTACCCCGTATCATCACTGATGGACTACTTCAAGAAGGTTACCGATGCCGAGGCAGACGCCCTGGTTGAGGAGTACAAGAAGCTCTACACCATCAAGATCGATGAGAGCGGCGAGAAGGTATACTGGGAGAAGGTTAAGAACGCAGCCAAGGCTGAGATAGCTCTGCGTCGCGTGCTCAAGGATGAGAACGCTACCGCTTTCACCACCAACTTTGACGATCTGGGTGATGCCGATATCGACGCCCCTGATTTCTGCGGATTCGACCAGATTCCGGGCCTGGCATCACAGCGTCTGATGCAGGAGGGTTACGGCTTTGGTGCCGAGGGCGACTGGAAGACAGCCTGCCTGCAGCGTACTCTCTGGGTTATGAACCAGGGGATGCCCAAGGGTTGCTCATTCCTGGAGGATTACACCCTGAACTTTGCCGCCGACTGCACATCAAGCCTGCAGAGCCACATGCTGGAGATCTGCCCGCTGATTGCTACCGGCAAGCCCAAGCTGGAGGTTCA
>JAGBPB010000039.1 GCA_017633615.1 Bacteroidaceae bacterium | reverse complement strand
GAAAACATTACCGAGATAGGCAAATCTGCCTTCTATGACTGCGACACGCTTTATTCAATCACTCTGCCTGAATCTGTACTGACACTTGGTGAATACGCCTTCTACAACTGCGACACGCTCACTTGGATCAACATTCCGTCAAATGTCAATCTGATTGGAGGTGAAGCTTTCAGATATTGCCGTTATCTGGCAGAAGTCACCATTCCTGCCAGCGTTGACTCTATTGGCGCATGGGCATTCAGTTCTACAGGACTTAAGAACGTTGCTATTTCAGATGGTGAGACGCCGCTCAAGCTTTGGGAGTGGGCGGGATACAGCATATTCTCTGGCGATGCGCTGGAGTCTCTCTATCTGGGACGCGACTACACTTGCAACGCCCAGCCGTTCCGTGAATTCCAGACAATGAAAGCCTTGTCTATAGGCAGCGCCATAACATCACTGCAAAGCGGTGCGTTTGAGAAGTGTTCAGGATTGGAGAAGATATTCTGCTACAATGACATCCCTCCCACCTGCGGCCAGAAAGTATTCTCAGGCGTGAACAAGCAGTTATGTTACCTGTATGTTCCTGCCATGAGCATAGACCTATACAAGGCAGCATATACCTGGAACGAATTCTTCAATGTAGGTGAGACGTCAGTAATGAATCTCAAAGCCTGTGAGAATGCCATTGACGGTATGTGGTTTGACTTGAACGGCAGGCCGATGGAATCATCCAAGCCCGGTTTGAATATTCTGCGCGCCAAAGACGGCAAGGCAATAAAGGTGTTCATACCATAAATCAACAGGGTCACTGAGACACTAAGTTTTTTACGCGCCAGTTAGAAAAAATTTACTCTCTAACTGGCGCGTTTGTTTTTCCGTACTGAACAGGTTCTTTTATGTGACCTTGATTCTTGCAAATCAGGAGCAGATGGAGTAACTTTGGTCTCAATATGAATGAGGAATTGAAAGGGTTGTTCTTGCAGTATGCCGGATGTGAGGCGGAGAGCGTCACAAGGCTCACTGCGGCGGGATCAAACCGTATTTACTACCGCTTTACTTATAACGGCGGCACAGTAGTAGGCGTTGAAGGGACCAATGCCGATGAGAACGCGGCGTTCCTGAGCATCGGAAAACATCTGCACAGCAAGGGACTGCCTGTACCGGAGATCCTTGCAGTATCAGACAGCGGAATGTGCTATCTGTTGAACGACCTTGGAGATGTCTCACTGTTTGATACACTTAAAAGTGCCCGGGAAACCGGTGATTATTCAGCAGAACAGACCGGGCTGCTTGAGAATGTCATAAAATGGCTGCCTCAATTCCAGTTTGAGGGCGGTAAGGGAATGGATTTCAAGGTTTGTTTTCCGTGTGAGTCTTTTGACCGACGCAGCATATTCTGGGACCTGAACTACTTCAAATATAACTTCATTAAGGCTATAGGGATAGAGTTCCATGAAGCCCGTCTGGAGGATGACTTTGAACGGTTTGCTACGCTGTTGCTCAAGGATGCACCCTATGATACATTCATGTACCGCGACTTCCAGGCACGCAACGTAATGGTCAAGGACTCAGAGCCCTGGTTCATAGATTTTCAGGGAGGCCGCCGCGGCCCCATAGAATATGATCTGGCATCATTCCTTTGGCAGGCACGGGCAGCCTATCCGCATCAGTTGAAACAGCACCTTACAGAGGTATATCTTGATGCCCTTGCTCCCTACCGCGAGGTCAACCCTGAGGAATTCCGTGCCAGCCTGCATAACTTTGTACTGTTCCGTACCCTCCAAGTGGTGGGCGCATACGGGTTCCGCGGATACTTTGAGCGCAAGCCCCATTTCCTGCAGAGCATACCGGCAGCCATAGACAACCTGAAGGAGTTAGTTGCTCAGGATATAGAGGGATGCCCCTACCTTACTGCACTGTTACGTGAAGTCACCAAACTGCCACAGTTCAATCCGCAGCCGGCACCGCAAAACGCCAAACTCACGGTACGCGTAATAAGTTTCTCATACCGCAAAGGACTGCCGCAGGATGACAGCGGCAACGGCGGAGGTTTCATTTTTGACTGCCGCGGAATGCACAATCCCGGCAAATATGACTGCTTCAAGAAATTGACAGGTGCCGATGAGCCGGTAATAAGTTTCCTTGAAGAACGGGGTGAAGTACAGCATTTCCTGGAGCATGTATATGGACTGGTTGACCCTACCGTTGATAATTACAATGAACGCGGATTCAGCAACCTGATGGTGTCATTCGGATGCACCGGAGGCCAGCACCGCTCTCTATACTGCGCCAACCATATGGCAGAACATCTTAAGAAAATATACGGGAACAACATTACCGTTGTGCTTGAACACCGCGAACAGGGCATCAAAAAGGAGTTATGAACGCACTCATTCTAGCCGCAGGATTAGGCACACGCCTTGGAGAGTTTACCTCAGACCGCCCCAAAGCACTGGTTGAAGTTGAAGGTCGAACCATGCTGGAACACCAGTTGCGTCATCTTTCAGAAGCCGGTTTTGACCGTTTTGTAATAAACATACACCATTTTGCCGGCAAGGTCCAGAAGTTCCTTAAGGATAACAGGAACTTTGGCCTGGACATAACCCTATCCGATGAGAGCAGCTTGCTGCTTGACACAGGCGGAGGCATTCGTCAGGCCATGCATCTGTTTAATGATGATGCCCCGGTGCTTGTGCACAATGTTGATATTTTCTCTAATACAGACCTAAGCCTGCTCTACAAAACCCACTTGGAGAGTAAGGCCGATGCCACTCTCCTGACTGCCCGCCGCAATACATCGCGCTATCTCTATTTCAATCAGGAGTCAAAGCTGTGCGGCTGGAGCAATGAAAAGACTGGCGATGTACGCTCACCCCTGAAAGACTTTGACAAGACGCGGTTCACTCCCTATGCCTTTCAGGGAATACACATAATATCCAAGAGTATCCTGCCGCTGCTGGATGCCATACCTGAGCAAAGGTTCAGCATAACTGATTTCTATGTGAGCAACGCCGCAAAACTCAACCTGCGGATGGCAGAGAGTGATGCATCAGAGTGGGTTGATGCAGGTAAGCCCGAGACACTTGAACGTGCCTCACAGATAATCCAAACATACTACCTATGAACATATTGCTTGACGAGATACATAAACACGCTGACCCCACACAAGTAGAGGGTCTGATGCGTTTCTTCAAGACCGGCCCGGGACAGTACGGCTACGGTGACAAGTTCCTGGGAATAAAGGTGCCCGTAACACGCGGTGTGGTTAAAGAGTGCTGGACAAAGACTGACTTTGACAATCTTGAGGAGTGCGTGACAAATGAGTACCATGAGGTACGCCTGGCTGCTTTATTAACCCTCATAGAGATATTCAGTCACGCAAAGAAAAACCCTGAACTGCAGAAAAAGTGTGTGGACTTTTACCTGTCACACACCGACCGCATAAACAACTGGGATCTGGTGGACCTCTCCTGCTACCCGCTCCTGGGAACCTGGCTGCTTGACAAGGACCGCACCCTGCTCTATGACCTGGCCCGTAACGGTAAGACCATGTGGGAGCAGCGCATAGGTATGGTAAGCACCATGCAGTTCATACGTCACGGACAGACTGCCGATACCTACGCCATTGCAGAAATACTCATCGGACATAAGCATGACCTTATACACAAGGCTGTAGGCTGGCTGCTGCGTGAAGCCGGCAAGCGTGATGAAAAGGCCCTGAAAGAGTGGCTTGAGCCACGATACAGGAGCATGCCACGCACCATGCTGCGCTACGCAATTGAGAAACTGTCGGAGCCTGATCGCCAATATTATCTCAGATAAAATAACTATATTCGCACTTCAGAACGTAAAACAAAAACAGACATATCAAAAGATGAAAAAGAGTTTTATTCTTGCAATGATGGCCATGATTATGGCATCATGCACTGCAAAACAGCCTAAAGTACTGGTAACCTATTTCTCAGTAACCGAGACCACCAAATCACTGGCTCAGGAGCTGGCCGCCAACACTGGCGCTGACCTGTTCCAGATAGACGGCGTACAGCCCTACACCAGCGATGACGTTGATTTCCGTAACCGCGAGTCACGTTCCGTAAAGGAGATGGCCGACAAGTCTATCCGTCCTGAGGTTAAGGCAAAGCCTGAAAACCTTGACAAGTATGATGTTGTATTCATAGGTTTCCCAATCTGGGGTGATGCAGCACCCAATATCATCTACTCATTCATTGACCAGAATGACCTCAAGGGCAAGACCGTGATCATATTCTCAACATCAGGCAGCAGCAATCTGACCAACTCATTCAACAAGCTCAAGGACCAGTATCCTGACCTGACACTGGTTGAAGGCACTACACTCAAGCGTAACCCCACGCCAGAGGACCGTCAGAATGTACTGAACAAACTTAAAGAGGCTATCCCGGCCAAGTAAATGGCATCACCAAGAGCATCGTGGGCCTGGGTGCCCACACTGTATTTCGCCGAAGGACTGCCTTACGTACTGGTTGTAACGGTATCAGCCATTATGTTCAAGCAATTGGGCATAAGTAATACCGATGTCGCTCTGTACACCAGCTGGCTTTACCTGCCATGGGTTATCAAACCCTTCTGGAGCCCCTTTGTTGATCTGGTCAAGACAAAACGCTGGTGGCTGCTGCTCACTCAGTTAATCCTGGGAGCAGGTCTGGCAGGCGTGGCATTGACTCTGAATACCACCTATTTTTTCAAATGGTCACTTACCATCATGTGGCTGCTGGCATTCAGTTCGGCCACCCATGACATATCCATTGACGGATTCTATATGCTCGGCCTGGACGAGGGTGAGCAGTCCCTGTTCGTAGGTATCCGTAACACCGCATACCGTATTGCAATGATTGCCGGCCAGGGAGGTCTTCTCATTCTGGTTGGACAGTTTGAAAAAGTGTTCGGATCAACCGTTCGCGCCTGGAGTCTGGGATTCCTTATAGCCGGCGGCCTGATGATACTGCTTTGGCTCTACCATTCATACATTCTGCCCCATCCGGTTGCAGACTGTACAATAGGCGTTTCCGGCAAGAATATCATCAAGGAGTTCGGAATGACTTTTGTAAGTTATTTCAAGAAGCCGTATATCCTACCAGCGCTGCTGTTCATACTGCTGTTCCGGTTCCCGGAGGCACAGCTTGGCAAGATAGCCCCTCTGTTCCTGGTAGATGATGCAGCCGCGGGAGGTCTGGAACTCACCACCGGTCAGGTGGGTTTTGCACAGGGAACACTGGGAGTGATAGGACTCCTGCTCGGAGGAATATTGGGCGGAATCACGCTGTCCCGACACGGACTTAAAAAGTGTATCTGGTATATGGTAGCCGCCATTTCAGTCCCGGACCTGGTATATGTATATCTGAGCTGGTTCCCAACACAGAATATGGCTCTGGTAAGTACCTGTATTTTCATAGAGCAGATGGGCTATGGATTCGGATTCACAGCCTATACCCTGTTCCTGATGTATTTTGCCCGCGGCGAGCACCAGACTTCACACTACGCTATCAGCACCGGTATAATGGCACTGGGCATGATGCTTCCGGGCATGATTTCAGGCATGCTCCAGGAGCACATGGGTTACAGGACATTCTTTATCTGGGTAATAGCATGTTGCGCTGTGACATGCGTAGTATCAGCACTAATCAAATACGAACCTGATTTTGGAAAGAAACAATGAAACTTGCAGTTGACAGCGGATCCACCAAGACTGACTGGGGATTCTTCAACAATAAAAAGGACCTGACCATTTATAAAACCCAAGGAATAAATCCATATCATCAGAGCCAGGAACAGATACGTGATATACTTGAAGGCGAATTGTTGCCTATCATAACGCATATTGACCGGGACACAGTCAGTGAACTGTTCTTCTATGGTGCAGGGTGTGCCACACATATCACCTGTGCTCTGATGTCAGACATACTGAAGAACTATTTTCCCAATGCCATCATTACGGTTGACAGTGATATGCTGGGGGCCGCACGTGCCCTTTGCGGTAAATCTGAAGGCGTGGCATGCGTTCTGGGCACAGGTTCCAACTCATGTCTGTACAACGGCAAGGAAATAATTGACCAGGTACCCTCATTAGGTTATATTCTGGGCGATGAAGGTAGTGGAGCCGTTCTTGGACGCTGCTTTATAAACAGTTGTTTCAAGCGTCAGATGCCTGATAAACTATATAAGGAATTCCTTGACCGTTATTCAACTGACAGGGAATCAATCATAATGAACGTTTACCGCAAGCCTCTGGCCAACCGTTACCTGGCAGGGTTCGTTCCTTTCATACTTGAGAAACGTGAAATACCGGAGGTCCACAAAATGATTATACAGTGCTTCACTGAGTTCTTTACAAGGAATGTGATAAACTACCACAAGCCTTGGTTGCCTGCTCATTTTGTAGGTTCACTGGCAAACAGTCTGGCTGATGATCTTAAAGAGGCTGCCGATTCGCTGGGAATGACAATAGGAAAGATTTTGGCCAGCCCTATGGGTGGCCTGATAGAATATCACAGCCAACAAGGCTGAGACAAGCCGTCACTACTGTATACAGCGACCGATGCCGCATAACCCTTTTCACGGTTAATGACGGTGTCGGTCATTGTTTTGTCTGTAAGTATACCGTGAAGATTATCAGTTATCCCAGTACCATGAAGCTTGAATACAGCCTCCTTTCTGGTCCAGTACATGGAGAATATCCGCGCAGGTATATCGGATGAAAGGATTTCAGACCTTTCTTCTGCATTCATGGTCTTTTCAAGAAGCCCTTCATTGTAGTTGCGGAATGACTCCACATCAATACCTACAGGCTTATCACTCACCGCCACAGCGATAGCTTTCTGACAATGGCTTATGCTGAAATGTATTTCAGGATGTGCCGTAAGGAAAGGCTTTCCATGCTCCCCTGCCTCTATGTTGAATTTTTCTAATCCAAACTCACTGCGTAAAAGTTCCGCAAGCATAAGATATGACTTAAGGCATGCAAACTGTCCGAATGTATGTTTGAATGAGAGCGCCTTACCGCGACGCGGCTCCGGCACCAAGGGTAGCATCCGCTCCACCTCACACTCAGTGCAAAGTGACATATCATCAAAAAGTGATATGCGGATCATCATTAAACTGTTTTACTTTCCGCCTGGAAAGTATTTCTTCTTGACAGGATCACAGGTAAGGCCCACACCCAGTTTGCGGAAAATCTTGCGGTCCACCTCACTGAGCAGCACTGTGCAATGAACCTGGCATCCGCGCAGTTCAGGCAGCATATCAAGTGCCTTGCGGCAGTTCTCATCCTGCTGGCTCAGTATTGAAAGAGCCACCAGCACCTCATCAGTATGCAGACGCGGGTTGTTTCCATGCAGATAATCCACCTTGGTCTTCTGGATAGGTTCAATCATGTTCTGGGGAATGAGCTTGACATCATGGTCAATACCAGCCAGATGCTTGGTTGCATTCAGTATAAGTGCAGCGCTGGGGCCAAGCAGAGGTGTAGTCTTGGAGGTGATGATTGTTCCGTCATTGAGTTCCATCGCGGCTGCAGGAACACCGGTAGCTTCCTGACGCTCCTTGGCTGCTACGGTAGTACGGCGTGTGGCGGTAGTGATGCCGGCCTTGTTCATGAGCAACGCAATACGGTTCACCTCAACCTCATTGGTCTTGCCGCTGGCCATATCGCCCAAGGCGGTATAGTAACGGCGTATCACCTCATCCTTGGCAGAGCGGCAGCATACCTCATCATCACTTATGCAGAAACCTGCCATATTAACACCCATATCGGTGGGTGACTTATACGGATTCTCGCCATAGATACCCTTGAACAGGGCATCCAGCACGGGGAATATCTCTATATCGCGGTTGTAATTGACTGTGGTCTTGCCATATGCCTCAAGATGGAACGGGTCAATCATGTTCACGTCATCAAGATCGGCAGTGGCAGCCTCATATGCTATGTTTACCGGATGGTTCAAAGGCAGGTTCCAGATGGGGAATGTTTCAAACTTGGCATAACCGGCTTTGACTCCGTGTTTCTGCTCCTGATAGAGCTGGCTCAGGCAGACAGCCATCTTACCGCTTCCGGGACCGGGAGCAGTAACAACCACGAGGGGACGTGTGGTGACAACGTAATCATTACGGCCGAATCCCTCATCGGAATCAATCAGAGCCACATTGTTGGGATAGCCTTCTATTATGTAGTGTACATATGTTACGATACCCAGGCGTTTAAGCCTCTCGCGGAAAGCATCGGCACTGGACTGGCCGTTGTAGTGCGTTATCACCACTGATCCAACCATCAGACCACGTGACTGGAACTCCTCACGCAGACGGAGCACGTCCATATCATATGTGATACCCAGATCACTGCGCACCTTGTTCTTCTCAATGTCAACGGCACTGATTACGATAATGATCTCAGCGTAGTCGCTCAACTGATTGAGCATACGCAACTTACTGTCAGGCTGGAAACCGGGAAGTACGCGGCTGGCATGGTGGTCATCGAAGAGCTTGCCTCCGAACTCAAGATAAAGCTTATCACCGAACTGAGCTATGCGCTCCTTGATGTGTTCGGACTGTATCCGCAGATACTTGTCGTTGTCAAATCCGTATATCATAACGGATGACAAAGTTATTTGTTTTCCCACATTTTTGCTAATTTTGCAGCAATCAAATTTGATCCTATGCTAACCAGATTTTTCCTGATTATATCGATAGCCTTCCTTACGGCCATTCCATCCAATGCGCAGTCATCAAGCGTAGACGCACTGATGAAGTTTGCAGGCAACATCCACCAGTTCAACAGCATATTCCCGCAAGAAAAGGTTTATCTCCAGTTTGACAACACTTCATACTATACGGGTGAGACCATCTGGTTCAAGGCTTTCGTGGTAAATGCATCAAATCTGCAGAGAGCTCAAAGCAAGGTCCTGTATGTGGATCTTATTTCGCCATCAGGCGTCCTGTTAAAGCAGCAGAAACTCAAGATTGTGGCAGGACAGGCTGACGGCTCACTGCCCCTGCTTGACGGCTCAACAGCCCAGGCCCGTGAGAAAAGAGGCGTCATGGCCTACCCCAGCGGTTTCTATGAGGTCAGGGCATATACCAGTTTCATGCAGAACTTCAGTGAGGAGTCCATATTCTCACGCGTTTTTGCCGTTTATGAAAAGCCCAAGGAAGAGGGCAACTACTACGGTGAAAACCCCACCATTCTGCTCCGCAAATCCGAGACATCAGAGTTCCGCCCCAAGACGGAGAACCTGCGCAAGATAAACTGCACGTTCTACCCTGAAGGCGGTCATATCATTGCAGGCAAACCCTGCCGGGTGGCATTCAAGGTTACCGATGATTCCGGGCTGGGCATCGACGCCACAGGAGTACTGGAAAACAGTGACATCACATTCTCTACCGTTCATGACGGCATGGGATGGTTCACCTTCACTCCTCAGGACCGTCGCAATCAGGTGGAGATAACCGTAGGAAAGGACTCCCGTACGTTCTCTCTACCCCAGACTGAGCAGGCAGGCTGCGCCCTGGCGGTGAACAGATGCGGAACAGACAGCATTATCCTGAATATTGACTGCACGCCTCATTTGAAACGATCCACACTTGGCATGACAATGACATGCAGAGGTGAACTTGTTGAATTCCTCACTTTTGAAACAGGCTCTGAGCCAATAGAAAAAACGATATCAATGAGAGGCATACCTGAAGGTGTCTGCCGTATAAACATTTTTGACGAAGACGGCACTATTTATGCCAGCCGCTCCATATATCACCATAATCAGGAATTAAAAAAGCCTGTCCTGGAGGTCATCCCGGATAAGGCAGAATATAATCCGTTTGAAAAAGTTCTTCTTCAGTTCAAACTCAAGGACGGCCAGGGTAATCCTTTCCGTGACCGTTTCTGCCTCTCCGTACGTGACATTCGCGGTCAAGGCAATATCCTGACTGATGATCTGAGGACATCCCTGCTGCTCTCTTCTGACCTCAAAGGTTTCATAGAAAACCCGTCATGGTATTTTGACTCTGATGACCCCGAGCGCGATGAGGCGCTTGACCTGCTCATGCTGGTACAGGGTTGGGAACGCTATGACTGGCAAACCATGACAGGACAGAAAGAGTTCCGCGAGAGACATCGTCTTGAACAGTCACTCACTCTGAACGGCTGGGTGCTGAACTCATCAGGAAAGAAACCAGTTGAAGATATTGAAGTGCTGGCTGCACTCATGCCTCAGGACAAGACACAGTCTGAAACATATACCTACACGACAGATTCATCAGGATACTTCGGCTTTGACATAGGTTCTGATTTCTATGACAAGGCAAGGTTTACCATTGATGCGCATGTTACCAAGCAACGACTTTTAGGCACCAGCGCCCGTATCAAGCTGGACCGCTCCCTGATTCCCGCCGTACGTGCATACAAACCTCAGGAACTTGTATTCAACAGCCTTCAGTCCGGTTCCAAATCCTCCAAAAACAAGAAACAGACTGAAGAGAAACCTGATGACCTGCCTACCGTAATCAACACCAGTACAGGATTGCTGCTGCCGGATGTTGACATTGAGGAGGAGCGCATGTATATAGACTACTTCACATTTAACGCCTACGATGTTGTAAAAGACGTGGAGATAGACCTGGACAAAGGCGACTACTCCACTGACCTGATGGGCTATCTGCTGGACAAGGGATATGAGGTTGTTCCTGATGACAGCGGAGGTATTGAATCCATAAACGGATTTGCCCCGTTCTTCTATGTTCACGACACAAAGAAATTCCAGAACCAGGGAGTCTTTGAGAACCCCAGTTCAATTGACTCAAAAGACATAAAGAGCATCATAGTATTTGACCGCCCCATGTATCTCATGAACATTCTCACACAATGTCCTCTCTACCAGCAATATCTTAACAAGACCATGGTGGATCTTACCGGCAGTGAAACACTCTATCAGAGAATGCTTCTTGTGGATATTCTTGTCAAGGAAGGACGTGAACTGAGCACCCGCGATGAGATTTTCAAGATAAACAAAAGAATAACCACTGTTGACGGATACTCCCGTCCATACAGTTTCTATGCACCGGAATACCCCAACGGTCCCGTGCTGGGTGATGTGGATTTCCGCCGCACACTCTATTGGAATCCCAATGTTATAACCGACAGCATAGGCAATGCCCAGGTAGAGTTCTATAACAGCTCCATTACCAAGCACTTCAATGTTGAGGCTGCAGGTATCACCTCCTCGGGAGTTCCATACATTCTTGATACAGGATTCTGACACATTCCTGTAAATTTTTCATCACTGAATCTCTTTATTTAAATAATAAAGTACTATCTTTGCGCCCGCTAAGTGCGCCAAGCGCCTTGGCATGTGTTTACAACATATTGTCTAACTTTATCTTAGTTTCAAAATTTAACTAATGGAAGATTTAAAGAATGTAGTTCCCCTTCAGGAATTTGACTGGGATGCTTTTGAAAACGGAAGTGCCGCAGCAGGCATGTCAAAAGAGCAGCTCGAG
>JAGBPB010000038.1 GCA_017633615.1 Bacteroidaceae bacterium | reverse complement strand
GGCTCCCAGTACAATCAGCGTGGCTATGAGCATGACTCCGCGCATAACCTTCTCTTCCAATTGTCTTTTGCGAATATGTGTCATATCAGTTGTTCTTTTCTATTCGGTAAAGGATTACACGTGACAGTATGTTGAACAGCAGCACTAACAGGAGCAGCAACAACGCGGCAAACATTATGGCCGATTCATACAGCGGTATGGAAGCCATTTCACCGTAGTTGTTACCTATGAGTGCCGGTAGCGTGTAGAACGGGTCTAACCAAGAGCCGCGCAGACGGGGCACGCATCCGCAAACCATCATTACGGCAATGGTCTCGCCTATACACTTGGATAGAGCCAATACTACGGCTGCGAATATGCCGGGCAAAGATTTGCGGATTACCACTTTTCGTGTAGTCTGCCAACGTGTGGCACCAAGTGCGAATGAAGAGTCGCGCATATCGGTGGGAACTGTTGCGAATATCTCACAGAACAGGCTTACCATAATGGGCAGAACCATGACTCCAAGTACCAGCGATGCCGTAAGCAGCGAATAACCGAACTTGGGAATGAGCGTAAGCACGCCCCATACACCGAATATGACCGATGGCAGTGATGCCAGGATATCCAATGCCGGATTTACCAGACTCTTGAGATATCTGGGTGCATATTCGGTAATGAATACGGCAGTTAACAGCGAAAGCGGAAGTGAGAAACAGATGGACAACAGCGTGACGGCCAGAGTTCCGTGAATGAACGGCCTGAACCCGAACAACCCCTGGGACGGTTTCCACTCCGTGCCGGTAAGCAGCTCTCCTAATGTGCTTTTGTCAAACATAGGGGCGGCCTTACCCCAAAGACCCACAAGCAACGCTATTAGCAGCGCAATTGATGAGAATGACAGGATTATCATCATGGTCTCTGATAACCTCTGGCGGAAAACCCTGCGTTTGGTATGTGAGCGCATAAGGAACTGTACGCCTGCCGTAAGGAACAACAGAACAACCACAAGACCGGCTATAAGCGTCATAAGCTGTGTGTTGTCACGCTTCAGCCCTCTGCTTTTGCGTCCTACGTTCAACTTTCTCATTGATTCACGTGCCGAAGCGTTCGATATGCGTACATATCCGTTTGGCTCGTTGAACCCCTGGCCGTCAGAAATTACGAACTTGATGAATTCAAGCGATGCGGTATCGGTAGGAATCCCGTTGGTTACCAGATAGAGGTTGCGTGAGGGAGGGGCGGGGAACCGGCCTTCTTCAATGGCCTTTGCTATACTGGAACGTGTCTCATAGAGTTTCTCGTCATCACTTATGCTCCTGTCTCCGTTTATGTCCAAGGGAAGTACCTCAAGTCCGGTCTGCATCTTGAGTGTCTCGGAGTCATACGCGTACGCCATGTTGTTGAAGCCTATCCCAAGGGCATCATCAATAACAGCTTTTGATATTCCCGGGTCACCATATACGGCAGTACCTCCCAGGTCCTCTTGTACGGCACCAAACCATGCTGCAAACGTCTGGGCCGCACCGCAGGCATCGGACCTGGTATAAACGTGTATGGGGGTGTCATCATGTGTGCCAATCAGCTGGCCCCAGGTGGTGATCTCGGCGGTGATCCATATCTTGCGGGCGTCATCGGCGGTAATGCCGTGCGCCATGATTTTTTCATACAGAGGGTTTGATGCGCTGAATACGGGCAGCACCGCATCCTTTGCTACGCTGAAGTCTATAGCACCTTTATTCCGCTCCTCATCATGCGGCTCACGTGACAGCATGGCAAAATCAACCATACCGTTAAGCACATCAGTCATGCCCTTGCCGGCGCCGCCCGATGACAGGTCAATCCTTACTGCCGGATGCAGGGCCGAGAAGGCGTTGGTCCACTCCACCGCCATAGGGTAGAGCGCAAACGCGCCCGATATGGATATGCTGCCTTGCAGATTGTCTGCCTCAACGCTCTCAGGTTGTGTGGAATGCCGGCAGGACTGGAACGCCATGAGCGCCGCCATCAGGGGCGCAAGAGCTCTTAGTCTGATATGTCTCTTAAAGTACATAAAAATGGTGTAGTATATGCGGGCGCAAAACTACACTAATATTGTGTACTATCAAAAGGAATCAGGTAAAATCTGCAAGGGTGCGTGTTGAAAGATTTTCGTAGATGGCTTTATGCGTGTCGCCGAAAACCTCCCTTATGCGGCATTTGTCACAGTCCAGCCCGAATTCGCACTCAAATGTATTTCCGTAAATATCCAGGCAGGATATC
>JAGBPB010000037.1 GCA_017633615.1 Bacteroidaceae bacterium | reverse complement strand
GGTAAGATACGACGGAGCCTATCCTGTGAGCGCATGCAGCGACTATGACACTCTGGGCATATTGACATATCAGGAGAACGGCATGTTCGATACTTTTGTGGACGGTTGTTATGATAATGGGGAGCTTTATAAGCTACGTACCGTTACCGTAAACCGCAAATTCGGGAACCGGATGCTTAAGGACCGCGAGGTAATACAATATTTCGGCGAATTCAGCCGTACCGAGACCACCGTTTACACCTATAACGGACGTGGTGACTGCATTCTTGAAGAGAGCACCAACTCCTTGTGGGAGGAACAGAACTCCCGTTTGGAACAAAGCTACATTTATGACAGCAAGTGGAATTGGACAAAGCAGAATAACATACGTATCTTTGACAGTAACACGACGAATCCTGTCAGTTTTGTCACGGAACGGGAAATAAAATACTACTAAACGAAAGATTAAAACATTGCTTATGAGAAAGATAACTACAAGGACTATGAATATGAAAAGAAAAAGATGCTTTCTGCCTGTGTTGCTGTTGGCAATGATGCAGAGTGTATTTGCATGGGATGGGTCCGGAACTCAACAAGACCCTTATGTGATCTCAAACTATCTGGATTGGCAAGAGCTGTCTGGGAGCGTTGAAAACGGCAACAGCCATGAAGGCCAGGTGTTCAGGTTAATCCAGGACATCTATGCCGGAAACGTGTCGGTGGGTACAGCCGATACCCCGTTCCGCGGTATTTTTGACGGTTTCGGATATACCATCAACTACAATGCGGGATCTGTATATGAACCCGTTTCTTCCGATTTTGCCGCACCGTTCAGGTATGCGGCCGGTGCCACTTTCCGGCATCTCAAGACCACCGGAACCATATACACCAGGAACTGGTTCTGCGCAGGTATTGTGGCCAGAGTTACAGGTACGGGCGCCACTCAGTTATATGACTGCCATTCATCAATGCAAATATGGGTTACCCAAGGCGGAAACATATATAACGGAGGCTTGGTGGGAGAAGTGTTGACTTACAATGTGAATGAGACTCCGGATTCAGTTGTTATTGACCGCTGCTCGTTTACCGGAGCACTCCAGAACAGAGCCGCCACGGCATCCCTGCAATGTGGCGGTTTTGTGGGTTTGGCAGAAGACATGATACCTGTCACTATCCGCAACAGCGTCTTTGACCCGCAGGACTGGACCTACCACGACATCATTCTGGACGGTGCCACATTTGCCAACATGGTGAACCCGGCCAATCTCACCCTTGAGAACTGCTACGCCACCATTCAGATGAATACCGAACAGGGCACATTCATCCTGAACGACATGATGGTACCCGACGGTGCCACATTCCGTTTCGTGGGCGAGCCGGACGTGACACTGAACGGCAAGGGATACTGGACCAACGGTTGTTATGTGGAACTCACGTTGCCCGATGGCACCGGTTTCAACCACTGGGTAGATCAGAACGGGTGTTTTATCAGTGATCCCTGGACTGCCAACGGTAAGCATCAGTTGCTGGATCTGTCCCATCAGCCCATTATCATGGCCGATATACATGACATACCCACGGCTGAGACTGAGAGGACCTATCAGGGCGTAAAATACCGCTATCTGTCCCGCAAGGATTACCACTTCTTTATCAGCGATGAAGAGCTTGCAGCCCGCGGATGGGAGTTTGAAAGCAACGATGCTGATGCCAATCTGATAGTAAAGACCGGTGGTGAGCCATCCGAAATCACCGCCATCACAGGTTACGATGAAAGCGGGTATGACAACGGCACCGCACAGATACGCAACGATCTGGTTGGTGCAGTGTATAATCACACTCATCTGGGGCTTATAGCACCCCATGCATTCCGCGGAAGCACCCAACTGACATCACTCTATTTCATGGATACTGATGCCAATCTGGAAAGCGCCCGCACACAATTCAAGTTCACAATAAGCGAAGGTGCCTTTGAGGGTTGCGTCAACTTTAAAGAGATGAAGATGATGCAATACACCACCGAGGGAGACAACCACTGGGAGCCGCTCACACATGACCAGGTGACTGCCATTGCCGGCGACGCATTCAATGGCTGCACCAATCTTAAGATCAGTGTACAGGCCGACAAGTACCAGTCATATCTGTCCAGCACCACATGGCAGCCGTACCACAGCCGCTTTATCATATATGAGGCTTCTACGGCTGACTTTACTGTCAATGGCGTCAAGTATCGGTGGTTCCGCAGTTATGACCAGACTCAGGACCTCAAGAACGACGATGAAGGCAAGCGCAGCATGACTGAGATGTTACGCACATGGAATGCCGATTACCAGCAGTTCCGTGTATCATCCCTGCTGGATACCAAAGAGGGCTGCAACGTATATTACGCCAGCATAACAGGCATTGATGACAGCGGTATCGACAGCGAGGGGGGAACCATGAAGATATTCAACGATCCCGGTTCATATTACAACTACAAGACCATCCAGCTGCAACGGGACGCCATAGCCGGCAACACACATGTCAGGAGCATTGAGTTCTGGCAGACCAACGGCCGTTCGGAGAACAGTTTCAGCGACCTTAAGATGGTCATTCCAAACGGTGCATTCAAAGGCTGCACCAACCTTAAGGAACTGCGCATGTTCTACTACGTTCAGGATGGCGATGACCGTTGGATGGCTTTGGGCCCCAAGGATGTGATTCCCGGTGACAACATATTCGGTGAGCCATCAATTGAGCAGCAGATAGCAGATCTCAATCAAGTCTTTGGCGACGACCCATCGGCTCCGGTTACTGAAGAGAAACTGGCAGCTGTACCTAAGTACGTACCCGAAGGTTTCAGGATTCTGGTGGCAACCCAGCTCTATCAGGATTTTCTATCAGACCCCAACTGGATTCCCTATATAAGCTACATTGAACCCACTGAGTTTATGCCGCAAGGCAAGATGAAAGACTTTACTGATGGAGGTCTTACCTACAGTTATATGACAGCACCCGGAGGCATATCGCAGGCCTCACAAGTGGTAAGTCAGGACGTGTCATGGTGGACAGCGCCCCGCATCGGTCTTGAGGTGCTTCTATATGCTGCATCAATCTACGAAGCATCACTCTCTGTCAGTGCCAATGCATCATTTCAGGCTTCAAAATCGGCTTCAGTCCAGTTGACAGCCGCTACAACCGAAAAGAGAGCCTTAGATAATCTGTTAAACACACAGGTTGCACTTAATTATGTCATGGATCAATATCTGCTGAATAAGCCACAAAATGTATTGGTCCAACTCGCAGGAAAGGACCTTGGCACTTACGGATTGAATCTGTCCAAAAGTGCCATCTTGCCGCTTAACAGTATTTTGGATCAATCAGGCAGATTCATTTTAATTCCTATGGCCGGATTGAACGGACAACAGGTGACTGCACTCGTTATTCTGAAAGCACATCTGAGTAAAGCCATCACAAACACCTTAGACAAAATCGCTCTGGCCACAAAACAGATCGAGGCTGCCCAATTGATTTTGAAAGAGACATCAAAGGCCGTGTACAGGAATCCGAGTTTCAGATCCCTGATCACCAATTCCGTTTTGAATACGGGCATGGGGGCTACCGTTGCAACCGCAGGCATGCTGTCATCAAGCAGTTGGGGAGGCAGCGGTACTTACAATCCCGAACAGATGAACAAGGGTATGCGTGAGAACATACTCTCCAACATACATCAGGTAGGTCTTGTTGGTGGAGGCTACGTGATCACCACTCCCCAGAAAAACCTTGTATATCACACATATATCAAGGAAGTTGCGAATAATGTCCAGAATGCTGTCATCCATGTGGGATTTGACAATGACAATGACGTCAACACATCCAACCGCACCATGACTTTTGCCCGTGATGCATTCAGGGACAAGACAAACCTCAAGAGTATAAGGTTCCACGAGATTTCGGGGCAGTCAAGCAATACCGGAATGGCCATGCTGCTTACCATCCCCGACTCGGCATTTGTGGGTTGTACCGCACTCACAGAGTTCAGCACCCTGCTCAGGACCGATGATAACGGCACCCGTGCCCTGGGGCCCGAAAACTTCATACTGGCAGGTGACAGCATATTTGCAGGACTGGATTCCACCACGTTCAGAATCATAATCGATCCCGAACGTAAGCAGGATTTTCTGGACAACGCATCCTGGGCACCGCTGGCACGCTACTTCAAATATGAGAGTGCCGCACCTGCTCCCAAATTCAGCGAGTACGGCGCCAGGTACGCATACGCCTATGAGCAGAACTCCATAAAGAAGGAGAACAAGGTAAACGGTCACCTGATAGAGCACACCATCGTGACCGGCCCCGACAACGACTTCATTATAGGCCATCAGGGTGCACTGAAACTGTGTAATGACATAGGTGTCTATGACAACTTCCAACTTGACCAGGTACTGCCCAAGGCATTCCTGGGTAACAGGAATCTCAGATCCGTATCATTCGTGGATTTGTACGGCTCCACCATTACCGGCGACAGTTATACCGGACTGCAGGTCCATTTAGGAGACTCCGCTTTTGCCGATTGTATCAATCTGGCCGATCTGGACCTGCTCTATATGGAGACCGACGGTATAAACCACATGACACCCATGACGCCTCAGATGATAAGCATTGGCAACGGTGTGTTTGACGGAACAACCGCACGCATCAAGATGATGCCGCAGCAGGTGGTCTGGTTTGAGGCCGATTCAGCCTGGGCAAAATACAAGGAGCGTTTTATGCCCTGCGTGATACGCCTTACCGACCCGGGTATCATGGCGGCGCTGAAACCCATGGCCTACTATGACCCGGCCAACACCGGAACCGACCCATCCGTATGGGAAGACTACGCAGACTATGCCCGCATAGGCGGTGCCGGTTTCTCATGGCTGGACGGAAGGTTTACAGCACAGAAGGATAACATCTACAGTTTTGCCGATTTCAGGTGGTTTGAGAGCGTAGGACTGGATTATGTAGGCAAATCTTGGTTTGAGGGCTGCTCCAAACTTGGAAACATAATACTTCCCGCCACCATAAAGGCCATCCGCAGCAAGGCGTTCTACGGCTGTTCCAGCCTGCAGGAGATTGAACTCCCTGAGGGTCTGAACACAATTGAGAACGGTGCTTTCGGCGGTTGTACCCGACTCAGCACAATCGTAGTCCGCTCTGAGACTCCCGCAATTCTGGGAACGGATGTTTTCTTTAAGCACGACGGGCTCAGGATATATGTCCCTGCCGCCAAACTGAACGAATACAGAAGCCGTTGGGCCGAATATGCCCAGTATATCATTGCCGACAACCTCTATAAGGTAAACAAGGAGGTCACCGTGACAGCCGTAGGCCAGTTGGCCGGCAAGCTGGGCCTTACCCTGACAACCGAGGGCAGCAAGGTTCACTACATTTCCGGCCCGTACGCCAAATTTGATTCACTTACCGTAACAGGCCCGCTGAACGGTGAGGATCTGGCTGTCATCCGCCATCTGGCCGGAGCCGATGCATACAACAGCGACCCCACCGACGGCACTTTGCGCTATCTCAATCTCTGGAATGCCTCCATAAAGAAGGATACAGAACACAGTTATAACGGGAACTGGCTGGACGAACACATTGACAGTGATGACATCATACCCGATTACCTGTTTGAGAACTGCGCAGTGATTGAGGAGGTGATACTGCCCAAGTCCGTAAAATCCATAGGAGAGAACATCTTTGAGGAGGCTTATGGACTTAAGCGTGTTTGCATCGGAAGCAAGACAACCGCGTATGACAGCGATATACTTCAGGACCTGAACGGTATAGAGGAACTGGTGTTCCTGACAGAGAATTATGCCCAGAGCGAGAGCAGCGACCCGTGGGAGGCACCCATACAGCAGGTCTATACCCTGCCCTCACAACTTGGTGATTATATGGGAGATCCCGCTCTTACCACACAGGCCATGAGCGTTCTCAGTCCCATGTCCGATGACCGGATCATGTGGGCTCTTGCCGATGCAGGCCATTTCTTCCCGTCAGAATATCTGATGCTGGATAATGTGGAGGGCATATTCAACGGCAATACCGCCATCACCAATCTCGATGACCTCCATATGTTCAGTAACGTAAAGAGACTGGATGGAGCATTCAGCGGCATGAGAGGACTTAAGACCGTAACACTGCCCGCCGGCATTGAGAGAATTGCCAATACGGCATTTACAGGTTGCACCAGCCTTGACAGCATCAGCATAAGCTGTGACAGCGTACCTGTACTGGCGGCCGATGCTTTTGAGTCCCTGCCCAAGGACTTCAGGATACTTGTACCAAAGAGTCTGGCCAAACGTTACCGTGAGCAGTGGCCGCAGTATGCCGACCATATCAACACCGACAGCCGCAGTTACTCATCTACTGAGATATTGACGGTCCATCTGACTGAGCCCAACACTCTGGCAGACAAACTGGGTCTTACCATAACAACAAAAGAGTCTGCAGCATTCGGTAACTTGTTTGTAAACAGCCTTAAGGGTGACTACAGCAAGATATACCGGCTCAAGGTTACAGGACCTGTATCGGGAGCCGATCTGGACGTTCTGCGTTATCTGGCCGGATGGTGTCCGTGGGCCCATACCCGCAATTACAGCGGACATCTGGAGTATCTGGACCTCTATGACGCTGATATCGTGGAGAGCAATGTTGCCGTAAGAGGTTACAGACGTAACGCTCAAAGCTTTATGGCGGCCGAGGAGATCCAGCTGTATAAGGTTTATGACAACATCCTTCCACAGCACGCCCTCCTGAGAGCCTACAACCTCAAGACTCTGATTTTGCCGCGCACCTGTACCGGTGTCAATGAACGCGCCCTGCAGGAGTGTGAGGGACTGGAGACTCTGGTCATAGGCGATGAGATGAAGAATTTTGTATGGAGCGCACTGGATGACAACGCCATGCTTACACGTATGTACATACTGGCCACACAAAAGGTCGAGATAAGTGACGAATGGCCCATTAAGCGTTGGCTTTGCAATAACTACAACCCCACGTTCGATGCGTTCTACGTACGTCCCAGCCTTTATGAGGATTACTTGTACGATGACAACTATACAGGCTCATCATGGCAGCGCACCAACAACGTATCCAAGGGAGGTTTTGACGATGACGACTCATTTGCAGCGTTCGCAGCACATGCTGCCGCCACTATGGATGACCTCTTTTCAGTGGATAATGTAGATGGCTGGTTTGACAACCATACCGGCATTAAAGACCTTTCGGCACTGGGTTATACAATTGTAAGCAGTCTCCGGGCCGACGACATGCAGAAACTCACCCGTTTGGAGAAGGTGGTTCTGCCTGTAACACTGGAGAGCATCGAGGACAGCCTGTTCAGCAGAGCGGCAGGTCTGCGATACGTTGATATGCTTATGTGTGACAGCACTCTCCTGGTGGACAGGATAAAGGCTGCCGGTCTGGCCCGGTTGGGCATAGACACGTTGCGGACTCTTGTATATCTGCCGCAGCAGTACGGTGAGGCCAAGGGTACAAACATTGTGGTTTATGACGGCACCGGGCTGCATGCTGAGACATATCTGATGCAGGATGGCCTTGATTATTGTGTTCCTTACGCCTTTGAGGCCGACAAGGTTCTGAACAGCCGCATACTGCCTGTCCGCAACACTCCTTATACCGTATGTCTGCCATATGATCTGGAGGTTCCGGACAATGTACGCGCCTATGCGTTGATTGATTACTTCAACTCACAGCTTGTATTCAGCGAGATTCCGGCAGGATCCAGGATGGAAGCCATGAGGCCCTATCTTATCAAGGTGAACAACAATCCGCGTCGCAGCAGCACTCCGCCGGCAGACTTGGGCACAACCAAAGCAACACTACCAGCCAGCAATACTGTTTTTGGAAAGCAGGATGATACCTACGGCTACTCCGTGCGTGGTACACTCACCTCTATCAGCAATGCCGATGCTGCCCAGATGGGTGCTTACATACTTCAGCCGGACGGCGACTGGCATCCTGTAAGCAGCAACACAGATGATGCAAAGGACGCATATGTTCCTGCATTCCGCATCTATCTGCTGCCGAGTGCAAGGTTCGCATCACCTCAGCGTATCTCCATCGGACTTAAGAATGAGGATGGAGAGATTGAGACATTCGATGCCGTTGTTACGGACAGTAACGGCCGGGTATATGACCTGGGCGGACGTGAGACTGACGCTGATGCAAACGGCATAATCATCAGGGATGGCAATATTTATTTGAACAGATAAAAGGGCAAGAAAATGAAAAGGATATTCATATTATTGACAGTTATTACAGGACTTGTACTGGCCGGTTGCTCAGAGAAAGAGAAGCTTGTTGATGACCCCACCTATTCAATACTTGGACAGTGGGTTGCGCAAACACCATTGACTGGCGAGAGGCAGGATATGCAGAGCAGCGAACCTGCCTTGGCACCGTATGACCATGTTGTGGTGGTACTGAGTGTGTTTGAAAAGACCTGCAACAGCGCTGTGTTCTATCTGTATGGTGATGAGCTGATAGGTTTGGACTATGGTGTTTATCTGGCGGGAGAATGTGATTATTCCATGGATAGAGACGGTAACATCTCTATCATGAACAATCCCCAGATATCTGGCCATTTCCGCAATGCCAGATATGAGAAGGGGCAGATAAATGTCAATCTCTCCATCCGCGAAGGAGACCTGGCGCTTGCATTCAACCGTCCTACGGCTGAGCAGCTTCAGGTCTTTGCGGAATGGATGAACATTATATACTCAGCGATGGGTTATTCCGATCAGGACGCACAGCAGATAACCGACATCATTAATAATCCGGCAGAAAAGCCTGCCGATTAACCAAGCATCGAGTCCAACAAACGGTGACCCATATCATCAGGTATGGGCTTGTGGAATGTCAGGTAGTACATGTAGGCCGATTTTATTGCGGCGTACGGAAGGATACGTTTTATTATTGAGCCCATCTCCTGCGGAGCAAGTCCGTAATAGGCTGGTGCGAATATATTCCAGTGCTGCTTCATCTGCTCGGGTGTAAGATGGAACAGGTTGTCGGTCATTTTGGGATCGGCAATCTGGGATACGCGCCAGCAGAGACTGATATCCCATTCAGGCACGCCATAAGCGCACTGACCTATGTCAATCCAGAGATTCCGGCGTCCGTCGGTAATGATGTTGCCTATCTGCATGTCACCATGAAGGCAAATGGGAGTATCAGGAATGGAATCCAGAATGGGCAGCACCCTGTCACGGAGGAACCCGGGAACAACACCTTCCTTGAGGTAGAACTCCTGCATCCTCTTTTTCATTGAAGGCAGCTTGGCTGTATCGGCTTTTATGGAGTGCAGTTCACGTGCCACACGGGCAAACGTCAGGCTCACCTCCTCCATCTTGTCGGGTTCCTGCGATATGATACGGGCAAACGAGCGTTTGTTCTCCACAAGTTCATACTCGGCACCTACCCTCTCACCGTCGGTCACCATCCTGTACGGACGTGGTGTTGGTACACCTATCTGGCTGTGGTGGATGCAGCTGCTGAAGTAACAGGTGGCGATGATGCTGCGCGTGCCGAGTGGTTCCGGACGGATGCGCTGCCGGAGCTGGCTTTTGACCATGGGGAGATACTGAGAGACGGAATCAGACTGTTCCGCTCCTGGTCATTTTAACGTGCGGGATGCCATCGAGCATGAAGGGCTCTGAGGACTGGCGGAACCCCACCTTTTCATAGAAGCCGCGGGCATACTCCTGTGCCTCGATGTCAATCTGTTGGGCCCCGAAATGACTGACGGCTGCCCTAATGGCATGAAGCATTATCCGGCGGCCATAGCCACGGCCACGCTCAGTGGTGATGACACGGCCGATGGAGACCTGCGGCATGTGGGTTTCGGCCGGGCAGACCCGGGCAAGGGCCACTATGCGGTCATGGATGGTAAGCCAGAGATGCATGGCGGTAAAGTCATCATTGTCAAGATCCTGATATACGCAGTTCTGCTCTACCACGAACACCGCGCTGCGCACCTGAAGGAGGCGGTATAGCTCTGTGGTGGTCAGGGTCTGGAAGGGTTTGATATGCAAGGTTAGCTCATTGTTGTCCATACAGGGGGCAAAAGTAGTGATTTACAGGGAGAATTGAAATAATTTCATTTTGTCTTTCTGTACCATTTCTTGGACTAGCCAAGCGGCAAAGCCGAGCGATTCCGGTAGCCGGTTACCCCATCTATCAGGCGGTAGCGAAGATGGACTTGAAAGTCTTCAGTATCCGGATGCGGGACATTGAAGACTATCTCATTTTCAGTGTTATGGATACCCATATATGTGCGCATCTTGCCCGGGTCACAGCCTACGCCCGTGGCGGTAAGCTGTATCTTGGCTGAAACGTGCCAGCGGGCGGGATTGTCTATATTCTGGAGAGTGAGACGGTAGCGCAGGGATACGGAACCTGATGAGCTTGCTGAATCTATCTGCAGTAGTTGGAGATGCGAGATTGGGAACAGCGGATATGGCTGTGGTACCGGGACGTGTTCACGGCCCAGCTGGGCAAAGCCGTGATAGGCACTGACAAAGAGATTGTAGCCGCTGATGTGATGATTGTCATCATATGGCGGGCGGTGAGACGGGACGGATTTGGCCAACTCACGCCACTGGAGCTGGACAACATGCGGCAACTGCTGCCAGGCAAGGATGGCACGGTGATGAACTTGTGCCTGGTCAAGCTGGGCGGGTGTGCCAGGAAATACAGGCTTTATTTTGCGCTTGTAGAAGCACTGCCCGTTGCGGTGGTAGAAGGTGATGTTACCTATACTGGACCAGCAGTCCTGAATTATGGGTGTGGGATGGAATTTGGGCATTGTTTCATGGTGTTAGTGTTACTATACAAAGGTACGAAAAACCGGTGTAAACACTCACTTGTTTACACCGGCATGCCTTGTTATCCTAAAGGTGCAGCGGTCACCACCTCGGAGTATGGTGTTCACAATCCGGACTTGGAACTGGCTGTTTGGTTCGAGTTGGGAGAGAATGTAGAGAATACTCTGACGGGAGCACTCGCATTGCTCGGGATTGGTGCGGAGTCCACATTTTACCTTGGGACACGAGCATTCCAGATAACTGAGTTCATATTCCAGGCCTGGTGTGATGACCCTGCCCTGATAGGAACGGCTGTTGTATCCTTCGGAATATATCTTGTCAAAATCGCCGTTATACTTGGCGTAGATTTGCTTGTGTAACGGGAGGACACAATCCTTGACGCATTCTATTGCTTCTTCTTTATAACCCATATTGAAGCAATTGTTGGTTTAACGAAGCCAAATATAGGTATATTACCACAAAGACACCAAAGATTATCCAACAAGTCATTTGCAGTTTTCTGCTACCCTGGCCATATACACAGGTTCTGCGCACCGGATGGCGGGATGCGGGCCGTGAGGGCATCGGCCTCAAAGAATGCATTGCATCAAGGCCTCTTCGGCATCATCGGATATTATATGGAAGCCGGCTTTCTGGTACATACGCATGGCATAGTTTGCCTTCTGAACGGAGAGGGAGACGCTCTTATACCCATCGGCTTTGAGGAGTTCCAGCATCTGGCGGAACATATCTGTGCCTATACCCAGGTTCCGGTATTCCTTATACAGGGAGATTGCAATTGAAGGGATATCATCGGCTATATGGCCGTAGTCGTTCATGATGCGGCTCCAGATAGCACCTACTATCTTATCCCCTACCTCTGCTACCAGGCAACGGTCATCGGGCATCTGGCCAAAGTCACGGATATAGACCTGCAGGCTCTCATCATCGAGAATACTCCTGGGAGGTGCGGCAACACCTTCGGGGATGAAGATTGCTTCATAGAGGAAATCTCCAAGTATTGGTATTTCTTCTTTCCTTATTGGCCTTATCTGGTAATTCATTAGATGCTTGAATTAATTGGCGCAAAAGTACCTAAAAAATTAATGATTATGGTTTTTCTTTGCCACTGCAAACAAGGAGAGAGAAGATTGGTTGTGAAACCAGTTCATCTAAATTTCAATTATTGGAAAAGGACTGGAAAGGCTGATAGCGATATCAGCTTTTTCTATTTGTGTGCAGTTGGGTTCCTGAGTGAGTATCGGCCATTTATGAGCCGCCCCGTAATTATCGGCTTTCGTGAAAGGCGATGGTTACGGGACGGAAAAGTGCGGAGCTCTGGATTATCGGTTCAACCTTCTTTGTAGTAAGTCTATATAAGAGGTCTTGAGTTCCTGAGAGAGGAATGAATTCCGGATTGCTTCTTCAAACTTAGGTAGAAGATCTGAATACTTTTTCT
>JAGBPB010000036.1 GCA_017633615.1 Bacteroidaceae bacterium | reverse complement strand
TGTCAGTACAGATTCAGGCAGAGTGATTGAATAAAGCGTGTCGCAGTCATAGAAGGCAGATTTGCCTATCTCGGTAATGTTTTCGCCAAGTTTCACTTCACGTATGCCTTTGCTTCCTCTGAACTCCTCAGATTGGATTGCAGTAACAATATCGCTTACAGTCACGCTTTTCATTGTGGTGAATCCGCGGAAAGGTCTTCCGTTACTGATGTAGTTACGTCCCAGATAGACTGTCTCCAACGGGTTACCGGCGAATATGCAGTATCCTGCCCAATCCCAAAGTTTGAGCGGCATCTCGCCATCTTCAATCTTGACATTTTTGATACCGCAGTCGCTGAACGCCCATGCGCCTATCGAGTCAACGCTTGCAGGGATGGTGATTTCTGTCAGATTCCGGCAGTACCTGAAAGCTTCACCATGAATCTGTTTAATATTGTTACCCAGCTTGACGGAAGTAATACTTGTGTTGTAGAAAGTACTGGGAAGAATATCTGTAACTTTATACTCAATACCATCAAGAGTCACTACATCAGGGATGTCAATGTCTCCTGAGTAAGTAACCTTGTTGCCAAAGTTGTCTTTGTTTGTGACTTGAGCGGTTTTGCTGCCTGTACTGTAAATATAGTACAAGTAATTGTCAGCCCATGTTGTTGCAGAAGCAAGAATAAGGGCAGTCAGAATCAGAATTCTTCTCATAATCAATTGATTTAAGGTTATTTTGGCACAAAGGTAACAACTATTTCCAATAAATAGTTAAGAACTGTAAATAATTAATAGAAGCGACCTAAAGTGGTGCCCGGGTAGTAGTGATTCAGGATTTCGCGGTAATTGTACCCCTTTGAGGCCATGACTGCGGCGCCTATCTGGCAGAGGCCTACACCGTGCCCCCAGCCGGCTCCCTTAAGTATGAATCCGTCAGGCGTCTTTTCAACTACGAATGCACTGCTGAACAGATGTGATTCAGAGAGTGTTCGGCGTATCTCCAGTTCTTTCCCGATGGTAACTGTGGCTTTGTCGCCTATAACCTCAAGCTCTTCAATACGGCCGGACGGCCCGCGCTTTACGGGACGCAGGTCCTGAATCAAACCTAAGTCAAGACCTGATTTGCGCCTGAGCAGATCAGATATCTGGTCAACGGTATATTCCACCTTCCAGCGGTAATAGTCCGGGGTCTCCAGGTCATAACCGTTAAGTGACTCAGCCAGTATATTTCCGTCGGCTGAGTTGCAGAATGATTTAGGCTCGGAAAGTATCCACTGGCGGGCATTCTCCTCAACGGTAAGGTCCGGCAGAGCCCCTTCGTTAACGCTGCTGTCACGTAGGGGAATGAGGTAGGGTTTGTGCACATCCTGCCAGCAGGTCTCAAACTGCTCTGTCACGCCTCCGCAGCACTTGCTGAAACGGGCGTCACAAAGGTGACCGTCAAAAGTCAGAGTCTGTCCGAATGTCTCCTTGACGGCAGTCTCAGCTGCTGCGCTGATTATGCGCGTACGGCCCTGATAGCGTTGGCAGTGGTCATCGGCACAGACATCAAACAGGGTATGCTGGTCGTGATCATACCACTTTATGATACGGTCCACGATGTAATCATGGGCGGTGGGTGCGGCAGTATCGGAAGCGGCAACCTTGCGGTAAGGTGAACGGAGTTGTGCCAGCACCCAGCTGCGTGAGATCACGGCGTGCGCCTTGAGAAACTCCTTGCTGGCGGTGGGCTTCATCTCCGATGAGATTACGCTTGTAAGATAATCCTCCACGGGCAGAATGTTGATTGCGCGAACCTTGCCGTCTTCAATGATGAACTTGAGCTGGCCTGAAAAAGTCTGGTCCTCCTTGCGTTCCCAGTGGAAACCTATGCCTATGGTTACATCATGCAGAGTGAATGTGGCCCCGTGTGATGTGGGGGTGAGTGTGATGCTGTCAAGCAGCAGGCCGTTCCAACTGAAACGGCCGTTGGTTAGTCCAATCGTCATGTCACCCTCAAAGGTGCGTATGCCATCGGTATAGGAGTCATTAAGGCAGAAACTGATCTCAGGGGCAGCCATGATACCCACGCTGATCTTGGGCTGCTGAGGCGTAACCTGGCGGTAAACGTCAAGAACCTGTTTCTCTGTAAGGGAGTCAAAATCCTCCTTGCGCGGGGTGATTACAAGGCCGAACATATCAACTGCCCCCGGACTGACCAGAACCTTGGTGTTGTCCTCAGCGTAATAACACTCAGGGCGATGCTTGCTTCGAGGTATGATGGCAGTTATGACCTGACCTTGACGGTTGAATGAGAGTACGTTCATGCGCGGCTCATACTCACCGTCATAAATGCTCATCCCGTTAATGCAGTCAATAAGTCGCTGCGGATCATTGCCTTTGATTATGATTACGGGGAATCCGAACGGCTGTATGGTGACAGGTTCATCTTTGGCCGAAGGTTCGTTGTTGCGCAGTTTCTCCACAAGAGGAATGCCCTCAGAACGCCCTATCTGCATATGGAGATGGTCCGGGGCCGATGCTCCGCTGCGGGGACCGTTGTAGAAAATCATATAACCCGGCTCCAGTTCTGACGCTATCTGCAGCATTTTAACGCAGCAGTCCTTGAATATCTGCGGGCGATGCACATGGCTCACCACACAGAAATGCTCCTTGAGAATGGGATAGGGGTTAACCAGCAGGTCAAATCCGTCAGCCGCATCAAAGGCTATCTGCTCCTTGGGGCGGTTATCCTCACACAAGAAGCAGGATCGGGTAGCAATCTCAGCCGGTTTAATCTTTGCGGTTGTGGAGATGATGCGGGCGGGATTATGCTGGAGCGCCAGTCCCGATGAAGAGAGTACGCGGGTCTGGACTTTCTCCAGATTGTTGAAAGCCTCACGTGCTGCCGGCCATACGCTGAGCTGTTGCTCAAGGCAGGCGTCCAGATGCCTGAATATGCTGCTGTCCATTATTGTCTGTTCCGGTTGATACGTCTCTCCAGCTCAGCTGTGCGGAGAGAATCTTTATAAAGGTTGTTCTGATTGACCTTTTCAGCGCTCAGGGCCGCGTCACTGTTTCCCTCCCAGCGGCGGCACAGATAGAGCTCGTCAAAGATGCGTCCTATCCTGTATTCACCGGCTATGCGTATGGCTACGGCATAATCCTCACCGTAACTCACGTTGGGGAACCCTATCTGGCGTACTACAGGTGTATAGAATGCTCGCGGGGCCCCCAGGCCGTTGATGCGCAGGGCGTTGTTGGGGCCGTTCTCATCAGTCCACTCACGGTGGTCAATTATGCCGGGAGGCAGCGTCTCCAGGTTGAAGTTGCACATCCGGTAGCTGCCTATCACCATTGAGTATCCGCCATCACGGAATTTGTCAATTACTTTCTGCAGGGTGTCCGGGCTGCTGTACAGGTCATCGCTGTCCAGCTGAACGGCATAGCGGCCGCAACGGGCATCATTTATGGCCAGATTCCAGCATCCGCCTATACCCAGGTCTGTGCGCTCCGGTATGATATGAACCAGTCTTGAATCGGCGTTTGCTAACTCTGACAGTATCTGTGTGGTGCCATCAGTAGAGTGGTTGTCAACCACAATCACATTGTAGCTGTTGTCTGATTTCTGGCTTAAGGCTGATTTCACCGCATCGGCAATGGTGCGGGCGCGGTTCCGGACTGGTATAATGACAGATGCCTCAACCGGGAATATCCCGTCATCGGAATCAACTTTCTTTCCAAATCCGGGTTTCAGATAGCCGCCTATGTGCTTGAGATGCTCCGTGCATATCTTTTCCATCTCAATCTGAATGGAGCGGTTGCTCGGATTTACGTAATCAAACTGTTTCTGTCCTGATGTGCGCAGGTCTGTCTCGGTGACGGTATAAAGCGGTTGTGGAACACGCACAATGGGCAGGGCATCCTGAATGGCCAGACGCATCTGGTAGAACCCGCCGCAGTGGGATTCATAAAGGTCCGTGCGTGACAGGTAGGCATCAATGCCGGCACGTGTAACCAGCACTATGGCGCCAAAGTCAAAATCATCACGCAGGCTGCCGCTTTGTATATCAATCAATGGGGCGGGAATGATGGAGTCAGCTCCGGTCATCTTGATGTAATCAGAATAGACCATTCCCGCGCCTGCGGCCTTAGCGGCATCAAGCATACGGTTCAAAGCATCTTCTGTAAACTCTGTTTCTCTGCCGCTTATGTTGAGCAGGAGATATTGTGCACTTGTGGAAGTAAAAAGTTCCCTCACTGCTGCAGTTGAGGAGACGTATTTGGGTAATTGTATCGTTTCTGTCATAGATGAGCCGAAGATACTCATTATTCTTTATTATTCTTTATATCTTTGCATAATATTTATGGCAAAAAAGAATCTCATAGGACTGACTCTGGCGGAACTCCAACAGGTGGCTGTTGAGGTGGGAATGCCTATGTTTGCTGCCAAGCAGATGGCCGATTGGCTTTATGTGAAGCAGGTCAGTTCCATAGATCAGATGACCAACATATCACTCAAACTGCGTGAACGTCTCTCTGAGAGCTATGAGATAGGGCTTGCTGCTCCACAGCATAAGGCTGCTTCAAGTGACGGTACGGTAAAGTATCTGTTCCCTGTGCAGGAGAGCCGTTTTGTGGAGGCAGTCTATATTCCCGATGATGACCGCGCCACCCTGTGCATATCGAGTCAGGTGGGCTGCAAGATGGGCTGCGTGTTCTGTATGACGGGCCGCCAGCATTATACAGCCAGCCTTACTGCGGGTGAGATATTGAATCAGATTCTCTCTCTGCCTGAGAAGCAGAACTTAACCAACGTGGTCTTTATGGGCATGGGTGAGCCGCTTGACAATCTCAAGAATGTGCTTGCCGTTCAGGAGATAATGACTGCACCGTGGGGATTCGGATGGAGCCCCAAGCGCATCACCATATCGACCGTGGGCCTGCGCCGTGAGCTCAAACAGCTTATTGAGGGCTGCGAGTGCCACATCGCGGTGAGCCTGCACGCGCCCACACCTGAAAAGCGCCGTGAACTGATTCCCGCAGAGAAGGCGTTTTCCATGACTGAGATGCTTGAGGTGTTGCGCAGGTATGATTTCAGCCACCAGCGCCGTCTCTCATTTGAATACACCATGTTTGACGGTGTGAATGATTCCCAGGATGATGCCCGCCTGCTGGTCAAGGCCCTGAACGGACTCAGCTGCAGGGTCAACCTGATACGTTTCCATGCAATCCCGGACAGCCCGCTGCGTCCTGTGCCGGAGGAGCGCATGATAGAATTCCGTGACTGGCTTACTGCACACGGCGTGTTTGCCACGATACGTGCATCGCGCGGAGAGGATATATGGGCTGCCTGCGGAATGCTCAGTACTGCTAAAAACAATCTACCATAAACTATACTGATATGAAAAAGAACATCCTTATTAAAGTTTGCGTTATGCTTCTTGCAGCCATTTTTATTGTGGCATGCGGAAACGGGAAGCAGGGTGAAGGCGCTCACCAGGAGGGTGCCAAGACTGAGGCAAAGGCTTCAAAATCAGGAAAAGCCAAGAAAGCAAAGAACCAGAACATAAAGGTTGGTAAGTCCAAGAAGAAATCAGTGCTTACTCCCACATCGGCAGGCTCACCGTATGAGGTGCTTCTGGTGGCAGCCGATGATGATTTCCATAACGGAGTGGTGGATTCCCTCTATGCAGTGCTTACGGATGATATGCTTGGAGTGGCACAGTCAGAACCGTGTTTCAAGGTATCCAAGATAACCCAGAACAATCTGTCCAAGACCCTGCGTCTGTGCCGTAACATCATTATCATCAAGATAGATCCCGTTATGTACTCTACGTGCAAGTTCAAGTACTCACGTAACGTGTATGCGGCACCGCAGATTGTGGCTACCATCCAGGCTCCTGATGCAAGAAGGTGCAAGGAGTTCATCACGGACAATCATGACATGATAATAGATTTCTTTACAAAAGCAGAGCTGAACCGTCAGGTGGAGCTGCTCAGGGATGACCATCAGCCTTACATTCAGCAGAGTGCCATGAAACTGTTCGGTTGTGACATCTGGGCTCCTACTGAACTGACCAAGGTCAAGTTGGGGCGCAATTTCCTGTGGGCACGTTGTGAGAGGTTCGTCAAGAAAGTGGAGCAGGATGTAAATCTGGTGATTTATTCATACCCCTATCGTGACGTCAATACATTCACTGAGGAGTATTTTGTAAGGAAGCGTGACTCTGTGATGAAGGCCAATGTTCCCGGTCCTCATGAGGGGCAGTACATGATGACGACCCCGTCATTCACGTTCGTATCAGATGAGACTGTCCATGGCCAATATGCACAGGTGGCACGCGGACTCTGGAATATCAAGGATTATGATATGGGCGGCTCATTCGTTTCTGTGGCCCGTGTTGATGAGAAGAACCAGCGCGTTGTCGTGGCTGAGGGATTCCTGTACTATCCCAACCAGGCCAAGAGAAATGTCCTCAAGAAACTGGAGGCTGCACTTTATACGTTGCGCCTTCCCGATGAGCTTGACCTTGAGAGATTTACTTATGACCTTGATGAGATCATCATTAAACCTGAAGATTAACAAAAACAGATAAAGTAATGAGTGAAAGATTAGTTGTCGGCATTACCCAAGGCGATGTAAACGGTATAGGATATGAGGTGATCCTCAAGACATTCTCAGATCCCACCATGTTTGAGTTCTGTACTCCCGTCATTTACGGCTCGCCCAAGGTTATGACATACCACCGAAAGGCTATAGAATCCCCTACCAATTTCAACGTGGTTGATTCAGCATCTGATGCACAGCCGGATCGTCTTAATCTGGTGAACTGCAATCCGGAGGATGTCAAGGTGGATTTCGGCGTACCTACTGAAGAGAGCGGTTCAGCCGCTTTCCAGGCATTGGAACGTGCGGTCAAGGAGTATCGTGAGGGTAAGATTGATGTTCTGGTAACAGCCCCCATCAATAAGAAAACCATCCACTCTGAGGCATTCCATTTTCCGGGCCATACTGAGTATATAGAGGCTGAACTGGGTGAGGGTAATAAGGCACTCATGATTTTGATGAACAGCTCCATGAGAGTAGCTCTTGCCACAGTGCATGAGCCTATCTCAAAGGTTGCTTCTTTGCTCAACAAAGACCTGATCAAGGATAAGCTTAGAATCCTGCACAAGTCACTCAAGACGGATTTCGGTATTGAGATTCCACGCATTGCCGTGCTGGCTCTCAATCCGCACGCCAGTGATGACGGGCTGATAGGCAAGGAGGAGAATGAGATAATCAAGCCTGCCATTGAGGAGATGGAGGCTGAAAAGGTGCAGTGCTTCGGACCATTCTCTGCCGACGGCTTCTTTGGGAGCGGTGAGTACAGGAAGTTTGATGCGGTACTGGCCATGTATCATGATCAGGGGCTCATCCCCCTCAAGGCTCTTGATATGGACTGCGGTGTGAACTTTACCGCCGGTCTGCCTGTGGTAAGGACATCGCCTGACCACGGCACTGCATATGATATTGCAGGTCAGGGAATAGCCAATGAGGAGTCTATGCGTCAGGCTATCTTTGCTGCCATAGATATTTTCCGTTCCCGCCGCAATGAGGAGGCTATCAGTGCCAACCCTCTCAAGAAGCTCTATTTTGACCGTCGCGATGACAGCGACAAGCTCAAGCATCTGGACGCAGGCAAGGAATAGTTTTTTTTGTGGGTAATGCATTTCGGCATCATTTCAGCGGGTGAGGGTAGCCGTCTGGCATCTGAGGGATTCAGTCTGCCCAAACCGTTGGTGCCTGTATGCGGCGTTCCCATGATAGAGCGTCTGGTCCGTATCATGACGGGATGCGGAGCGGAACGTATTGCTGTAATTGTAAACGGTGAAAATCAGGAGTCTGTAGATCTGCTTAAACGTCTGGCGGATGAAATTCCTATGGATCTTGTGGTCAAGAAAACTCCTTCACCAATGCACAGCCTGATGGAGCTTGCTCCCTATCTGGGCAGTGACAGGTTCTGCGTAACCACGGTTGATACGGTCTTTCAGGAGAGCCGGTTCCGTAGTATGATGGACGAGTTTTCCAAGACTCCTTTTGACGGAATCATGGGTGTGACCTCATTCATTGATGATGAGAAACCGCTCTACGTAGATGCTGACGATGACATGATGATAAGGAGTTTCCTTGATGAAAAAGCCGGTTGCCGGTATGTGTCAGCAGGAATTTATGCACTTAAAGCATCTGCTCTTGAGGTGCTCAAAGGCTGCGTTGAGAGCGGCCAGACCAGAATGCGTTATTTCCAACGCCAACTTCTGGAATCTGGTATGCGTCTCAAGGCATTTGATATGGGGCAGGTGGTTGATGTGGACCATGTAAGTGACATTGCAAAAGCTGAACGGATAGCAGTTCTTGAATGAGATATCTTGGAGTAAGCCGTGCAGAGCAGTTTTCACCAAACCGTGTTACGGGTGATGCTGCCGTTTTCCGCTGCGTTGCTGCGGAGCTGGAGCGTCGCGGTAATGAGGTTATCTGCATGTCGGAATCAGAGTTGCTCCGTAAAGGCATACCTGATGGCGTGGATGGTATTTTCCAGATGGCCAGGAGCAGTGAGGCACTGAAAATATTGCAACAGGTCAAAGTGCCGGTTGTCAATACCGTTCAGGCGGTCTTTAACTGCGGGCGTGCAGCCCAGACAAGATTACTGCAGGATTCCGGGCTCATACCGGAGAGTGTGATATGCAGTACAGGTGGAATTCCTGAGAGTTGGGGTAAGTATCCTTGCTGGATAAAACGGGCTGACAGTCATGCTGTTGAGCAGGATGATGTCCGCTTTATTCAGAATGAAAACGAATGCCTGGCTGCAATGCACGGTTTTGCCGGTCGCGGTCTGGGTGAATGTGTGCTCCAGGCTCACGCCAAGGGCTGGCTTGTCAAGTTTTATGGAGTGAGAGGCTATGGCCTTGTCGACTGCTATGCCGCTACGGGCAAGGAGGGCAAGTTTGGGCTGGAGCGTTTTAATGATGCACCTGATTCAGCAAGTGTTGATATGTATGCGCTGGCTGCTGCGGCTGAGCAAGCATCAGGGTTGCTGGGCTTGGATGTATATGGCGGTGATGCCGTTGTAGGGCCGGACTGTAAAATTACAATTGTCGATATGAATGACTGGCCCAGTTTCAGGACCTGTACCATAGGGGCCGCACCCAAGATTGCGGATTTGATAATGAGCAGATTGAGATGACACAGAAGAAAACGAGAGCGGTTGAGGCTACATTCAAATCAAAGGATACTGAGGAGTGGCTGGATATTTGGTTTACAAGACCAATAGGATACCTTTTTGCCAGGTTATTTGGGTTTTTCGGCATACATCCCAATGTGGTGACCGTCATTTCCATATTCCTTGGTGTGTTTGCCGGATTCTGCTGGTGGCACACTACCATGGATTGGACAGTCTTAGGTATCATCATGCTTATGCTTGCCAATTTTCTGGACAGTGCCGATGGACAGCTGGCCCGTATGACCGGAAAGAAAACGCTGTGGGGCCGCTTGCTTGACGGCTTTGCAGGTGATCTCTGGTTCGCGTCAATATACATATTCCTGGCTTTGAGGCTTACGTTTGAGCCTATGCCTTTGGGTGGCGGCCGCGTTTGGGGAGTATGGATATGGGTGCTTGAGTTTGTGTCAAGCGTGCTGTTCCATTCACGTCAGGCCGGGTTGGCTGATTATTACCGCAACATCTACCTGCTGTTCCATGGTGATAACGCGGAGCTTAATGACAGCCGTGAACTGGCGGCTGAACAGGCATCGACCTCGTGGCGTGAACGCTGGTTCTGGAAGATTTGGCTCTTTTTCTATCAGAACTATACCCGTAGCCAGGAGCGTATGACGCCATGCTTCCAGAAGTTCCGTGAAGCAGTTCGCAGCAAACACGGCAGCAGTATTCCAAGGGAACTTGGCGCAGAGTTCTGTCGCCGCACCTATCATCTGCTTAAGTGGACCAATATTTCAACCTTCAATACCCGCGCCATAGTGCTGTATATCACTCTGCTCATCGGTCAGCCCTGGATATACTTTATCTTTGAATTGACTGTAATGAACATTATCTTCTATGGCATGAGGGCAGTGCATGAAAGGGTTTGCCGTGACATGATGAACCTTATATGAAGAAACGTTGGCGTAACATATTCTTTTTGTGCGGAGTGGCAGCCGTGGTGCTGATGCTCCTCACTTTTGATGCGGACTGGACACGTGTCAAAGAGGTTCTGTCAGAGGCTGGAATATGGTTTCCCGTCATTATCCTGCTGTGGGGATTCATCTATCTGATGAACGCCTGCTCGTTCGGTCTCATTATCAATGACGGAGCGGGTAGGAGAGTGCCTTTCGGTAAGGTGTTTCAGCTTATAGTCTCCGGTTACGCGCTCAACTACGTAACTCCGCTTGGCCTTATGGGAGGTGAGCCGTACCGCATACTTGAACTGTCAGGCTATGTGGGCGGCAAGAAAGCCACATCGGCGGTGATCCTGTATTCCATGATGCATATCTGTTCACACTTCTGTTTCTGGCTATCGGCCGTGGTGCTGTATGTGGTACTTCATTTCTGCGTGGGCTCACAGTATGTGCTGAATGCCTGGATGTGCATTATGCTTAGTATAATGACTTTGATTTTTGTGCTTGTGCTGTGGTTTTTTTCTTTGGGATATCGTAAAGGATTTGTTGTGAAAGTGTTCGGGCTGTTGAGTCATATTCCTGTTGTAAAGAAATGGGCTGCAGAATACTTGGAGAAACATAATTCTGAACTTGAAGAGGTGGACAGGCAGATTGCGTTCATGCACACCCAGCGCCGTGCTCCGTTCTGGTGGTCGCTGCTGCTGGAGTATGCGGCACGTGTCATATCATGTCTTGAGTATAGGCTGCTGATAGGGTTGTTCATGCCCGGGTTTACCTTCTGGGACAGCATTCTGGTAATGGCATTCTCATCACTGTTCAGTAACCTGATATTCTTCTCACCCATGCAAATGGGTGGTTATGAGGGCGGAATGGCTCTCGCGGCAGGAGGTGTTCAAGTGCCCAGCGCATACGGGCTCTATACCGCTCTTGTAGCCCGCCTGCGTCAGATAGTCTGGACGGTGATAGGTATTATAATGATGAAGACATGCAGGAAGGATGATTAAGGGAATACTCATAGATTTTGGCGGCACGATAGATTCAGACGGCGTTCACTGGTTCGACGCATTCAGTGAGGCATACGCCATTGTGGCCGATATCCCTCAGGAACTCCTCTGGGATGCATATGTCCACACTGAGCGCACCCTTGGCCGCAATCCCATAATCAAACCTACTGACACGTTCTGCAAGACCCTTCAGGCCAAAATAGCCCTGCAGACTGAATTCCTCCAGTCAAAAGGTATCACCATAACCGCCCGGGACACCATCCTTGACACATGTTACAACAAGGTGGTAAAGCACATCTCAACGGTTTCCAAGCCCGTCCTTGAAAGAATACATTTGCCTATGGTGCTTGTAACCAACTTCTACGGCAACATGCACACAGTATTGTCGGAGTTTGGTCTTGACAACCTGATCAAAGACGTAATAGAGTCAAGTGTAGTAGGAGTCCGCAAACCTGATCCGGAGATATTCCGCCTGGGTGTAAAGGCTCTCGGTCTTGAACCCGCAGAAACCGTGATGATTGGCGACAGCCCTGACAAGGACATCAATCCCGCACAGTCAATCGGTTGTAAGACTGTCTGGCTGCAAGGAAAAAACTGGTCCGAAGTGCAGTGCACCCCGGACCATATTATCAGTTCTATCCTTGAAATTCAGGACTTATAGATCCTCAAAGCCGGGATCACCAAATTCACTGAACGGATTTGAATCTCCGTACAAATCATAGCTGATTGGTAGCAGACATGTAATGTCAGGCAACTTAATAATTGCAATTGAAGGCTTGGTATATTTCTGTTTCATATTGCTCCTATTTAAAAGATAACCACTTTCTTTCCGTTATTGATATACACTCCCTTGTCTGTAGGCTCAGAGTTCAGCTGTATTCCGTAGATGGAAAACCACCCGTTATTCTGTTCCATTCCGGATCCGGAATCTGTGGAATGGATGCTGATTACGCTGGTGGTTCCGTCTGCATAGTTTACTATACCGCGATTGACGGCCTTTGAACCACTGCCTTCAAGTGACGGAATTACAAAATGAACACGGAAACAACGCAAAGTGCGCGTGGGATTCTGTGCTGTCAGAGTGGCATAGCCAATAGTGTTGTTAGTTCCCAGATAGATAATCTCTTCTTTGTTGCCGTCATTGATTTCAAATGGAGAGTAATTACCTACAAATTGGCATTTCCGGTTTTCATCTGTGGTACCGTTATTGTCAAACTTGACAGATACAGGATCAGTTGAACTGATAGTCACGTTTTCAAAAACAGGGCTGAATAAATTCGTGCCATTGTTCCATTTGATTATAAATGGAGTTCCTGCAGGAATGGTGGTTCCTGACAATTGTTCAAAATACAGAGTTAGCGTGTTGCCGCTCAAACTTGATGAGGAACTGTTAAGTACTTGCACTTGAACGCCATCACCGGATAACGGGCCTGAACTGATAGATACATCAAACGGCAGACACATCGTGTTCCAAGAACCGTTCTTGTATAGGGTACGTCCGGTAAGTGTGATGTCATGCTTACCTCCTTCAGTTGTTGCAGCACTGATAATGTCATCATTGTCATCATTGTCTGCCAGTGAAATGTTATATGGAACGGTAGGAGGTGTAACGGGATCTCCGGTTCGGGGATATAGTGCAATGGCAGGATCGCCCAGATAGTTCAGTCCGAATTGAATCCAGCGTTCGTAGTCTAGATTGGCACACTGGGAAATCATATCGGCCTTGGACATGGCGAAAGCCTGACCAATGGTGCGATTGGTTGAAACGGCAGCTGATTCATACAGGCGTTTGTAGAATTTGTAAGCATATACGGTAGATGGTCCACCATCAGAGTAGTTTGTGGCAGGAGGCTCATCCGGATTACCCCAACCATAACGGGAGCATCCCATGTAAGCCAAGGCGCCTCCATTGGGGTTGCGAATGAAAGCCTCTCCCAGACATGGTTCGGATGTCACTGTGTAGGGATAATCGGTGTTAACATCTATGGTGATTTTACCGGGTGTATGCTCATCCTCATCAAACGCGGCGGTTAAACATGCGTCAGTATATACAACGGGGATAAGGTTTGTCAGTTGTAAGGCTCTATTGCTGTGGAAGTAATAGTATTCGCCGTGTTCGCCGTATTCTTCCAAACCCCAAAGCTGGGGGTCTCCGTGTCCGGAAAACATAAGGTGTGTGTATCCGTTATTTAACCAGTTTTGCAGGTTACTTCCAGAGAGAGGGGTATCGCCGCATATGTCGGTGTCCCAGGAAGTGAGGTAATCACAGGCGTACTTTATAATGCGGTCAGAGGCGGACTCAACATTATTCCAGTTGGGGGCAATGCAGTCGCGGTACAGGCGGCGGAGCCACATCTCTGAATCGCATACGGTTATGTGCTTTTCATCACGGAATCCGGGATGCCCATCTCCGGTAACATCATCAGTGGGACGATCATTTCCGGAATATGTGGACCAAGCAGCCGGACCACCCATGATGATTGAGTTGCGGGTGTGGGAGGTAATGCTGGCTTCAAATGCCACCAATTTGTTTATGTAACCGTTGAGTTGTTCCGTGGTGCGGATGGGAATGCGGCCTACTATAACTTCGGGCGACATATCTATATTGGCTTGGACTACTCCGTAATAGAGGCTGTCGTTTATGTTGGCCCGCCATGTGCCGGTCAGATCTGAGTAATAGAGGTCTGAGGGCATGTGGTAATCTAAAACTTCTTCATCATAAGGAATTATGGCATAGACATCGCGGTCGGGCACAACGGTATCATCACCGCCCAGAACAACGTATGTGAGCCCATGATTATAATAAAGGTCTTTTATGCAGTTACGGATCTTCATCTGGATGTCATCGCCGTCATAATTGGAGCTTATTTCTTCAATGGTGATTACACGAGTGGAAAAAGAGCCGCCTGCGGTGGTTGCGCGGTAGTCTGCAAGATTCTGAAAGGTTCCTGCCAGACTTGATGAGGTGATGATAAGATAGTCCGTATCGGGATGGCTGGAGGAACCACGGGGTGCAGTTGATGATTGGGCCGGATTGATAACGAGTGAATTGACCATCTCATTGGCTAGAGAACTATGGGTTTTTGTGTTGGAACTGCCGCGTGGTGATGATATGTTGTATGATACATTGACTGTAATGTTTGGACGGTAGTAGAGAGCTTTCTGGTTAGGAATATACACCATCGGATTTATGCGTATTGAGACAAAGGTATAGCCTTGCATCTCATGTAGCCCCTGAAAGGTGGCGGTTGCAGATGGCCAGGGGTCGGCTGAGGCATAAGCCACAGGATCAGGCTGTGTGAAGGGTGGTTTTGGCTTGCTCTTTGGTGCAGCGCGCTGGATGGGCCAGGGAGTAATGTCAGATGCCAGTAAAACCATGTCACCTGTGGCTGAAACGGTAACATCGGTAGCCCCATCCGGCAGTAAAATATTGACGTACTTAGCCGGAATAGACGGTACTCCGATGTTGTCACGAGGATTAGTTCCATCAGTTAGTGAGATTGCTGTGAACTCACCTGAGGGTGATAGAGTTATGTCTGAAGGTGAGAATGAAAAATCCCACTTTAAATCAGCCGCTATAACATTCATTGATAACAATAGAAACAAGGCAATTATGATATAATGTGCTCTTGCAAAAATCCTTTTTAATTGAAGCATATGATTTGTGTGGTTAAAATGATTTATACGAGTATTGGATTATTAAGCTTTTATTTAAACAGCATCGGCGCAAACTGATGCAGGGAGCGGCGCCATGTGAGCCACTCGTGGCCAGTACCTGGTGATTCGTAATAGATATGGTTTATGCCTAGTCCCTCAAGAGCTACATGCAGGTCATGAATGCCCTGATACATTCCGGCAGGCTCATCTGTGCCAATGCTGATATACAGAAGGTGGTACTTGTCATTGATTGACTTGGGATACATTTCGGCATCGCGGCGGTCATTGGGGCCACGGCCTGAACCGCTGAATCCGCCTATCCAACCAAACAGCTCGGGATGGTCCAGTCCGATGGTATATGACTGGAATCCGCCCAATGAGAGACCGCATATGGCGCGGTTGTCACGGTCGGTCAGAGTGCGATAGTGGGCATCGAAGTAGGGGACAATCTCCTCAATCATCACCTTTTCAAAGAATGTAAAGTCAAACATGTTCTGGCGTCCGGTCGCATTGGGATCAGTGGCAACAGCGTGCTCCATGACTATGATCATTGGCTCAGCCTCCTTTGCGGCAATCAGGTTGTCCATGATGTTGCCCAGGAAACCTTGTGTGCCCCATCCGGTCTCGTCCTCACCGGCTCCGTGGAACAGGTAGAGTACCGGAAAACGGCGGTCAGCCTCCTTCTTGTACTGTGGCGGCAGATATACCCATGTGGTGCGCTCTGCATTGGTCAGGTCAGAGTGGTACTTTACAATTTCTATCTCACCGTGCGGAACTTTCTTTTCCAGATAATAGTCCACTCCGGCCTCAGGAACTTCAATTCCGCTCTGCCAGAAGTTGGAGCCATAGAACTCCTTACTGTTAGGGTCCGATATGCGTTTGCCGTCAACGTTCATTGTGTAGTAGTGGAATCCTACCACCAGAGGATCAGTGGTAACTTCCCAGATTCCGTCATCACCCTTAACGAGAGGGTAATTCTTGCCACCTACATTGACGGTTACGGCTTTTGCCTCCGGGAAATCATTACGGAAAGTAGCACTCAAGTCAGGGTTGATCTTGGGATACTCGTGGCCTTCAAGATTTGATGTGGCGCTTGTAGGCTTGGTTATAACGCCCACCTGTTGGTTACTCTTGCATGAACCAAGCATTGCGGCTGCAACAAGCAGCACAGTCATTATACGTATTCTCATAAATTGGTTATTGTTGTTGAATGAATCATTTATTGCAGTCTTATGAGTGTTGAGCCGAGCTTGCCTATCTGGACAGCATACACGCCTTGCGGCAGAGCAGGCAGTTCAATTTTACCGTCACTGGTGGTTACACTCACCACGGGGCGGCCGCTCAGGTCATAGACGGTTACGCCGGTCTCAGTTTCTATCCCGTCAATGTAAAGAGTTTGGTCCTCAAGGCGGAACGTGATACCTGTGGGCTGATGTTGTGACAGGCCGGGCACACTGTTTGTTAATCCCAGTATATCAAGCAGTCCGGCGTAAGCGTCAATCTCGCCCCAACCATAATAGTTGTTCTTTTCAGAACCAGAGAACTCAGGCTCAGGCTGGTGACTGGTGCGCTCTATGACACCAAGAATATCCTCCGGCGTAAGGTCAGGTTTGGCCTGCAGCCACAATGCTATGATGCCTGCAACCATAGGTGTAGCCATGGATGTGCCGTTCATAGAACACATACTGTATTTGCGGCCAAAAGTTTTGGCCTCATAGACAATGTTACAGCTATCAGTGTAGTAGCTGTTAAGAGCTGATATTATATTCACTCCAGGTGCTACCACATCGGGTTTGATAAGGCCGGTCATTGAGGGGCCGCATGAGCTGAAACTGGCTAAATGTCCTTCATGAATACCATATGGAGTTATTTTGGTTTCGCCATCCGTATTAATGCAACTCTTACGATGAAGCGCAGCGCCTACACAGATGATACGGTCATTATAACCACCTGGAAAGCCCACTGTTCCAAGATGGTGTCCTAGTGAATTGCGTGGGGTATCCTTGCTGAACGTGATACTGCTATAATAATCAGATAATTCCACCGGTTGCGGGGTATCAAACCTTACCGTTCCGAACGGACATTTGTATTTGTTGCAGATGCTGTCATAATATGACTGTGGAAAAATGATATCAGTCCAGGTAACGACGGTGTCTCCAAGATAAAAGTAAATACCTGTTTCAATCTGAATGGTATCAGAATCATTGGTAGATGGTATTTTTATCATCTCAGAATGGTAATAGTTTATTGTATCTGTAAAAAAATCTGCCAGATTAAACATAACTGTATCGGATACATCCTTAAATGTAAGAGACATATTGAAAGAAGTTGTGTCAATAACGGAACGGGTCAGATAAGTATATACCAGTCTGCCGTTTTTGTCTCCGTAATAGATATCCTGCAGTTTCTCAGCGTCAGCCTCCATTCTGACGTAAGTTTCACTGCCTCCTTCATTTCCTGCTGCTGCCACAAGAATATGACCGGCTCCCAGCATATGGTCAAGAAGTTTGTTAAAAAGGAAATAATTATTGAAAATGCTATAATCAAATGAATGCGTTGAGCCAAAACTCCAACTCATAACACATGGCATGCCTGCAGCATCGGCCTGTTTGAAGATATGGTAAAGCATGACAATATACCATGTTGTAGTTCCTGATAACTCAATCGTTTCATCGGACAAATCTTCAAAACCAGGCAAGTGCTTTTTAAGATAATCTGATAGACGTGTATTAAAATAATCAGTATCAACGGCGCTATTACCGCTAATAGGAATATAACTGCCTATTATATCAGCGTCAGGGGCCATGCCTACATAACGCCCATTAAGGCCGTTTCCAGCCATTATTCCCAAGCAGTGGGTTCCATGGTGTTCAAGAGCCGCTTCGGTAGTGTGACGGGCGGCCAGCACCATCTCGGGACTTTTGTAGATCATGCCCAGCTCATCTGGGTCACCGTCTGGAGCCGCGGGGTCCCAGAACCATTGGATACGTGATGTGCCGTCATCATTGCGGAAAGCCGGATGTGTAAAGTCAAAACCTACATCCATAATGCCGGCATACACGCCCTTGCCTGTGAAAGCCTGCGGCAGGGCTCCTTGGCCCGCCCACGCCTTATCTACACCAGTTATTATGGCCGATGTGTCATTCATTATCCTGGCGGGCTCATCGGCCTCCATGCGCAGAATATGTTCACTTTGGTTAAGCGCGCCAAGACTGTCCACAGGCAGGAAGGCGGCGCTTATACCATCCCAAAAATCCTGCAATACAACACCGCCTTTCTGGCGTATGGTAGCATCACCGTCTGTACTCTCCACCAACGCCAATACGTATCTTCTTACCGACCGGCCCTGGGCGCGCAGCGCTCCGCCGCTTTTCTTTACTTCATCCTGTTGCTGTACATACTTGTCATACAGCCATGATGACATCTTTGTACTCTCGTCAAAGGGCTGAGCTACAGGTTTTTGAATACTTGCGGTTAAAGACATGGCACACATCAGTGCCATTGTAACTACAAAGATTTTTATTGTTTTCATATTGAATGAACTCAATACTTGAAAAAGTAAAGTTAGTTATTTTTTTTGAGAAATAAGTTCACTACTTATCAGAGTTTTTCGTTGAAGTAGTCAGTGACTTTCTGCATAAGGTGAACGCGGTCCTTACCCCTCACATTATGCTCATGAGTGGGATAGGGAAAGTAGTCCAGCTGGACACCCTCTTTTATGCAGGCCTCTACAAAACTCAGGCTATGCTCCCAAACCACGGTATTGTCAATGGCTCCCTGACATATGAGCAGTTTTCCTTTCAGATCCTTGGCACGCGGGATAAGGCTGGTCTTTTTAAAACCTTCAGGATTGGTAGCTTCAGTCTCCATGTAACGCTCACCGTACATGACCTCATACCATTTCCAATCTATGACCGGGCCTCCGGCAACACCTACCTTGAATATATCAGGATAGTTCACCATGAGCGATATGGTCATGAAACCGCCGTAACTCCATCCGTGTACGCCAATGCGGTCACGGTCAACCCAATCATGACTCATAAGCCACTTCATGCCCTCCATCTGGTCTGCCATCTCTGCCTGGCCGCACTGGCGGTGTATGGCTTTCTCATATTCGGCACCGTGGTATTGCGTGCCGCGGTTGTCCATTACGAATACCACATATCCGTGTTGAGCCATATACATCTCCCATGCGCGCAGTTTGGCATTGAAAGAGTTGTTTACCATCTGACTGTGCGGCCCTCCGTAGACGTAAAGGATTACGGAATATTTCTTTGAAGGATCAAAGTCAATTGGCTTTATAAGACGGTAAAAGTTGTCAAACTTGCCGTCAGCACTTTTGATTGAGCCCAGTTCAATGGGACAGTAGTTGTATTCAGATCTGTTGTCCGTAGCGCGGAACAGTTCGCGTGGCTTCTTGCCGTCAGTCTGGGCGAGATTGACTACACACGGGGTGTTGAGTTCAGACCATGTGTCTATGAAATATTTGCCGTCAGGGCTTATAGTGCAGGTGTGCCATCCGGCATCCTTGGTCAGGCGCTGCGCCTTGCCTGTTTTGATGTCTGCGCGGAAGAGATGTCTGTCTGCAGGCGATACCTCAAATGAATAGTAATAGATATATTTGCCCCTGATTTCCAACAGTTCAAGGTCTGCATCGGTTTTGACTATGCGCTTGGGCTCTCCGCCTTTGACACTTCCCAGATAGAAATTCCAATAGCCGTCACGCACATTGGTCTGGTATATGAAGTGCTCGGGGTCATCGGGCAGGAAAGTAAGGGGACACTGCGGTTCAGCATAGCGGTCATCATGTTCTGTAAAAAGTGTTCCCAGGCACTTGCCGTCCTGCGCATCATAAACATTAAGATGCATATTCTTTTGTGCACGGTCCAGCACCTGAATATAGATGCGGTCACTGGCAGGCCCCCAGGTTATGTTGGTAAGGTAACGTTCCTGATCAAAATCTGTTACGTCCATCCACGCTGTTGTGCCTTTGTCAATGTCATAAACACCCAGTGTGATAATTTCTGATTCCATACCGTTCATAGGGTACCGGATTTCCTTAGGAGACCCTGTGCGGGTGGAAATGTCAAGTAACGGGAACAATGTTACACGGCTCTCATCCTTCTTGTAGAATGCAATCTTGTGGCGGTCAGGTGATACGAATATGCCACTCTCTATGCCAAACTCGTTGCGGCTTACGGTCTCACCGCACACAATGCCTTTCTGATTAAAACTCGTAACCTGATGCTCAACACTGTCTTTATCCAAATACCAGACTTCACCGTCTCTGGTAAATGCCTTGAAATGGTCCTTCTTGGCCGATGCAGGTTTGACTTTGGGCTCACCCATCTCCTTTCCGCTACGGGCATCGATGTGATGTGTCTCACCTTCCCAGTAATATGTATATACTGCCCCGCCCATATCCCAAGATATGCTTGGAGCTTGGACCGGAGCGCCTCCGAATACAGCCTCTTCCATAGTGAGCAGCCTGCGCTCGTCCTGCGCCTGAATGCCAAGCGTTAACAATAGTCCAGTAATCAGAAATATCTTTTTCATATCCTTTTTTTTAGGCGTTATGTCATCCTCTCTATCTCCCGTACACCCTTAATCTGCTTCAGTTTCTTAATCAGCTTGTCAAGTGATGAAAGGTCACTTACCAGTACGGTAAGATGGCCCTGAAACAGACCTCCGTTGGAGTCAATGCTTATGGAGCGCAGCAGGGTATCGGGCTCCTTGTTTATTATTGATGAAATGTTTGAAACAATACCTATATCATCCTGCCCCACCACATTAAGGGTGATGCTGTACTGGCTGCCGCTCTTGCCTGACCAGCGTGCACGGACTATGCGGTACGGGTATCGCTCCTTCATGCGGAGAATGTTGGGGCATGTGCTGCGGTGTATCCTTATACCGCCGTTGATGCTCACGAACCCCGTCACATCATCGCCGTAAATAGGGTGGCAGCATCCCGCCATTTTGAAGTCTATTCCGGTCAGTCCGTCTCCGATTATCAATACATCGGTATCCTGGCCCGCCTTCTTTTCAGTCTCGGCAAATGTCTTTTCAATGTCAAAATCCTCAGCATGATGCACCTCTTGGCTTGCCTGTGCGGCAGCCTGCATCTCTTCATATACTTTGAGAACGTCATCAACAGTAATCTCCTCTTCCATCAGAGCATGGAAGAAGGGGGCTTGCCCCTTATAGCCCATACGTACAATGAGACGGGACATATCGCTCTCGTCAATGTCTATCTTGCGGTTCTTGAAACGGCGCTGCAGCAGTTCACGTCCGGCCTGGGCCTCACGGTTGCGAATCTCATTGATGCCCTGGCGTATGCGCATACGAGCCCTTGATGTGACCGCAATGTTCAGCCAGTCCTGTTTGGGCACCTGTGTGGCCGATGTCAGGACCTCTACCGTATCACCGCTCTGCAGTTTATGGCTTATGCGTACGTTACGGCCTCCAACACGTGCTCCCACACAGGTCAGTCCTATGCGGCTGTGAATGGAGAAAGCAAAGTCCAGCACGGTTGCACCCTTGGGTAATTGACGGACCTCACCATTTGGAGTGAACACGAATATCTCCTCCTGGTACATATCCAGCGTAAAGTTCTTGCGCAGCTCATCAGGACTGGTATCGTGTTCCAGGATTTCGCGAATGCTTGCCATAACTCTGTCTGCAGCACCTTCACTCTTTATACCCTTGTATGACCAGTGTGCTGCCAGACCACGCTCGGCAATATCGTCCATACGGCGGGTACGGATCTGTATCTCAACCCACTTGTTCTCAGGTCCGTTCACCGTTATGTGCAGTGACTCATAACCGTTGCTCTTGGGTACACTCAGCCAGTCACGCAGACGCTTGGGGTTGGGCTGGTACATATCGGTCACTATGCTGTAAACCTGCCAGCATTGTGCCTTCTCCTTATCGGCAGGAGAGTCCAGTATTATGCGTATGGCAAACAGGTCATATATGTGATCCAGAGTGGTGTTCTGGGTCTTCATCTTGTTCCATATGCTTGATATGGATTTTGTGCGGCCCTTGATGGTGAACTTCAACCCGGCCTCTTCCAGACGCTGTTTTACAGGGCCGATGAATGATTGTATGTAAGCCTCTCGGGCGCGTTTGGTCTCATTGAGCTGGCGGGCTATGTCATCATAAACATCCCTGTGCTCATATTTGACCACCATATCCTCCATCTCACTCTTGATGGCGTACAGACCCAGACGGTGGGCCATGGGGATATAGAGCAGGCGGCACTCCTCAGTCACATGCAGGCGGTAATCCGTATCGGTCGTGTTTGCCAGCATCTGCATGAGCACATATCGGTCGGCTATCAGGCAGATGATAACACGTATATCCTCTGCAAATGATACCAGCAGCTTGCGGAAATTCTCATCGGCTATGGAATCATGCTTGGAGTATAGCTCCTTGACACGGCACATATCCTCAATGAGCCGCGCAGCATCCTCACCGAACTGTTTCTTGAACTGTTCAGGGGCGATGAGTCCCTGCTGTATCATGGGGTCAAACAGCGCAGTGAGCAGGGAAGCTTTTTTGAGGCCGGTCTTTTCAAGCAATACGATACCCGTCCTGATACTGCGCTCCAGTCCCGGAACGCCATGCTGGTCAGTACCGTACGCCCCCTTTGCAATACCCTCACGGAGCAACCCCTTGAGCCTGCTCCATTCTTCCGCCTCAAACAGCGGTCGCGCCGCCGTCACTAACTCCCTGTATAATCCCACATCCATAGAGCGCAAATATACACATTATTTGCTTTTGTTTCTCGCCGTAATACAGGATAAGAGGAGGTGGTTCCATCCAGCTACTCCGAGCCTCTCCGGCCCCTAAACGTCGAACTCGGCCTTTTAATCCCCTCCGGGGCCTAACGCGCCTCGGACATGCGCCGTTTTTAACGGGAGCCTCCAAGGCTCTCCGCTTAACGCTGGCTGCAAGACCTCCTCTTACTCCGTACTACAGCTTTTTGTTTGCAAATAATGTAAATAATCTGCCAAAATTTCCGTATAAACGGTAAAGTGTGTATTTTTGTCAGTCTATTAAAATAGAACTATGAATCTTGAAGAGATACAGAGGATGAAGCAGAGGTTCCGGATTATCGGAAACTCGCCTGAAATGAATCGCGCCATTGATGTGGCAATTCAGGTTGCGCCAACAGACCTGACGGTGCTGATAACAGGTGAGAGCGGTGCCGGAAAGGATGTTTTTCCCCGCATAATACATGAGAACAGCCTGCGCAAGACCAAGAAGTATCTGGCCGTGAACTGCGGTGCCATACCGGAGGGAACCATAGACTCAGAGCTGTTCGGACACGTAAAAGGAGCATTCACAAACGCTATCAGCGACCGTAAGGGATACTTTGGCGAGGCTGACGGCGGAACCATATTCCTGGATGAGGTGGCCGAGCTGCCGCTGGCAACCCAGGCCCGTCTGCTGCGTGTATTGGAATCTGGCGAGTTCATCCGCGTGGGCTCCAGTACCGTTGAGAAGACCGATGTCCGCATAGTGGCTGCAACCAATGTGGATCTGCTCAAGGCAATAGAGCAGGGCAGGTTCCGTGAGGATCTGTTCTACCGCTTGAGCACGATACCAATCAAGGTGCCGCCATTGCGTGAGCGCGGTGCCGATGTACAGTTGCTGTTCCGTAAGTTTGCTGCAGACTGCGCTGAGAAATACCGCATGCCGGCAGTGCAGCTTTCAGAGGATGCCAAGCAGATGCTCATGACCTATCACTGGCCCGGTAATGTACGCCAGCTCAAGAATATAACTGAGCAGATCTCAATCATGGCCACCCAGCGCATAATCACGGCTGAAATGCTGCAGGAGTACCTGCCTGACCGCCGTACCTCAATGCTGCCCATGCTTGCGGGCGGACAGCGCTCAGAGAACTCATTTGAGAATGAGCGTGAGATTCTGTACAAGGTGCTTTTTGACCTGCGCCGTGACGTTACGGACCTGAAGGCTCAGGTTAGCAGCCTTTCACAAGGACAGCAGCCTGTACAGCAGCCGGTATCAATAATCACACCCGATGAAGGCCTTACCACGGTGCAGCCCGTATCGTCCCGTAAGAGCAGTCAGACTGATGATGACATTCAGGATACTGAAGTGTACGTGGAGGAGACCCTTTCACTTGATGAGGTTGAGAAGGATATGATAAAGCGTGCCCTTGCCAAGCACGGCGGCAAACGTCGCGGTGCTGCTGCTGATCTGAACATATCAGAGCGTACGCTTTACCGTAAAATCAAGGAGTACAATCTGGAATGAAACATATCTCTTTTAAATCATTAGTCCTGGCAACAGCTTTTACCGGTCTGTTGTCCTCATGCTCCATATCATACAAGCTCAATGGTGCTTCAATTGATTACAATACCACCAAGACCATTACAGTTGAGACCTTTGCCAATCGTGCCGCTTACCAGTGGGGCCCCATGGCGCCCATGTTCAATACATCTCTGAGTGATATCTACAACCGCCAGACCAAGCTGCGTCAGGTAAAGCGTGACGGTGATCTGGTCCTGTCGGGTGAAATAACATCCTATGACCAGACCAACAAGTCCATATCGGCCGACGGTTATTCATCAATGGTACAGCTCAAGATGACTGTCAAGGTCAAGTTTACCAATAACAAGAAACATGAGGATGACTTTGACAAGTCCTTCAGCGCCAGCCGTGAGTATGACTCCTCACAGCAGCTTTCAGCAGTGCAGGATGAGCTTGTACAGCAGATGATTGATGATATCGTGGATCAGATTTTCAATGCCACCGTGGCCAAATGGTAATCGGGATGAGTAAGGATGAACGCTTGATGTCCCTTCTGGACTCATTCCTGGGGGAACAGAAGGAAGGACTGTCCGGTCTGGAAGAGTTGGGTTCGGTTCCCGTTGATTACGTGGAGGCATATCTCAATACGCCCGATGATGCCGAGACTGTTACCGGCAACGCCATCAGGTCCAAGACAGAGCAGCTGCTGGATACTTTCCTTTCTACAGAGCATATTAAACCGTCTTTCAGTCCAGATGAAGTATCTGGGGAGGCTGATGAGACAAGTGAGGCTGAAGATGATACCAAACAGCTTGATGACTCGTATTTTACTGAGACACTTGCGCGCATTTACCTGAAACAGCACAAGTATGACAAAGCTTTGGAAATAATTCGGTCCCTTTATTTGAATTTTCCGAATAAAAGCATTTACTTTGCGGACCAAATCCGATATTTGGAAAAATTGGTAAGGATAAATCAAAAATAAAAATAGAAAATGTTTAAGGTTTTGCTTATTATTATCGTGATTCTGGCAGTATTCCTCTGCTTTATTGTTACGATTCAGAATTCAAAAGGCGGCGGTCTTGCAGCCGGTTTTGCATCGTCAAACCAGATAATGGGCGTGCGCAAGACTACTGATATTCTTGAAAAGACCACCTGGACTCTTATTGCCAGCATTGCTGTTCTCAGCATCATTACAGCTTATGTAGCCAAACCAAAGGCTTACAATTCAGGTTCTGTATTGGAGAATGAGGCTATTGAGAACCAGTATATCAATCCTGAGTCATCAACCACCACTTTTGATTCTCCTATTGAGATACAGGATCTTCCTTCTGCTGAGGAATAATCAATTATTCGACTAAACGAAAGGGGACAGCATTTGATGTTGCCCCCTTTTTGTTTTATGTCTGATTAAAGATTTACCTTGTGCTTGTGACACTTTGGTATATATCCATAAGTGAACCGGCCAGTCTTTTGGGGTTGAATTTGTCCATTGCGTAATTGTATCCGTTTTCAACCATTGAACTGCGCAGGGCGTCATCGGTCAGGATACTGCTGATTTTTTCTGATATCTCCCGGATATTTCCGGGGTCAGCCAGAAGGGAGTGGGGGCCGGCGGCTTCAGGAAGAGATGATATGTTACTGGTTACAATAGGGCAGTTTGAAAGCAATGCTTCCACAATGGGAAGTCCGAAACCCTCATAGAATGACGGATAGACAAGCAGTCTGGCATTCCTGTAGAGATAACGCAGGCCATCAAGGCCGACCTTTTCAGGAGAGAATATTACCAGATCCTGCAGTTTGTGCGTCTCAATATATTTCAGGACTTTCTGCTTGTATTCCCTGCCGTCACCTATTACCACGATAGGTATCTGCAGGTCCTTTGGTAAAAGTTCCAATGCCTTTATGGCTCCCAGCAGGTTCTTGCGTGAGTTGATGGAACCTACATACAGGATATATGGCTCATTTTTAATATGTTGCATAAGACTTGAGGGGCATGTTCCTTCACTGTCTGTATAGAATAGACTGTTTACAGGCTGGTACAGCACATCAATCTTATCGGGATCAACGTCATAGAACCGTATCACATCCTGTCTTGTGGATTCGCTTATAGCTATTATCCTGTCCGCCTTATTGCAGGCGTAACGCCATTTCTGGTTGTATGTAAACCTGTCAGTGGCGTGGTACATATCAGGAAATGTCCTGAAAGCCACATCGTGAATGGTTACGACCGATGGTATATCCAATCCCGCCGGAAGTTCATTTGAAAGTCCGTGGAAAATATCTGTTGCATCTCTCTTTGCTGCGCCAGCCAGACGGAAGGATCTCCATAATCCGCCCCTTATGATACCTTTGGGCTGTATGGTCCGGCAATGCTCTTTTTCCAGATATGGAGCGGTTACCGTGTTCTGCTTTATCTTGGGTGTATAAAGCAGATACTCATTCTCAGGATAATACTCCGTGAGGATGTCTATGGTGCTGCGGCTGTGGTTGCCCAAGCCGGTAAAGTTGTTGAACAGACGTTTTGCGTCAAATCCTATCCTCATACGTCATCAGGTGACCAGACCATTGAACTTGCGCCCAGGATAGCGGCATCAGACTCTTTCAGTGAGGAGTAGAGTATCTGAATCTTGTTCTTCCAAATCTGCATCAGGTTGTCATTCATGGCCTTGACCATCTCATCATGGAAGAACTCCCGTGATTTGGTCAGTCCTCCAAACAGCACTATGGCCTGCGGTGAGCTGAACTTTACAAAATCACCTAATGCGCGCCCTAAGATACGCCCGGTGAACACAAAAATATCTTTTGCCAGCGCATCCCCCTGGACAGCGGCATCATAAATATCCTTAGATGATATCTTTTCCGGATCAAGTTTGCGCAAAAGACTCTCTCTCTGGTCATTATGCAATAATTCCCGTGCTGTGCGGGCTACGCCCATGGCACTTGCGTAAGTCTCCAGGCATCCCTTTAGACCGCAGTTGCACTGACGGCCGTTCTGTACTACACAGACGTGTCCAAGTTCTCCTGCAAATCCGTCATGACCATAGACAAGTCTGCCGTGTGATATGATTCCGCTGCCAACTCCTGTTCCCAGGGTAATCATTATGAAATCATTTATCCCTTTTGCTACGCCGTAAGTGTGTTCACCGCGCGCTGCAGCGTTGGCATCGTTGGTTATTCGTACATGCAGGCCAGTGGCTGCTTCCAGACGTTCTGCCAGATGAATTATACATGGTTTGCCTTGTGCATCACGTGCCCATCTCAGGTTGGGAGCGTACCGGATTGTTCCGTCAATACGGTTGGCGTTGGGGGCACCTATGCCAATTCCGACCGGAATGCCTTTTGAGGTTGTTTTGCGGATAAGGTCTTTGATTGAGTCTGCAAGCAGGTTAAGGTACTCGTCAAAACTGTCAATCAATGATGTGACCACACTCTGCTCGAGTATGGTCCCATCTTGTGTCACAACTCCACATTTAGTGGATTGACCGCCTATATCAATTCCTATGGCCAGCCTTTCCATTAGGGTTTATCTGTTGGAAGTCAGTTCTTCTTTTATCTTATCCCACTTGGCCAGAATGTCGCGGTAGTATTTCTCTACCTTGTCCCACTCAAAGAAGTAGGGGTATTCCTTGCCTTTGGCATCCTTGTAACAGGGAACCGGCAGCTTGGCCTCTTTCTCGTCGAGCAGAGCCCTTACCAGAATCTTTCCGCTCTTGTCCTTGAAGAATATCAGCTGCAGGTTGCTTGCCATGTGTACGATGTCATAGTTAACCCATTTTGTGGCCAGGTCTTCTATGTCATCGGGCTCAAAACCGCAGTCATTCACCTCCATGAGGCAGAGCAGGGGATAGAGAGCTGTGTCATGTCCGTAACGCAGGTTTGCGCTGGGAGTACCGTTTGCTATAGCTATATCGGCCTTGTCCAGGAAATCCTGAAGCAGTGTGGCGTGGCCGTAAGGTACTACTTCTTGGGTAAGCTTGTGATAACCTGATACTGAGAACCAGTACAGGTTGTTCTGGAGCCAGCAGTCATACCACTCATCATATGTGAAAACATCATCCAGATCAAATCCCAGGTATGAATGGCTGCCCATATTGGCTGCAATGTCATAAATCTTGGTGTAGAGATCATCTGAACGGTCTGTGGTCTGTACTGATGTTGACGTGGTCTCCTGACCTCCGCCTACAGTGCCGGCACGTGATGAGGTGGTGGTTCTCACATATCTTGTTATGAATGTGGTGTCAGTAAACAGGGCGCACATCAGGCGTTCGGGATTGTTGTGCTTGGCGTTGAAGGCGCTTACGGCAGCATTCCTCTCGCGGCTGTTCTTGGCACTGTTGATGGCTCTGTCCTCTGAGTTCATATAACCCCTGTCAAAATCACTGTCGTTATAGTCAATGTACATCTTGGGCAGAATGGAGGAGAACTCCATCAGAGCAGCCGTCATACTGGCCATAACACGATGTGACGTGGTGGAACGGGCCACAATAGTTGTCTTACTGTTGAATATCTCCGGATAGTTGCGGACCATACGGCGGGCAATGCCGCGGTGCTGCTGCTGGCCTACAATGGTCAGGTCACCCAGATGACCGTCAGCATCCTTGGCCATTATCTCAAGACGTCTCAGCACGTCTTTTCCAAACTCTGTCAGGACGCCTTTGTCATCGGCCTGCTTGAGTATGTTGTATGGATCAGCGTACTGCGGGGTGTTGAGCAGATAACGTGAACCGTGACGGCCATAGTGACTCATGTAGAAAGGCTTGAATCCCTTGGGGGCTTTTGAGTAGGTTACGCCTGGATCCTCATACTGGGTCATACTTCCTCTGAACTTGTAGAGGTTATCCTTGTTGATGTCTTCTTTCTTGGTGATTTCTGCACACAGAGCCAGCGGGAGCAGAAGTGCCAGGCCGGCGATGAACAATTTCTTCATTTAGGATCAGTATTCGTTAGTAATTTGTGAATATACCATTTAAGTTAGTTGTTTGCAAAAGTAATAAAAAAAGGCTTATGCTTTATTTGCTGCCAATATTTTTGCTAAATTTGCAACTCACTGCGCGAAAATTACAACTAAATATTAAATACAATGAACAGTAAAGAATTGATGAAGAAGGCAGCCGATAATATCCGTATTCTGGCTGCATCAATGGTCGAGAAGGCCAAGTCAGGTCACCCCGGTGGCGCCATGGGCGGTGCTGATTTCATTAACGTGCTTTTCAGCGAGTTCCTGGAATATGATCCCCGTAACATGAAGTTTGAGGGTCGTGACCGTTTCTTCCTGGATCCCGGCCACATGGCTCCCATGCTCTATGCACAGCTTGCTCTGACCGGCAAGTTCTCAATGGAGGAGCTTGCAACTCTGCGTCAGTGGGGCTCACCCGTAACCGGTCACCCCGAGCTTGAGGTTGCACGCGGCATTGAGAATACCTCAGGTCCTCTTGGCCAGGGTCATGTATTTGCAGTAGGTGCAGCCATTGCTGAGAAGCATCTGGCAGCCGTATTGGGTAAGGAGGTCATGAACCACAAGATCTACGCTTACATCTCTGACGGTGGTATCCAGGAGGAGATCTCACAGGGCGCAGGCCGTATCGCCGGTACTCTGGGTCTTGACAACCTCATCATGTTCTATGATTCTAATGATATCCAGCTCTCAACTGAGACCAAGGTGGTAACCTCTGAGGATACCGCTGCCAAGTATCGCGCTTGGGGTTGGAACGTATATGAGATAAACGGTAACTGCGTTGATCAGATCCGCGGTGCTTTGACTATGGCTCAGAACGCCAACGGCAAACCGACCCTGATTATCGGTAAGTGCATCATGGGTAAGGGTGCCCTCAAGGCCGATGGTACCAGCTACGAGCGCAACTGCAAGACTCACGGTGCTCCTCTGGGCGGTGATGCCTATATCAACACCGTTAAGGCTCTGGGAGGTGATCCCGAGAATCCTTTCCAGATCTTCCCCGAGGTCAAGAAGCTCTATGCTGACCGCGCCAAGGAACTCCGTAAAATCATGGATGCCAAGTATGCCCGCAAGGCTGCCTGGGAGAAGGCTAACCCCGAGAAGGCTGCTCTGCTCAAGGAGTGGTTCAGCGGCAAGGCTCCCAAGGTTGACTGGAGCAAGGTTGAGCAGAAGCCCGATGACGCTACACGTTCAGCATCTGCTGCAGTTCTGAGCCAGCTCGCTCAGCAGGTACCCAACATGATCTGCGCCAGCGCTGACCTTAGCAACTCAGATAAGACAGACGGTTTCCTCAAGTATACAACCAACATGGTTAAGGGTGACTTCAGCGGTGCATTCTTCCAGGCTGGCGTAGCCGAGCTCACCATGGCTTGCTGCTGCATCGGTATGGCTCTGCACGGAGGTGTTATCCCCGCTTGCGGTACATTCTTCGTATTCTCAGACTACATGAAGCCCGCCGTACGTATGGCTGCCCTCATGGAGCTCCCCGTTAAGTTCATCTGGACTCACGATGCATTCCGCGTTGGTGAGGACGGTCCTACACATGAGCCCGTTGAGCAGGAGGCACAGATCCGTCTCATGGAGAAGCTCAAGACTCACAAGGGTAAGAACTCAATGCTTGTTCTCCGTCCCGCTGATAGCGACGAGACCACACAGGCTTGGAAGCTTGCCATGGAGAATACCACTTCACCCACAGGTCTTATCCTGAGCCGCCAGAACATCAAGACTCTGCCCGCAGGTAATGACTACAGCCAGGCTGCCAAGGGTGCTTACATCGTAGCCGGTTCAGATGCTGACTTTGATGTTATCCTGCTCGCTTCAGGTTCAGAGGTATCAACTCTGGTTGCCGGTGCTGAACTCCTGCGTGCTGACGGTATCAAGTGCCGCATCGTAAGTGTTCCTTCAGAGGGCCTGTTCCGCAGCCAGTCCAAGGCTTATCAGCGCAACATCCTGCCCGGTAACAAGAAGAAGTTCGGTCTCACCGCCGGTCTGCCTGTAACCCTTGAGGGTCTTGTAGGTGCCAGCGGTAAGGTATGGGGCCTCAGCTCATTCGGTTTCTCAGCTCCTTACAAGGTGCTTGATGAGAAGCTGGGCTTCACCGCTGAGAACGTATATGCTCAGGTTAAGTCATTGCTCAAGTAATGATAGGAATTGCAAGTGACCACGCTGCTTTCCCGTTAAAGCAGTTTGTAATAGAATACTTGAAGGAGAAGGGGCTGGAGTTCAAGGACTACGGCACCTATACTCCCGATAGTTGCAACTATGCTGATTACGGCCATGCTCTGGCCCGCGGCATAGAGAACGGTGAGGTAGAGAAGGGTATAGCCATGTGCGGCAGCGGTGAGGGTATCTCAATGACCCTGAACAAACATCAGAGCATCCGTGCCGGACTCTGCTGGATTCCTGAGATTGCTCACCTTATCCGTCAGCACAATGATGCCAACGTACTTGTCATGCCCGGCCGTTTTATCGACAACGATATGGCCCGTAAGATCATGGATGAGTATCTGAACACCCCCTTTGAGGGCGGTCGTCATCAGACCCGTGTTGACAGCATCCCTGTAAAATGATTTAAGCAACAAAAAGAGCGGGCAACCAAAAGGCTGCCCGCTTTTTGTTTATATCTTTGTGCGTATGAATAAGACAATTGCGCTGTTGTTCATTGGGCTGGTGCTGGCTATAAATGTTTACCTGTGCTGGAGGCTGTGGCGGATTACACCCGGAATGTGGGCTGTAAAAGGTGCTGTGGTTTTGGTGTATCTGCTGTGGATGGCACTGTTCTTTGTGAGTTTCATACGCATTGAGAGACTGCCACTCGGGTTGGCACATGTAGTATATAATGTTGGCAATCCATGGCTCATATTCTTTCTCTATCTGCTTATCGGATTCCTGCTTGCCGGATTGGCACGTATCTGCCATCTGTTACCTGCCGGTTTACTAAAGGATAGTCCGATAGGATTCTGCACTATTGTAGGAGGTGTGGTCCTGCTGATGGCCATAGGCGGTATTCACTATCATCACAAGTATCGTGAAGAGCTTACGATACATACCGATAAGCCTCTTGACAAACCTCTCAAGATAGTACTGGTAAGTGATCTGCATTTAGGTTACCATAACCGCAGGGCCGAACTTGCCCGATGGGTGGATATGATAAATGCGGAGAATCCTGACCTGATCCTTACTGCAGGTGATGTGGTGGATAGGAGTATTAGGCCTGTGGTTGAAGGTGATTATGCCGATGAGTTCCATCGCCTTAAGGCTCCGGTCTGGACTGTTTTAGGCAATCATGATTATTACAGTAACGAGCCACTTGTGGAGCAGTTCTTCAGGGATGCGGGAATACGTCTGCTGCGCGATGAATGTGCATCATTCAAAGGTTTGACTGTGATAGGGCGTGATGACAGGACCAATAGACATCGCAAGCCGTTGAGCGTACTGACTGACAGTATAAACGGATTCAGCATATTGCTTGACCATCAGCCGTACCATCTGGATGAGGCTGAACAGGTTGGAATAGATTTTCAGTTCAGCGGTCATACCCATCGCGGCCAGATATGGCCAATCTCCTGGGTTACCGATGCCATGTATGAGAAATCATGGGGACACCACCAGCGTGGCGGCACACGTTACTATATCACCTCTGGCTTAGGTATCTGGGGCCCCCGCATCCGTATCGGCTCCCGTTCCGAGTATCTTGTTCTTACAATCACAGAATAGTACAAAAAGGGACATGCCCCAATTGTACTATTTATGCTCAGTGTAGTAATTGTAGGCAGCTTTCATGTTTTCGCGGACACACTTGCTGCTGATAGTTGCGCCCGATACGACATCGACTGTAGCGTAATCCTTGAACTTGACATCCCTGAACTTGGGAAGCATATATTTCTTAACGTTATCAAAGAAACGCGGAGTCTCGCGATTGGGTATGGCCTCAACATTTACGATCTTATCTTTCTTGATTGTCACTTTTACCGGAGTGTTGCCGTGATAGCCTCGTGCATTGCAGATGGTCTCTGTATTGATTGTATAGACTTTTCCTTTCTTGGTCATCACACCGTCATCAAAATCTTTTCCGCTGCAGGCTGTAGATAATAAAGCTATTACAGCAATCAATAGTATCTTTTTCATTATGTCTGTCTTTTACAATTTGACTCAGAATATGTAAAAAGGTTTGAACGACATAATAGAGTTGTTTCCCTGTGTCATAAGAATAATAGGCCGTCAACACTGAAATAGCCTTTGTCGTCTTCTAAATGGAGGTGGAAAAAGTTAATGTACAGAATTACCTTATATGGAGCATCTTTGTCCGATGTATCCACCAGCGTGCCAGTATAGCTAATTGCATGGTTGATGTTATCTCTTGCAATGTTCTCAATTGTCATCTCTTCATCAATGGCACGCAGTTGTGAGAGAGGGAACCGGAACTCGTAATAGTAATTGAAATAATGCCCTTTGTTATCTTTGGTGTTTGAGGCAACCGGTAACTGAACTATAAGGGTGTCATTTATTATACACTCTTTATCAATGTCCGTACGTCCACTCCACATAGCCATTTGACTTGCATCGGAAGGGATGTCAATTCTTAGGCTACCCAATATGCTGCGATAGCGCTCAATATTAATGATTTCATCAGTATTGGTTTCATTTTGTCTGACAAACGGCCTGCCTGTGAAGACATCAGTCCCAATGAATTCCTCTACGTGCTGTTTTGAGAACTGACGTTTGAGGTAGTCTATACGGCTGTCAATCCGGGCGGCCGTTTGGGGGTCCAATTTCTGAAGGAAATGACTGTATTCGCTATCACTCATTGATGTTCCGTTCCAGCCGTTCTCCTGTAGGGCGGCGGTAACCTTTGCTGTCAGATTCTTTTTAACGCAGCTGGATACATTAACCGGCAGCAGGGTCATAACTGCGAACAAGAGTATCAGTGAAACAGGAATCCACATAATACCGGCCTTACGCCTGATAATGAGTATGATGCATACCGCATAGCACCACAGATTGAACGCAACCAGATAAATGCGCAGTATCGTAATCCCGTAGTCCGATAACCTTCTGGCTATTCCGATGCTCATAAGCAGGAGCAGTGGCAGCATAAGTATAGGCATCCAGTGTGTAATTATCTGCACTGCTTTCCTGTTCCAGCCCGATGCGCTCAAATCGGCTTTGCTGCGATATGGATAGACCAGCATGAACAGGATAACGAAAGCCGCCATGGATGCTGTAACCAGCCAAGATACCCATCCATCGGGCAGTTGCCATGTGAACAGGATCTTTGCTGCATAGCAGAATAATGTGATGAAGTAGGCAATTGCAATGGGAGTGAACAGTCTGGTCACGGAATTCTCTATCAGACGGGGCATGTTTATGGGCTCACCATCATGTTTGTAAGCTCCTCCGGGTATACCTTGTATGACCAGAACCGGGGCCAGCAGACAGAAGCTGAGTATGGCTATATTGCTGTAGCAGTGTGAACTGATAAAAACTCCGAACAGTTTCTCAATACCCACCACAAGCAACTCCAATCCGCCGCATACTATTCCGCTTACAATTAAAGCGGTGGCAGTAGCACCGATTGAACGCAAACTGAAATTCCAGAAAGCCACATCGGACTTATCGCTGAAAAAAGAAAGTACAAGCAGAGACAGTATCAAAGCGGCAATAAGAGCCGCAATGATATATGTATATGGCGCATATCCCAACATATCATATTTCCACATCAGGAACATGCTCACCGCAATCCATGCAATGTGAATGAGTATCACGGCCAGCATGTAGCCCAACTTTCCCTTGCGCTCCTCAAACCAGAGTGACAGACTCAGGGAAAGTGCTATGCCTGTGGCAGGATACCATAACATAAAGAATCTCCAATCTTTGCCTATGCCGTGATAACCTTTATACTCAATTATAATTGCGCAGACGGTAAGTGCAAGCGCAAACACCACTGTCAGCGGAAACCTCTGGATACCACTTCTTATTGTATCGGCCAAACCTCTTATTTTCTCTTTCAGATAGCTCATGTTACTTTTATTTGTATGCTGTTTCCTTATTATAGAATCTGATTGTTCCGTATATATATGGGATAAGATAAAGTATCGCCGGAATCATAAAAAAGAGAATCCAATGCAAAACATCATTCTCAAATTGGCTGTCACTTATCAATATCCCCATTCCTATACTGATAGCGCAGTAAATTATCGCATATATGAGAAGAACCATATTCCTGTTCTTGTTTTTCACAGTATAGATCCAGGATACTAAATAACCTATTGCTGTTTCTATTGCTCCATGTCCAAAGAAAACAAACAGGACAAAAATAACCTCTGCCCTTGGATCCGGCTGTTTCGGTGGAAAGAGCATCTCATAAACAAAATAAACTATTGCGCTCAATACCAATTGGATGATACTTGCAATCAGTGGAGTTAACCAAAGCATCTTTTTATTCATTGTACTCATATCATTATTCTAAAATATTCCAACAATTACAGTCCATTCTGGAGAGTCTTTTGATATGGTTATGGAGTAAAATCTGTCAACGCCTTCAATAAAATCGGCAGGTACGCCTCTTGAAATATATACATTCCGGACTGTATCATAGTAATGATTGCTTTTTACGGCAGAGAAATATACATGATAGTTACCGTCTTTACCTTTATACCAGAAATGATAGTTCATATATCCGTCAGGGTATTCTATATGGATTGAATCATTGCAGACTTTGTCCAACTTATCAAAAAACATACTGTCTGGGATTGCATCAAATTCAAGTTTGATGGTATCACAATAATCACCGAAGAAAGTAGTTTTCCCCATGATGGTTTCCTTGACTCTGTATGACGGGAAATCTATACCGGCAAATCCTTCAACAACCTCCTCACGTGCCGGAAAAGGATCTTTCTTGTATTGGTTCTGTTTGTGCTTGGAATGAATGTGCAGCCATCCGAAAGTCAATGATAAAACAAGAACAAATATTCCAATTGTTGCAAGACATCCCCAACATCCGGCATTGTCATTAGTCTGTCCAGGATTATTGTTATCAGGTTCACTCATGCTCATTCTGGTTTTATTCCTAACAGAGTGGTGAGAGCATCAATGTGGGCGCTGAAAGCATCCTTCCCGGCTTCGGTGACAGTATATGAGGTGTTGGGCTTGCGGCCGATGAACTGCTTTATGGTCTCAATATACCCCAGATCCTCAAGTGCACGGATGTGGCTGGCCAGGTTTCCGTCCGATACACCCAGCATGGATTTGAGGGTGTTGAAATCAGCCTGACCCGCCCCGGTCAGTACTGACATTATTCCCAGCCTTACGCGGCTTTCAAATGCCTTGTCAAGATTCTCAATGCTTGTCATCGGTCCTTACGGTCAAATACAAAGTGGAACCATACACCCCAGATAAAATGAAGTATGCAGAATCCTATGGTCCAGAACATCATACAGTACTGGGGCAATACGAGTGCGGCCAATCCTACTGCTATCTGTAAAAAACCGAAGTATTTGGTGATGGATATTTTGAATGCCATAGGTGAAATGACCACAAGTGCAAGCCCGTAGAAAGCCAGCATAAAACCTGGAACCAGTTCCCAATATCCGTTCCCGATAGGGGTGAGGCAGAACAGTCCGCCAATTGACATCACCGTGAATAAACTGTGCAGCAACTGTTTGGCGCTTGTGTCGAGTCTGAACTCAAGCCCTAAGCGTTTTGCTCTGTTCTTTGACATAAGCCAGGCTGTTATCCATGCCGCGAGGAACGTTCCTGCAAATACGATAGCTGTAATTGCAAACAGTCCGGATTCCATATCACGCAATGGGAACGCTGTGGATCCCCAAAGCGGAGAGATTGAGCCATACATAAGCTTACTTACGAGAACAGCTCCTAAGAGAGCCCAGACTGCAACCACAACACCCGATGTCCCGTTCAGAAACATCACCTTTTGTGACCGTTCCATCATATTCCTGATATCACTCAGTGTCTCCTTAATCTCCTGTTCTTTCATATTACTGTTTTTATAATTATTTCTTGGATGGTTTGCAGAAGAATACAAAAAAGATAATGCCTGTTATAGCCGTTACAGCTGCCAATAAGAATGTCACAAAGTCTGAATAGTGTGGAGGATTACCGTCCATATTGGAAAGTCCGCGGTCAAACAGTACCAGGAATGTGGCAATGCACAGGATAGCCGGAATCAACAGAAGCCACGGCGATACTGCCGCATCACGCAACCTGCGTACTGAAACTGCCAGCGAAGGGAGAAACATTACTATCCAAAATATTCCAAACACTGTGATGATTGCCGAGAATATTCCTTGTGCAACAGGATTGTTGGTGTTTCCGAAGTCAATGGCAATTACTGCCATAATGCCTACCATAAGGACTGATATTGCCAGCATAGTTAATGCCCAAATCCAAAACTCCTTACGGTCAGCCCTGCCGCTGAATTTAAAAAAACGTTTAAACGTATCAATTAAAGATTCAAACATATTTCAAAAGTACTTTGCGCTACAAAGTAAACGTTTTAAAAAGAACGAACCAAATTAATTTGATTATATTTGCAGAAACCAACATTTTAAATTACTGACCGTATGAAAGCTTTGTTTATAGGAGGTACAGGAACTATCAGTACCGCAATCTCAAGACAACTGGCCGCTCAGGGTGCTGAACTCTATCTGCTCAACCGCGGCAATCGTAACGCAGAACTGCCCGGTTCTATCCGTTTTATAAAAGCCGATATCAATGATGAGGCTCAGGTAGCCGCACTCATCAAGGATATGACATTTGATGTGGTGTGTGATTTCATAGGATTCGTACCGGAGCAGGTGGAACGTGATTATCGTCTTTTTAAAGGTAAGACCAAGCAGTATATGTATATAAGTTCTGCATCGGCTTACAACAAAATGCCGGCAAACTATGTGATTACAGAGGGAACTTCGCTTGCCAATCCTTATTGGGAGTATTCACGCAACAAGATAGCATGTGAGGATTTCCTGATGCGTATGTATCGTGAGAACGGATTCCCGGTAACAATAATCCGCCCCAGCCATACGTATGATGAGCGTGCAGTTCCTCTTGCTGTTCACGGCCGAAACGGCAGTTGGCAGGTGGTAAAGCGCATTATGGAAGGCAAGCCTGTAATAATTCATGGTGACGGCTCATCACTCTGGACCATAACCTGTAATGAGGATTTTGCACGTGGATTCATCGGCCTTATGGGCAACGAACGGGCTATAGGTGAGGCTTTCCAGATTACAAGCGATGTGTCAATCAGTTGGACTCAGATATATAAGATCATAGCAAAGCATTTGGGTGTAGAACTTCATCCATATTACGTGTCATCACAATATCTTATTGATGTGGCACCATACGATTATACCGGCGAGCTGATGGGTGACAAAACCCACACTGTACTATTTGACAACAGCAAACTGAAACGTGCCGTTCCCGGATTCTGTGCCACAATCACTCCTGAACAGGGGTTGGCACGTACTCTTGATTATGTCCTCTCACACAAGGAGTGCCAAAAAGAAGACCCCGAGTTCGATGCATGGTGCGATCGAGTAATCGGGGTCCTGGAGAAATCAAAGTTTCAGTTTACTTGACTGAGAGCTTGTAGATGATGGTGTGCTGATACTTCTCACCGGGACGCAGAACTGTGCTGGGGAAGAAGTCATGGTTAGGTGAATCAGGATACATCTGTGACTCAAGTGCGATAGCGGTGCGCGCACCGGTATAGACTTGAAGTCCCGGATGGTTGTTCCAAACCTCCATGAAACGGCCTGACTTGGGAGAGTAGAGAGTTGCAACTTTCTCAACTTTGCCCTGCTGCTCATGAATGAGGCAGAAGTTGTTGTCATAGTTGCGTACCATTCCCTCAGGAACCTGGCCACCGAATCCGCCGAATCCACCTCCGAATCCGCCGCGACCACCACCTTGTCCACCCTGAGGGGGAGCAGGTGAATACTGACGGTCACCTATGCGGACGGGCTTCTGGAAATCATAAGGCGTTCCATCTACAATACCAAAATCACCGGTAGGTATGTTGCTGCGGTCTGTCTCGGTAATGAAACCTGCGTTGATCATCAGCTCATGATCCATGATGTCACCATTGCCTGCACCGTCCAGATTGAAATAGGTGTGGTTGGACAGGTTGACAACGGTAGCCTTATCAGTAGTAGCCTCATAGCTTATCTGCAGACCGCCATCCTTGGTTATGGAGTAGGTCAGAGTAGTGGTCAGAGTGCCGGGGAATCCGTCCAGACCGTCAGGAAGAACGCAAGAGAGAACCAGTTTGTTCTTCTTGGCCTTTACAACCTTCCATGCGGTGTGGTCAAAACCTTTGGCACCGCCATGCAGCGTATGCTGACCACTGTTCTTGGTGATGTTGTACTCAACACCGTCAAGTGTGAACTTGCCGTTGGCAATACGGTTGGCATAACGACCCAGAGCGGGACCTACCATACCCATATTGTAACTCAAGTACTGCTTGATGCTGTTATTGTGGGTCACCAGATTGGCGTACTCACCATTCTTGTCAGGTGAGTAGAGACCTACTACAAATCCACCGTAGTTAGTAATCTGTGCAGCAACCTTTCCTTTCTGAATAGTGTAAAGGGCCACTTTCTGACCATCGATAATGGTGTCAAAAGGAGCCTTGTCCACAAACGGGAACTTGGGCTTGGCGGCACCTGCTGACATACAGCAAACCACTGCAGCCAGTGCAAACAGTTTAAAAGAAATCTTTTTCATAGTTTCATTAATTGGTTACTAAATGGTACAAAAGGGGACTGTCCCCTTTTGTATCATTTCTTGAATTTGACAGCAGCCTCCTCAATGGGCAGACACTGCTTGTAGTTCTCAATGTAAGCGTTGAATCCTGCCACATCCTCAGGAGTAGGAGCGACCGATGTACCTGTATCGCCGGCAAATACCGCATCATCAAGGAACTCAGCCAGTGACTGATTCTTCTTGTTGTTGATAAGGTAAGATGCCAGGATAGCCATACCCCAAGGACCGCCTTCACCTGCTGTCTTCATGCAGGATATAGGTGAGTTCAGGGCAGCTCCCAATATGCGCTGGCCTACGCCCGGAGTGGTAAACAGACCGCCGTGACCGGTAATACGGTCCACCTTGATTTTCTCCTCATTGAACAGGATATCGTTACCCACCTTGAGCACACCAATAGCACCGCTTATAATAGCGCGCATAAAGTTAGCCAGGTTGAACTTGTCATTTGCTGAGCGTACAAACAGCGGGCGACCATCGGCAAAACCGGTAACAGGCTCACCTGATACATAGTTGTAACTCATTATGCCGCCGCAGTCAGGATTACCCTTGAGTGCTACATTGAACAGGTTGGTAAAGAGCTGTCCCATATCAACGGGAATGCCCATAATCTCCTCAAACTCCTTGAACAGGTTAACCCATGCGTTCAGGTCACTTGTGCAGTTGTTGCAGTGAACCATAGCCACGGGGCTGCCATCAGGGGTAGTAACGATATCAATTACCTCATGAGGCTTCTTGAGATCCTTCTCAAGCACGATCATTGAGAATGATGATGTTCCGGCCGATACGTTACCCGTGCGCGGACGCACTGCGTTTGTAGCCACCATACCTGTGCCTGCATCGCCCTCAGGAGGACAGATGGGAGCACCCGGTTTAAGGTGACCGGTAATATCCAGCTTGCGTGCGCCAGCCTCGGTCAGAACACCTGCATCCTGACCTGCGTCAAGTGACTTGGGCAGAATGTCAAGCAACTTCCAGGGATAACCCTTGGTGGCAATCAGCTTGTCAAACTTCTCAACCATAGTGGCATTGTAAGTCTTGGTTGCGGGGTCAACGGGAATCATACCTGATGCATCACCTACACCAAGAACTCTCTTGCCGGTGAGTTGCCAGTGGATGAAACCTGCCAGAGTGGTCAGGAAATCAATATCCTTAACGTGCGGCTCATTGTCCAGGATAGCCTGATACAGATGTGAAATGCTCCAGCGCAGAGGCACGTTGAACACAAACAGGTCAGACAGCTCAGCGGCTGCCTTGCCTGTGTTGGTGTTACGCCAGGTGCGGAAAGGCACCAGAATGTCACCGTGCTTGTCAAAAGGCATGTAACCGTGCATCATAGCACTGATGCCTATTGCAGCCAGGTTCTCAATCTCAACCTCGTACTGCTTGAGCACGTTCTTGCGCAGGTCAGCGTAGCAGTCCTGCAGGCCGAACCATATGCTCTCAACGCTGTATGTCCACAGACCGTTCACAAGTTGGTTCTCCCATGTATGACTACCTTGGGCAATCGGCTTGTATTCGGGGTCTATGAGCACAGCCTTGATGCGGGTCGAACCAAACTCGATACCGAGAATGGCCTGTCCTTTTTCTATAACTGATTTGGGATCGTATGCCATAATTACTTGAGTGCTTTGTTGAGCATGTAATAAACCTCGTTGTTTCTGAGCTGCTGCTTGAAACCGCTGATGGTGGTGTTCTTGTCGATACCGATGTACTCTATACCGCACATCTCGGCAAAGTCCTCCCAATACTCGGCAGTGATATCATATGAGAAAGCACTGTGGTGTGTGCCACCTGCCAGTATCCATGCGCCTGCGCCAATCTCGAATGTGGGCTGCGGAACCCAGAGGGCCGATGCAACCGGCAGTTTGGGCATCGGTTTGGGCTCGATGCACTCAACCTCGCTGGTGATAAGACGGAAACGGTTACCCAGGTCAACAACGGTTGCCTTGATACCACGGCCGGTCTTTGATGTGAATACCAAGCGTGCGGTCTGCTGCTTGCGGATACCTATACCAAGGAAATGAACCTCCAGCTTGGGCTTGCCGGT